>JAJEFG010000097.1 GCA_022820545.1 Acidobacteriota bacterium | reverse complement strand
CCCGAACTCACCCCCGTCCAACAACGTTCCTTCGATCTTCTCGCCGTCTCTCATCGCATGTAGCCAGTAACGCTACATCACAGAATCCAGCAACTCCCCCAGTGTGAAGGAGTTATACGAAAACGCCGCTCGAAACTTCCGGCTAGGAGGAAACTGCGGCGGAAAGCACCATGAACACATAGGCCTTGGCCTGGCGAAGCCGGCCTCCCGCGATGACCAGCTTGATGTGATGGATCCCGCGTAGCAGGACGTAGCGGCCCGACTTCGCAAACAGCGTTGTCGGCGTCGAGACCCAGTCGGCAAGCGCGGCAACCTTTGCTGAAACCACGAGGTCCTCGTCGTCGAGGGCGCCCAGGAACGGTTGCCAATCGGTGAGGCCGTCGAGCCAGTACCGTGAGCTCTTCGTGTACCGCTGCTTGACGATGAGCGTCAGTCCGAGCGTCGGACCGACACCGTCTTCCACCACGTCGATGTTCACCCCGCTTCTCACGACCTGCGCGCGTTCCTTGAAGCGGGAAATCACGGAGTGGACGGCCGCAAGTTCACCCGGCCAACCCGTGTCTTCGAGGTACGAACTGACTTCGCGCTCGGATCTGAAGCCCATGACCGCGAGGCGGATCGCCCGCGAGCGGGAGGGAAACACCCCGAACGAATCCATGCGGGTGTCTGCCGGCTGCGCGAGGTAGGTCCGTTCGATGTTTCGCCGCTCGGCGCCGGTCAGTTCCCAGCCCACGCAGGAAGCGAGCGCGTCCACCACCAGACCGACATCGTTTCCCTGACCGCGGGCGCCGAGGATCGGACGTT
Source organism: Acidobacteriota bacterium (assembly GCA_022820545.1). Taxonomy (GTDB): domain Bacteria; phylum Acidobacteriota; class Vicinamibacteria; order Marinacidobacterales; family Marinacidobacteraceae; genus Marinacidobacterium. The sequence continues at coordinate 112,894 of JAJEFG010000097.1, read as the reverse complement.
CCCCGGGCCGCAGGAACATCCCGGGCAGCGAACCTTCGTCGTGCCGCGCCGGACCGATGTCGTATTCCAGCATCACCTTGCGGCCGACGATCTCGCGGAGCGGCGAGTCCTCGGCATCCATCCGGCGAAACAGCTGGGCAATCGCTCGCGCCGTCTGATCCGCCGGGTCCTCCGCCGCGCACTCTTCGAAGAACGCGGCCGATCTGGTTCCGCTCGCCAGCGAGACCCCGAAGTCCGCGCTCGGCTGGCGTGCATGAAGCGGCAGCTCGAAGCCGAAGGGAAGGGCGCCCAGCGTGATGGGGAGCTTCCGCGCCCGGCCGAGTACGAGTTCCCACTCCGGATCGCCGATGAGCACCGGCGAGATCCGGTTTCGAAAGTGCCCCAGCAGGTCACCCATGGTGCCGCCCTCGACCGCGAGGCGCTCCTCGGTGAGGGTGACCGCCTCGTCAATGTTCATGCCGCCTCCTCACGCGATCACGGGGGCGGGGTTCAGATCCGCTTCGGCAAGAGGATGATCTCGGGAGCCCATGCTGACCGGCACGTCGTAGAGCCGCCCGGGAGCGAATCTCGCCCAGAAATGGCGCATGCCGGGCACGATGACCCGCACCACCGGCATCCCGATGTCGGGCCGGGTCTGATCGAGCACCAGGAACTCCATCCCCCTGGCTTCGACGAGCGAGCGGCAGGACTCGACGTCTTCGCGGGTGTCCGTCGATTCGTTCACCGGATACCGTGAAGCCTTCGCGGGAGGCTGGCCGGTGTCCGGCGCGAGCCAGGGGCAGTCGGCGAGCCGCGCCGTCTTCCACCACCGAAGCGCCAGCGGGTCATCGATGGTGGGCGCGCCGCCAGGCTTCGCGGGGTCCGGCAGCCAGGTAAGGCACTGGTTCAGTTCGCAGATCGCGCGTAGCGCCGCGATGCGCGGGTCGTCGTGGGCGCCGGCACCGTAGATGATGTCCTCGGTCTCCGCGGACGTTCGTCGCGAGAGCGCGACGAACGTGGGAATACCCAGGTCGGAGGTGACGTCGAGCAGCCAAAGCTCCCTCTCCCGACGGGCGTAGTAGCGCGGGGCCGATGCGAGGTACGCGTCGTCGAAGCTGGACAGTTCGACGGCCGGCACGCGCAGGCGGTTGTACCACCAGACGGCGAACGCGTCGCGCTCAACCAGTTCGTAAAAGCCCTGCAGGATCGCTTCTTCCCGCGTGTTGCCCGCGGCGCAGCCGTTGGAATCGGCGATCAGGTCGTGAGGCTCGCGCGCTTCGGCCGGCATGGAATAGAGCATGGACGTCGGCAGATAGCGGTGCCGTTGCTGCGTCAGCGACCACACGGGGGTCCAGTCGATTTCACCCTCGGGGTCGAGCCGCGGCGGCACGACGTTGTATGGATGCCCCTTCGCGTTCAGGTCGCCCGCGTTGTCGAGCTGGCTGTCGCTGAACAACTGCACGTCGTTGGGATGGATTGCCTCTTCGCTGGTGAACTCGCTGAACCGCCTCCTGGTACGAATTTCGTCACCGCAGCGGGCGCCGGAATGGCGCTCGATCGCCTCGCACAGGGCGCTGACCTTCGATTGCTCCGCGGTGCTGCCCTTGCCGGCGCTCTTGCTGCGCAGGCTGCGCCGGAGCGAACTCAGGCTCCGGCTCCGCATGGCCGGGTTGCTGCCGGCCCAGTAGACGTGGAGCCAGGCGTCGCTTGCGTCGGTGGTGCGGGTCAGCCAGGTCACCACCCCGCTGATCGGGCTCACCAGGTGGCGGTACTTGTCCAGGGTGACCTCCGGCGCCACCGAGCGCGCCCCGCCGCTGTTGCGATGCGCCTTGGGGCTCGGTTCGAGGCGCAGGGGAACGGGCGGCCGGTCCGGGCGATGGAGCGCCGCCTCGCCACAGGCCCGGCACTGCGGCCGGCGTCCCACCGGATGCCGCGAACTTTCCAGGGTGCCGACGTTGATCGCGATCGCCTGGTCGTGGATCGGCGCCGCGTCCCCCAGCACGACCCACTTGACGACCTCCGCCGCGATCAATCCGTGCAGCGCTTCCAGCACGGCGGGTTGGGTGGCGAAAGGCTTGAAGGCAGCCCGTTCGCCGGCAAGGTTGCGCAGAAAACGGTGGACTTCCTGATGGCTGCCCAGGCGATGCGCGAGACAGTCCCAACAGGGTCCCCGGCGATCCGCCCGAAAGACCGGGCCGAACAGCGCCTCCATGCCGTGGGGGCGCACCACCATCCAGGGCGCCCCGGCCTCGAGTTGGCGCCGATTCACTGCTGCGAGGCGTGACTCCAGATAGTCGTCGCTGACCACCACCGTGAGATCGGAATCCCCGGGCCCGACTGCCGCGCCGTTTGCTTCCAGATGGCGGATGAACCGGCCGTCATCGCCGTCAACCGCGATGCGCGACTCCGCCAGTCGCTTCTCCGCCCAGCGTGGCGAGGCGCCCAGCGACGACCAGTAGGCCGCCCGGCGCCGGTCCATGCCGTGGTCGGCGGAGACGACGTAGCCCCGGGCGGACAGCGCAGCCACCGCGGCGAGAACCTCGACCGCGGAATGCGTCCCCTCGACGGCCCTGACGATCGCGTCGCACGAACGGCGGCCGTCGAGGAGCGGCAGCAGCGCGCGATAGAGCTCGCCGTGCAACAGGGTGTTGAACGACTCGGAAACCAGCAGGGTCTGGGCTTCGCCAACGTCGTGGAACTCCAGATGGGGCGTCAGCGCCGGAAGGCCGACGAGGCCCTGGTCCGCGGGAGTGGTCCGGGTCAGTATCCCCGGCCGGGACGTGACTTTTTCCACGGGCCGTCAGTCGCTCAGGACTTCAACGAGCCGCTCCAGGGCTTCGGTGCAGAAGGCCGAGGTCACCGCTTCCGAGCCATGCCCGATCTGCCCGACCGTGCCCCACTTGAGCGTCTGGTCGCCAAACGCCAGCAGCTCCGGCCAGCTGCCGTCCTCGCGCTGCGAGTCAATGAACTCTTCGACCTGCCTCTTCGCGTCGAGGCGTTCGACCCCTCCGACCCAGTGGAGCGCCGACACTGCCTGAGCAGCCCGGAGGACGTTGCCGAAGTCTCCCTTCGCGTCGCCGAGGGCCAGGACGCGATCCACAAGGACCGGCCGCAGCCGGTCGAGGGCGGGCTGCACGCGAATCACGGTACGGGCGGCCGCGTAGTAGATCGCCACCGGGTCGGGATACCACTTGGACGAGCCCTCGGCCCGGCCGTCGGCAATCAGGGCTTCCAGCCAGCGTTGGGCGGCCCTGGTTTCGGGATGGTCGCCGAGGTAGGCGATGACGTTCGCGTTGACCACCGGATCGGCTTCGATGCGAAAGGTCGACACGACTCCCGGTTCGTCGGCGGCCAGCACCCAGGTCAGGAAACGACCCTCCCCGTCGCGGTTCGCCAGGATCGGCGGCACATTCCTCCCGAGTGCGATCCAGGGGTGCGTCCCGATGAGGAGCGAAGCCAGCGAAGTGCTGTCGAGATCCTGGGGCAGATGGCGGTAGTACCGCCACAGCCCGGGATACTCGATGGTGCTTGCCACGTATTCCCTCGTGGAGGCGCACATGGCCCTGGCCCGCGGTTCACCCGAACTCTCGAGAGCAAGCGCGCAGAGGGCCGAAACGAACGGCGGTCTTTCGAAATGCCGTGGAATGTCCGGGTTGGCCACATTGAAGCGGATACAGTGCCAGGCGCCGTTCTCATCGAGATTGGATTCCAGGAAACCGAGCGCGCGGCGGATGCTCTCGCGAGCCGCCCGGACCAGCGCCGCGGCGGTAGCTCCGGTCCGGTCGGGCCGCGCCCGTTTCGGGAGCGGGGGACGGACCGGCGGGGCGGGGTCGTGCATCGTCCTCCTGAGAAACTCGAGCGAAGCCGCGCCGGTCCGGGCCGCCTCCCGTTCGGCCGCGCTGAGCCTGCTGCGCGGCGGAAGCACCACGTGCGTCGCGGCAGGGGTCTGTTCGTGCACGTGAATCTCATGGTCCTCGGCGAGGCGCACGCCCAGCTCCGCTTCGATCGTTTCCCGGGGCTTCACGCGAAGGCGCTCCCGAAAGCCGCTGTCGCTGGCGGCTCTCGACAGGAGAAGCCCCTCGGGATCGATCGGCTTCTTCATGGTTGCCGGACGCGCGCGTGGACCGCCCTCGACGGTGCGCCCTTTCCCCCAGTCTGCATCGCGGGATCAGGCGATCTGCCGTTTGACCAGTTCGCGGAAGACTCCGTCGACCGCCATGAGTTCCCTGAAGGAGCCGCTCTGGACCACCCTGCCGGCCTGCAGGACGTAGATCCGGTCGGCCTGTTCCAGGGTGGAGAGGCGGTGGGCGATGACGAGCCGGGTGGAAGTCAGGGCGGCGAGGTTCCGCATGACCATGGCCTGGCTCTCGTTGTCCAACCAGTTCGTCGCTTCGTCGAAGAGCATGATCCGGGGACCGCCGATCACCGACCGGGCGATCGTGACGCGCTGGCTCTCGCCGCCCGACAGGACGGCGCCGCTCGTGCCGACCATGGTCATCAGGCCCATGGGCATGCCCTTGATCTGCGCTTCGACCTCGGCAGTCCGGACCGCCGTCCACACCTCCTCGCTCGTCACCTGATCGTGGTGGCTGACCAGGTTGTCCCACAGGTCCAGTGGATGCAGGCGCACCGATTGCGGCACCGCGCCGATGCGCCGCCGCACCTGTTTCAGGTTCAGCCGCCGCAGATCGCGTCCGTCGTAGTACACCGCGCCTGCCGCCGGCCGGTCGATGCCGAGCGCGAGGCGGAACAGCGTGCTCTTGCCGGCGCCGGACTCGCCGGCGATCGCGACGAATTCGCCGGGCCGGGCGCGGATCGTGACGTCGTCGAGGATCAGCGGCCCGTCGGGGTCGTAGCGGAAGGAAACCCGGTCGAACAGCAGGTCGCCGCCCAGGTATTCGACCGGCTCGCCTTCGACGTCGGCCTCGGGGACCGCCGCGAGCAGCGGACGCATCTGGTCGAAGGCGGGCAGCGTCGCGGCAATGGTGCCGAAGGACTCGCCGAGCCGGGCGACGGCCGACGCAAAGGTGACGAAGACGGTGTACGCCACGAGGAAGTCGCCGGCGGGGAGGGTTCGGTCGACCGCCATCACCGCGAAGAGCAGCACTCCGCCGGCGAGCAGGGGGAGCGCGGCGCCGAGGGCGCGAGCGTGTCCCTCGAGGGCGCCCAGGTCGAGGTCCGCGCGCTTCTGCTCGCGATAGTCGCGCGCCCAGATGGCGAAAGCCGATCCTTCCGCGTTCTCCACGCGAAGCTTGGCGATGCCGCCCACGATCTGGAACAGCCGGCCGGCCACGCGGCGGGTGGCGCCGATCAACCGTCCGTGAGGCGCGATCTGGCGGAGCCCGACGATCACGGTGATCAGCAGCGACGCCAGGCTGAAGCCGAGCGCGATCGCCCCGAGCGTGGCGTCGTAGAAGAAGATGACGCCAAACACCGGAAGCAGGAAGATGCACGAGAGCAGGCTGTCGGCGACGGCTCCCTGCAGGCCGTCGCGAAGGCTCTGGAACGTCATGCCCGACATCGCCACGTCGCCTGACGGAAGACGCCGCAGAACGCTCTGCGGGAGGCGCATGAGGCGGTCCCAGAAGGCGGCTTCGACCCGGGAAGCTCCGCGTCCCTCGAGCCGCATCATCGCGGCGCTCTGAAACAGGTGCAGCAGGGCGCCCAGGAGGCCGAACCCCGCCACCGTCACGGCCAGCGCGTAGAGCGCTCCGGCGTTTCCGTCCGCCGCCACGTGATGCGCGAGGAACCCGAGCGCGAGCGCGGGCACCAGCTTGATCAGGCCGGCCGGCAGCCCGGCGACCGTGAGCCGCGCCAGGTCCCGCGCCGATCCGCGGAGGGCGACTCGGAGAAGGTCCGCGGGCTTCACGCCCCGGGCCGGCAGTGGCCGGTAGAAGACCCAGGCCTCCTTCCCGAGGGCGCCGGCGCGATCCGCGCCGACCCGGACCGTGCGCTTGCTGACCGGGTCGATTTCCCGGTAGCGCCCGAACCATCCCGGCAGGAGTGCTACCGGCTGGCCGCTCTCGGCGCGGAATGCCAGCATCGCGTTGCTGTCGCCGCGCCACCAGTTGTCCTCGACCTTCAGCGTCACTCGCCGGGCGCGCACCCCGGACGCGTCGAGAATGTCCAACAGGCTGACCGGAGTATCGGCCGACGGCCCCGACCGGGCGGGAATCCTGAAGTCGATTCCCTCGCGGCGTCCGATGATCTGCAGGGTGTCCGCGAGGGCCGTGTCCTCGACGCGGGCATCCCGGTCCAGCGGCAGGTCATAGATGTTGAAGAGCCGCTGTCGGGCAGCCTGCTCGGCCGCGCGGCGGCTGGCCGTCTGGGCGCGCTCGAGGTTCGCGACGTCCACGGTCGCCAGCCGGCGGTTGTGGCGTTCGAGAGCGAAGGCCACCGCGTGGAAGGAGTTGAGCGCGGACAGCAGCGCGCCCTCCTGCGCCAGCGTCCCGGTGGACTTGCCGGAGACCGCCGCCTCGCCGAACACGGTCAGCCAGCTTGAGCGCGTCAGGGGTATCGGGGCTTCGGGCCGGCCGCCATTGTCGGCACCTTCCGCCGGGTCGACGATGCCCATGTACAGGCTGGCACCGGGCGGGGGTTGCGTTACCCACACCACCGAGCGGCGTACGGACAGCGTTCCGGGGGTCAGGTTCCTGGTCAGACCCGGTTCCGCCAGCGCCGTCGCACGCGGGAGACGGCCCACAAAACGCGAAAGGGTGTCCGTGACGGCGCTCAGCCAGGTATCCGTCTGTTCCGCCAGCTCCGCGGGATCGACCTCGGACAACAGGGAAGCCGGCAGGCGTTTCAGAAGCGTCCCGGGCGAGCCCTTGGCGATGACGCTCAGCCGGGTTCCCTCGTCACCCTCTCCTTCGTCCGGTGCGACGCCCGGGAGCAGGTTTCCCGATTCGCACCGCAGCAGATGCTGCGGCGCGGCCCGTTCGACACCGCCCCTGAACTCGACCAGGAACAGGTTGACCGCGCCCCGATCGATGAACCAGACGCTGTCCGGATCGTCCAGTTTCACCGGCAGATTGCCGGCGCAGGGGACGGTTGTGCCGGAGCGGGCGGCGAGTGCGGCCAGGGACCTGGTTTCCGTGCGCTTGTCGGGCATCATCCTGACCGGATCAACCTGTTGTACGTCCCGTCCCGGTCCGCCATCAATGCATCGTGGGTGCCGCGCTGCACCTCCACGCCCTTGTCGAGCACGATGATCTCGTCCGCATCCCGGACGGTGCTCAGCCGGTGGGCCACGATCAGGCAGGTGACCCCGCGGCGCCGCAGGGCTTCGTCGACATGTTCCTCGGTCGCGGCGTCGAGCGCGCTGGTCGCCTCATCCAGAATGAGCACGGTCGGGTTGCCGACCAGGGCGCGGGCGATCTCCAACCTCTGGCGCTGGCCGCCGCTGAAGTTCAAGCCGCCCTCCTCGACGAGGGTCGCATACCCCTGCGGCCGCAGCAGGATTTCGTCATGGATGTGCGCGTCGCGGGTCGCGGCGCCGATGACTTCGTCCGGAACGGCCGGGTTCCAGAGCGTGATGTTGTCGCGGAGCGTCGCGGAGAAGAGCACCGCCTCCTGATCCACCATGGAAACGGACCGGCGCAACACTTCCTCGGGGATCTCCTCCCGCAGGTGCCCGTCGAACAGGATCTCGCCGGACCACGGCTGACAGATCCCCGCGACCAGGCGCGCCAGCGTCGACTTGCCGGAGCCGCTGGGGCCGATCAAGGCAACCCGCTGCCCGGGCTCGATGGTGAGGTTGAAGTCCTTGATCAGCGGCCTTCGGCTCCGGTTGTAACCGAAGGTGAGACCCCGCAGCTCGAGCCGGCCGGCGAGCTGCAGCCGGCCGTCGAACGTGGGAATGGACTCCGATTCGGGGCGGCGGCGCCGGAACACGGGGTCTTCCGCGGTGCGGGAGACATCCTCCAGCCGCTGCAGATCGGTCTCGAGCGCCTGGCGCTTGTCGGCGAACTCGAGGAAACGCCCGATGGGCGCCAGGAACATTTCGGCCAGGATGTAGAACCCGACGAGGGACCCCAGGGTCAGCTGGCCGGAGATGACCAGGCTCCCACCGATCCCCAGAATCGCGGCGGCGCGGAGGGCGGCGATCAGCCCCGGCAGCGCGGAACTGACGGAGCCCAGTTCGGAATAGAGCTGGCGGGCGTGCAGCTCGCGCGCCTGCTGGCCGCTCCAGCGCGCAAAGAACCGGTCATCCGCGCCGGTCATGCGCAGGTTGTCCGCGTGACTCAGCATCTGCATGCCGACGCCGATCAGCAACCCCTGTTCGCGCCGCATCGCCTGGCTGCGGACCGCCCGCGGCCCGTGGAGGAGGTGGGCCCCCGTCGCGTGAAGGAGCGCCAGCAGCAGCACGACCACCGTGAGGGTCACGTCGTACGCCAGCATGGCGACGAGCAGCACCGCGCTCATCGCCATGTCGATGATGAGCACCAGGAACTCTTCCGTCAGGTTCTTCGCGATCCGATCGATGGACGAGACCCGGTCCGTGAGATCCCCGACCAGCCGGTGTTCGAAGAACGCCACCGGCAGGCGCAGGAGCCGCGACAGGCCCCGGTCGTAGCCAGTCACCGAGATTCGTACCGCCAGGCGCTTCAGGAACCGGTGCTTGAGCAAGGAGAGGACGTAGACCAGCACCCCGCCGCCCAACAGGGCCGCCACGAGTCCGCCCCCGCGGCCGTGCCTCGCCAGCACCTCGTCCACGAAGACACCGAGTGACGTGGGGACGATGAGCGACAGCAACGCCAGCATGAACGCGCAGGCGAGCACCGCGGTCAGCACGCGCCAGGATCCGGCCAGCACGGTCCGCAGTTGCTCGAACAGGCTCGGCCGCTCGCCACCGGGAGTGAAGTCCGCGCCGCGCTGGAAGCGCAGCGCAATACCGCTGAAGCCCTTGCTGAACTCCTCGGCGGTGAGCCGGCGCCGCCCGGTCGCCGGGTCGTTCAGGTAGAAGTTGCGGCCATCGAACCCTTCGAGCACCACGAAGTGGCTGAACTGCCAGAACAGGATCAGCGGCAACGGCAGTTTCTTCAACTGATCGGCGCGGACGCTCAGGCCGTTGCATTCGAGTCCGTAGTGCCGGGCCGCGCGCGCGATGCTGGCGGCGCTGCTGCCGTCCCGGCTCACCTCGCACTTCTCGCGCAGCTCGGTGAGCGGCACCCAGCGCCCGAACCAGCCCAGTACGCTCCCGAGACAGGCGGCGCCGCACTCCGATGCATGCATCTGCAGCAGGATCGGAGTGACGACGCGTTGTCTCCGGGAGTCCGGCGCGGTTTTGGCGCCGGCCTTCCCCGAAGCCCGGGGCGGCATCCTACGATCGCCCCAACCGCAGGATCGAGAGCGGAGACTGCCGGCCGAGCTCGACGAAGACCCGGCATTCACCGCCCGCTCGCGGCGCGAGAGCGAGGCTCTCCTCGAGCGCGATTTCCACGCGGTACACGGACAGCGGCGAGACGCTCTCGAGCGCCGCCAGCCCTTCGGACAGGGGTACGGCGGAAATCGTCGAGAGTTCTCCGTCCAGTGTCTCGGCCGCCCCGTCCGCGAGGTGCAGCTCGATCGCCGCCGCCATACCGGCCTTGATGTGCGGCGCCACCCCGGGGTCGAGCCGGACGAGCGCCTGCACCGACCGGCGCTCCGCGGTCAGATTGCGGCCGGGCTCCGCCAGGACGCCGTCGACCGCAAGGCTGCGGCCGACGTCCCCCAGCAGGAACCACGCGGTGAGGACGAGCAGCAACAGCGCGATGGCGCCGACCAGAAGACGCTCGCGCGGCGTGGAAACCGTCAGCAGCCGGTCGAGTTGTTCACGTTCCTCCTTCGCTTCGGCAACGGTGTTGTGAAAGGAGTCAAATGGGTTGTTGAACACGACCGTGCGGTGCCTCCGCCGGGAGATCGGCAAGGACAGGAAGGGGCGAGGGTAGCGGCCGGGCCGGTTCCGCCCGGGGGCGCCGGAGCCGGCGTCCGGAGCTGGCGGGGAAGTTCCCCAAACCCCCGCCCGCCGTCAGGTTCCCCTGACTGCTCCCGTGGTCCGAATGATGAATCACGCCCGATTGCCGCCCCCACGCCGACCGAAGCGTACCAGCCGGTGCCCCTTCTTCCGCAGGCCGCACGCGGTCCGCCCGCTCACGGCCCCTCGGGATCGAGCGCTGGAGGCAAGCAACCTCCGGACCAGAAACGGCCGCTGTTTCGACGCGGAACAACTTTGACCGGGATTGGGCGCAAATCTCGTCTGAGTCTTTTGGAATGGCCGAAGGACTCGCTGCATCGCCGCCCCCGGCCGCGCCGGATCCCCGGGAGGAACTCGCGCGGCTCCTCGGCGAGTTGGTCGGCCGCGGGGGGAGCGACCTGCACCTGAGCCCGGGCGCCGCGCCGCGGCTGCGGATTGACGGCCGGCTCGCCCCGGCGGGAGGCGAGCCCCTGGCCGCGGAGGTCGTGGAGTCGATGGTGGCCGCCGGGATTCCGGAGCGCCCGCGGGCGCTGCTCGAGCAGGGCGGGGAGGCCGACTATGCGTTCACCCTGACGGGGGTCGCCCGGTTCCGCGGCAGCGTCTTTCGGTGCCGCGGCGCACTCGCGGCGGTCTACCGGGTGGTGCCCGGCGAGGTGCCGTCGCTCGATGCGCTGGGTCTGCCGGCGAGCGCGGCGGCACTGGCCGGACTCGCGTCCGGACTGGTCCTCACCGCCGGTCCGGTCGGCTCGGGCAAGTCCACCACGATGGCGGCGATCGTGGACCGCATCAACCGGACCCGCGCGGTGCACGTCGTGACCATCGAGGATCCGGTGGAGGTCGTTCACCGGAATCGGCGCGCCCTCGTCACCCAGCGGCAGGTCGGGAGCGACACCGCTTCCTTTCACGACGCGCTCCGTTCGGTGCTGCGTTCCGATCCGGACGTGGTGATGATCGGCGAGATTCGGGACCGCGAGACCGTCGATGCCGCGCTCCGGGTCAGCGAGACCGGACATCTGGCGCTGGCCACCATGCACGCCCGCTCGGCCCTTCACGCACTGACCCGGATCGTGGAGATGTTCCCGGCTTCCCAACATCGTCAGGCCCGGATCCGGCTCTCGGCGTCCCTGGAGGCGATCTACTGCCAGCGGCTCGTGCCTCGCGCCGACGGACGGGGCCGCGTGGTGGCCGTCGAGCAACTCACCCCGACCCCCGCCGCCCGGAACCTGATCCGGGAGGACAAGTTGCACCAGCTCTTCGCAGTGCTCGGGGCCGGCGGCGGGCGGGGCGCCTCCGTGTCGCTCAACGAAGCGCTGATCTCGCTGTGGCGCCGGGGAGCGATCACCCGCAGCGATGCGCTCGCGGCGTCGAACGACCCCGCGGCCCTGGGCGCTGCGATGGGTTCCGTCACGAACGGCCGGGGCTGATCTCCGGGATTGGCGGGGAGCGTGCAGAGGAGGCCGCCGGAGCCGGAACGGCCCCGTACCGAAGGGGGTGGCGGGCGCCGCCGTTCCTCCGTGCTGGTGGTGAACCGCGTCAGCCGCCGGAAGGTCGCGGTGCTGGTACGCCAGCTTGGGGTCATGGTGGGAGCGGGGTTGCCGCTCGCCGAGAGCCTGGCGGTGCTCTACCGTCAGGAGGAGCACCCACGACTCCGAACGACCGTCGAACGGATTGCCCGGGACGTGGAGTCGGGCAGTTCGCTGGCGGCCGCCATGAGCCGCCACCCGCGGGTCTTCAGCCGGTTGGCGGTGGCGATGACTTCCGTCGGTGAAACCGGCGGCCGGCTCGACCGGAGCCTGTTGCGCCTCGCGACCGAACTCGAGAAGGCGGCGGCGGTGACCGAGCAGTTGCGCGGGGCCTTTGCCTATCCGCTGGTGGTCGGGGCCATCGGGGTGCTGGTGGTCTCGGTGATCCTGTGGCGCGTCGTCCCGGTGTTCAGCGAACTCTACGAGGGCCTCGATGCCGAGTTGCCCCTGCTGACGCGGGTGGTGGTGGATGCGTCCCGGTCGTTCGGCGGGTGGGCGCTGGCGGGAGTCAGCGTCCTGGCGGGCGGGACGGCGGGGGTGGCGCGCTTCCGGCGGACCGAGGCCGGGGGCGCCCTGTGCGACCGGCTCGTGCTCCGCCTGCCGCTCCTGGGCGGTGTGCTGCGCCAGGCCGGCATCTCCCGTTTCTGCAGGACGCTCTCGGTGCTCACCGAAGCGGGAGTGCCGGTCCTCGAAGGGCTGGAGATCGCCCGCCGCGCGGTGGGAAACCGGCACCTCGAGGGAGTCATGGCGGAGGTTCGCCCCAGTCTGGAGGCGGGCTCGTCGCTCGCCGGCCCCCTGCGGCAGACGGGCCTCTTCCCGCCGATGGTGGTGCAGATGGTCGGGGTGGGCGAGCGTACCGGAGAGCTTGACGTCTCGCTCGAGAAGGTCGCCGAGTTCTACGAGGAGGAGGTGCGGCGAACGACCGCGACCATGCTGCCGCTTCTCGAGCCGCTGTTGATCCTCGTCCTGGGCGTGGTGATCGGAGCCATCGTGATCGCCATGTATCTGCCGATCTGGACGCTCGTCGGCCGGTTGGCTTGAAGAGTCGGCCAGGCAGCCCATGGACCCGGCAGCTCGCCCGGCCTGTCCGTCGCGGGCGGGTTCCTGGTCCCCGGAGGGCTTGCGGCGTCCGTCCGTCCGAACGCACCGGCCCGTTCCACACCCTGTCCCGAAGGAGGACGTATCCTTATGAATCGCAGCGACTCCCTCCGCCCGGTCCCGGATTCCCCAATGAAATCTCCACCGAGCCGCCCTGTCACCCACCGGACCGGCGGTCCTCCGGCCCCCTCCGTGCGCCCCTGCTTTCGGGCCGCCGCCGGTTTCACCCTGATCGAACTCCTGATCGTGATCGCGATCATCGGAGTGATCGCCGGGATCGCCATTCCCCAGTTGCTGCGTGCGCGTCTCTCCGCCAACGAAGCCCAGGCGATCGGGGACTCGCGGGCGGTGATCGCCGCGCAGCAGACCTACGCGGCCTCCAACTGCGGGTTCTTCGCCGACCTGACGAATCTCTGCCGCAACGGCGCGGACTGCGGCGGAACGATCGGGATTCCGGACTACCCGGACGCGGCCCCCGAGTTCATCGGGGCTGATCTCGGACGGACGAGTCCCTACGTGAAGTCGGGCTACAACCGCACGCTGGCCCCCAACGGAACCCCGACCTCGGTGCCGGTTCACTGCGATCCCGACAGTCTGCTCGACTACTGCTACCACTCGGAGCCGGCGGACGTGGGACGCACGGGCGTACGGTCCTTCTCGGCCACGAGCGCCGGAGCGATCTACAACGATCCCACCGGAGCGCCGATCGCCTGTCCCGTTCCCGCGGAAACCGCTTTCCTCGAATAGAGACAGGCCGAGCCCGATTGGAAATCCGCGCCCGTAAGCTGAGCGGTTCGTATCCGGCGCCCGGACGTTTCGGGCTGGCGCTCGGCCGCCGGACCGTCGTCCGCGAGGTCAGCTTCGAGGTCGCTCCGGGCGAGGTGGTGGCGCTCGTGGGGAAGAACGGTTCGGGGAAGTCCACCACGTTGCGGCTGCTGGCCGGACTCCTGCCCGCCGATCGGGGCGAAGCGTTGCTGGGGGATGCGCCGGCGACCGGCAGCGAAGCGCGCCGCCACCTCGGATACCTGGGGGAGGAGGACGAGTTTCCGGCGGGGCTTCGGGTGCGGGACGTCCTGCGTTACGCGGCGGTGCTCGCCGGCTATCGTGGCTCCGGGGCTCGCCGGGAGGCCGAGCGAACGGCGGAGACGGTCGGGGTGGCGGAGTGGTTGGCCGTCCCCGCCGCTCGTGCTTCGCGGGGTGTCCGGCGCCGGGTGTCCCTCGCGCAGGCGCTGCTCGGCGAGCCCCGCGCCCTCGTCCTGGACGAACCGCTCACCGGGCTCGACCCCGAGGCCCGGGTCAGCTCCCTCGCGGCCATCCGTTCCGCGGCCCGGGAAGGAGCGGCGGTCATCCTCACCCTGCACGAGGCCGCCGCGATCGAGTCCCTCGCGGACCGGCTGGTCGTTCTCGCGGACGGCGCCGTCGCCGCCACCGGCCGCGTGGAGGACTTCGTGGCGAACGGCACGGACCCGTCCGCTTCCGGAGCAGAGGGAGGCTGGCTGGCGGCGGCGCTGAGCGGCGCCAGTCCGGTTGTCCGGTAGCTGCTGGTGCCGATCGCTCCACTGACGGCCACTGCCGCTGTCGTCCTGCGGGGATTCCTTGCCGAGCGGACCCTGCTGGTGGCGGTCGCTCTGGTTCTCTCGAGTTTCGGGGCCGGGGTGTTGCTGGGGGACGCGTCGCTTGGCCAGGGAGGGCGCTTCGCGTCCAGCATCGCGTGGGTTGTTGCCGAAGTGGCGGGATGGTCACTGGCTCTGGTCCACGGAGCGGGCCTCGTCGGGAGGCGCGGGGTGCTCGGCGCTTTCGGGCTGGCGAGACCGGTCTCCGCCGGCCTCCTGCTCGGCGGACGCTTCCTCGGGCTCGCTGCGGGCCTGTTCTTGTACGTGGCGCTGGTGAGCGTCACGCTCTCGGGGTGGCTCGCCTTCGCGCATGGCGGCGCGGCGGCCGCGGTGCTCGGGACCGGTTGGCTGCTATGGCTGCGGCTCCTCGTGATCCTGGCCGTGTCCACGCTGTTCCTGGCGCTGGTGCGCCCTGCCGTGGCCACGGGGCTCGCCGCGCTCTTCTCGCTGGCCGGCTGGCTGGCAGCGAGCTTTCCGGTGACGGGGACCACCTACCTGCAGCCCGTGACCTCGCTCGCGACGCTCGTGCTGCCGGACCTGCCGGCGCTCGACGCGCCGATCGCCGGTCTTCCCGGGAGCTTCTCCGGGGCGGGGCCGATGCTCGCGCGCCCGACCCTCTATGCGATCCTCTATGCGGCCGCGATGGTCGCCGCCGCGATCGCCGTCTTCCCGTGGCGGGCTCGCCAGCCCGCCCCGCCGGTGTCCTGAGAAGACGGATGCGGGACCTGCGGACTCGTTTCCAGCGCCTGGGCGGCGGCCGTCTGGTGAGCGCCGGCCTGTCGCTCGTGTGTCTCGGGATGGCCGCCCGGACCGCGCCCGCGGCGCGGCCGGGGACGGAGTTCGCGGTGTCGCCGCCGGGTGCGTACCTCGGCGACGGCGCCATCACGGCGCTTCCCTCCGCGGTTCGGCGGGTGCTGGCCGACACTTCGTGGTTTCTCGCCGTCCAGTACTACGGGAACCGGCGGCTCGACGGTTCGTCGGGGTTCCCGGATCTGGGCGCGCTGGTGGAGCACGCGCTGCGCCTCGACCCGGGGTTGCGCCCGGCAGCCCTCGTGGGGCCGTTGCTCCTCGCGGAACCCCCTCCGCTCGGCGCGGGGGAAGCGGAGCGGGCCGACGCCATCCTCGCCGGCTGGGTAGGCCGGCATCCCGGCGACTTCGACGCCGTACTGATCCGCAGCCTGCTGCACACCTGGCATCTGCAGGATCCCGGGACCGGCGCAACCCTGCTGGAGGCGGCCAGTGCCCGGGACGACGCGCCGCCCTGGCTCGTGGCGGTGGCGGCGCGGTCGCTCACGGGGGTCGGCGCCCGCGCCCCCGCGCGGGAGCTCTGGCGCGCTCTATTGGAGCGGACGGACGACGGACGGACCCGGTCCAACGCCCGCACCCATCTGCTCCAGCTCGACGCGCTCGACCGGCTGGATGAGATCAGCTCGCTGGTGCGGGTCTACGAACGCCGCTCGGGACATCCGCCCCGTGGCTGGGAGGATCTCGTCGCCGCCGGGTTGCTGCCGGAGCGGCCGGTGGACCCGGCAGGGATTCCCTTCGTGCTCGACGGGGCCGGGGTTCCCGGAATCGCCCCCGAGTCGCCGCTGGCCGGCATTCCGGGACGTTGATTCCTGTCGCGCTGTTCCTGGCCGGGCTCGTCGCCGGCAGCTTTCTGAACGTTGTGATCCATCGCCTGCCGGCGGGGGAATCGGTTGTGTTTCCACGTTCCCGATGTCCCGTCTGCCGCGCGCCGATCCGCGTGCGGGACAACCTGCCGGTGATCTCCTGGCTCCGGCTCGGCGGCCGCTGCCGGGATTGCCGGGCCCGGATTCCGGTCCGCTATCCGCTGGTCGAGGTGTCGGCCGGGGTCCTCTTCGTGTGGGCGCCGGAAGGAGGAGACCCCGCGCTCGTCGTCTCCCGGGTGCTCCTCCTGAGCCTCCTGCTGGCGCTGGCGGCGACCGACTGGGAGCGGATGGTGCTGCCGGACGCGCTCACGCTTCCCGGTGCGGCGCTCGGTCTCGTGCTCGCCGGACCACGCTCCGATCTGGATCTCGTGACCTCGGCCGCCGGCGCCCTGCTCGGGGCCGGTCTGCTCTTCGCGCTCCGCGCGCTCTGGCTTCGGTTCCGCGGGGTCGAGGCGGTTGGTCTCGGCGACGTGAAGCTGCTGCTGCTGATCGGGGCGTTTCTGGGCCCGGCGCCCGCGCTGGGCGCGATCGCGCTCGCGGCCGCGCTGGGCGTGCTGGTGGCCGGGCCACTGCTGCTCCTCGGAAGGATCCGGCGTGACACCCCGTTGCCGTTCGGCACCCTGCTCGCGCTCGGCGCGGGCCTCGTCTTCGTAGTCTCGACGGGGGGTTAGCCCCCCGGGCGGGCGGTGGCCGGCTGCCCCGAAGTGCACGATCGCTTCGACTTTTCCACATTCGGCTCCAAAGTGGGAAAAAACCGAAGCGATTTACGTCTGTCTTTGTGTAGGGCAAGGACATGGATCAGGACGCCGCACACCGAACGGCCTCGCACCCGCCGGGCGAGGGCGGGTTCTCGCTCGTGGAGACGCTCTTCGCCGTCCTGGTGCTGGTCGTCGCCGCGGGCGGGCTCATGCGCGCGCTGGCCCAGTCGTCCCAGGCCCGCCGGGCGGCCGCCGACACCGATCTCGCGACGCGGATTGCCGAGGCGCGGATGGAGGAACTGCTGGCAGCCCCCTTCTGGCGTGGCTGGCCCTGGCCGGGCTATCACGCCGCGGTCGCCCCCGGCGGCGCCGTAGACATCGAAGGCTCCGGCGCGCCCGGATACTTCGCCTACTTCGGGGAGGACGGGGAGCCCGTCGACCGTCGCTCCGCACGCTACGAAGTGCGCTGGCGGATCCGGGAACTGGCCCCGCGAGGCGGAGACCGGCTTGCAGGTCTTCGCTTCGAGGTCGTGGCGATGCCGCTCGCCGGCGGCCGGGGTTCGGTCGTCCGGCTGGATTCGGTCCGGGTGTCGAACCGTGAATAGGACCGGAACGCTTCGGGTGGGGACTCCGCGGGGCCGGGCCGAGCGGGGCATGGCGCTCGTCCTGGCGCTCCTGCTGGTGCTGGCCCTGGCCGGCATCGGGGCGGTCGTGCTGGTAGCGGTGGGATCCGACGGCGCGACGGCGCGGAACCAGGCCTGGTCGGCGCGGGCGGCGGCCCAGGCCGGGGCCGGGCTCGAGTTGGCGAAGGCCCTGCTCGCCGGGCACGTGGAGGAGCACGGCAGTTTCGAGACGGCTCTCCCACCGGTCCGTCCCTCGATCAGGACCCCCCGGGGGGATCCGTGGGGACGCGCGCGTCCGCCCGACGGCGCCGCCTGCGGCGATCCGGCCACGCCGGGCTGCCGCGACTACGAGGTGTTCCGGGACGAGCCGATGGCGGGAGGAAATGCCCGCGTCTACGTGGGCCGGGTATTGCGCGACGTCGCCGGCCGGCCGCTGCTCTTCGATCCGCGGGCGCCGGGCGCCGGGTGGGCGCCGGACCTCGACGGCGATGGGACACCCGACCTCGCCGGGGTCACCGTCTGGGTCCGCCGGCCGGTGGTGGGGGCCCTGGACGCCGGGGCGCCGCACGACCGCGCGGTGCTCACGGCCGAGGCCCGCCATCCGCCCCCCAGCAGGCCGGAGGACCCGCACGCGGTCAGCCGGCTCGAACTGACCCTGCGGCTCGCGCCGCGTCCGTCAGGGGAGGAACCGGAAGACATCGACTACAGCGACGGTCTGACGACCTGGGTGAAGCGACGCGTCCGGCCCGGGGACCCCCGCGAGTGACCGTGAGCTGGGCGGGAGCGCCCGCGAAAGGAGAAAGTTCATGAAGCGATTCGGTAACCCACGCCCCGTCGGCGCCGGTTTGGCGCGGGTGCTGCTCTTCGTTGCCGCCGCGGCGGCGGGCGCCCCGGCGCGGCCGGCGGCGGGGGGAGTGCAGGGTTTCCTTGACGGAGGCCGAGACCCCCTCGGCGTCGTGCGCACCACTACCCGCCCCCGGGTCTGGATCCTGTTCGATACCTCGGAGTCCATGACGATCGGGATGGGACCGATCGGGACGGCGAGGAGAAGCCGGTTCGCGGTCGCCCAGGATGTCGTCCGGCAGGTGGTCCGGAATCTGGAGTCGGCGTCGGGCGAACCCCTCGTGCACTGGCGACTCGCGGCCTTCCAGCAGGTTCGGTTCCTGGAGGACAGAAGTTCCCGCAGGGCGATGTGTCAGGACCCCACGATGGGCGCGGGGCTCCCGCACGGTTCGCCGGGAGTCCCGGCGACATCGGTCCGCTGCGGGAGCGTCCGGATTCTCAGCAACCCGTCCGGCTGCGAGGCGGAGACGGGGCGGACCGCCCTGCTCCGGGAACTTCCACGCGGCGTCAACATCGATCGCACCCCGAACGGGATCGCGCTCTACCAGCTCGCCAGCCACATCGCGGCGAACGCCACGGAGGACCTCGAGCCGGGCCAGCAGAACGTGATCGTGTTGATCACGGACGGCCTCGACACCTGCGAGTGCATCCACCACCCGTGGCTCGACTTCAATGACGGGCGGTTCGGCCAGGGGCCGATCGCCGGGGTGTGGCTCCGCACGAGCCAGACCAGTCCTGACGTGGTGGTTCGGGAGGCGCCGTCCGGGCCGGCGCATGCCGCCTGGAATGCCGGGCTCAAGGCGAAGGCCGCGTATCTGGCGCTCAATGGCGGCGATCCGGAGGCGGGTCTGGGAGATATCCACGTGGTCGGCGTCGCGATGACGGACGAAGCGGCGCGGGGCCACACGAACCACCTGGCCTGGATGGCGTCGGGCGGCCGGCATCCGGCGATCTACGCCGACCGGCCCGAGACCCTCCGCCAAGCCCTCAACCAGGTTCTCGACGAGATCACCCTCCCCACGGGGACGGTGAAGCTCGCGGCGCCGCGGCTGGCCACCGTCAAGGAACTGGTGGCGAGTTCGCCGAGTCCCGCGTTCCCCGGGAGCGACCCCACGCTCTCTCCGGACGCCCTGGTGGCTCCGGTGAACGGGCCCGACGGCTTCGAGGACGTGCTCCGGCTGCGGGCCTCGTACGCGGACAACATGCTCCTCTCGACAAGCGCGGACCTCCATTCGCTTCGGGGTGCGTTGCAGGCGCTTCCCACGTCAACCGAAGGCGGAGGAAGCCTCGGGCCATCCGTCTGGGATGCGGGGCTGCAGCTCGCCGAGCGCGATCCGGAGGATCGGCTGGTGCTCTTCAACCGGGCGGGCAGCCGTGCGCTCCGGGTGTTTCGCGTCGGTGAGGTCACCCCGGAGGACCTCGGCGTCGGCGCGGGCTACCTGGCCGAGGTGGACGGCGCCGGAGCCCGCAACGCCGAGGATGCGGCCCGCATCGTGGTGCGCCTCGTCCGCGGCGAGGCGCTCGAGGTGCATCCCGAGACCGGGACGATCTACCGGCCCGATGGACGCCTCCACTTCACGGGGGGCCGGGGCACCTGGAAGCTCCGCGAGGGCCTGGCCTCTCCGGCCGTGGTCACGCACCCTCCGCGCCGTCCCGATCGCATCCTCCGGGACCGGGAGAGCTACGAGCGGTTTTTCGCCCGGCATGCGAACCGGCGGACGATGGTCTATCTCCCCACCAGCGGCGGGGTGCTCCACGCCTTCGCCGCGGATACCGGGAAGGAGGTCTTTGCGTACATCCCGGACGACGTTCTCGGGCCGGCCGCGGGCGCCGACGACACCGGGGAGCGGGTCTTCCTGCGGGAACTCGCGATCGCCGGCGTCCGGGGCGCGGCCGGGCTCCGGCGCGGGCTCGTGAACCGCTTCGCGCTCGCCGGATCGCCGGTGGTGCGCGACGTCTTTCTGCCGGGGACCCGGGACTGGCGCACGGTGCTCGCCTTCGGCCGCTCGTTCGGCGGGCGGTTCGTGACGGCGCTCGACGTGTCGGAGGTGGGCGATGGCTGGGCGGGCGGGCACCGCGCCCCGACACCGTCCGCCGCCGGCCCCGGGCTGCCGCGCCTGCTGTTCAACGTTGGGCATCGTCCGTCCGGTCCGGGCGTGTCCCTGCCGGAACTCGGTGAGACGCCGGAACCGCTCCTCGTCGAGGCGCCGGTGGCCGGAGGAAGCGCCTGGACGATGTTCCTGCCCGCGGGAAACGGGAGTCCGGACGACGACTCCGGAGAGTGGCTCCTCGCTCTGTCGCCCGACGACGGGCAGGTCCGCGGCCGCTACCGGCTGGCTCCGGCTCCCGGGGCGCGCATCCGGAAGAACGGCGCCGTCACCTCGGCGGCGCCGTGGCGGCCGGCATGGTCGGTGAGGGGCGCCAGCGACCTCGTTACCCGGGTGTATCTCGCCGACCTCCACGGCCAGGTACACCGCCTGCGGCTCTCGGAGTCCGGCGTCCGCCAGTGGAGCGTTGCGCACCGGTTGGGCGGGGAGCACCCGATCCTGGCGCCACCGGTGGTCTTCCCGTTCCCCGGGCGGACGGAACCGCATCTGCTCGTGGTGACCGGGGGTGACCGCCGGGTCCGGGACACGCCCTCCGCGATCGTGATGCTTCGGGACGAGGGAACGCGTTTTCACGAGGTGTGGAGGAAGACGCTGTCCGATGGCGAAACCCCCCAGGGGAAACCCGTGGTGCTCGTGAACGGTTCGGGCGTCGAGGTGGTGCTCCCCACCCATACGTCCCGCACCGAAGCGCTCTCCTGCGATAGCGCCACCACCACCGATGGAGTCGCCCGGTTACGCGCGTTCAATGGCCTCACGGGAGCGGAGCTGGCCGGAGTGGTGGCCGGGGAGTCCGGCGTTCGGGCGTTCGGCCCGGGACGCGTTCGGGGGATCAGTCTCTCCTCTTCGGGAAACATGGCGCTGAGCGTCAGCAGGGTCGGCGGTCCGGGGATCGACACGATCATCGGAGACTTCGAATTCCGCGTGCGGGACGGCGCCCTCGAAGACGTGACCCTCTTCGTCGAGGGGTTCCGCAGGTCACCCTTCTGGATCCGTCCGGAGGGCTGACCGGTGTTCGCGACCCGCATGCGCCCATCGCTCCGGTGGCGTCCGCCGCGCGGCGGTGGCGCCGCCGCGGGTTTCACGATCACGGAGGCCGTGGTGGCGCTCGGCCTCACCCTGATGGTGGCGGGGAGCTTCGGCCTGCTGTTCCGCCAGGCCCGGCTCACCCTGGACCTGCAGCCGGAACTGGCGACCCTCCGGCAGGATGGAAGCGCGATCCTCGATCGCATCGCGACGGACCTGGCGCGCGCGGGCGGCGGGTTGCCCGCTGAGATTCCGGTCTTCACCGATCTCGGCCCGGCCGGAGACCGCGATCCCGACGGACTCGACTTTCTGACGGCGCCCGAGCGCCTGGCGGAGGCATCGTTCGAGCCGGTGGTGGCGTTTGACGGCGTAAAGGTGCGGCTCGGGCACCCCGGGTCTCGCCTGGACCGCGGGTCAGGAGATGGAGGACGGCGCTTTGCGGTCGTCTTCAACGACGACGAGATGACGCCCCGCTGGGCCTTCGGCGAGGTGGTCTCCGTTTCCCCGGCGGGGAACGGGTTCGTCGAGGGGGCGCTGGGGGAAGAGGGCCCGGCCGGCGCCGTCGTGCGCATCGCTCCCCGGGAGGGTCCCTGGCACTGGCATTTCCGCCCGAGCGTGGATGGCGACACTTTCGAGCCGGGAAGCGGCGGAGGCCTGCTGGAGCGCGCCCTCGAAAGCGTTCTCGGCGGGGCGATCGAGGCCGCCGTTCCCGGAATCGGGGGTGGGACGCTCGCGAGCCTGACCGAGCAGGTGGTGGGCGCGATGCTGGAGCGGTGGGCGCGGGAGCGCGGGGTGCCGCTGGGAACGCCGGTGGAGGTCCGGCAGGGGGAGGGGACCGGACTGTTCGGGCTCGGGCAGCCCGGGCTGGTGCCGGTCACCCGCATCCGCTACTGGGTTCGCGATGCGGCGCGGGATGCCGCCGATCCCCGGAGGGTCCTGATGCGCAGGGCGGATGAGGAGGCGCCCCAACCCGTCGGGTACGTGGAGGACCTGCAGGTCCGCTACGTTACGGGTCAAGACTCGGACGTCCTGCGGGACGCTCCGCCGCGCTTCGTCGGCGACATGGCATCGGCCGCCCGGCTGCGGGATCACGTCGTGCGCGCGGTCGACGTCACGGTCCGGGTCCGGGCCGCCGAAAACCGGGTCGGCAGGGCCTTCGCCGGGAGCGGAGCCGCCTCTCCCGACGATGGAGACGGCTACCTCACCCGGGTCTATCGGCGCCGGGTAGGGCTCCGGGTGCCCGCGGCCGGCGTCGAACGCCGCGCGTGGGAGGAACTCATGCAGTTGAACGCGCTGCCGACCGAGATACCGAGAATCGGGCCGCTTCGGTTTCTCCCCGTGCCGTGGTAGTCCGTTGCCCGTTCTCCGCCTCCGGCGCCGGATCGCGGGGAGCGGTCCGCCGACCGCGGCGGCCGGAGTGGATGGCGACCGTCCCGAGCGCCAGGTGCCGGTAGGAGACGGCGCTGAATCCGGCCCCCCCCAGAGTGCGGGCGAGCGCTCCGGCATCCGGAAAGCTCAGGATGGAGTCCTTCAGGTAGTCGTAGGGCTCCCCGCCCGAAGCGACGAGCCGGGCGAGGCCGGGTACCGCGAGCCGGAGCCAGGCCCCGTGTCCAAGCCGCACCGCGCGGTTCTCCGGCCTTGAGAACTCCAGAATCACGAGCTTGCCTCCGGGCGCCAGGACCCGATGGATCTCGTCGAGCCCTCGCTCCAGATCCGGAAGATTCCGAATCCCGAAGCCCACCACCGCGGCATCGAACGCGTCGTTCGCGAAGGGCAGCCGCATTGCGTCTCCGGCGACCCCGGGGAGTGCCACCCGGTGGCGAGTCGCCTTGGCGGCCGCGATCTCCAGCATGGCGGGCGTCAGATCGCAACCCACGGGACGCAGGCCGCGTGGCAGCAGCAGGGCGAGATCCCCGGTTCCGCAGCACAGATCCAGGATCCGGGAACCTGGAGCGCAGTCCAGTTCCCGGAGGGCGGCCCGCCTCCAACCCTGGTCGAGTCCCACGCTGAGGATCCGGTTCATCCGGTCGTAGCGCGGCGCGACGGCTTCGAACATGCGCCGGATCGCGCCCGGAGCCTGCCGCCGGGCTTCCGGTGAAAGCCGCGGCGAGCGCATGATTCAGTCTAGCCGGGGACTGGCGCCAGAGCCTCCGGCGGCGGCAGCGGCGACACCGGCCGCCCCCCGGGCAGACGATAATGTGCGGAACCTTGTCCGCCCTCTCCCTGCTCCCGCTCATGATCGGTCCGCTCGGGATGCAGGAGATGCTGATCATCCTGGTGGTGGCCCTGATCGTCTTCGGCCCCCGCAAGCTGCCCCAGATCGGCAAGACGCTCGGGAAGAGCATCGCGGAGTTCCGGCGGACCAGCACGGAACTGCGCAGCACCCTGGAGCGGGAGGTCCAGATGGAGGAGTTCCGGGCCGCCCGCAGCGAGGTCTCCGAGCTGAAGAAGGACGTTGCGGACCTGGGCCGGGGACTCGACCCGGACCGTGGATCCGGTCCGCCGGCCGCGAAGCCGCCAGCGGGGGAGAGCCCGCCGGCGGCGGATTCGCAAGCGGGCCCGCCCCCGGCCCGGTCGGCAGGGGACGAGGCCGTGGCTCCCGCAGCCGACGCGGCGGATGGCGGGGACCCCGCTGGCGGGATTGGCGCCGCGAGCGATGACGGGGCCACGGAACCGGAGTCCCGGGGGGACTCCGGGAAGTGACGGGGCGGAGCTGACTCCGCTATCCCACGGCAATCCGTGAGCGACTCCGAACGGACGGACAGCCCGAACGGGCCGGCCGACCGGATGACCTTCCTCGAACATCTGGACGAGCTGCGCAGCCGGCTCATCCGGGCGGCGATCGCGATCATGGTGGCGTTCGTGGGCTGTTTTTTCTTCTACGACGAGGTCTTCAACTTCCTGATGCAGCCGCTCCGGAACGTCATCGAGCCGTACGGGGGCAGCCTCATCGCCACCGCGCCGCAGGAGAACTTCGTCCTCGGGATCAAGATGAGCTTCCTGGTGGCCATCGTCGTCTCCACGCCGGTCTGGCTGGGCCAGGTGTGGGGGTTCATTGCTCCCGGGCTCTACCGCCACGAGCGTCACCTCGCCGTCCCGTTCGTCATCGTGGGCTCCGTTTTCTTCATTTCGGGAGCGGTCTTCTGTCACTACGTGCTCTTCCCCATCGGCGCCGAGTTCCTGAGCACCTTCGGCGGCGTCGGGGAGGACATCGAGATCCGCTACCGGGTCTCGGAGACCTTCAGCTTCTACGCCCGGCTGGTTCTGGTGACGGCGGTGATGTTCCAGATCCCCACGCTGGCGCTGTTGCTGTCGCGGCTCGGGGTGATTACCCCCGGGTTCCTCGTCCGCTACTTCAAGTACGCCATCCTGCTGTGCTTCGTTTTCGCCGCCCTCCTGACCCCGCCCGATCCGGCCACCCAGATCCTCCTCGCCGGGCCGATGGTCCTCCTCTACACGCTGTCGATCGGGATCGCCTGGGTCGGGAACCGGATGCGCGGCAGGAAGCCGGAGGACGAGTAACGGGATCCGCCCGGCCCCCTGCCAGGCTGCTAGGATCACGCCATGAGGCTCCGGGCGCGGGTCATCCCCCTCCTGATGCCGCTCCTGGTGGGGGCGGCCATTTCGGCGACGATCCTCGGCGTCCAGCCGGCGCGCGGGCTCCCGCCCTCCGACGGGCTGAGGGCGTTGCTGCAACGGCACTCCAACGTCATCCGGCACATCGAGACGGCGTACCCGCGGGAGATCGACCCCGAGACACTCACCCGGGCGACGGTGTCCGGGATGCTCGCCCGGCTGGACCCCCATTCGAGCCTCTTCGTTCCGCGCAACTACCGTCAGATGCGCGAGCGCCAACAGGGAGGCTACGTCGGGCTGGGCATCCGGGTACAGCATCAGAACGGACTCCTGACCGTCGTTTCGCCGTTCGAAGGGACTCCCGCGTACCGGCTGGGGATTCGGGCCGGCGACGTGATCTCCCGGATCGAGGGCGAGGATGCGACGCAGTACACGATGGACGACGCGGTGAACCTGCTCCGGGGTCCGCGGGGAACGCCGGTCAGCATCACCATCACCCGGCCCGGCTACGACGCCCCGCTGGACTTCACCGTGATCCGGGACCGGATCGCGCTCAAGAGCGTTCCCTACTACTTCGTGCTCGACGAGCCCGCCGGGTCCGAGAAGACCGGCTACGTTCGGGTCTCGGACTTCAACGAGAACACCGAGAGCGAGCTGCGCGACGCCATCGCGGAACTTCGTCTGGGGGGGGCTGACCGGCTGCTGGTGGACCTTCGCCGCAACCCGGGGGGACTCCTGAACCAGGCGGTGGCCGTTTCCAACGTCTTCCTGAAACAGCACCAGGAAATCGTCTCCATCCGCGGACGCCACTCCGAAAACGATCAGGTCTTCCTCGCCGAAAAGCCCAGTCCCTACAGCGATCTCCCGGTGATCGTGCTCGTTTCCAGGGAGAGCGCCTCGGCATCCGAGATCGTCGCGGGCGCCATCCAGGACCACGACCGCGGACTCATCCTCGGGGAGAACACCTACGGGAAGGGCCTCGTCCAGTCGGTGTTCCAGTTGAAGCACGGCTACGCGCTCGGCCTCACGTCCGCGGAGTACTTCACGCCGAGCGGCCGCCGGCTCCAGCGCGACTACGACTCGGGAGATTTCCTCGCGTATTACCAGGACCGGGGAGAGCACGAATCGAACGACGAGGCGGGAACCATCGTGCTGACCGGACTCGGCCGCGAGATTCAGGGCGGTGGAGGCGTCGCGCCGGACCGGGAGGTTCCCGCCCCGGAGCTTCCCGAGGTCCTCCTGGATGTCGAACAGCACGGAGCCGTCTTCCGGTTCGCTACCCGGTTCGTTCCCGCGGACGGCCGCGGGGCGGTTGACGGGGCGGGGACCCGGCCGGACGAACTCCAGGCGCGGGGTGACCTGATCCGGGCGGTGGATCAGAGCTTCCGCGCTGACGCCGCGACGCTCGCCGAGTTCTTCGACTTCCTGGCGGAGGAGGGGATTCCGCACGACCGGGAGGGGCTGGAACGGCATCGCGACGCGGTCTCGCTCAGGATCGAAACCGAGGTCTTCAGTCTGCTGTGGGGACCGGGAGCCTCCCGGCGGGCGACCCTGGACCGCGATCCCCAGGTCATGGCGGCGCTTCGGGCGATGCCCGAGGCTGCGCTTCTGCTTCACGATCCCGAGGCGTACCTGGCCGGGACCACCGGCGGGGAAGGCCGCTGAGGGATGCGGGTCATGCGGGGCCGCGCCTCCGCAACCGGCTTCGCTCTCGCTCTTCTCGCCGGCGCCGCGACGCTCGCGCCGGCGCAGTCGAGCGTCGAGGAGTTGGCCGCCCGGCTGGAGAGCAGCGATCCACGGACCCGTCGCGACGCGGCGCGCGCGCTCGGGGAAGACGGTTCGCCCGAGGCGGTGGCGGCGCTCACTCCCGCGGCGCGTGATGCGGACCGGGACGTGCGGCGCGCCGCGCTGGAGGCGCTCGCCGCGGTCCGCAGACCGGATGCCGCGACCGGCCTGATCCTGCTGCTCGAGGACGAGGTCCCCGCGCATCGCCGCGGGGCCATCGGAGGACTCGTGGACATCCACCGCCGGGAACCTCCCGCGGGCCGACGGGAGCGCGCGGTGGACTGGTTGCTGCGCCGCGAACAGGAAATCGCACTCGATCCGCTGCGCCCGGTGGAACCCCGGATCGTCGATGCCCTCGCGGCCCGGCTCGGTGACGAGGACACCGAGAACCGCAGACTGGCGGCCGAGGCGCTCGGGGTGCTGCGCGCCGCCACGGGGGCGCCGGCGCTGGCGCGCGCCGCGGCCGGCGATCCGGATGGCGACGTGCGACGGAAGGCCGTGGAATCCCTGGGCTTGATCGGGACCGAAGAAGCCGGGCAGAGCCTCCTCTCCATGGTGGAGGACTCCGGCCTTCAGAGACACGTGGTCCGGGCGCTGGGACGCATGGCCTTCCCCCCGGCGACTCCGGCGCTGGTCGCGGTCTACGACGGTGACCCGGGCAGCGATCTCGCACGGGACGCGCTGGAAGCGCTGGCCAGGATCGGGGCCGCGGAAGCGCGGGGGACCTTCTACCACGAGCTTTCGAGCCGGGATGCCCGCCGGCGCGAGTATGCGGCCGGCGGGCTGGGCCGTCTGGGGGATCCCACGCTCGTGGACGGCCTGATCCGGGATTTCCTTCGCGAAGAGGACGCCCGGGTGCAACTCGCCTTCTGCTTTGCGCTGGTGCGGCTGGGTCAGACGCCCTTCGTGGACCGGGTCGTGCTGTCGCTCTCCGACCGCCGCCTGCGCGAGACGGCCCGCCAGTACGGGTTGGAGCTGGCGGCCCAGCACCTTGACGAGTTTCTTCGATACCTGGACGACCCGGACCGGGAGGTCCGCCTCGAGCTCATCGCACTGCTGGAGCGCCTTGGAGACGAGGCCGCGATTCCGAAGCTGGAAGAGATCGGCGAGGACGCCGACAGCGGAGTTGCCGATCGCGCCCGGGCGGCAGCAAGGGTTCTGGCCCGCCGGAGCGAGGCGCGCTAGCCGGGCGCAGGGCCGGTACGCGGGCCGTCTGCGGAGATTTCACCGCGGCCGGGTTGAACGGCGGCGGAAAGGGTGAGACCATCGTGAACGTGCGCAGCGGTTTCCTTCCTCCCCTGGCGTCGGATCGATCCTTCCGGCGTCCGTACCTGACCGGGTTCCTGCTTCTCGGCATGTCCGGGGCAGGCTTCCTCCTTCCGGTCGCCGAAGCGGAGCTTCCCTCCCGGAGGTCCGTCTGGTCCGAGGTCCAGCGTGACGGCAAGTCGCTGGTGATCGGCCGGTTCGTCGGCAAGTTCGAGAGCCCCGACTTTCGTTCGCGGCGGATCGTCCTGCGCCATCGCGACACCGGCCGGAACGAGACCCTTTCGGTGGATGACGGGCTCGGGCTCATCAACGAGCTGGTGCCCCCCGGCGTCTATGACGTGGAGGCGATCGAAGCCGTCTATTTCCCGAATCTCCGCCCGATGAACACCCGGCGGTTCCGGCCGATCCGGCAACGCTTCACGGTGGCCCCCCGGGACCACGAACGGGGAGAGACCCTGATCTCCGTCCCCGCGGACCGACCGGTCTACATCGGCACCATCCGGGCCGGCGCCGAGCGGCAGGGGATGGTCTACGAGGGGCAGAAGCTCCGGGTCCTGGATGACTTCGATGTCGCGATGGAGCGGCTTGCCACTTCGTATCCGCTGCTCGCGGCAAGCCTGAGCGAGCGGGCGGTGGTTCCGCAGCGGCACTTCATGCTCCGGCCGACCGTGCCCGAACCCCCGCTCGAAATGATCGTCGGGATGGAGGATCCGATCCGGCAGGCGCGCCGCTACATCGAGGACGGGAAGTTCGAACAGGCGATCAACTGGCTCTCGACCTTCATGCCGGTCTCGGACGCGCAGCGCAACGACGTTCGCCTGCTGATCGGCGAGTCCCACCTCGGCTCACGCAACCTGGACCTCGCCATCGAGGAACTCGGGGAGGTGCTCCTCCAGGATCCGACGAACCTCCGGGCGCTCCGGCTGCTCGCCCGTTCGCATTCGCTGAACGGCGATCTCGAGGACACCGAGAGCCTCTACCGGGCGCTGCTCGACATTCGGCCGCGGGACGCCGAAGCTCACCTGCAGCTCGGTTATCTCCACGCCCTGCGCTCCGACGGCGTCGGCGCCGAAGCGGCGTTCGAGATCGCGTTCGAAACGGACTTCGACTACCTCATGCACGATCTCGCCCCGTTCCTCATGGCGGTGCGGGAGCGCGCCAGCAACCCCGGCATCCTCTACGAGCCCCCGGTGCTCAGGAGCACTCCGGTACCCATGCGGGGCTCGGGCGGGTCGCGGCGTTCCTCGGAGCGGGACGGGATCATGGTCCTCATCGATCACCGCGGCCGGGTCAAGTCCGCACACTTTGCGCCCGAGAGTTCGGGGCGGGTCCACCAGATGATGATGTCCCTGGTCCGTGGCCGCTACACCCCGGCCACGCTCAACGGAGTGGCCGTGCCGGCCATCATGGCCCTCGGCAACTTCGGCGCGGACCGGTAACCACCCGGCCGCCCCTTCAGGGCGTTCCCGCCGGGAGCGCCAGGACCCGGTCCACCTCCGCTTCGAGCACTGCGAAGGGCTGGTCCGTGCTCGGGGCCGGATGCAGGAGTCCCTGACGGTCGATGAGGAAGTTGGCCGGGTAGCGGGCGGTCCGGAACGCCGGTCTCCAGACCGGCACCGCGGCGCTCCGCGCCGCGCCCGTCTTGACCTCGCCCAGCCTCAGGGCTTGTACATCGGTCCGCACCGCCCCTTCAGGGTGTTCCCGCCGGGAGCGCCAGGACCCGGTCCACCTCCGCTTCGAGCACTGCGAAGGGCTGGTCCGTGCTTGGGGCCGGATGCAGGAGTCCCTGACGGTCGATGAGGAAGTTGGCCGGGTAGCGGGCGGTCTGGACGAAGATGTCCGGCATCACGCCCTCCTCGAGGGCCCCGGGCAGCAGCAGCGGGTAATCCACCGACAGGACATCCCTCCGGAAGTCCTGCTGGATGGCCTCTTCCTCGGTGGAGATGCCGTAAACGAGGAAACCCTCCTCGGCGCGTTCCCGCGCCAGCCGGTCCAGTTCGGGCATCTCGGCGCGGCAGGGTGGGCACCACGTGGCCCAGATGTTGACGAGGACCACGGACCCACGGTGATCCGAGAGGCGGTGGACCCTGCCGTCGAGGTCCCGGGCGAGGAAGTCGGGAGCGGCAACCCCGGAAAGCGCCAGATTGGCCGCCTGGCGGGCCCGCCGGACGGCGCCGCCGATGGGAACGGTGACGAGGCCGAGCGAGAGGAGCGCCACCGACGCAGCCATCCATCCGGTCCAGCGGAGGCCACCATCCCGGTAGCCGCGCCAGGCCCGGTGGAGCGCGAACGCGGGAGGAAGCAGCATCACGAACGCCACCGCTCCCAGGCGGAACAGGTAGTCCGCGTCGGGATTGGAGCTCAGCCGGGTGAGGACGAGATACGTGCCCGCGCCGACCGACGCGGCAACGAAGGGCGAGAGGACGCCGGGCCAGAAAGGAGAACGGGGCGCGCTTGCCATGGCCGGAATTTACCCCTGGTAGCGGCGCCGGATGCCCGGCATCAGATACCGGGAAAAGAGCGTCTCTTGGTCATGCTCGGAAGCGAGGCCGAAGTCCCGGCGGGCGGCGGTGTCGTCCACGGCGGCGGGCCAGCCCGCCACGATCCGGTCGCGCACCCGGTCGAGCTGGAACCGGACCTCGAGATCGGGGAAGTCCCGGGCCACCCGCGCGATGATCTCGGCGGCCGAAAGGCTGTGCCCCCCGAGGTTGTAGGCCGTCCGGGTCAGGGAGGCCTTTTCGCGGAACGCGAGGCGCAGGACCCCTTCCACCGCATCGGGCATGGCGCAGAAGGGGAGGCGGGCCTCCGGGTTGACGAAGCAGGAGTAGGGCTCACCCCGGGCGGCCGCATGGATGAGTTCCGGAGCCCAGTCGCTCGTCCCTCCCTGGGGCAGGGTGTCCGAGGAAATGAGACCGGGCAGCCGCACCGCCCTGAAGTCGAGGCCATCGGTCAACCTCTCGACGGCGGCGCCGAGACGCTCGACATACAGCTTCTGGGCGCCGTAGAGCGTGGCCGGATCGAGGTGTTCGTCTTCGCGGACGGGCGCCGCCGCGTCCTTGGCCTGCTGGGACGGGAGGCCGTACACCGCGATCGAACTCGGGAAGACGAAGCGGATGGGATCGTCCGGGGTGGCGAGATCCGCGGCCATGGCGAGGAGCCGGGCGGCGCCGTCGGCATTCACCCGGTGGGCGAGGACTGGTACCGATTCAGCCCGGGTGGAGAGGATTGCGGCGAGGTGGAGGATGAGGGTGGGGCGGTACCGGCGGAGCAGCCCGTCCCAAAGCGCGGAGTCGAGAATGTCGCCCTGGAAGTGCTCCCGGTGGGGGCGTTCCGGGTCCGCGGTGGACAGTGGACGGAGATCCACGGTCACGACGGGGTGGCCGCCGCCTTCGGCCAACCGGTGGAGAAGGGCCTGCCCGATCTCGCCCGCGGCGCCGGTGATCAGCGTGACCGGAACCCGTCCGCCGCTCATGTGGAGAGACCGCTCCCGGCCGGTGAGGACTCCAGCACGCGCCGCAGGAACGTCCCGATGTCCCGGATCTCGGCCTCCGCGACCTGGTGCGCCATCGGGTATTCGTGGTACTCGACGGTCCACCCCGCCTTCGTGAGGGCCCGGCCGCTCACGCCGGCGAAGTGGACCGGGATCAGCGGATCGAACGAGCCGTGCGCCTGAAAGATGGGGGTAGGGGGGTCGGGCGGGGACGCCACGCTCTCGGTGACCGGCAGGTAGGTGGAAAGCGCCACCACCCCGGCCGGCCGGATGGGCGGCTCGCCCTTGAGGCCCGCACAGGTGGCCGCCTGGAGGACGACCGCTCCGCCCTGGGAGAACCCGGCGAGGACCACGCGGTCCGCTGGAATCCCTCGCTCGGTCTCCAACTCCACCAGGGCGCGCACGCCGGCGACCGATTCCTCCAGGTGTTCCCGGTTGATGCCCGCGTCGCGCTGCACCGACTCGATGTCGAACCAGGCGCGCATCTCCATTCCGCCGTTGATGGTCACCGGACGGAAGGGCGCCTCGGGGAACAGGAACCGGACGCCCCACGGACCGGGCAGCCGCAGCGCCGGCACGATGGGTTCGAAGTCGTGCCCGTCGGCGCCAAGTCCATGGAGCCAGATGATCGTCGCCCGATGCGGTCCGGCGGGAGGCACCTCCACCACGCTCCACGGGGGCGCCGCTGGTGAAGCCACGCCGGAGTGGATCTTGCGGTCGTGCTCAGCGAGATGGCTCAGAACTGCTCCTCCAGGACGGTTTCGAGGACTTCGAGGTAGTAGGCGGCGTCGGTGGAGGAGAAGGGCAGGGGCGGCTTGAGCTTGATGACATTGGCGTCGGGCCCGTCGGTGCTGTTCAGAATCCCGAAATCGCGGAGCCGGTTCACGAGCCGCCGGGCTTCCTCCGTGGCGGGCTCGCGGCTCGACGGATCCCGGACCAGCTCGAACCCCAGGAAAAGTCCGCGTCCCCGAACGTGGCCGAGGATAGGGTAGCGGGTCGCGAGCGCCTTCAACCCGCCGACGAGCTGCTTGCCGACGGCCGCCGCGTGTTCCGCGAGCCGTTCTTCCCGGATCACGTCGAGGACGGCGAGTCCCGCGGCGCAGGAGACCGGGTTGCCGCCGAAGGTGTTGAAGTACTCCATTCCAGTCTCGAAGGACCGGGCGAGTTCCCGGGTGGTCACGACCGCGCCGAGCGGATGTCCGTTCCCGGCCGGCTTTCCGAGCGTGACGATGTCCGGAGTCAGACGTTCCCCGCTGTCCTGCACGGCGCGAAAGGCCCAGAACTCCGGCCCCGTCCGGCCGAAGCCGGTCTGGACCTCGTCCGCCACGATCACGCCCCCGGCACTCCGTACGGCCCGGTAGAGCGCTCCCAGGTAGCCCGGAGGCGGCACGATCTGGCCGCCGCAGCTCAGGATGGCCTCCCCGATCAGGGTCGCCGGCCCCGCGCGCCGGACCCGGGACTCGGCGTCCGCGATCAGCGACTCCGGGAAGTCGCCGTCACCGTCGCGGAAGCGGCCGCGGTACCCGTCCGGCATGGGCAGCCGGTGGAGCCATGGCGGCCCGGGGCGTCCACCCCGGCCGTCGAGCTTGTAGGGGCTGACGTCGATCAGGGAGGTGAGGTTGCCGTGGTAGCCGCCGTCGAACGCGAGGGTCTCCTGCCGGCCCAGGTGAGCCCGGGCGATCCGGAGCGCGAGGTCGTTCGCTTCGCTGCCGGAGTTCGTGAGGAATACCACCTCCAGCGGCGCCGGGAAGGTCTCCCCCAGGCGTTCCGCGTAGTCGGTGAGCTGGCGGTAGAGGTAGCGGGTGTTCGTGTTGAGGAGGGCGGCCTGGCGGGAGATGGCGTTCGCGACCCGCGGGTGGGCGTGTCCCACGTTAGCGACGTTGTTGACCATGTCGAGGTAGTCGCGTCCGGTGTCGTCGTAGAGGCGGGCGCCGCGGCCGCGCACCACCCGGATGGGAACGTCGTAGGAGATGCTGAGGGCGTTGCTGAAACGCCGCCGGCGGGCCTCGAGCAGGCGGCCTCCGTCTTCCTCGCGGACTTCGGAGCGAACACGGGCTTCGGGTCCCAGGCCGAAGAAATCCAGCGGGTCGGCGCTCAGTGCGGAAAGGACCGGCAGGTCGGCGGCGGCGGTCCGCCGGGGCGGCTGGCCGCGGAACCTGCCGAGGAGCACCTGGAACTGCAGGTGGGGAGGCGGGTCGCTGACCCCGGCTGACTCCGCGACGGTTCCGAGCTCTTCTCCGGCCTCGACGGCGCGCCCCGGCACCAGCGTCTCGAGGCATCCGGGGTCGAGGTGGCGATAGGAGGTCCAGAAGACCTCGCCGTCGAGCACATGGCGGATGCCGGCCGATACGCCGCTTCCAGAGTCGCCGGCCCAGTCCACCTCTCCGGCAAGCGGCGCTCGGACGGGTGTCCCCGCGGGAGCGAAGATCTCGATCCCCAGTTGGAGCGTGGCGGGTTGCACTCGCGGCCCCAGGTGAGGGTCTCGCGCCGCCGTTTCGGGAACCCGCGGCTCGAGATACCGGCCGATAGCGCCGCCTGCGGTCCCGGTGGCCGCCATCACGGTCGCGCGGAGCGACTCGGTGGCGGCGCCCGGATCGATCGCCGGGCTCTCCGGCGAGAGATCCAGCGCGAGAGAGGTTCCTGGCAAGGTGAGTGGACGAGTGGCCTCCGCGGCGGCGCGCCGGACGGCGGCGCGCCGCCGCGCCAGGCGGGGCAGGGGGGAGAAGCCCGCGGCGAGCCGGAACCGGCCCGCGGTGACCTCCGCCGCCTCCGCGTCCAGGGCCCGGAGGACGCGCCACACCCCGCCCTGGCTCACCATCAGGTACTCGTCCGCGGCGGCTCCGGCGACCTGGGCGCGCCTGAGGGCCGCGACCCCGGCGCTCACGAGCGCCCGCGTCGCGAGGGCGGCCCCGAAGAGATCCGCCTCCTTTTCGCTGACCGGTCGCTCAGCCGCGAATCCGGCGAGCACTTGCGCTGCGGCCGGGAGCGGTTCGAATGCGGCGGCGGTGGTGTAGAGGGTCGCTGTCGCCGCCTCGCAGATCAGCGGACCCCGGACCGAGTCCCCGAAGTCCAGGAGGGCAACGTCCTCCGGGTTCGCGGTTTCGGGTGTTCCCGCGGTGAGGAGGAGGTTGTCGTCGTTGGCGTCGTTGTGGAGCGCTCCGGCGGGGAGAGCCAGGAGGTCCGGCAGGTGTTCCCGGACGGCGTCGGCCACGGCTCGGTAGGTCCCGAAGCCGTCCTCCTCCGCGAGGATCTCCGAGGCCGCGGCGATGACGGCGGGAGCGTGGGCCGGCGCCCAGGGAATTTCCTGAACGTCCAGTTCGGGGTGGTCGAAACCGTCGAGGGCGCGCTGGACCCGCCCGACAAGCCCGCCAACCGACTCCAGCAAGGGGCGCGGCCGCCGCCGGAAGGCGGAAAGCGGCAGGCCCTCGAGGTAGCGAAACAGACGCACCCGGTGACCGCGCCCGCCGAAGTCCCGCATTGCGCGCAGCTCGCCGGTGGCGGTCGGAACGGCCTCCGGGAGGCGCAGCGCCGGGTCCCGCTCGCGGGCCTGCGCGATGAGAGCGTGTTGCAGGCCGAGTCGTTCGGGGCGCTCGGAGGCGCCGCTGACCTTGAGCACGAACCGCTCGCCGGAATCGCCTTCGAGCAGGAAGTTGGCGTCACGCTCGCCGGGGAGCGAAGTGGCGTGCGCCTTCAGTCCCCAGAGTTCGCCCGTGATGGCTGCCGCCTCACGGGCGGCGATCCGGGGCCGGTGCCTGAGGGGATCGATGGAGAAGGGGAGCGCCCCAGCCGGTCCGGTGTGCATCAGCGGAGCAGCAGCCGCAGAAGCCCGAGCTTGCCGCGGTAGGGGGGATAGCGCACCGGAGGATCGAGCCAGGTCGCCGCGTTCAGGACCGCCCGCTTCTGGGAGAGCAGGTCGAAGCCGTGGACCCCGTGATAGGAACCATGGCCACTCCTCCCGACGCCCCCGAAGGGAAGCCCGGGGTTGGCGCAGTGAACGACCGCGTCGTTGGTGACGAGCGCCCCGGAACGCAGCGCGGCCGCGGCGCGCCGGATGGGTTCGCGCCGCCGGGCGAACACGTAGAGCGCCAGTGGATCCGGATGTGCGCCGATCTCGGCGAGAGCTTCGTCGAAGTCCCGGTAGGGGAGGAGCGGCAGGATGGGTCCGAAGATCTCCTCGCGCTGCGCCGCGTGCCCGTCGGGCCACGGCCCGGTGACGGTAGGGCCGAAGTAGAGCCGCTCCGGGTCCCGCTCGCCGCCCCACCGCAGGGGCAGGCCGGAGAGGAGCCGCTCCAGGCGCCGGAAGTGCGTTTCGTGAACGATCCGGCCGTAGTCCGGGCTCTCCGCCGGGGCTCCCCCGTAGAAGCGCCCGAGGTTCTCGCCGAGTCTCTTCGAGAATTCGTCGTACCGCTCCTCGGGCACGAGCACGAAGTCCGGGGCCACGCAGGTCTGTCCGGCGTTCAGGAACTTCGCCCACGCGAGGCGGCGCGCCGCGAGGCGCAGGTCGGCGCTCCGGTCCACGAGCGCCGGACACTTGCCGCCCAGTTCAAGGGTGACCGGCGTGAGCCGGCGTCCCGCCGCCTCCGCCACCAGGGCGCCGGCCCGCCGGCTGCCGGTGAAGACGACGTGGTCGAAACCCTGGCCGATGAGCGCCTGGGCCGTTTCCGGCCCTCCTTCGGCCACCTGGACGAGCCCCGGCGCGAGCGCCGGCGGCACCAGTGCGGCGAGCCGCTCCGCCGTTCGCGGCGCGTGCTCGGAGGGCTTGATCACCACCGCGTTGCCGGCGGCGATCGCCGCCACGGCGGGGGCCAGGCTGAGTTGCAGCGGATAGTTCCAGGGAGCGATGACGAGGACGACGCCGACCGGAGCCGGCTCGATCCGGCTCCGCGCCGGCATGACGGCGAGCGGCGTGCCGACCCGGCGGGGACGCATCCAGCGCCACAGGTGACGCCGGGCATGGCGGATCTCGGCGAGGACGAGACCGGTCTGGGTGGCCCAGGTCTCGAAGGCGGGCGCCCCGAGATCCGATCGGAGCGCGTCTTCCCAGGTGTCGCGGTGGTCGCGCAGGACCCCGGCCAGGGCCGCGAGCGCCTCGCTCCGGAACCTCCGGGACGCGGTTTCGCCGGATTCCACGAGCCGCCTCGCCGGCTCCAGGACTGCTGGCAGGTCGTTCGTCACCGGGGCGGCGAGTATAAGGAGCCGCGAAGGCGACGGAGACCGGTTGGCCGGTGGGCGCCGGGTAGACTCCCGGCCGGTTGGTCATGCGATTCCCCGAGCCCGTACTTCCGTCTCCCGGCGACGCCCTGGCGGGGCGCGTGGAACTGATGCGGGTCCCGGAAAGGCACTTCGTCCTGAAGACGCCGCTGGCCCCGCCCTGGCCGGAGTCCATGGAGGAGGCGTTCTTCGGCATGGGGTGTTTCTGGGGCGCCGAGCGCCTCTTCTGGACGGCGCCCGGGGTGTACACGAGCGCGGTGGGATACGCCGGGGGGCTCACGCCCAACCCGAACTACCGCGAGGTCTGCACGGGCCGCACCGGCCACGCGGAAATCGTCCGGGTGGTGTTCGATCCCGCCCGGGTGAGCTACGAAGGGCTGCTCCGGACCTTCTGGGAGAACCATGATCCGACGCAGGGAATGCGTCAGGGCAACGATGTCGGAACCCAGTACCGGTCGGCCATCTACACGGTGGGGAGCGAACAGGGCGATGCCGCGATCAGGGCGCGCGATGCCTATGCCGAGCGGCTCCGGACGGCGGGATACGGCCCGGTCACCACCGAGATCAGCGAGGCTCCCGTCTTCTACTACGCGGAGGACTACCACCAGCAGTACCTGGCAAAGAACCCGGACGGCTACTGCGGCATCGGGGGCACCGGAGTCGCGTGTCCGGCAGGCCTCCCGGACTGAGTTTGGCCGAGGCCGCCGGCAGCGCCGCCGAAAAGGCGAAGTCCCTGGATCTCGCGAGGGTCGAGCGACACATCTTCCTCTGCGCGGACGCCGACAAGCCCAAGTGCTGCGAGCCGGCCGTCGGCTGCGAGAGTTGGCTCTACCTGAAACGGCGTCTCGACGAGCTGGGCCTCGCGAACGGCCCGGCCGGCGGCCGCATCGCCCGCAGCAAGGCCAACTGTCTCCGGGTCTGCGCCGAGGGCCCCATCGCGGTGGTCTACCCGGAGGGTGTCTGGTATTCCGGGATGACTCCCGGCGCGCTCGAGGAGGTCATCCAGGGACATCTGATCGGGGGAACGCCGGTCGAGAAGTACCGCATCCCGAACAGCTGATGGTGTCTGCGGTGCGGGCGATCAGGAGGCTTCGGCGGCAAAGGACCGGAATCCGGCAGTGACGAAACCGGTGTCGAGTGTCAGGGCTTCGTCAATCCTGCGGCGACGCATCACGGCGAAGCTCACCTGATCCACGAGAGTAGCCCCGGCTCCCGCCGCGAGCGCGGCTACGGCTTCACGGTGAAGCGCGGCGCTGACCCACTCGATCTCAAACGCCCGGGAATCTCGGGAGAACCGAAGCGCCGCCTGCAGGCCAAGCCGCCGTTGCGCCAGCGCCATGGATTCGAGGAGGACGTAGCTGTGGGTGACGAGCGGCCGGCGGCTCTGGAGGGCAAGCTCGAATCGGCGGCGTGCAACCGGGTGGTATTGGTCCCGCTGGTCAGCGAGCGCGTAGACGAGCGACGTGTCCAGGAAGATCACGCCTTCGGGAACCGCGCCGCGATCGCCTCGTCCAGGAACTCATCGTGCCGCACGGACACCGGACCGCCGGCGGGCGGTTCGCTGCTTCCGGCGCCGATGAAGCCGAAGTCGTCGACGGTGGAGCGGGACGGCTGGAGGGTTCGGAAAGATCCGGCGAGGGCGTCCCGGACGACCGATGCCATGGAAGCCTGCTCTTCGAATGCGCGCCGGCGGAGGGCGTCGTAGAGGGGTTCGTCCAACTGAATCTGTAACCGTTTCATGGCTACATGATCACATGATGTAATGATGTAATCACATCGCAATTGCCGCCTCGCAGCGGGGAGCGATCACCCGAGGTGCCGGCGGAGGAGGCGTTCGGCCGCCGGGATGGGAATCCCCCGGCGCCGGGCGTAGTCCTCGAGCTGGTCCCGGCCGATCGTCCCGACGGAGAAGTAGCGCGAATCGGGGCTTGCGAAGTAGAGCCCGGCAACCGAAGCGGCCGGCCGGATCGCGAAGTTCTCGGTCAGCTCGACGCCGATGGCCGTGCCGGCGTCCAGCAGGCCGAAGATCTCGCTGAGGACGCCGAGGTCCGGGGTCGCGGGATACCCGGGGGCGGGGCGGATCCCGCGGAACCGCCCCCGGATCAGGTCTGCGGGGGTCAGGTTCTCGGACTCGCCGTATCCGAGATCCCGCCGGGCGCGCTCGTGGAGCCACTCGGCGAGGGCCTCGGCGAGGCGGTCTCCGAGCGAACGCAGCAGGAGGGCGTCGTAGTCGTCCCCGGCGGCTTCCGCCTCGGCGATGAGGTCTGCCAGTCCGTGACCGGCGGTGACGGTGAACGCTCCGATCACGTCGGCGCCGTCCGCCGGTGGCCGGCCCGCCTCGGAGGCTCGCAGGAAGTCGGCGGCCGCGAGGCGCGGCCCGGGCCGGTCCTCCTGTTGCCGGAGCGTCGGAATCCGGGACTCGGGCGCTGCGTGCGGGCGTTCGGGGTCCCAGATGAGGATGTCGTCGCCCTCCCTCGCGGCGGGGAAGAACCCATAGACGGCGCGCGCTTCCAGCCGCGACTCCGCGGCGAGTCTCTCGAGCCGCTCTCGGGCGTTGCCGTGCAGCTCCCGCGCCGCGGTCCGGGTCGCGTCCCGTTCCAGGAGGTCGGGGAAGGCGCCCCGGAATTCCCAGGCGTGGAAGAACGGGGTCCAGTCCACGTACGGGACCAGATCGGCGACCGGGATGTTCCGGAGGACGCGCCGGCCCCAGAACGCGGGTTCGACGGGCTCGGAACCGGGGAACTCCGGAGCGCGGCGGCGGGCGGCGTCGAGCTCGAGGAGCGGCGCGCTCCGGCGGGGGGTGCGGTTTCGTTCCGCTTCCTGCCGGCGGCGGTTCTCCTCCACGAAAGACGCCGACTTCTCGCCGAGAAGGGCGCGAACCACTCCCGAGGTGCGCGAGGCGTCGGCCACGTGCACGACCGGGCCCGATCGCCGGGGGGCGATCCGGAGCGCGGTGTGGCGGGAAGAGGTGGTCGCGCCGCCGATGAGCAGCGGCAGCGTCACCCCGCGCCGCTCCATCTCGGCGGCGAAACGCTCCATCTCGTCGAGGGACGGGGTGATGAGGCCGGAGAGGCCGACCAGGTCCGCGTCCGTCTCGCGGGCGGTGTCGAGGATCCGGTCCGCGGGGACCATGACTCCGAGGTCCTCCACCCGGTAGCCGTTGCAGGCGAGCACGATGCCCACGATGCTCTTGCCGATGTCATGGACATCGCCCTTGACCGTCGCGAGAACGATCCGCTCCCGTGGTCCGCTGGCCTCGTCCGTCTCCATGTGCGGCTCGAGGACGGCCACGGCGCGCTTCATCACCCGGGCGCTCTTGACGACCTGGGGGAGGAACATCCTCCCGTCGCCGAAGCGGTCCCCCACCACCCGCATGCCGTCCATCAGCGGACCCTCGATCACGGCGAGTGCGGAGGGCATTCCGCGCCGGGCCTCGTCGGCGTCCCGTTCGACGAAGTCGAGGACGCCGTTCACCACCGCGTGAGCGAGCCGCTCCGCGACCGGACGCCGGCGCCACGAGTCGTCCGCCGCCGCCGCCTTCCGCCCGGCCCCGGCCCGATCGGCGACTGCGAGGAGCCGCTCCGTCGCGTCCCCGCGCCGGGCGAGGACGACGTCTTCGACGCGCTCCCGGAGCGTCGGCTCGATCTCGTCGTAGACGGGGAGCCGTCCCGCGTTCACGATCCCCATGTCGAGCCCCGCCGCGATGGCGTGGTGCAGGAACACCGCGTTCATCGCCTGCCGGACGCCCTCGTTGCCCCGGAACGCGAAGGACAGGTTGGAGATGCCCCCGGAGATCAGGGATCCCGGACAGGCGGCCCGGATCCCGGGGATGGCGTCGATGAACTCGACGGCGTAGCGGTCGTGCTCGGGGATGCCGGTGGCGACGGCGAGCACGTTCGGATCGAAGATGATGTCCTCGGGCGGAAACCCCGCCCGTTCGGTCAGCAGCCGGTAGGCGCGCGCGCAGATGGCGGTCTTGCGCTCCGCGTCCACCGCCTGTCCCTCCTCGTCGAACGCCATCACGATGACGGCGGCGCCGAAACGGCGGATGCGGCGGGCGGCGGCGAGGAAGGCCTCCTCGCCGTCCTTGAGCGACAGCGAGTTGACCACCCCCTTGCCGGGAAGGGCGCGGAGCCCGGCTTCGATGACCTCGAGGCGCGAGCTGTCCACCATGATCGGGAGCCGGGCGACGTCGGGTTCCATGGCGATGAGCCGCAGGAACCGGCCCATGGCGGCTTCGGACTCGAGAAGACCCTCGTCCATGTTCACGTCGAGCAGGTTGGCGCCGCCCTCGACCTGATCCCGGGCCACCGAGACCGCCGCTTCGAACTGGTCGTTCCGGATGAGGCGGGCAAAGCGGCGCGATCCGGTCACGTTGGTGCGCTCGCCCACCACCAGGAAGGCCGACTCCGGCCGCACCAGGGGCTCGGTGCCGGCGAGGCGGAGCCTTCGGGAGCGTGCCGGAGGCCGGCGCGGCGGGGTGCCGTTCACCGCCCTCCGGACCGCGCGGATGTGGTCCGGGGTGGTGCCGCAGCAGCCGCCGACGAAATTGACGAGGCCGTCGTCCGCGAGGGCGCCCAGCGCCGCGGCGGTGACTTCCGGCGCCTCGTCATAGCCGCCGAGTTCGTTCGGAAGCCCGGCATTCGGGACCGCGCCCACCGGAACCGGAGCGAGGCGGGACAGGGTCTCGACGATGGGGCGCATGGCCTCGGCCCCGATCGAGCAGTTCACCCCGGCGGCGGTCACCCGGGCGTGCTCGACCGAAACCCAGAAGGCTTCGGAGTCCTGCCCGGTGAGGTTGCGCCCCCCCTGGTCCACGGAAGTGAAGGAAACGAGAAGCCCGGGGTTCCCGGGCGCCTCGGCGATGGCGTCCCGGCTCGCCGCGAGCGCCGCCTTGGCGTTCAGGGTGTCGAAACAGGTCTCGACGAGCAGGAGATCGGCCCCTCCCGCCAGGAGACCCGCTGCCTGCTCGCGGTAGGCGTCCCGCAACGCGTCCCAGGAAATGGCCCGGAAGGCAGGGTCCGAGACGTCGGGAGACACGCTCAGGGTCCGGTTGGTGGGTCCCATGGAACCCAGCACGAAGCAGTCGCGCCCCGCGGCGTCGGCGACCCGGCGCGCGGTCTCCGCTCCGCGGCGGTTGATCTCGAAGGCGCGTTCTTCGAGGCCGTAGTCGAGGAGGGAGACGGCGTTCGCGTTGAACGTGTTCGTGGTGAGGGCATCCGCGCCGGCGTCGAGGTAGAGCTGGTGCACCTTCTCCACCAGCTCGGGCCGGGTCAGGGACAGGACGTCGTGGAGCCCCTGGAGCGGTTTCGGATGTTCCCGCAGGAGATCGCCCCGAAAACCCGCCTCGTCCAGGCGTTCGGCCTGCAGCATCGTTCCGACGGCGCCGTCGAACACCACGATCCGTTCGGAGATCGCCCGCAGGAATCCGGGCCGGCCGATTCGCGTGGCGCTCATACGCGACCGGAAGTCTAGGAGGGCGCGGACGTTCGGATGATCCCCAACACGGACCCGGACGCCGCCGTCAGGGGTACCATCGGCCGTTCTTCGGGGGACTCCGCCAATGCCGCTTCACCTTCAGGTCGTCGTGGGAGCCGTGGGTGGCGTGCTCGTCGGGATGCTCTTCGGGGAGTCGGCCGTCGTGCTGCAGCCGATCGCCGATCTGTTCGTGCGGCTGCTCCGCATGATCATCGCTCCCCTGATCTTCGTCACGCTCGCGCTCGCGCTCACGCGGACCGGGGGCAAGGGCGCCGGCAGGATCGGCGGTCGGGCGATCGTCTACAACCTGAGCACCCTGGCGGTGGCGCTGGCGCTCGGCATCGGGATCGCCGTGTGGCTCGGGCCCGGACGAGGGGTGGACATTTCGGCG
Organism: Acidobacteriota bacterium; assembly: GCA_022820545.1. Lineage (GTDB taxonomy): Bacteria > Acidobacteriota > Vicinamibacteria > Marinacidobacterales > Marinacidobacteraceae > Marinacidobacterium. Next base: position 70,564 of record JAJEFG010000097.1, on the reverse strand, counting down.
CTCGGCGGTACGGAACAGGGCGCCGGCGCGGCCGCCGGGCAGGCGCGGTCCATCATGGACATCCTGGTGGGCATCGTTCCGACGAACGTGTTCGGGGCGTTCGCCGAGGCCGAGGTCCTCCAGGTCCTGTTCCTCGCGATCCTGTTCGGCGTCGCCGTGAACGCGCTCGGCAGCGAACGGGTGAAACCGCTCATCGACGTGCTGCAGGCGGTCAACGACGTCCTCTACCGGATCGTCCACTGGGTCGTGCGCCTGGCGCCGGCCGGGGTGTTCGCGATCCTGGCCGCGGTGGTCGGTCAGTCCGGCCTCGACATTCTCGGAACGCTGGCCTGGTACGTCACGGTCTGCCTCATCGCCACCCTCGTGCACGTCGCCGGCGTTCACGCGATGCTGTTGCGGCTGTGGGCGCGCCAGCCGTTCGGCACGCTGGCCCGGGCGCTGCGCGAGCCGTTGCCCATCGCCTTTGCCTCGGTCTCGACGGCGGCGGCGCTTCCGGTGTCCATGGCGGCGGTCCCGCGTGAGACCGGGATCTCCGAGAAGGTCGCCGGCTTCGTGTTGCCGCTCGGCGCGGCGGCCGGCCGCGACTCCAGCGGGATCTACCAGGTGGTGTCGGTGGTGGCGATCGCCCAGCTCGTGGGGCGTCCGCTGGACCTGGGCGAGCTGGCCCTCCTCTGGGTGACCGCGATCCTGAGTTCCCTCGCGGTCTCGGGTGTGCCCGCGGCGAGCTTCGTGAACCTCACGATCCTGCTCGGCGCGCTGGGCCTGCCGGTCACGCTGTCGGCGCTGGTGCTGGCGGTCGAGCGCCCGCTCGACCACCTCCGGACGAGCGGGAACCTGACCGGTCAGATCTCCAACGCGATCTTCACCGGGGCCACGACCGGGGAGATGACCTCGCGGGGAGCGGTGCGGAACGAATGAAGGCTGGCTGGTTCGCTGCCTGCGGCCTGGTCTTCGGTTCGTGCGGCGGGGGAGAGCCGCCCGCGCCCACCACGCCGTCGGCGCCCCCCGCCTCCGCCAGCGTCCGCGGGGTTCTCACGAGGACGGTGGAAGGCGGCCCGGTGGCGGGGGCGACGCTGAACGCCGGCGGGGTGACGGCCCGCTCCGCAGCCGACGGATCCTTCGGGCTCGACCTCCCCGCGGGAGAGCATCGGATCACGGTGTCCGGGCCCGGAATCGTGGAGCGCACCACCACGATCCGGGCGCCGAACGGCGCCCTGGAGCTCGACGCGATCCCGACGGGAGGGTCCTGGACGCGCGACTTCTACCGGGAAATCGCCCGGAACGGCGCCGGCGGCGGCGAGCTGGAACCGCTCATCCCCTGGGATTCCGAGCCGACCTTCTTCATCGACGCCCGCCCGGAACCCACGACCGGCGCCGAGATTCCCGCCGAGACGATCGACTTCGTGAGGGAGGCCATCCGGGTCACGGTGCCGCTCCTCAGCGCCGGACGCTACCGGGGCGAGCGGATCGAGGTGACGCGGGAGCCGCCCGCGGACATGACGCCGGGAACGGTGATCCTCCGCTGGAACGCGGCCGAGGTGTCCGAGTACGCGGAGACGGCGAACGCGTTCGCCTACCGGGTCGGCGGGGACGCCAACGTGGTCGTCTTCCGGCACATCCCCGAGACCTGGGCGGTGCACCACGAGATCGGCCACGTGATGGGGCTCTACCACCCGCTGGGCGGCCTGCGGCCCTCCCACATGTGGTACTCCGGGGAACTGGAGCCGCCGCACTTCACCGAGTGGGACATCTTCCACGCCCAGGCGATGTACGCGCGGCCGCCCGGCAACACCGACGTCGACGTGGACCCACCCGGGTTCGTGGTCGGCGGGACGGCCACCGCGGCGGAGGTCCGGGCCGGACCGATCGTCTGCTTCTTCCCCGAACCGCCGCCCCACCAGCACTGACAGCCGCTTGCCGCTCAGCGGACCAGCAGGTTCCGGGCCCTGCGGTCCGCAGCGGGGTCCTCGAACGCGGAGAGCAGCCACGCCCCGAAGTGCGGCCCGTAGCGGTTTGCGAAGACCAGCGGACTGAGCCGGCGCTCCTGCGGCGCGCCGCCGGGGAAGAGCGCGTTCCGGGTGCGCAGGAAACGCTGCCGGCGTTCGTCGTCGCGGCGCTTCGCGGCGCGGACGCTCTTGGCCTCGAGATCCGCGAGGATCGCGTGCACCTTGCCCCGGGCGCGCCGAACCGCCGCCGTGAGGCTCCTGTCGACCGCGCCGGCGGTCCGCTCGACGTCTTCGAGCGAGGAGTCCACCACCTCGTTGGCCCTGGCGAAGGCTTCCCGCGCGGCGGGGTCGGCCGCCCGCCGATTGAGGGCGGCCTCGTCGCCGGCCGAGAGTTCATCGAAGCCGATACCGTCCTGGTCCAGCACCCGAAGCTGGGATTTCGTGAGGATGGCGACCTGATGGCGCGGGATCACGAGCGGACGCGGGATCCGGTGGAGCCCGTAGAGATCTCCCATCTGGGCGTGGTAGGCGATCTCCGACGGACCGCCGACGTAGATCGCGGTCGGCAGCAGGAAGTCCTGGACCAGCGGCCTGAGCAACACGGCGGCGCTCAGGCGCTCGACGCAGCCGTCGAGGACGCCTTCCGGAGGGTCTCCGGCGGAATCCGTTTGCACCCGCTCCCGCGCTCCGGTCGCTCCCGTGCAGAAGACACCGTAGCCCTCGGCGGCCGCCTGCCCCTGGAATCCCATCGCCTCGATCTCCCGGGTACGGGCCGTGATCCGGCGGCGGCCTGCCGCTTCGTGCCGAACCGCGGCTTCGTACACCGGGAACGCGAGGCGCTTCAGTTCCGGGCGGGTGGGGTCCATCACCACGAGCCCGGAACCCCGCGAGAGGTGGAGGAGCAGGCGGCCGAACGCTTCCGGAAGCGCCCGGCCCGGCGCGTAGCAATCGCGGACGGCGAGCAGGAGAGCCTCGGTGTATTCCGTTTCGGGAAGGATGCCCGGCAACTGCCCGTGCAGGTCGAGAATCGAGTCGTCCAGAACCCGGCGGCACGCCGGCAGCCCCACGTGTTCGTCCTCCGGCTCGTAGCGGAGCGGGTGAGGGGAGCCCGCGCGGTCCAGCAGCCAGGCGTTTCGGATCTCCTCGAAGTCGTGGTCGTCACCCTCGATCCAGAAGACCGGGACTACGGGCGCGCCGGTCTGCGCCTCCAGCTCGCGGGCGGCGGCGACCGTGGACATTGCCTTGATGAGCGAATAGAGCGGGCCTCCGAAGAGTCCCGGTTGCTGACCGGTGACGACCGCCAGCGTTTGGGGACCGCACAGGCGCTCTGCCGAAGCGAGGGCCGCCGGGTCCGCGCCCCAGGAGCGGTTGGTCGTCGCGATCACCGCGGCAGCCGCCGCCCTCACGGCGTCGGGAGGCCTGGGGCCCCCGATTCGCGCGTAGGCTCCCGCCGCGAACGGGTCGGGAAGCAGTTCGGAGAAACGTTCGGGACTGCGGGTCCAGGCGTCGAAGAAGGTCCCCGGGCGGAAGGGGAGGGTGCGGAGGAGACGGGCCGGAGCTTCCGCGGCGGCCCGGCTGCCACTCCGGTCAAGGGTTCCCGCGGGACTCATGGGCTCACGAATCCGATCCGGCGCCAGGGAAACACCCGGAACACGGCCTCCCCGAGGATGGCGTCCCGGGAAACGGCGCCCCAGTGACGGCTGTCGCTGCTGCCGCCCCGGTTGTCGCCGAGCACGAAGTACTCGCCCGCCGCGAGGGTGATCGCGGCCGGGCCGGGCCCGTCGACGGCGGGGGGATTCCCCGTCCCGGCGGCGTTGGCCACCGGTGTCACCGCGTCGTGGAGTGGGCGGCTCGTCCCGGACCCGGGAAGGACCTGCACGTCGTTGCCCAGAAACCGGACCGTGTCACCCGGCACGCCCACCACCCGCTTCACCATGACGGTGTCCTCGCCCGTCGGATCACGGAACAGCACCACGTCGTCGCGGGCGATGGAGGCGAGGCGCATCCCGACCTTGTTGACCAGCACCCGTTCTCCCGAACGGAGCGTCGGCGCCATGCTCGACCCCTGGATGCGGTAGACCTGCGCGCCATGCGCCATGAGGACCCAGGCGACCGCCGCGGCGATGGCGGCGGTTCGCGTGAACCGCAGGACCGGGCGGAGAAAGCGCGCTCGCCGCATCACATCCGTTCCGGGACGGGGATCCCGAGCAGGGCGAGCCCCCGCCGGTGCTGGGCGAAGAACGTCTCCACCACGTAGGTGCGCAGCAGGCGCGCGGCGGCCTCCGGCTCTCCGGCGATGCGGTAGCGGTGGTAGAAGCCGTTGAAGCGCTGCGCGCCCTCGTACGCCCAGCGGGCAAGGACCTGCGGGTCCTCGCTGGCGGCCGCGGCCGCGGCCGCTTCCCGGAGGCCGAGCGCGCCCCGGAGCAGGACCCAGAGGTCCGCGGCCTCTTCGGGATCCCGTTCGGCGAGGAGGTCGTCGAAACCCTCCGGGGGAGGGGGCGGACCCTCGGGCAGGGGGCGCGCGACGCGGGCCAGGATCTTCGCCGCCCGGACCGCGGCGTACTGCAGGTACGGTCCCGTGGCGCCTTCGAGGCTGAGGGCCTCTTCGAGGTCGAAGACGATGAGCTGGTTCTTGGTCACCCGCACCATCAGGTAGCGCAGCGCTCCGACCGCGATCGCGAGCGCCACGGCCCGCCGTTCTTCCGCCGGGAGATCCGGATTCCGTGCCGCAACTTCTTCGGCCGCACGTCCCACCAGCGCATCGAGGAAGTCGTCGGCCTTGACGCCGATGCCCTTCCGGCCGGAGACCTCCACCGCTCCGTCCCCGGCGACGGATCCGAGACCGAGCGCCGCGACCGTGCCCGGCGTCAGCGCCACCATCTCGTAGGAGAGGTGCCGGGTCCGGGAGCGGTCGGTTTCGGAAGTCAGGCTGGCGACCGCCTGCTGCACGACCTGCTGGGTGTAGGACTGCCGGGCGTCGATGACGTGATGGACGAGGGCCGCGGAACCGAAGCGCGGCGTGTCGGGCTCCTCCGGTCCGGAGGTGCTGATCCAGGCGCGGCTGCCGTCGGGATACTCGTGGAACCGCCGCCACCGGAAATCGCGGTCCAGCAATCCGAGTTGCCACATCTGGTAGGCGATGTCCTTCCCCACGTAGGTCACCGTGGCGTTCGAGCGCACGATGACCTTTTCGCCGTCCTGGGCGAGATCGGTGTCCATGACCCAGCAGCCGCGGTTCCGGCCGGACTCGCTTCGCCGGATGGCGCCGCTGTCCCGGAGCAGCTCGAACGCCCGCTCCCAGAAGTGGAGGCGGAGGATCGACTTCTCGCACGGCAGGAGGTCGTAGCGGACCCCGATGCGGTCCATGGTCTCGAGGTGCCGGCGCGCGACGGCGTTCGCCACGATCGTCCCGATCTCCGCCCACGGCTCCTCACCGTGCTCGAGTCCGTGGAGGGCCCGCTGCCGCGCCCCCGGCCCCTCCGGGTCCTCCTCGATCCAGCGGGAGACCTCCGTGTAGAGGTCCCAGCAGAGATAGTCGAAGCGCGGCTGCGCGGCGAGCCGGCGCACCTCTTCCGCGTCCGCGCCCCGGAGCCGGAGGAATCCCAGCACCACGTCGGCGACCTGGACGCCGGTGTCGTCGGTGTAGGTCTGGATCTCGATCCGGTGCCCCAGGAAACGCAGGATGCGGGCGAAGGAATCGCCGAGCGCGGCGTTCCGCAGGTGCCCGATGTGGGCCGCCTTGTTGGGGTTGATGCTGGTGTGCTCGACCACGTGGACGCCGTCCGGGGTCTCGACGGCCGTTCCGGCGAGCGATTGCCGGATCCACATTTCCCGGTTCAGGAAGACGTTGACGTACCCGGGACCGGCCACTTCCACCCGCCGCACTTCCGGACGCTCGGCGAGCGCCTCGGCGAGCGCCTGCGCGATCTCCCGGGGCGGCCGGCGCAGGTGGCGCGCCAGTCCGAAGGCCGCCGGGAACGCGAGATCCCCCTGGTCCGGCGAGGGGGGAATCTCCGACACCACGGAGAAGTCCGGCGCTCCGGCGTTGGCGGCAGTCTCCCGAATGACCTCCTCGAGCGCGGCGAACATCGGCGCGGAGTCTAGTGGCTGCGAGAGTCGAGCCTCGAGTGGCGCCTACCGGTCGGGTTGAGGATTCTCCGACGGCTCGTAGGGCCCGTAGTAGCCCCGGCGGGCCCTGACTTCCACGTCCTCGAACCCCGGCGCCGTCACTTCCACCTCGATGCGGCGGTAGCGTCCCTCCCGGCGGGTGTTCGACGACGCGTAGCCGATCGTGTACTGGCTGTAGAGCTCGTCGAGGATGCGGTCGTAGAGCTCGTCGAGCTTCTCGAGGGACGAGGCCAGGGCGTAGGAACCGCCGGTAGCGTCGGCGATGGCCCGCAGGAAACGGCCGTTCTCGAAGACCGCGGCGTGGCGGGCGCGATCCCCGAACTGGATCGAGTGGATGGTGGTGTCCCCGAGCTCCACGAGATCGAGGGCCTCCGAGAACATCAGGGTGGACCGCGAGTCGGCGCCATCGCTGAGCACCGCGAGCGTCTTCCTGCCGTCGTAGTCGTAGACGCGATCCAGGAAGGTGGCGACCGCGTCGTAGAGCGCCGTCCAACCCTCCGCTTCGATGTCGTAGATCCGGTTCGAGATGATGCGCTGGTCGTCGCTCGAGTACTCGGAGAGCCAGATGTTCTCGTCGAAGCTGATGACGAACAGGCTCTCGGTGCGGGGGATGTTGGTGAGGAACTTGATCGCCGCTTCGTGGAGGAGCGACAGGTCCTCCTCCATGCTGCCCGAGGAATCGAGGAGGAGCCCGATCACCTGCTTCTGGGACAGTTCTTCCTTCTGGTCCGGCGGCAGGTCCACCCACGACTCGTCGAGCCCCGCTCCGAAGACGAGAATCTCCTGTTCCACCCCGTCCTCCAGGACACGGAAGTTCTCGACGCCGAGACCGGTGACGAACTCGCCGTCCTCGGTGGAGACGGCCACCGGCACCGAAACCAGGTCCACGCCTCCCTCGAACTGGAAGATCTCCGGTTCCTGGGCAAGCGAGGGAGCGGCGATCAGGAGCGCCCCGGCTCCCGTGAGGCTCCCGAGGCGGATCATGCGCGCCATTCTCCCACCCGGCCGTGCGTCGACGCGAGCGGGTTACGCCCCGGGAGGCCGCTGTTCGGGGCGTCAGATCAGTCCCGTCACGCTCCGGATGGCCAGGTCAAAGCGGTTGAAGGGCGGCATCACGTAGACGCCCCCGGCGAGGTCGCGCGCCGCGGCGACCATGTCGCGGGCCACCGAAACGCCCACGTCCCGCGCCCGCTGCCGGTCGGGGGCCGCGGCGAGCCGGCTGCGGACGGACTGCGGGACGGTCATCCCGGGCACCTCGTTGTGGAGAAACTCCGCGTTTCGGGAACTGACCAGGGGAAGGACCCCGGCGAGAACGGGGATCCGGTAGCCGCGCACGTCGTTCAGGAATCGCTCGAGCAGGCGGGTCTCGTACACCGGCTGCGTGAGGCAGTACTGCGCGCCGGCGGCAACCTTCCTTTCGAACTTCCGCATCTCGCCTTCGAGGTCGGCGGCGGCCGGGTTGGCGCCGACCCCGATATGGAACGGAAGGGCGGCCCCCAGCGGGTTCCCCGCCAGATCGAGCCCCCGATTCAGGCCTCCCAGAATGCGAACGAGGCCGACGGAGTCCACGTCGAAGACCGGAGTCGCGTGCGGGTAGTCTCCGAGCTTGGGCGGGTCGCCGGTCACCGCGAGCAGGTTGCGGATCCCGAGAGCATGGGCCCCGAGCAGATCCGACTGGATCCCGATCAGATTCCGGTCCCGGCACTGATAGTGGAGGATGGTCTCCACCTCGCCGCCCCGTTCGAGGAGCGCCGCGAACGCGATGGCGCTCATCCGGGCGGTGGCGCGCGGCCCGTCCGCCACGTTCACGAAGCGAACCCCGGCGTCCGCCAGGTCCCGGACCCTGTCGAGGAACTTGCCCGGGGCGGCGCCCCGGGGCGGATCCATCTCCACCGAGACGGCGAACCGGCCGTCCGCGAGAGCGCGGGCGAGGCCGGAGCGTTCCGGGACCGGCACCGCGGGGACGCCGGCGGGCGGCTCCTCCCCGGCGACGGCTGCGGAGGATGAGGCCGGGGCTTTCACCCGGGAAGCACGAACGCCGGCGGACGCGGCCCGGACCACCCCGGCGACGGCGCCGATGTGTTCGGCGCCCGTTCCGCAACATCCACCGATGAGGGAGACCCCGAGCCGGAGATACCGCTTCGCGTAGTGGGCCACGTAGTCGGGAGACGACGGATAGAAGAAACGTCCCTCGATGCGTTCGGGGATCCCGGCGTTCGGCTGTGCGACCAGCGGAAGGTCCACGGCGTCGTGCATCCGCTCGAGCGCGGTGAGCGTGGTGTCCGGGCCGACCCCGCAGTTCGAGCCGACCGCGTCGGCCCCGTCCCGCGCGAGCGTCCGGGCCGCCTGTTCCGCCGACACGCCGAACAGGGTGGTGGCCTGTTCCGAGAACGTCATCAGAACGACGACGCCGATGTCGGGGGCCACCTCCCGGGCCGCCGAGAGCGCCAGGCGGGCCTCGGCGAGGCTGGTGAAGGTCTCGATCAGGATCGCGTCCACGCCGCTTTCGACCAGCGCCACGATCTGCTCCCGGAACCCGGCGGCGAACTCCGGGGCCTTCTCCTCGTCGAACGGGCCCACGACTTCGCCGCTCGGCCCCACGGATCCGAACACCAGGCCGCCGGGCCGGACGGCGCTCCGCGCCACCCGGACGCCGGCGGCATTGATTTTCGCCACTTCCGCGGCGAGCCCGTGCCGTCCCAGCTTCCAGGAGTTGGCTCCGAACGTATTCGTGCTGATCACCTCGGCGCCGGCGGCGAGATGGGCGGTGTGGACCGCGCGGACCCGGTCAGGGTCCGAGCGGTTCAGATCCTCGAAGGAGCGCCGGGAGGCGATGCCGCCGGCATAGAGCGCGGTGCCCAGGGCGCCGTCGCCGACGCGCGGCCGCGCGCTCAGGAAGGCGGCCAGTTCGGAGCGGCGCATGCGTTCCCGGTCTCCTGCGCGGCAAACCCTGGCAACCCTGCCGGGACGGGCTCCGGGGCCCCTAGTAACCGGTGACCCAGCGGTGATCCACGACGAAGCGGAAGCCGGACGCCAGCGGGCGGAGGCCGAGTTCCGCGACCAGCGAGCGCGAAAAGGCGCGCCCCAGGATGGCGTTCACGTCCTCGCCGCTGCTCGCGGCCGCTTCGTCGGCGGCGCTCGACGCCAGGTCGGTGACCAGCATGGTGCCCTCGACCGTTTCACTCCCGGAGACCACCCTCAGCGACCAGGGTTGGTGCTTGTCGGTCTCGGCCCGTTCGGCGATTTCCGCGGCGCCTTCCCAGCGGGCCCCGCGCCCTTCGAAGCTGACCTGCATGGCGGGGATTCTAGTGGGCTACGGGAGCGTCGGCGGCTCGAAGATCTGGGGGCCGCTGTTGCAGTCGAGGGTGTGCAGGAAGGCCACCAGGTCGGCGATCTGCTCGTCCGACAACTCTCGGTCCATGAGCTCGTCCGTGTCCAGGTAGGGATTCGCCAGCCCGCCGCTCGCCATCAGCCGGACGGCCTCCTCCAGGGTGGCCACGCTGCCGTCGTGGAAGTACGGAGCGCTCTTCGAGATGTCGCGGAGGGTGGGGGTCTTGAAGGCGCCCTGGCAGGGTTCGTCCTCGGTCGTGCTGCAGACGGCCTCTTCGGTCACCCGGGCCCGGCCGAGATCGGGCTCTTCGGCGTCCATCCCGATGCCCACGTTGTGGTACTTCATGTCGGTGAAGAGGACGCCGCTGTGACAGGTGGCGCAGCCGGCGCCGGCGGTGAAGAGCTCCGCTCCGCGCATGGCCTCCTCCGACATGGCGCTCGCGTCGCCGCGCCGCCAGTCGTCATAGGCGGTGTCGCCGCAATAGAACGCGTCCCGCTCGAAGGCGGCGATCGCCTGCACCACGTTGTCGGGGGTGGCGGGTCCCCCGAAGACCGCTCCGAACTGCTCCGCGTAGCCCGGGATCGCGTTGAGCTCGGCCACCACCGCATCGGCGTCGGCCCCCATGTTGCCGCCGGTCCAGGCCGCCCGCGCCTGGGCCTCGAGCGAGCCGCTGCGGCCGTCCCAGTAGAACTGGGTGTGGTACGCGATGTTCCAGAGCGTGGGGCTGGACCGCGTCAGCACCCGGCCGAGGGCGCCTTCCGCGACCGGCTTGCCGTCGGTCAGCCCGTTTTCGACCAGGTGACAGGTGTAGCAGGAGCGGGTGCCGTCCGCCGAGAGGCGGGTGTCGAAGTAGAGCTGCTTCCCGAGGGCGACTTTTTCGGGGGTCTGGGGGTTGTCGGCCGGGATGACGGGGCTCTCGAAGTCCGCGGGCGGTCCGGGCGCGAAGGCCGGCGGAGCGACGTCTTCGGCAGGTTCCTCGGCCGGCGGAGCGCAGGCGAGCGCGGCGGCGAAACCGGCGAGAACGAGAAGAAGTGAGAAGACCCGCATGGCGATACCCCGCTTCGGAAACGCGAGAAAAGGGAGCCGGGATGGTACCAGCGGTCCCGCCGCTGCCCGCACCCGCAAAGGCGGCGCGGACGTCCTGGAACGCCGGCGCGCCAGCGCGGCCGCGGCGGGCCGCGCGGTGCGCATTCCCGGCAGTCCGGGCCACCGGAGTGTCACCACCGGGCCGGGACGCGATAGGCTCCGGCGACGTGTCCCGCCGAGGAATTCTGGCCGCCGCCTTCATCCTCGTGGCGGCGGTCCTGTTCGGGGGAACGCTGCTGGTGTGGAACCCGGCCTCCGCGCTCCAGCCGACCCGGCGGCAGATCCGCGAGATGCTGGCCGAGGCGATGCGGGAAGACCTGGGGGGGCCGCGCTTCGGCCGTCCGCCGGGCCATGACTTCTATTTCACGCGGGCGGCCTACACGAGCTACGGCTGGCGCGGCTGGAGCGTGGACTACCCCAAGGCGGACCGGCAGTTCCTGATCGGGCTGCGGCGGATCACGAACCTCGACTCCTACGAGAACGAGAACAGCGTCCTGCTGACGGACCCCGACCTCGGAAAGTACCCCTTCCTCTACACGGTCGAGGTCGGACACATGGCCATGACCGACGAAGAAGTGCTGGCCCTGCGGCGTTACCTGCATCAGGGTGGGTTCCTGGTCGTGGACGACTTCTGGGGCACCGCGGAGTGGGTGAACTTCGCGCACGAGATGGGCCGGGTCCTGCCGGGCCGGCCGATCGAGGACATTTCGCTGGACCATCCGGTCTTCCGCGCCTTCTTCGAAGTGAACGAGATCGTCCAGGTCCCCAACGTGGGCCAGGGGATCCGGGGCGGGCCGACCTGGGAGAGAGACGGCTACAACCCGGTGGTGCGGGGCATCTTCGACGACGAAGGGCGCCTGATGGTTCTCGTGAACTGGAACACCGACCTCGGGGACGCCTGGGAGTGGGCCGAGAACCCGTACTACCCGCTGCATTTCTCCAACTACGCCTACGCGATGGGAATCAACTTCATCATCTACGCGATGGCGCACTGATTCCGGCCCGTTCCCTCTCCCGTGTTCCTCTCCGCGTTCGAATGGCTGCTGGGCAGCCCTCCGGTCGCGTTCGAGCGCGGGCAGATCGAACTGCTCGTGCCCTGGGGGGTCTTCTGGATCGCGGCCGCGGTGGTCGGGGCGCTCGTGTTTTCCGTGCTGGGCTATCGGCGGCTGGGCAGGCGGCTCGGGACGCGGGGCCGCCTCCTGCTCGGCGCGGCGCGGTTCGCCGCCATCGCCCTCGTCCTGCTCTGCCTGCTGCGTCCGCAGTTGGTGCTGTCCCTCGTCGTACCGCAGGAAAACGTCGTTGGGGTGCTCCTCGACGACTCCCGGAGCATGCAGATCGCCGATGGGGAGGACGGCCGGCCGCGGAGCGAGGCGCTGCTCGCCGCGTTTCCCGACGAGGCGGCGGCCGGCCGCGGTGAGACCGCGCTCGGCGATCTCCTTCGGGAGCAGTTCGTAACCCGGCTGTTTCGCTTCTCGGAGGAGACCCGGCGGGTGGCCAGCGCTGCGGAACTCGGCTTCACGGGGGCGCGCACCGATCTGCTCGGCAGCCTCACCCGGGTGGCCGACGAACTCGCCTCGCTGCCGGTGGCCGGGATCGTGCTCGTGAGCGACGGGGCGGACACGGTGGCCGGACGACGCGAGGAGGACCTCGAGCAGACGCTCCTCGATCTGAGAACCCGCGGGATTCGGGTCTATCCGGTGGCGGTCGGCCGGCCCGAGTTCGATGCCGATCTCGAGCTGGGGGCTCCGGACGTGCCCGCGCGCGTGCTCCGCGGTTCACTGCTCGAAATCCGCCTGCCCCTCCGCGCCACCGGACTCGCCGGGCGCACGGCGCGCGTGGAGGCCCTCGACGAAGGGCGCATCATCGCCACGGAGACGGTCCGGCTGTCCGGGGACTCGGTCGAGACCGCCGTCACGCTGCTGGCTCCCGCGGAGGAGGCCGGGACGCGCCGGCTGCGGTTCCGGGTCGCCCCGTTCACCGGGGAAGTCCTGACCCGCAACAACGAGCAGAGCGTCCTGATGGAGGTGGACGATGAGCCGCTCCGGCTGCTCTATTTCGAGGGGCAGCCGCGCTGGGAGTTGAAGTTCCTCCGGCGGGCGGTCGCCGGCGACCCGGAACTGCACGTTTCCTGCCTGATCCGCACCGCCGAGGGGAAGTTCTACCGGGTGGACGTCGCGGACGCCGGGGAACTCGCCGGCGGGTTCCCGGATACCCGCGAAGAACTCTTCGGCTACGACGGGGTGATCCTGGGCAGCGTGGAGGCGAGCTTCTTCAGTCAGGACCAGCTCAACATGCTCCGCGATTTCGTGAGCCAGCGAGGGGGCGGCCTCCTCACGCTCGGGGGAACGAGCGCCTTCGGCGAAGGCGGTTACCGCGACACCCCGCTGGCTGAAGTCCTGCCGCTCGCGCTTCCCGAAGGGGCGTCGGCGCCGGCGGACGCCGGGGACCGTCCGGTTCCGGCGGCCTTCCGGGAGCTCTCGGTCCTCCCCACCCGCGCCGGTTCGCTCCACCCGGTCGCGCGGCTCGATCCGGATCCGCTCGCCAACGCGGACCTCTACCGGAACCTGCCCGCGCTCTCGGCGGTCAACCGGTTGGGCCGGCCGAAACCGGGGGCGACGGTGCTCCTCGAGGGACTGGGCGCGTCGGAAGAACCCGAGGCCGTGTTGCTGGTCCAGCGATTCGGACGGGGCCGCTCCGCGAGCCTGACGGTCCAGGACCTGTGGGTGTGGCAGATGGACGCAAGCATTCCGCTCGAGGACGAGACCCACGAGGTGCTGTCGCGGCGGCTGCTCCGCTGGCTCGCGTCCGAGGCGCCCCGGCGGCTGGAAGTCTCCGCTACGCCGGCCAAGTCGCTGGTTGGCGAACGGGTGACGCTGCGGGCCCGGGTCGAGGACGAACGGTTCCTCGCCGTCAACGACGCCCTGGTCGAGGCCGAGGTCACCGGGCCCGACGGCGTCATCTCCGGGGTTCCGCTGCGCTGGACCGGACAGGGAGACGGTGAGTACTCGGGCGTTTACGTTCCCACGGGGTCGGGCACCCATCAGGTGGAGATCCGCGCCGGAGGCGCCGGACTGGGAGAGGAATCGGAAGCTCCGCGAGCCGCAACCCTGTTCGAGGCCGGGGTCGTGGACGACGAGTTCTTCGATGCGGAAGCGGATCCCGAGGTGCTCGCCCGCATCGCGGAGGCCACCGGCGGCCGACTGTTCGAGCCGGACGAGGCCGAGGAGCTGCTTACCGATCTGAGTCTTGCGGAATCGGGGACCACGGTCGTGGAGCGGCGGGAACTCTGGAACGTGCCGGCGGTGTTCCTGTTGCTTTTCGGGTTGCTGGCCGCCGACTGGGGCGTTCGGCACGCGCGGGGTCTCCCGTGAACGACGCGGCTGCCCGCCGCCCGACGCACCGGCGCTTCAGCGCCGCTTTCCTCGCTGTTCTCGCCCTGGCGGGAGTCCGGGCCGAGGCGGTGGAAAACGGCAGCGCCGACGTCCCCGCGCTGCTCATCGTCGCGGGTGTCGGCGGCACTCCCGAGCATCGGGAGCGGTTCTCGGGTTGGGCGCGCGACCTCTGCGCCGCCGCACTGGAGGCCCCCGCTCCGGGCCGGGTGCGGGTGCTCGTGGAGCGCCTTCCCGAGGATGGGGAGCCGGAAGCCTCCTGCGCTCCCGTGGCGCGGAGCACCCAGGAGGAACTCGCCCGTGAAATCGAGGCCGCCCGCGGGCCGGAAGCCGCCGGGGCGGGGCTGGTGCTGGTCCTGATCGGCCACGGGAGCGCGGGGAGCAGCCCGCGCTTTCAGCTCCCCGGCCCCGATCTGTCTCCGGAGCGTCTCGGCGAGATGTTGAGCGGCTTCGGATCGGGACCGGTCACCGTCGCGCACCTCGGAAGCGCCGCGGGGGCCTTCCTCCCGGCTCTCGCCGGACCCGGACGGGTGGTGCTCGCGGCGACGCGCGCGGGCGAGACCAACGAGACCCGCTTCCCGCGGCATTTCATCGCCGCGCTGGCCGGAGACGAAGGGGACCGGAACAAGGACGGACGCCTCTCGGTTCTGGAGGCCTTCGATTTCGCCCGGCGCGGCGTGGAACGCGAGTACGAGCAGGAGGGTCTGCTGCGGACCGAGCACGCGCTGCTGGACGACAACGGCGACGGGGTCGGCAGTCTCGAGCCGGAGATGGCGGCGGGGATGGACGGGGTGCTGGCCGGGCGGCGGGCACTGCTCATCCGGAGCGGGGAAGCCGTCGCGGATACCTCGGCGGATACACCGGAGATTCGCCGGCTGGTTGCCGAACGGGACGCGCTCGCCGCTCGCGTGGACGCTCTCCGGGAGGCGCGGGAAGGAATGGAGGAGGAGGCCTACCTGGCCGAACTGGAGACGCTTCTCCTCCAGATCGCCGAAATCGCGGAACGGATCGCCGCGCTCCGGGAGGAGACCCCGTGAGAGGCTGGCCGTGCGGCCCCGCGCGGACGGCCGCGGTGCTCACCCCGCTCCTCGTCGGCCTTCCGGCGGCGCCGTCCGCGCCGCAGGACGAAGCCTCAGCCTCGAACGGGTGGCCGGGGGGGCCGGAAACCGCAGCCGCGGCCCTGCGGGGCGGCCGTTACGATGAGGCGGAGGCGGCCTATCGGGCGGCGCTTTCCGAGCCCGGCGCCCGGCGCGGACTGGCCGAAACGCTGCGGTTGACCGGCCGCTACCGGGAGGCGCTGGAGGTTCTCGAGCCGGAGGTCGGGGCGAGCCCGCTCCCCGCGGAACTCCTGGCGCGGGCCGAAATCCATCTCGAGATCGGGGAAGGCGAGGCGGCGGAGGACCTGCTGCGGCGGCACATCGAACGGGTGGGCCCGGCGTCCGACGGGAGTTCCCTCGAGGCGGAGACCCTCCTCGGCCTGCTCGAGCTGCGACGCGGCAAACGACAGGCGGGGCTCGCCCGCCTGGACGAGGTGATCGACGCCTACAACACGCTGCCCGGAGCCGTGTTCCGCGCCCGCGAACTCGCCGCGGTGGGGCAGGCTGCCGCCGCGCTCGGGTTCCAGAGCTCGGGACTGTTCCGCGACGCGCTGCGGGTCTTCGACGAGGCGGCGGTCCTGGATCCGGGCGATCCGCTGCCCTCGTTGCTGGCCGCGGAGCTCCTGCTCGACAAGTTCAACACCGCGGAGGCCGCGGAGAGCATCTCGGCGGTGCTCCGAATCAACCCCAGGCATCCCCACGGCCTCTTCCTGGCGGCCCGCCTCCAGGATCGGCAGATCGCCGCCCTGGCCGAAGGAGGCGATCCGATCGACGCGCTGGCGGAGGCCCTGGCCGTCAATCCGCACTTTCCGCCGGCGCGCGCGCTCGAAGTGCAGCGGCTGCTCGAACAGGACCGCCGTGAAGAAGCGGAGCAGCGCGCCGCCGACGCCGTGGACTCGCTGGCGGACGCCCCCGAAACGCTCTCCGCCCTCGCGGCGGTCCGCCTGCTCGCCGGCGAAGAGCCCGAGCTCTTCGAATTGGAGGCCCGCTATCTGCACAACTGGGCGGGCGACCCGCTCTTCGATCTGGCGCTTGCCTCCGCCTCCGAGCGGCGTCGCTGGTACGAGGAGGCGGCCCAGCGAAGCCGGGCGGCGCTCCGGAGGAGCCCGGACTCGGCCGCGGCCCTGCGGCTGCTGGGCCTCAATCTGCTCCGCCTCGGCGACGTCGGCGAGGGCCGCAAGGTGCTGGAAGACGCCTTCGAGCGCGATCCGTTCGATGCCCTGGTGAAGAACACCCTCGATCTGCTGGACGAACTGGACGGATTCACCCGGGTCAGTTCGCCGCCCTTCGAGTTCGTTCTCCCGGCCGCCGAGGCGGAGGTCCTCCGCCCCTACGTGGAAGCCCTCTCGCGGGAAGCGGTGGACTCCTTCCGGGACCGGTACGGGTACGAAGCTCCGGAGACCCTCCGCATCGAGATCTACGACCGTTCCGCCGACTTCTCGGTACGGACCGTGGGCATCCCCGGGATCGGCGCCCACGGCGTCTGCTTCGGGAACGTGATCGCCCTCGAATCGCCTTCGGCGCGCGGAATCGGAACGTACCACTGGGCCTCGACGCTCTGGCACGAGCTGGCGCACGCGGCGGCCATGGGCCTTACCGACAACCGTGTCCCACGCTGGTTCACGGAGGGGCTCAGCCTGCTCGAAGAGCGCTGGCGCTTCGGGGACGGGGCCAGCCTCCCGTTCTACACCGCGCTCCGGGACGGCCAACTCCTCGACATTCCCCACCTCGACGACGGTTTCGTGCGGCCGACCTGGCCGGGCCAGGTGGCCGTGTCCTACTTTCACGCCTCGCTCGTCCTGGAACACCTGGAACGGGAGTACGGGTTCCCCGCGATCCTCGAGATGCTCGAGGGCTACCGGCAGGGCATGGACACCCCGCAGGTCATCGAAGAGACCCTCGGGATCACCCCGCAGGCGCTGGACGAGGCGGTCGACGCACTGCTGGAAGCCCGTTTCGGGGAGACGGCGCGCGGGCTGAAGGAGTCCGGCCCCCAAGGGCAGGGGATGCCGCTCCAGCCGCCGCCGGAACCGGATCGGAGAATCGAAGCCGTCGTCGCCCGCGCCGATGCGGCGCCGGCAAACTTCGTGCTCCAGATCCGCGCCGGAGTCGCCCTCCAGGAGGCCGGTCGGGCCGCCGAGGCCATCGAACGCCTTGAGCGCGCCGCCGAGCTTGCCCCCGAATACGGCGGCCCGGACGGGCCCTACCGCTATCTTTCCCGCCTGTACGCCGACGCCGGTGAATCCGATCTGGCGCGGCTTTCCCTCCACGACCACTTGAAGCGATTCCCGGCGGCATACGATGAGTGGCTCCAACTGGCGGCCATCTACTCCGATTCCGGAAACCCGCGCGAAGCGGGAGCCGCGTTGAAGTCCGCCATCGAGGCGTATCCCATGCTCCCCGAACCGCACGAGCGCCTCGCCGAGGCCGCGGCGGCGCAGGGCCTCGCCGATCTGGAGGTCCGCGAACGGCAGGCGGTTCTGGCCAGCGGAGCGCCCGACCGCGCCGGCGCCCTCTATTCGCTGGCGCTCGCCCACTTCCGGGCCGGGGACCGGGACGCGGCGCGGCGCCGGGTGCTCGAGGCGCTCGAGATCGCCCCCACCTTCGATCCCGCCCTCCGGCTGCTGCTGGATCTCCGCCGGGAGGGCTGAATGTCACGGACGCGGCGAAGATGGAAGACGGTGGCGCGGGTCAGCGCTGCCGCCGTCCTGGCGAGCGCGTTGGGTGCGGGCCTCTTCGCGGCCGGCCGGCTGGAGAGCGCGTCGGAGGATCCCCCGGGAACCCGGGACCGGTTCGGGCTCACCGCGACCTTCCGTCCCGATCCGAACGCCGTGGAACTCCCCCTCGACTACGACAACTTCGCCTACAGCGACCGCTTCACCTTCGCGCGGATCCGTTTCGAGCCCCCGCGTTACCGCCGGGGGCCGTTCTACTGGGGACTCGACCTGAAGTGGAACCACGACTATCCGTGGGGCGAGGAGAACTTCACCCGCATCCTCGGGGAGTACACCTCGCTCACCCTCAACGAGGGCGGCGGCGACATCTACTCGCTCAACGAGGCGGCCCTCTTCAAGCGCCCCTTCGCCTACCTGTGCGAAGTCGGGTTCTGGGAGCCGAGCGACCAGGAAGCCGAGAACCTGCGCGCCTGGCTTCTCAAGGGCGGGTTCCTGGTCGTGGACGACTTCGTGCAGCCCCGCCAGCTCGAGAACTTCCTCGTCCAGATGGAGCGCGTCCTCCCCGGCTACACGGCGGTGGAGCTCGACGTTTCGCACCCGGTCTTCGACTCGTTCTTCCACATCGAGACGCTCGACTTCGAGCACATCGGGCGTCCGGACCTCGTCCCGGTGTACTACGGGTTCTTCGAGAACGACGATCCCGGAGAACGCCTGATGGTGATCGCCAACTACAACCACGACATCGGGGACTACTGGGAGTGGTCGGGAAACGCCTACTGGCCGGTGGACCTGACCAACGAGGCGTTCAAGCTCGGCGTGAACTACGTAATCTACGGAATGATCCACTGACCGCCGGAGCGTGGTCGAAACGGAGGATCTCTTGTCAGATCAGGACCTGAACCCAAGCGGGGGCGCGGCCGCGGTCGCCGAACCGCCGGAGCTCTCCGACGGCGATCTCGCCGGGCGGATGCGGGAGGCCGCCGAGCGCATCACCAGCGAAATCTCGAAGCGGATCATCGGCCAGGAAAAGGCGGTGGAGGAGGTGCTGATCAGCCTCTTCGTCGGCGGCAACAGCATCATCACCGGCGTTCCCGGGCTCGCCAAGACGATGATCGTCCAGACCCTGTCCGAGGTCCTCGCCCTCCGTTTCCAGCGGATCCAGTTCACCCCGGACCTGATGCCCTCGGACATCACCGGGACGGACATCATCCAGGAGAACCCGGAGACCGGAAAGCGGAACCTCGTGTTCGTTCCCGGTCCGGTGTTCGCCAACATCGTGCTGGCGGACGAGATCAACCGCACGCCGCCGAAGACCCAGTCGGCCCTGCTGGAGGCGATGCAGGAACACCAGGTGACCGTCCAGGGCCGCACCTATCCGCTGCCCGAGCCCTACTTCGTGTTCGCCACCCAGAATCCGATCGAACTCGAGGGCACCTACCCGCTTCCGGAGGCGCAGCTCGACCGCTTCCTGTTCAATATCATCATCGACTACCTGCCGGTGGATCAGGAGCGCGAGGTCGTTCGCGCGACGACGTCCGACCTCGACCCGGTACTGGAAAACGTCCTCTCGGGAGAGGAACTGCTCGAGTTCCAGCGGCTGGTCCGCCGGGTGCCGGTTTCCGAGCCGGTGCTGGCGTACGCCGTCGAGCTGGCGCGGCGCAGCCGGCCCGGGGAGGAGGGTGTGCCGGACTTCGTGAACGAGCAGGTCCAGTACGGCGCCAGCGTGCGCGCCGCGCAGTTCTCGGTGCTCGGCGGAAAGGCCCGGGCCTTGATCCACGGCCGCCATCACGTGGCGATCGAGGACGTGCAGGCGCTGGCGCTGCCCATCTTCCGGCACCGGGTGCTACCCAACTTCCAGGCGCAGTCGGAAAAGGTGGACTCGGAAGCCATCGTCCGGCGGCTGATCGAGGAAGTCCCGGTGCCCGCCTCGCGGATGTAGCAGCCGGGAGAGCCTTCCTGACCGCTCTGGCAAATCAGGCGATGCCGGCTGCGCAGACGAGATTCATCGATCCCGTGGCGCTCGCCCGGATCTCGAACCTGTCGCTCGTCGCGAAGATGGTCGTGCAGGGTTTCATCAGCGGGTTGCACCGTTCGACCTTCCTGGGGCGTTCCATCGACTTCGCGGAGCACCGGCCCTACATGCCCGGAGACGACATCCGGAGACTCGACTGGCGGCTCTTCGCGCGCTCCGACCGCTTCCACGTGAAGGAGTTCGAAGCGGACACGAACGCCAACTTCCTGGTCGCCGTCGATGTCTCCCGCTCCATGGACTTCGGCTGGCGCGGCATCCGGAAGCTGGATTACGCGCGTTTCCTGGCGGGCAGCCTGACCGCGTTCTCCCGCAGCCAGCGGGACCGGGTGGGGCTGGCCATCTTCGACCACGAACTGCGGGAGTTCGTCCCGCCGTCGGCCAAGCACCTCGAGACCGTGCTCCAGCATCTGGCCCGGGCCGACCCGCCACCGGAGGCGGACACGCGGAAGCGGAGTACCGCCTCCGATCTGGGACCGCCGCTGGCCCAGCTGGGGGCGGCGCTCGGACGGCGGGGCCTCGTGGCCGTGGTGTCCGACTTCTACGAGCCGCCCGAGCAGGTCCTGGCGGCGTTCGACCGCCTCCTGGCGACCGGACACGACATCATGGTGTTCCACGTCCTCGACCCGGCCGAAGTGGACCTCGATCTCGACGGAGCGCCCGGCTTCGAGGAATCGGGCACGCGGTTCCGCGATCTGGAGTCGGGCGCCCTGCTCGACCTCTCGCCCACCCGCGCCCGGGAGCGCTACCGGGAGGCGATGGCGGAGCACACCCGGGCGCTCCGGGCGGGACTCGTCCGGCGGGAGGTCGACTACGTCCTGACCGATACCAGCACTCCGCTCGATTTCGCGCTGTTCCGTTACCTGAGCGAGCGGGAAGGTCGCCGCCGAAGGCGCTGAGGGAAGGAAATGAGCTTCCTGGCCCCGCTGTTCCTTCGGAGCGCCGACCTCCGGTCGGCATCGCGCGGTAGCGCGAAACCCGCATGAGTTTCCTGGCCCCGCTGTTCCTGCTCGGAACCCTCCTCGTCGCCGTCCCCATCGTCCTGCACCTCACCCGCCGCCGGCGCGAGCCGGTCCCGTTCCCCTCGTTCCTGCTGCTCCAGTTGACGAGCGCGACGGCGCGGTTCAAGCGCCGCCGGTTTCGGAACATCCCCCTGCTGATCCTCCGCTGCCTCGCGCTCTTGCTGCTGGCCGCTGCGTTTGCCGAGCCGGTGCTGCGCGGAGGCGCGCTCGCCGGCGGGGAAGGAACGGCGCTCGATCGGGCGGTCCTCGTGGACCGCTCGCTGAGCATGACGGTGGGGAACCGGATGGCGGCCGCCCGGGAGGCGGCGCAGGAGGAAGTGAGCGGCCTGGGCCGGGAGGACCGGGCCATCGTGGTCGCCTTCGACGGGCGGGCGGCGGCGCTCACCGAGTTGACCGGGGACCGGGGAACGCTGGCGCCGGCCGTGGCCAACCTCTCCGCAGGGGGCGGCGGTACGAGCTATGCCCCCGCCCTCGGCCTCGCCGGCCGCCTGCTGCCCGGGGCCGCGGGCCGGCGCCGGGAAGTGGTGCTGATCTCCGATCTCCAGCGGAGTGGTTTCGAAGACGGCCGGCCGCAACCCAGCCTGCCGCCCGGCGTCGAACTCCGGGTGCGGCAGGTGAGCGCGGGCCCGCCGGCGAACGCCTGGATCGCGGATGTGACGGTGGTGTCCGACGGCCGGGAGCAGCTCGTGGTGACCGCCGAGGTGGGCTTCGCGCCCTCTCCCGCGACTCCGGAGTGGAGCGGCGAGATCGAACTCTCGCTTTCGGGCCGGCAGGTGGACCGGAAGACGCTCACCGCCGCGGCCGACCGGATGACGACGGTCCGGTTCGACCCGGTCCTGCGCCCGAGCGAACCCCTCGCCGCCGAAGTGCGCCTTCCCGAAGACGGCTTCCCGGGCGACGACCGTTTTCACCTGATGATCCACCCGGAGGCGGCGATCCGGGTCGCCGACCTCGGTGGCAGTCCACCCTCGGTGTACGTCAGCGAGGCGCTCGGAGTGGGCGTCGCCCCCGGTTTCCTGCTGGACCGCGGTCCGGCCCGGGGAGAAGGCGCGGTGCGCGGTGCGCTCGAAGGCGTCCAGGTGGCGCTCGTCCGGGACCCGGGCCGCCTCGACGCCGGTGCGATCCGCGCGCTCGGGGACTTCGTCGAGGACGGCGGGGGCCTCGTGATGGCCACCGGCCCGCGCCGGCTGTCGCGGGCGGCGACCGAGGAACTCGAGAGGTTTGCCCCGGCGGTGCCCGGAGGTTTCGTGGACCGCGACCCGGCGGGACGCCTCGGAGACCTGGCGGCCCGGCACCCGGTCTTCGAGCCCTTCGGGGGTGAGGGCTCCGCGGTCCTCGGCACGCTTGCGTTCTTCCGGTACCGGGACCTCACCGGGATCCCACCCGATGCCGCGGTCCTGGGGCGTTTCGACGACGGCAAGCCGGCCATGGTGGAGTCGGAGTGGGGAGAAGGGAGGACGCTGTTGTTCGCTTCCTCGCTCGACGCGGAGTGGACCGACCTGCCCCGGCGCGCCGCATTCGTCCCGCTGCTGCACCGGATGGTGGAGTTCGCCGCGGGTCACGAGCGGATTCCGATTGCCTACCGGGTCGGCGAGAGCGTGGATCCCGCCGCCGCGTTCCGGTTGGCGAGCGGTCCGGCGGGAGAAGCGGAGGAGGTGCTGGCCGACTCTCCCTCGGGGGAACGCACCGTCCTGGACGGCATGGACGCGCTTCGTCTCGTGGAACCCGGCTTCTACCGCGCCCGGCGGCCGGGGACGGCGGATTTCCACCAGATCGGAGTGAATCCTCCCCTTGCCGAATCGGACCTTCGAACGCTCGACCCCGCGGAAGTCCGGATCGCGGCCGTGGCGGCAGCGGAGGGGGAAGCTCAGGCGGCGGCGAACCCCGTCGCTGCGGACCTGCCCGGACGGGCGGCTTCGTGGCTGTTGCTCGCCGCGTTCCTGCTGCTCCTGGTGAGCGAGGCATGGGCCGCAAACCGGAGCGTGGCGCCCGGAGTTCCGGGGTGATTCCCGGCGGAATGCCCCCCCGCGCGGCGGCCCGGTGCGGAGGTGCCTATACTCCGACAACCCCGCGCCCATGACGACACTCGGGTTGTACTCGTCGCCCCGGTCTTCCTACGACGACCTCCTCCGGGTCATCCGCCGGGTGCGGAACCGCTGGCGCACCCGGCGGCTCATCCTCGGCTTCACGATGGTCGCGGCGGCCGCCGTGCTTGTCGTCGGGGTCTCGTCGGCGGCAATGGATGCGCTGCGCTACGCGCCGTGGGTGGTCCGCGGGCTGCAGGCCGCGGCGTGGCTGACCTTCGGCGCGGTCGTCTGGCGTTTCGTCGTACGGCCTCTCCGCTCCCGGGTGACCGACGAGCAGGTGGCGCGCTACGTCGAGGAACACGATCCCACGCTGCGGGAATCGGTCAGCAGCGGCGTCGAGCTGGGCCACCGGGATGAGCAGGAGGGCACCCGCGGCAGCGGGATTTCCGCGGATCTCACGCGCCTCGTGGTGGAGGAGGCCATCCGCCGCCTGGAGACGCTGAACGAGGGCCGGCTCATCGAGAGTTCGGCGCTCCGCCGCGCCGGAGGGGCGCTCGCCACCGTCGCGGGCGTGGCCATCGTGGCTTCCCTCCTCGCCCCCCCGGCGCTGCTACGCGGCGCCGCTCTCCTCCTTTCCCCCTGGGGCGACATCACCGACGCGAACCCCTACCGGGTGCTGGTGGAGCCGGGGGACGCCGCCGTGGCGCGCGACTCGGACCGGTGGATCGCAGCCCGGCTGGAAGGGTTCACGGCGGAACGGGTGGACCTCCGCACCCGCGTCGAGGGCAGCGGGCTCTGGGAAACGGTCCCCATGCTGCCCGACCCGGAGGACGGCGCCTTCCGGCACCTGCTGCTCGGGATTCCGGAAGCGACGGACTACTACGTGGACGCGGACGGGGTGCTCTCGCCGACATTCCGGATCGAGGTCGAGGACGTCCCCTACGTGGGACGGATCGGCCTTCGCTACCGCTATCCGGAACATACCGGACTGAGCCCCCGCGAGGTCGAGGACGGGGGAGATATCGCCGCCGTGGCCGGCACGGTCGTCGAACTGACGGTGATCCCCACGGTGCCCGCGGCGGCCGGCGTGGTGCGCCTGGAACCGGGACCGATCGAGATCCCCCTCGAAGCGCCCGAGGCGCCGGAGGACTCGCCCACCGGCGCGGGCGCCGAGCTGCTGGCCGCCACGCTCCGGCTCTCGGAGAGCGGCTCCTACCGGGTGGCGCTCGCCGGACCGGACGGGAACCTGCGCACGGCCTCCCGCGACTACCTGATCGAGGTGCTCGAGGACCTGCCTCCCATCGTGCGGTTCCTGCGCCCCGGCAGGGACACGCAGGCCAACCCGGTGGAGGAGGTCTTCACCGAGGTCCTTGCCGAGGACGACTACGCGCTGCGGCGGGTGGAGCTGCGGGTCTCGGTCAACGGTGGTGAGGAGACCCGGGAGGTGCTCGCTTCCCGAGGGGCCCGCGACGAGATCCAGACCGGGCACACGCTGTTCCTCGAGGAACACGATCTCGTGCCGGGTGATCTCGTTTCCTACTACGCGGTGGCGCGGGACGGGGCGGGGGCCGAGGCCGCGACCGACATCTTCTTCATCGCGGTGCGGCCGTTCGACCGGACGTACCGGCAGGGCGACACCATGCCGGGTGCGGGCGCCGGCGGCGGCGGCGACGGACTCGACGGCACGCTCAGCCTGCGCCAGAAGCAGATCGTCGTCGCGACCTTCAAGGTCCTTCGCGATCGGGACGGCATGCCGGCCAGCGCGGTCACCGAGACCGTCGCCACCATCGGCCTCGCCCAGGGCCGTCTCCGGGAGCAGGTGGCGACGCTGAACCGGCGCCTCCGCAACCGCGGCATCGGAGCGACGGCGGAGTTCTCCGAGATCGTGGAGCATCTCGACGCGGGGCTCGTGGAGATGACGGTCGCCGAGGAGCTGCTCATTGCCGGCAATCCGGACGACGCCCTCCCCCGCGAGCAGAAGGCGCTGACCCACCTGCAGCGCGCCGACGCGGTCTTCCGCGATGTGCAGGTCGCGTTCGGTCAGGGCGGCGGAGGCGGCGGCGGTGGCGGCCCGCGCGCCCAGGCGGAGGACCTGGCGAGTCTGTTCGAACTCGAGATGGACAAGCTCCGCAACCAGTACGAGACGGTGGAGCAGCAGCAGCGCTCGTCCGCGGACAACGAAGTGGACGAACTCCTTCAGCGTCTCGCGGAGCTTGCCCGCCGCCAGGAGCAGGAGAACGAACGGATTCGCCGCGGCGTGCGCCAGTCCGGGGGCGGCGCCGGCTCGGCCCAGAACCAGCTCGCCGCCGAGACCGAAGATGTGGCCCGGCGGCTCGAACGCCTGGCCCGCGAGCGCTCGCGCCCGGATCTCGCGGCGGTTTCCCGGAGACTCCGCGATGCGGCGCAGGACATGCGGTCGGCAAACGGCTCCGAAGGACTCGAAAGCGGCCTGTCGGCTGCGAACGAGCTGCGGAACGCCCGGCGCGATCTGGATGGGCAGCGGCGGGAACGCCTGGCGCGCGACGTCCAGAACGCCCTCGACGAGACGAAGCGGCTCCGGGCCGCGCAGGACCGGATCCGTTCCGCCGTCCAGGATCTCGAAGAGGAGCGGACCCGGGAAGCGATCGCTCAGGTTTCGGGGCAGAAGCAGGACCTCGCCGAGCGGGTCCAGCGGCTCGAGCAGCAGCTCGACGAGGTCAGCCGCGACTGGAGCCGGGATGAACCGGAGGCCGCTGACGCGGTCGGCGATGCCGCGGACGGGATCCGCGACCGGAAGCTGAAGGAGAAGATCCACTACTCCCGCGGGGTCGCGGCGCAGCGGTCGCCGGACTACGCCGACCAGTTCGAATCGATGATCGCGAACGATCTCGAAGCGCTGGAGCAGGATCTCGCGGAGGCGCGGGAAGTGGTGGAAGGTTCGGACCGCGCCGGCCGCGACGATGTCCTCGACCGGGCGGCGAGTCTGGTCCGGGGGCTCGAGGGTCTGCGGAACCGTCTCGCCGACCGTGCGGAACAGCCGGAATCGCAGTCCGATTCACCGTCGCAGGGGTCGGCGGGGCAGGAGTCCTCTGAGGGACAGGAGTCGTCTCAGGGGCAGGGAGGCGGCGGTGGGGGCGCCGAGGGGCGGGAGGCCCGTCAGCTACGGCGCGAACTCGACCGGCGGGTCCAGGATGCGGAGGCGCTGCGCCGGGAACTGACCGGCATCGGGGCCAGCGGAGACCGCGGGAGCGACCGATTGGGAGAGGTGGTGGACGCCCTCCGCGATCTGACCCCCGAGCGCCTGACCGGAGACCCGCGCGGCATGGAGATCCTCGAAGCCGAAGTCCTCGACACCCTCCGGCAACTCGAGTTCGAGCTGCGCCGCGCCCTGACCGGAGGCTCCGGAGTCGATGTCCTCACCGGCTCCGACGACCGCGCCCCCGAGCGCTACCGCGACATGGTCGAGGAGTACTTCCGCGCCCTGAGCCGCCGCCGGACGTCGAACCCTCGGTGGGCCGGCCTCCGGCGGGCTGCGCTGCCCGTGTGGGCTGCGAAACAGCTAATGGCACCCAGACCGGCGCCGCGGGGCTCCGCGCCGCGCACGTCGCTACTCCTTCCGCCCTTGCGGGCTACGCACGCCCCCCCCGACTACCGGCGGGCCGTCGGAAACACCACGACGCTCTCGTTCCCGTCCGCCCCCACCGACGCCACCCCGAACAGGTAGTTGTCGATCACCAGGTTCTCGAACGTGTACTCGGTGGCGTCCCCGACGAACCGCGAGTGCTCCCACTGGGGCGCGGTGGTGTCCCGCCAGTAGACGCGGTAGCCCGCGAGGCTGTCGGAAGCCACCGGATCCCACGACAGGACGGCGGACGCCCGCACCGCGCCGGCGATCCCGACCCCGGTGGGCGGGGCGGGCGCCCAGGCGAGCCCGGCGAGGGTGATCACGTTCACCCCGGTCAGCTTCGCCGCGTAGTCGAAGTTCACTCCCTCGATCACGTCGCCGTACTCGATCCCGTCCTCGACGCGGAGGTCCTGGTGCTGGCGCCGGTAGTTCTCGTGGGTCTCCATGATGCGGACGCCCGGGAACCCCGCGTCGTTGAAGGG
This sequence comes from Acidobacteriota bacterium, assembly GCA_022820545.1. Lineage (GTDB taxonomy): Bacteria > Acidobacteriota > Vicinamibacteria > Marinacidobacterales > Marinacidobacteraceae > Marinacidobacterium. Next base: position 43,748 of record JAJEFG010000097.1, on the reverse strand, counting down.
GCGGTGGTGCCCGCCGCGCCCGAAGCGGTCGAGACGGTAGATCATCCTGGCCTCGAGATTGGGGATGTAGAGGTCGGCCATCCGCGCCACGTAGCGCGCGAGTTGCCGGGACACGCCGTCCACCTCGCCGCCGGTGACGCGCCGCCGCCGCCGCGCCTCCTCGGTCTCCGTCACCGGGGTCGGTTCCGAGAACACCCGGAAGACGTCGTTGCGGATGACCCCGTCCACCCCTTCGATGTTGCCGATCATGTCGTTGTTCAGGACGGCGTCGATGTCCCAGCCCTCCTCCCGGGCCACGCTCGCCATGTGCCGGCCGCCGTAGAGCCCCTGTTCCTCCCCGGAGAGTCCGGCCAGGATGATCGTGGCGGGGAAGGAGCCGGCGTGTCGGCTCAGCACCCGGGCGGCCTCGATGGCGCCCGCCATGCCGCTCGCGTTGTCGTTGGCCCCCGGCGAATCGTCGGTGAAGTTGTTCGCGTCGGACACCCGGCTGTCGATGTCCCCCGACATGATGACGATGCGGTTCGGCTCGCTGGCGCCCCGCAGGGTGGCGAGGACGTTCACGACCTCGGTGTCCACCGGGATGCGGCTTCCCTCCCGCCCCGGCACCACGTTCCGCTGGTAGGACACCTCGAGACAGCCGCCGCAGGCATCCGAAATCTGCGTGAATTCCGCGTGGATCCAGCGCCGCGCAGCGCCGATCCCCCGGGTCTCGCTCTCGGTCTCGGAGAGGGTGTGCCGCGTTCCGAAGCTCACCAGGGTGCGGATGTCGGACTCGATGCGCTCGGCGGAGACGGCTTCGATGAGGCCGTACATCCGGGGATCCCTTCCGGGAGGTTCGCCGGTCTGGGCCAGTGCCGCTGCCGGAAGCGTCAGCGAAGCGATCAGAAGGGTGACGGAGAGGCGGCGCGTCGTCATGCCGGCGGGTTGTATCACTGCGGGTGCGCCGCCGGTGCGTCGCCGGCGGCGCGAACCCTCAGCCCGACGACGTGTGGTCGTGCGAGATCTTCCAGCCGTCCGCGGTCCGCTCGAAGAGGAGCGTGAAGAGCCCGGTGGGCGCGTCGTTTTCCCGCTCGAGGTTGTAGCGGCCGAAGACGAAAACGTACTCGTCGGTGAGTACCCGCACATCGAGGTCCGTGAAGGTCAGCGCTCCCATCGCCGCCCGGTCCGGGTAGGTCCGGCGATAGCGGTCGAGCACGTCCTCCGAGCCGTAGCGGACGCTCCCGCCCGAGACGAACCGCATCCGGGGGGAGTCGAGATAGTCGGCGACGAACCGGACGAGATCCCCCTCGTTCCAGGCGCCGGCCTGCTCTTCCATGAGCGCGCGGATGTCCGCCTCGATGGCGGCGGCTTCCTCCGGCGTCACCGCGTGTCGTTCCTCCGGAGGCGCGCTGCCGGACCCGCCGGAACCGGATGGGGCTCCGCAGGCGCCGCTGAGGAGGATCAAGAGTCCTGGAGAGATCACCTGGCTCCGCATGCGGCGCATGGTAGCCGCCGGGCCCCGCGCTACGATCCTGGCCACAGGCTGTCAAAGCAGGAGGCGAGAGCGAATGGCGTTTTACGACGGTCCCGGGGGCAACGGACCCTGGACGGGACTCGGCGGGGAAGGCCCCGCCATGCCGGATCTGGAGGGGTTCCTGAGGCGTTTCGGAGGGAACGCCCGCCGGACGGCCCTGCGGATCGCGGCCGGGGTCGTGGCGGTGGCCCTCTTCTTCATGTCCGTCTATCAGGTCCAGCCCGACGAGGCGGGGGTCGTGACCCGGTTCGGCCGGTACTCGCGCGTGACGGATCCGGGGCTCCACTTCATCGTGCCCTTCCTCGAGACGGTGATCAAGGTGCCGGTGGAACGCCAGCTCAAGGAGGAATTCGGCTTCCGGACCGTCGAGGCCGGGGTGCGGACCACCTACGACGAGCGCCAGTTCCTCGAGGAGTCGCTCATGCTCACCGGCGACCTGAACGTCGCGGTGGTCGAGTGGATCGTGCAGTTCAAGGTGCAGGACCCGCGGGCGTATCTCTTCAACGTCCGCGACATCCGCTCGACCTTCCGGGACATGAGCGAGGCCGCCATGCGGGACGTCGTCGGCGACCACAGCGTGGACGAGGTCCTCACCGTCGGCCGTGAGCAGATCGCGGCGCAGGCCAAGGACCTCCTCCAGGACATGAACGACCGCTACGAGACCGGGATCAGCGTCCAGCAGCTCGTCCTCCAGGACGTCAACCCGCCGGACCTGGTCAAGCCGTCCTTCAACGAGGTGAACGAGGCCATCCAGGAGAAGGAGCGGCTCACGAACGAGGCGCTCGCCGAGTACAACCAGGCGATCCCCCGCGCCCGCGGCGACGCCGAGCGCCTCATCCAGGAGGCCGAGGGCTACGCGGCGGAGCGGGTGAACCGCGCCCGCGGCGAGGCGGCGCGCTTCGAAGCCGTGTACGCCGAGTACCGGAACGCCCCCCGGGTGACGAGGGCCCGGATGTACCTCGAGACCCTGTCCGAAGTCATGCCGAAGCTCGGCCAGAAGGTCATCCTCGACGAGAGCGGCGCCAACATCCTGCCGCTCCTGAATCTGAACGGCGAACGGCGGCAACCGCCGAGTCCGGGCGGGCAGCCCGAGAGGGAGGACCCCAAATGAAGCGCGCGCTACCGGTCCTGGGGACGCTGGCCGGAATCGTCCTCCTCTTTGCGTCGACCTACACCATCCGGGAGACCGAACAGGCCATCATCACCCAGTTCGGCGAGCCGGTGGGCGGCGCGGTGACCGAACCGGGTCTGCATTTCAAGCTGCCGTTCATCCACCGGGTGACCCGCTTCGACCAGCGCTGGCTGCCCTGGGACGGGGACGCCAACCAGATCACCACCCGCGACAAGAAGTTCATCTGGGTGGACACCTACGCGCGCTGGCGCATCGCCGACCCGCTCCTGTTCTTCCAGTCGGTGCGCGACGAGCGCGGCGCCCAGAGCCGCCTCGACGACATCATCGACGGCGAGACCCGAAACGCGGTGGCCACCTACGACCTGATCGAGATCGTGCGGATCACGAACCGCGACTTCGAGATCACCGAGGACCTCGTCTCCTTCGCGACCGAGGAAGTGCCGAGCGAGATCGAGTTCGGCAGGAACGCGATCACCCGCAGCATCCTCGAGAAGGCGTCGGAGGTGACTCCGAGCTTCGGGATCGAGCTCGTGGACGTCCGCATCAAGCGGGTCAACTACGTGGAGGAAGTCCGGGCCAAGGTGTACGAACGGATGATCTCGGAACGCCAGCGGATCGCGGAACGGAGCCGCTCCGAAGGGCAGGGGCGCGCCGCCGAGGTGCGGGGACAGCGCGAGCGTGAGCTGAAGTCCATCGAGTCGGAGGCATTCCGCCAGGCCGAGGAGATCCGCGGCCGGGCCGATGCCGAGGCTTCGGCCATCTATGCCCGCGCCTACCAGCGGGACGCCGACTTCTACCGCTTCATGAAGTCGCTCGAGACCTACCGCACCGCGCTCGACGAGGGCGTGACGCTGGTCATCGGGAGCGACAGCGAGTTCCTCGACTTCCTGCGCCGGTCCCGCTGAGTTCCGGCCCGTCCACTCCGGGTTTCCGACCCGGAGTGCGACGCGGGAAGTCCGCCGGCGCGCGCCTCATTGCCGCGCTCCGGGAGTTTCCGGCATGATTCGGGGCCACGCCATCTCTCTCCGCAAAGGTTGAGCCCCATGATCACGACGATGCTTCCGTCCCGCCTCCTGCTCAGGCCGGGCCTCTTGCTGTTGGCCGCCGCGCTCGTCGGCGCGCCGGCCCTGGCGCAGGACGCGCCTCCCACCATCGAGGAAAAGACCGCCGGGATGACCGCGATCTCCGGCTTCGTGCCCCTCTACTGGGACGAACGCACCGGACACCTGTTCGCGGAGTTCGCCGAAATGGAGGAAGAGTTCATGTACTCGGTCTCCGCGGCCTCCGGCCTCGGGAGCAACCCGATCGGGCTCGACCGCGGGCAGATCAGCCGGCGGGCGGTGCTGATGCCGATCCGTGTCGGCCCGCGCATCCTGCTCATGGAGCCGAACTACCGCTATCGGGCGGTCAGCGACAATCCGGACGAGATCCGGGCGGTCCGCGACGCGTTCGCCCCCTCGGTGCACTGGGGGTTCCAGGTCGAGGCCGAGACCGACGGGCGCGTCCTCGTGGACATGACGGACTTCTTCCTGCGCGACGCCCACGGCTCGGCGGCGCGGATCGCGCGGGCCGGGCAGGGGACCTTCCGGCTCGACCGTGACCGCAGCGTCTTCTACCTGGAGAACACCAAGGGCTTCCCCGACAACACCGAAGTCGAGACCATGCTGACCTTCACGAGCGACAACCCGGGCGGGCTCGTCTCCGGCGTCGCGGCCAGCGGAGACGCGGTGACCCTCCGGCACCACCACTCGCTCGTGCGCCTGCCGGGGCCCGGTTTCGAGATCCGGGTCGCGGACCCGCGGATCGGCGTGAACGGTCCGACCTACATGGACTACGCCACCCCGATCGACCAGCCGATGACGGTGCGGCTCGCGGCCCGGCACCGCCTCCAGAAGACGGACCCCTCCGCGGAACGTTCGGAGGTCGTGGAACCGATCGTCTACTACCTCGACCGCGGCGTCCCCGAGCCGGTCCGGACCGCGCTCCTCGAGGGCGCCCGCTGGTGGGCCGAGGCCTTCGAGGCGGCCGGGTTCATCGATGCCTATCGGGTGGAGGTGCTCCCGGAGGGCGCCGACGCCCAGGACATTCGCTACAACATGATCCACTGGACCCATCGCCGCACCCGCGGCTGGTCCTACGGCGGCGGGGTGCAGGACCCCCGCACCGGCGAGATCATCAAGGGGAACGTGAACCTGGGCAGCCTGCGCCTCCGGCAGGACCACATGCTCGGGGTGGGCATGGTGGCTCCTTATGGCGGGGCATCCGGGGCGCTCCCCATCGGGCTGCCGCCGGACCCTGACGGCCCCCACTCCTGCGGACTCTCGGCGGCGCCGGGCTTCTCCTACCTCGCGCAGGTGGGCGAGGGCGCTACTCCGCTGGACATGGCGCTCGCCCGGGTGGCGCAGCTCTCGGCCCACGAGGTGGGACACACGCTGGGGTTCCCGCACAACTACATGGCGTCCACCTATGGCGGCCGGGCGAGCGTCATGGACTACCCGGCGCCGCTCGCGGTCCTCGAGGACGGAGTGGTGAAGCTGGATGACGCCTACGGGGTCGGGGTCGGCTCCTACGACATCCTCTCCGTGCGCTGGGCCTACGGCCACTTCCCGCCGGAGGAGACCGCGGCGCGGCTCGACGCCATCATGCAGGAAGGGCTGATGTCCGAGACCCGGTTCATGGCCCACACCGACAACTACATCGGGGCCGGCGCGCATCCGCTGGCCTCGGTGTGGGACAACGGCCAGGACCTCGTCCGGCACCTGGGGCGCGAGATCGAGATCCGCCAGGCCGGACTCGACGCCTTCGGGGAGAACATCATCCGGCCGGGCGAGGCCATGTCGCTGCTCGAGCCGGTGCTGGTGCCGCTCTACCTGCACCACCGCTTCCAGATGAAGGCGGCGCTGAACACCGTCGGCGGCCAGGAGTACTACTACGCGGTCCGGGGCGACGGGCAGCGGCCCGTGGCGCCCATCCCCGGCGAACGCCAGCGGGAGGCGCTGGAGACCGTCCTCCGCACGCTGGAGACGGACTTCCTGGCGCTTCCGGAACGGATCGTGGAGATGATTCCCCCTCCAGCCTACAGGGAAGGTGGCGGGGAGACGTTCGACGGCCACACCGGGCTGGTCTTCGACCCGCTGGCCGCGGCGGACACCTCGGCCGACTACACCGTGGAGCTCCTGCTCCACCCGGAGCGGATGGCGCGGCTCGTGAACAACCACGCCATGGATTCGGACCAGCCCGGACTCGGTGAGGTCCTGGACCGCATGGTCGAGAAGACCTGGGGCAACGCGGAGCCGGACGACAGCTACCGCCGCATGGTGCAGGACGCCGCCGAACGGAGCGTGCTCAACGGCATGATGCGGGAGGCCATGAATCCGGACAACCCGGCGCGGGTGCGGGCGATCATCGAGGACCGGCTGATGGCGCTCGGGCGGACCCTCGCCGACATGGGTGACGCGACGCCGCATGACACGCTCGCCGTGGCCGACATCCGCCGCTTTGCCGACCGGGACGAGAGCCTCGACCCGCACGCCAGCCGGCCGGAGCGGCCCCCGGGCTCGCCCATCGGCGGGGCGAACGCTTCGGGAACGAGGCGACCGGGCCGCTGACCGGAGCGCCGGCCGGAGCGCCAGTCGGAGCGCCAGTCGGAGCGCCGGCCTCCGGCCGGCATCGCGCGGGAGCGCGAAACCCGCGCCGGCGGCGCTCCTTCCCGCGAACGGAGGCCACGCTCGGCTCTTCGCGGCCCGGGTTGTGCTGGTCCAGATGGTGATCACGGGATGACGCTCGGTAGCAGCGTGCCTTTCCCCTCCCCGAGGTCGGCGATGCCAGCCGGAGGCTGGCGCTCCGAGGCTCGCGTCGAATGGAGTCCGTGGCGGTGCGCGTTTCGCTCCCCTCCGGGGAGCGATGCCAGCCGGAGGCCGGCGCTCCGAGCGGCCCTTCGTTCAGTGGTGCGCCGGGATCGGTAGCGCGAGGACCGAGGCCCGAGCCCGGATCATCATGTGGACGGCCGGGTCCGGCCGGAAGAACGACCCGGCGTGTCCCTGGTCGTATCCCAGGACGAGGAGGTCCCGGGGACCGGTGAGGCGGGCGAGTTCCCGCGGGGGGTTCCCCTCGGCGCGGACGATGGGAATCCGCACCCGGTAGAGATCCGCCATCCGCTCGATGGCGGCGAGCACCGAGGCCACGTCGGCGCCGCCCTCGAGTCCCCGCCCGATGAAGGACGGCGGGGTCACGGCCACGGCGGCCAGGGGAATGCCGAACTGTCGCGAGAGGCCGATCGCGGTGTCCGCGGCGCGCAGCGTGCCCTCCACGTCCGTGACCGGAATCACCAGGCGCTCCCACGGAAAGCTGGCGCCGGGGATCAGCACCGGACAGGAGAACCGCGCCATGGTGGAAAGAAAGCGCGCCGCATTGAGGCCGATGCGCGCGAGGAAGGACGGCTCGCCGTGGTCGATCACCACGCAGCCGGCATCGGGGCGCGCCGCGGCGAAGGGGTCGTCGCCCGGCACGATGCGGGCGAGGCGGTCGGCGGGGACCCCGAAGTCGCCGGGCGGTTCCACTCCCTCGGGCGCCACGATCCGGAACCGGCGCGCCCGGGAGGTGCGGAACAGGTATTCGGCCTCCCGCCAGGCGACTTCGGGAAGTTCCCGCTCCGCGAAGACCACGATGTGGCTCCCGAACTGGAGCGGGAAGAGGGACTTCCCCTCGCGCAGGAACTCCGCCGCGCCGGGGGCCACTTCCGGCTCGCCGGTGATCAGGAGGCGGTCGCCCGCTTCGATCACCGCATCGCCGTCGGGGACGACGAAACGGTCGCCCCGGTAAATCCCGGCGACGAGCCACTTCCGGGCGCCCAGGTCGCGGAGCTTCACGTTCACCGCCGGCGACGTCGGCAGCACCTGGATCTCGCGGATCTCGCCGCGGCCGAGGCCGAGGCTGGTCGCCACCTGGTGGGAGCGCTCGATCCGGTTCCGGATCTGGTTCGCGATGACGCCGGGGCGCGCGATGCTCTCGGCGCCCGTGGCCCGCAGCATTCCCGTGCGGTGCGACTCCCGGAGCGTCCCGATGGTGGACGGACGCGGGCTCAGTTCGGCCGCCACCCGGCAGACTTCGATATTGACCGCGTCCTGGTCGGTGGCCGCGATCACCCACTCGGCGCCGTCGCCGGCGGCCTCGCGGAGCGCGAGCGCGCTCGTGCCGTCGCGCAGCAGGGCCTCGAAGGTCTGGTGCGGCGCGTCCTCGCGCAGGCGTTCCAGTTTCGTCGGGTCGGTGTCCAGCACCACCACGCGCCGCTCGCCGGCGAGCTGGCGGGCGAGCTCCCGGCCGGTCTGCCCCGCCCCCACGATGACGACGCGGGGAAGGTCGTGCGGCGGCGCCGCTTCGTTCTCCGCGGCGGGTTCCGGGCGGCGTTCAGGCATGGAGGCGGAGAGACCAAGCCCGGGTGGACTCAGGCCCCGGAGGCGGTCGCCCGCGGAGGCGCACCAGAGCGGGAGCCCCGGCCCGGCCGCAGGCGAACGCGGAAGGGAAGCCTACTGTGCGAGCGTTGCCGTGATTTCCAGCACGGCGTCGGTGTCCCAAGGCGGCAGCATCACCCTGGTGATGGGCTCCTGGGGGTCCGTCGGAGTGTCCGGACCGGTTTCCTCGGTACCGCCGACCGCCATGTAGGGCTCGCCGTCAACGACTCCGGCGTCGTACATCTCGGCCCGGACCGTGAGCGTCTCCAGCCAGTTGCCGTCCTCGTCCATGGCGCAGACATTGAAACCGATGAACCAGTCCGGGCTCGGCGTCAGTTTCTGGGCATAGCTGAGACAGGGAAACTCCGAACTCAGGGTGAATTCCCCCATCTGCAGAATTCCCTGAACCGCGCTGAAGTCCTCCGCGAGGACCATCCAGCCCATGTCCTCGGCCTCCTCCGCCAGGTCGTGCCCATGGCCGTCCCAGGCCAGGTGCTCGAGACCCTCGGAAGCCATGCCCCCTTCTGCCCAGAGCATTTCGCCCAGGGGATGGGCCACGAACGCGAGTTCCTCCTCGGATCGTGCGCCCTCGGGATAGGGCGTGGCTCCGAGAATCTGCACAAAAATTCCATCAGCGCTCCCATAGTTCGCCTTCACCGAGCCTGGTGGGAAACTGTAGGTCGCCATCGTGGGCTCATCGGGTTCCGGAGCCGGGGCCGGTGCGGGCGCCGGCGCGGGTGCGGGCGGCGGAGCCGGGGCCGGAGCCGGCGTGGTCCCCGAATCACCTCCGCAGCCCGCCAAGACGAGTGCGCCGAGCAGCGCGAGTCCCATCCAGATGTTTCGTGTCTTCATCGCGGTTCCTCCTTTGAGTCGCGAAGGGTTCGTCTTGGTAACGATTCCACTACGATGAAAACGAATCGTACCGCATCGCGGACGAATTCGGTCTACTCCGAAGTTATTCCGCGGCGCGGGTCGCGCTCAGGATCTGCACGATGGCGGGGGCCACGAAGTGGGGCGGCTTGTCGAGCAGGGCGATGGGCTCCCGCGGCTCGGTGTCCGCGCCGTCCGCCTTGTCTGCGTACTCATCTCCGGCCGCTGTGCCGGCGTCGTAGGCGAGGAGTTGCGTCTCGATCATGTCGAGCCATTGCCCGTCCTCGTCCGTCGCACACACGTTGGCGAACCCGATGAACCAGTCCGGGCTCGGCTCGATTCTCTCGGCGTAGCTCAGGCATGGCTGGGCAAGATTCATCTCAATCGACGGTTCCGGACTCAGGAAGATCCGGAGCAGTGCTCCCAGGCTGTCGGCCACGACCTGGAAGGAGTCCCCACCCGACTCGATAAGGGCTTCCGGACTTCCGGTTTCCACCAGCTCCTTCATTGCGTCAGAGGCGGTTTCGCCGACGGCGAACGGCCCGGCATCCGGGGCATGCGCCACCAGAATGAGTTCCGCCGAGAAACTGACTCCCTCCGGGAGCGTTCCGGGCTGGCGCGGGCCGATGCGGTCCTCCGGCTGGGCGAAGAGGTAGGTCGCTGTCTCGGCTTCCGGTGGCGGCGGGGGAGGCGTGGGTGCCGGAGTCGGCGCCGGGGCAGGGGCTGGCGCTACGGGGGTGGAACCGCCGTCGTCGCAGGCCGTGATCGCAATGCCGGCCGCGAGCAGCAGGCCGGCGAGAAGGGGCAGGGTGGTGGACGGGCGGACGGGGAACTGCAACAGGAAACTCCGTGGGGTGGGGCCGGAGAGACCCAGCCGGGGAAGAAACAAAACCGGGCGGGGCGCCCGGCGCGCGGAAGTCTATATTCTGAAACCGAGTTTCAACTTCAGCCCGCCTCCACGGCGACTCCCGTGCCGGCTCGCACCGGATCCACGCCTGGCTCGAGCCGATTTCCTATGCCGGCCCGCGAGAGCCGGATGCCGCTCGCCCGCCCGAAATGGCCCGTGAGAGCCGTCTCCCGCCGCACCAGTACCTGGTGGCCGCGCGCTTCGAGGCCGCGGGCGACGCTCGCGCAGTCGGGCGTCCGCACGTCGAGGGTGAGCGGCCCCACGTCGGCGTGGAATCCGGGGCCGCCCACCGCCTCCTGGATGGAGGCCCCGCGGTCCACCAGGCGCGTCACCCCCATCACCACCGCCGAGATGAGGCGGCGTCCTCCGGGCGATCCCACCACCGCCCACGGAACTCCGTCCCGTAGCAGGATCGCCGGCGCGGCGGCGTGGAGCGCCCGGCGGCCCGGTGCGGGCGAAATCCGGCGGCCCGGCCGCGGGTCGAACCACATCATGCCGTTGTTCAGGGGATATCCGAGCCCGGGAGCGGCGAAGGCGGACCCGAAGCGGCCCCCCAGCGTCCCGGTGAGCGAGACCGCCATGCCGTCCGCATCGGCTGCGTTGACGTGGGTCGTGCAGTCCGCGGTTGGTGCGCCGGACGGTGGACCGCCGGTTTCTTCCTCTGTTCCGGGCGGCGGGGGCTCTGCCGGGGCATGGACACGGGGGCCGTCCGGGGCGACCCCCCGCCGCCGCTCGTGGAGATAGTCCGGATCGAGCAGGCCGGGAAGCGGCACCGGCACGCTCTCGGAGTCGCCCAGATACGCGAAGCGGTCCCGAAACGCGAGGCGCAGCGATTCCGCGACCAGGTGGAGATGACGGACCTCATCGGCGACGTCCCCAGCGGCAGGGCCCGCCGGCGGGAAGGCGTCCAGGTGCGCGAGCGCCGCCGCGAGCGTGGGTCCGCCGGAGTTGTCGGGCAGCGTCGCCACCGTGAGGTCCCGGAAGCCAAAGTCGAGCGGCGGAACCTCGCGGACGGCGGCGGCCTCGAAGTCGTCTTCCGAGAGGATGCCGCCCGCCTCGTTCACCGTGTCGAGCAGCCGGCGGGCGATGGGTCCGCGGTAGAAGGGCTCGGGGCCTTCCTGGGCGAGCACCCGGAGCGAGCCGGCGAGCTCGGGGTTTCGCAGCCGGTCTTCCTCACCGCCGGGCACGAAGGGAAGGCCGTCGCCCCGCGTGTAGAGCGCGAACGCCGCCGGCGAGAGCCGGAGCCGCCGGTAGCCGGCGGCCACGTGTACGCAAAAGACCCAGTCCGGAACGAACCCCTCCTCCGCAAGCCGCAGCGCGGGTTCGACCACGGCGGCGAACGGCAGCCGGCCGAACCGGCGGTGGAGTTCGACGAGGGTGGCCGGGGCCGTGGGCGCCAGCACGCTGAGCGCCCCGGTCTCGGCGTGGTCCCCCCGGGTGGGAGGAAAGCCGTAGAGCCCTCCCCCGACCCCTTCGAGGGGTTCGAACATGTCCTCCTGAGCCCCCTCGGGACACCGCGCGCTGCCGTCGAGCGCGGTGACCCGGCCGCGCCCCGGCTCGAACACCACGGCGTAGGCGGTTCCGCCGAGGCCGTTCATGGCCGGCTCCACCACTCCCGCCGCCAGCATCGCGGCCACCGCCGCGTCGGCCGCGTTGCCGCCGGCGGCCAGGATCCCGCCGCCGGCGCGCGCCGCGCCCGCGGTCATGGCGGTGACAGCCCCGCGATTCCCGGTAACGCGCGAGCGGCCGGGCAGGGGGACCTGCTCGCGCAGCGAAACGGTCATGAACGTGTCGTCGTGCGCACCGCGGCGGAATGGAAATGACGGGGACAGCTCGGGCTCGGAGCGCCGGCCTCCGGCCGGCATCGCGGCCGCAGGCCGCGAAACGCGGGCCACCACCGATTCCCACGGCGCGATCCGAACCGGGAACGGGGCAGCGCCGCCCGAAGCGAGCGGAACCTGGCCCCGTCCACGGAAAGAGCGTTGTCAGCGCAGGTTTCGCGCTGCCGCGCGATGCCGGCCGGAGGCCGGCGCTCCGACGCGATCACGGCGCTTGGCCGACACGCGGAACTTCGCCGAGCAGCGCGGGGTCGGCGTTGCCGCCGCAGAGGGGGGTGAGGATCGCGCGGCCACGGAACCGGTCCGGATGCTCGAGGAGCGCTGCGATCCCGGCGGCCCCCGCCGGTTCCACCACGAGTCCGAGCGTCCGGTGAAGGAGGCGGACCGCCTCGCGAAGGGCCCCCTCGCCGACTTCCACCACTTCGTGCACGACCCGCTGCATGATGGGAATGGCCTCGGGTACCGGAACCCGGACGGCGATCCCATCCGCGATCGTGGCCGGTGCGGCCCGCGCGGGAGATGGGTCCCCCGACTCGAAGGCGCGGCGCATGACCGGCGCTTCGCGCGCCACCACGCCCATCACCGACACCTCCGGAGCGGCGTGGCGAAGCCAGAGCCCCATGCCCCCGATGAGCGCACCGTTCCCAACCGGAATCAGGGCGGTGTCGGCGCGGAAAACGGCCTCGACGCACTCGAGCGCGATCGTCCCGGCGCCCTCGGTGATCTCGGGCTCGCGACCGTCCTCCACGAATTCGGCCCCGGTCGCCCCGGCGAAGGCGAGGGCCGCCTCCTTGGCGGCGTCGAAGTCCTCCCCGACGAGCCGGACCTCGGCCCCGAGGTCCCGCATGGCGCGGACCTTGTCGGGATTCGCGTGGAGCGACGAGAACACGGTGAGCGGAATCCCCGACCGCCGGGCGGCCCACGCGAGTCCCTGGCCGAAGTTCCCGGCCGAGCCGGTGACCCACCCCGGCGTCCCGGCCGGGAGGCCGCGGAGCCGCGTGACGGCCTCCGGCCCCCGCCGGGCGCCGAACCAGCAGGCGCCGCGGGCCTTGAAGCTGCGGATCGGGTTCACGCATTCCACCTTGACCGTGACCCGGCAGCCGGTGGCGGCGCCGAGCGCAGCGGAGTCGAACAGGGGCGTGTCCCGGAATTCCCGGGGAATGGCGGCGCGGGCGGCTTCGATCCCCGCCGGCGTAGGTTTGGTCGGCACGGCGGGGATGGTAAGGCGGGGCTCCGCTCCATTGGGTGTCGAATACACTTCGGCTCCCGCTTGGAGAACCGTCCCGCGCCGCCGCAAGGCCGGGAACCGAGGAGCGGGTGAGGGGCACACCGATGAAGAAGAAAGCACAGTGGACCGGCCGCAATCTGAGCCGCCGGCAGTTCGTCCAGGTCGGCGCGGCGGGAGCGGCGGCGCTCGGGGCCACGGCCTCCGGGGCGCCGGCGATCCAGTCGTCCGGCCCGAAGCCGGTGGTGATCGCCTCGGGGAACGGGAACCGCTACAAGAACGGCGGGGACGAGGTCGTCGTCGAACGCGCGTTCCGCATGATGACCGCGGGAGAGGACATCCTCGAGAGCCTGATCGAAGGCGTGAAGATCACCGAACTCGATCCCGAGGACGCGAGCGTCGGATTCGGAGGCCGTCCCAACGCCGACGGCGTGGTCCAGCTCGATTCGTGCTGCATGCACGGCCCCAACCGGCGCGCCGGCGCGGTGGCCGGGATCGAGGGCGTCCGCACCCCCGCGTCGGTCGCCTACCAGGTCCTCCAGGTCACCGACCACCACCTGCTGGTCGGGAAGGGCGCCCAGCACTTCGCCCGCAACATGGGTTTCAAGGTCGAGGACGACCTGAACACCCCGCGGTCCCGGGAGATGTGGCTCGAGTGGAAGCGCCGGATCGATCCCGGCCACTACCTCGATCCCAAGAAGCGCGCCGCCGCCGGCCACGCCGCCGGCCTCTCCATGGTCCGGGACGGGCTGATGGACGAGGAGGAGTACTACGGCACCATCAACTGCGACGGCCTGAACGCGAACGGGGACCTGGCGGGCGTCACCACCACCAGCGGTCTCGCGTGGAAGATCCCCGGACGCGTCGGCGACTCGCCGATCCTGGGCGCCGGGCTCTACGTGGACAACGCGGTCGGCGCGGCGGGCTCCACCGGGCGGGGCGAGGCCAACCTCTACGGGCTCTGCTCCTTCCTCATCGTCGAGGAGATGCGGCGCGGCGCCCACCCCAAGGACGCCGCGATGACCGCGCTCTCCCGCGTCAAGGACAACACCGTCGAGAAGCGGCTGCTGAACAGCCGGGGCCTGCCGGCCTTCGGCCTGTCCTTCTACGTGGTCAACAAGGCCGGCGTGCACGCCGGTGTCTCGATGTACACGAGCGCCCGCTCCAGCTATGCGGTCTGCGACGAGAACGGCCCCCGGTCCGAGCCGATGGAGCCGTTCCTGGAGGGGAGCGCGTCGGACTGAGGGACGTCGGACCGTTGCGCCGGGAACGCCGCCGCGCCGCCTGGTGGCGGGGCCTCGCCACGCTGGTCGTGATCGGGGTCACCCTCTGCCTGGGCGCCACGGCCTCGGCGCAGGCGCCGGTGGGGGACGAGGAGGAGCAGCCCCGTCCGCCGAGCATCTTCGATTTCCGGTACGAAGTGGACGATCCCCGCGACCTGTACCCTCCGGCAAGGAAGTTCCAGAACCGCTGGCGCCGCATCTGGGGCGCCCTGGGAATGCGTTACCACCTCTATCCGTCGCAGGCGACCGGACCCGACGACTGGCCGCCCCACCTCTACTCGGGCGGCATGAACTACAGCATCTGGCGCAACCCGGTCACCGGCTGGCCGGAATTCTGAGTCCGCGCCACCGCGACCGACACCATCCGAACGCGTGCGGATCCTGAGTTTCACCGCCGGAGCGGGAGAAATGCTGTGCGGGAGCTGCATCCGCGACAACGCGCTGGCCCGGTCGCTCGCCGGGCGCGGGCACGACGTGCGCCTCGTGCCCCTCTACCAGCGCAGCCGCACCGACGAGACGAGCGTCTCGGAGGACCGGGTCCGCTTCGGGGGGATCACGGTGTATCTGCAGCACGCCGCGCCGCTCTTCGGAGCGCTCCCCGGACTCGACCGGATCCTGGATTCCCCGGCGCTGCTCGGCCTCGTCGAGCGGTTCTCGTCGTCCAACGACCCGGCGAAACTCGGGCCCCTCACCGTCACCACGCTCGAGGGGGCGCGGGGACCCGCCCGGCACGCGGTCGAGGCCCTCGCGGAGTCCGTCCGCGACGCCGGCCCCGACGTGGTGGTGCTGCCCAACTCGCTGCTCCTCGGGCTCGCCGGTCCGCTGGCCGCGGCCACCGGAGCCCCGGTCGTCGTCACTTTCTCCGGGGAGGACCTGTTCCTCGGCCGGCTGCCCGCCGGGGACCGCGACCGGGCGCTCGGCCTCATGCGGGAGGCCGCGGGCGCCGCGCACCACTTCGTGGGGGTTACCGAGCACCATGCCCGCGGCATGGCGGACACGCTGGGGATTCCCGGCGAGCGCGTGTCGTTCGTGCGTCTGGGAGTGGACCCCGAGGGATATCCCTTGGAACCGAAGGCTCCGCCGGCGGTGGAGGACGCGGCCGGCGTGCGGGAGGTGACGATCGGTTTCTTCTCCCGGATCGCTCCGGAGAAGGGACTCGACCGGCTGGCCCGCGCCGTGCTCCAACTCGCCGGACAACCGGAAGCGCCGCCGCTCCGGGTGCGGGCCGCCGGGTGGATGAGTCGCGGGGGGAAGAGGTATCTGGAGGAGGTCCGGCGGCTGTTCGCCGCCGACGGGTCCGCCGTCTCCTTCGAGTATCTGGGCGAGCTGGACCACGCGGGGAAGATCCGTTTCCTGCGCGACGCCGACGTCATCGGCATTCCCGCGGCGTTTCCGGAGCCGAAGGGCATCCCGGCGATCGAGGCCATGATGGCGGGTACACCGATCGTGGTTCCCCGGGAAGGGGCCTATCCGGCGCTGCTGGACCGGGCCGAAGGCGGCGTGCTCGCGAAGAGCAGCGAACCCGCGGACTTCGCGGCGGCGCTCTCGCAGCTCGTGCTGCACCCGGAGCGGCGGGCCAGCGTTGGGGAACGCGGGTTCCGGCGCGTGCGGGAGGAGCACTCGCTCGACCGGATGGCCGAAGACGCCGAAGCGGCCTTCGCGCGGGCGATGGCCGCCTGACAAGGGTTCACGACCGAGAGGAACCATGGAAACCGACCTGCAAGACTCCGAAGCCGTCGTGGCGGCGCGCCACGACCTCGACGAACACGTCCGCGACATCGTGCGCTGGCACTTTGCCGAGGAAACGGGATGCTCCTTCTGGCTCGATTTCCGGAAGCGGCTCGACTTCGATCCCCTGGCCGACGTGCAGGGCTTCGACGACCTCAAGCGGTTTCCGCCGTTCGAGGACACGTGGCTCCGGGGCGGTCCGGTGCGCCGCTGGATTCCGGCCCCCTATCAGGACCGGCCGCTCTACGTCTTCGAGACCGGCGGGACGACAGGGATCCCGAAGAGCCGCACCTCGGTGGACGATTTCCGGATCGACTACGAGCTGTTCAGCGCGGTGCTGTCCGAGGAGCACTTCCCGCCGGGATCCAACTGGCTCATGCTCGGTCCCTCGGGGCCGCGCCGGCTGCGGCTCGCAGTGGAGCATCTCGCCCAGTTCCGGGGCGGGATCGCGTTCTCGGTGGATCTCGACCCCCGCTGGGTCATCAAGCTGATCAAGAAGGGCTGGACCGAGCACCTGCTCGCCTACCAGGCCCACGTCATCGACCAGGCGCTGACGGTCCTCTCGGCCGGCCACGACATCCGGTGCCTCTTCACCACGCCGAAGCTGCTCGAGGCGCTCTGCCTGCGGCTCGAGGACGAGGGGAGAACCCTGGCGGAGACGGGCATCCGGGGCATCTTCTCGGGGGGCACCGAGTTCACCCCCCAGTGGACGCGGTTCGCCATGGAGGAACTGCTGGACGGGGTGTTCCTCCAGCCCACCTACGGAAACACGCTGATGGGACTCGCGCCGGCGCGTCCGCCGACCGCGGAGGACGGCTACAAGATCGCCTACTACCCGCCGATGCCCCGCGCGGTGCTGGAGGTCGTGGACCCCGACAGCGGCGAGGTGGTGGACTACGGGGAAACCGGCCGCGTCCGGCTCACGACGCTGACGCGCGAGTTCTTCGTCCCGGGCTTCCTCGAACGCGACGAGGGCGAGCGGGAACCACCCTGGGGACCCTACGCCTGGGACGGGGTCAGCGGCGTCCGGCCCTTCGGCCAGCTCGCGGGCGGCACCACCGTGGGGGTCTACTGACGTCCGGTTCGGCGGGCCGGCCGGACCTCGGGGGGAGGACAGGAAGATGAGCTGGCGCACGTCGAGCCGAAGGCGCAGGCGGCTCGCGGCGCTCGTGGCGCTCGCCGTCGCCGGGGCCGGCACGGCGAGCGCCCAGTCCGAGACCGTCCTCGTTCGTGGACGGACGATCCACACCGTCACCGGCGGGACGCTTCAGGACGGCGAGATCCTGATCCGGGACGGGATCATCGAAGCCGTGGGCGCGTCTCTCGACGTTCCCGCCGGGACCCCGGTGTACGAAGCGGCGACCGTGATCCCGGGCCTGATCGACGCCCACGCGCACGCCGCCCTCGACCGTTCCAGCCGCGCGCGTATTCCCGGCCCGGTGACCGCCGAGTGGAAGGCGGTGGAGCATCTCGACCTGTCGGACCCAATGCTCCAGGTGGCGCTCTCCGGCGGCGTGACGTCGCTGGTCACGCGCTCGGGCAGCGGCATCATCTCCAGCGGGCAGGCGGTCGCGCTGAAGCTGAAGCGCAATCCGGGCCCGGAGATGATCCTCAAGCCGTACGTGGATCTGAAGATGGCGGTACGGCCGCTGATCAACCTGCGGCCCGGCGAGACGCCGCAGACGGTGATGGGCTGGTACGCCGTCGCCGACGACTACTTCCGCCGCGCCGCGGCCTACGTGCGGGAGCAGGAAGCGCACGCCGCCGGAGAGGGAGCGGCGCCCGAGCGCGACGAGCGCCTCGAGGCCTTCGCGGCCGTGATCCGGGGCGAGGTCATGGTGCACGCCCACGCGCACTATCCGAGCGAGGTGATGATGGTGCTGCGCCTCGCGCGCAGGTACGGCTTCTTCGACCGCCTGGCGCTCGCCCACGCGGAGGAGATCTTCCCGCTTACGGAACTGCTCGCCGGAACCGAGATCGTCCCGGTCATCGGTCCGATGATGATCGTCCAGTACTGGGGCGATCCCGAGCCCCTGAACCTGCTGAAGGACCTCCTCGACGCCGGCGTGCACGCCAGCATCCAGACGGACATGTCGAACCAGCACTTCAAGGACTTCCGCGAGTACGGGGCCTTTCTGGCGCGGCACGGGCTCACCGACGACCAGGCGCTCGAGATCATGACCATCAACGGAGCGCGCGCCATGATGCTCCAGGACCGGATCGGCAGCATCGAGGTCGGGAAGGACGCGGACCTGGTGCTCCTCGACGGGCACTTCCTCGACCTGACCGCCGACCGGGTGGAGCGCGTGTTCGTGGACGGGCGGCTCGAGTACGAGCGCGACCGCGTGCTCCCGGCGGACCGGCCGCGCGCGGTGGGGCCGTTCACGGCGGTGACCGGGGAGATCACTGCGGAGGACGAGAGTTTCGCCGTCACCGGCGCGCACGTGTTCACGGTGAGCGGCGGGGAGATCCGGAACGCCACCCTCGTCGTCGAGGACGGCCGGTTCACGCTGGTGGAGGCGGCCGCCGCGCCGCCCGCGGGGCTGGCGGTCATGGACGTCGGGGGCAGGGTGGTCATGCCGGGAACCGTGATCGCGCGCGCCTTTCCCAACGACTGGATCGGCGACCTCAAGTGGCAGGTGCAGAACGACGAGATCACCGAACCGGTGGTGCCGGAGATGAACGCCCTCTACGCCGTGGACCCCTGGTTCCCCTCGTACCGGGTGAACACCACGATCGGGGTGACCGCGATCCACGTCACCCCCGGCACCCGCAACCTGATCGGCGGGAACGGCGTCCTGGTGAAGACGCCCGGCATCGACTTCGAGAAGATGGTGCGCCGCGAGCCGGCGAGCCTGGTGTTCGCCCTCACCCCGTCGGCGCTCCGGGAGTGGACGGACGAGGCGGGAGCGCCGCTGACGCTCGAAAGCGCCGCGGCGATGATCCGGGAAGCGCTGGATGCCGCACGGCGCTATTCGGAAGCGGACGGGTCCGCCGAGTACGACGCGCGCCTCGAGGCGCTCCTGCCGCTACTCCGGCGCGAGGTGCCGGCGATGGTCCACGCCGACCGGGCGCCCGAGATCGAAGCGGCCCTGAGTCTCGCGGAGGACTACGGCCTGCGCCTCGTGATCACCGGCGGGGTGGAGGCGCACCGGCTGGCCGGCCGGCTCGCCGCGGCCGGCGCGGGGGTCATTCTGGGGAACTCCGGCAGCTACGCGTCGGACATCCGCGGGGGCGGCGAGGGCTGGAGCGTGGAGGGACCCGCCATCCTGAACCGGGCCGGCGTCAAGGTGGCGTTCTTCGGTCCCGGCGCCTCCCGGCGCGCTTCACCCATCGGGCGGCTGGGCGGCGAGCCCATCCTCAACTCCGCGTGGGCCTTCCGCAACGGCGTCCCGGAGGTGGACGCGCTCCGGATGGCGACGCTCAACGCCGCCGAGCTGATTGACCTGGGCGACCGGATCGGAAGCATCGAGCCGGGCAAGGACGCCGACTTCGTCATCCTGGAAGGGCATCCCTTCGACTACCGCGTGGTGCCGGACTGGGTGTTCGTGGACGGGCGCCTGGAGGCGGGCGGCTCCCGGTAGCTTCCCGCGCGGCGCCCGCCGGACCGCCGGCGTCCGGGCGGCGCAACGGGAGGGGCGCGGGTCATTCCGGTGGAGCGCGTCATTGACTTCCTGGCGCTGGTGGCGTGTACTCCCGCGTTCTTGCGCGCATTGGTCCGGTGCGATCTCGAAGGGTCGCTACCGCGGCTCGGCTTCCGATCCCCTGACCAGGCGAGCTCCCAACCGCGCGCCGACGCTTCGTGTGGCGTGCTGAATCAACACGTTTTGTTAGAGGAACGAATCATGGCTACCGGCACTGTAAAGTGGTTCAACGCGGCAAAAGGTTTCGGGTTCATCGAGCCCGATGACCGTTCAAAGGACGTTTTCGTACACATCTCGGCGGTTCAGAAAGCCGGGCTGCAGTCGCTTCGCGAGGGGCAGAAGGTCTCGTACGAACTTCAGGTCGGAAACAACGGCAGGACGTCCGCCGAGAATCTGTCCTCCGCCGAATAGGCAGTGAGGGCTCCCCGTGTGGTGACGGGCATCGCCCTGCCTGGATTTCCGACCTCACGGGTCCACCGGACGCGGGAACGCCGGGCAACCGGTGCGCGTAGGGGTTGCGCCGGGCGCGGTGCGCCAGTTGCCATGAAAGTGCAACGGTACGGGGCTGGCCAGCAGACTGTGGTGGTGCCGCCTCCGAGCGCCGGCCTCTGGCCGGCATCGCGCGGGAGCGCGAAACCCGCGCTGGTGGCGCTCCTCTCCCTGAAGAGGGGGGTCCACTCCGGCTCGTTTCGGGCGGTGTGCAGGCGTTCCCGGTGGGGATGACGCCATGGGAATCGGCTGCGGCGTGCGTTTCGCGGCCTGCGGCCGCGATGCCGGCCAGAGGCCGGCGCTCCGAGTTCAAGCCGTTCGCGCCGTTTTCGTGCCCGGCGGGGGGTGCAGGGGGGACCGATCGCGACGGTTTCTCCCGGTGGGAGAGGCGCCGCGCGCGCCGGCTGAAGCCGGCGTTCCAGGCCGTCAGAGGGGGTCGGACTGCGCGCCTTCCTTGAATGCCCAGAGCCGGTTGCGGGTGAGGATGTAGAGGACGCCGTCCTTGACCACCGGGGTGCAGTAGACGGAGGCGCCGAGGTTGTACTCCCCGAGGACCTCCAGTTCCTTGCCCGCGCGCAGCACCACGACGTCCCCGTCCTCGTCACCCAGGAAGACCTTGCCGTCCACGACGAAGGGAGAGCCCCACACCGCCGCGTAGGTGTCGTAGGTCCAGAACTCCTCCCCGGTCTCCGGGTCGAGCGCGTGCAGGTAGCCCGACAGGCTGGAGATGTAGAGCACGCCGTCGGCGATCGCCGCGGTGGACATGGTGCGGTAGAAGTCCTCGCCGCCGCGGTGCCATACCGCGTGCGTGTCGGTGACGTCGCCGGCGCCGGTCGCGTCGATCACCCAGAAATGGCCCGGCGCCTCGCCGTGCTCCGGGTCCTGGCCGACGCCGATGTACACCTTGTCGTTGTGGACCACCGGCGTGGAGAGGATGTTGTTGCGCGTCCCGCGGCCGCCGAGGATCCACTCCGAGTCCTTCGGGTTGCAGTCGAACTGCCAGATGAGCTCGCCCGTCGCGGCGTCCAGGCTGTAGATCACCCCGTCGCCGCCGGGGAAGATGACCTGCGCCCGGCCGCCGATCACCGCGTAGGCCGGGTTCGTCCAGGCCCCGTGCAGGATGTTCTCGCCGACCGGGGTGCTCTCCCACAGCAGTTCGCCGGTGTTCTTGTCGAGGGCGATGAAGTCGGGCGAGAAGGGCGACGGGACGTTGACGTGTCCCTCGTCGACACCGTTGCTCGTGACGGTATAGAGGACGTCGCCGACGATGAGCGGCGATCCCGTGGCGAGGTTGTGCGGGAAGACGTCCAGCTCGCCGATCATGTCGTAGGACCAGATGATGTCTCCGGCAATCTCACCGGTATCTTCCTCGTCGGTGAAGGGGCCATCGTTGCCGTTGGCGAAGCCGTTCGCGTCGAGGCAGATCACGTGCGCCTCGTTGGAGACGTAGTAGATGCGGTCCCCCTCCATGAACGCGGTGGAGCAGACTCCCTGCATCGGCCAGTCGTTGACCCGGCCGGCCGGGAGCTTGGGATGCACCATCTGCCAGAGGAACGTGCCGGTGTCCGCCGCGAACGCCATGACCACGCCCCGGTCCCCCTCGATGGAGGGGTTGCGGCGTCCCTCGTTGTTGGTGCCGACGTAGACCCGGCCGTTCGCGACCACCGGCCCGCCGTAGGCCTGCGAACCGACCGGTTGGGACCAGAGGACGTTCCGGCCGGTATCCACGTCCCAGTCGCCGGCGACGCCCGTCTCGTCGGACACCATGTTCCGGGACGGCGTGTTGCCGAACATCGCGATTTCCTGGGCCGAAGCGGCGGTGGGCGCCACCAGGGCCGCCAGGGCTCCGAGAATCAGCGCCTGTCGTATCTCCATTACCTGGGGTTCTCCATCACCTGCACGTTGTCGTAGTAGATGTCGATCGGCGAGTAGCCGATGAGGCCGGGGCTTCCCTGGCGCACCGGCTCCGGGTCCTCCACGGTCACCGTCCAGTCGTCGGGCTCGGCCTCGCCGCGCCGCCAGACCTTGCCGCGGATGAGCGCGCGGTCATCGGCGACGTCCACCCGGAGCTTCAGGGTGTACCAGACGTCGGTGTCCCACGCGAAGGGAAACCGTTCGGCCATCCGCAGCTCGGCGGCCCACGAGCGGACCTCGATCCGCTGGTGGTTTCCCTGCAGGTCCATCGTGTAGCCGCTGTTGATGAGCCCGATGTCGGGACGCCGCCGGCCCCGCTCGGTCGACATCACGTCGGCCTGCACGGTGTAGTTCGACATCGCGGACGGGCCGATGTAGATGGCGTGCCGGTGGATGCCGGTTCTTGACGCGCCTTTCCGGAAGAGCTGCTCGCCCCCTTCGTCCACCGCGGCGAGGCTTCCGCCCCCGCCGATCCAGTGCGGCGGACGCCCGTTCTCGAAGGTCTCGGTCCAGGGCAGGGGCGCGAAGATGCGCACCCGCGCGGCCGCCGACACGTCGCCCACCGTCGCGACGACCCGTCCCGCCTGGTTGGTGGTCCCGGAGCTCGCCTGGAACGCGCCGTCTTCGCCGAGCTGCGAGCCGGTCAGGCCATCGAGCGTCCAGACGGCGGCCGCTTCCCCGGCCGGTTGTCCGTTGGCATCGAATGCCAGGAGCCGGAAGTCGATCGTCTGCCCCGCCGCCGCGATGACCTCGGCGGGGACCACCTGCAGGCTCGCGACCGTTCCGGTCGGCGCGCTCTCGGGCTCGAGGGCGGGAGTGGCGCCCGGCGCCGGATCGAAGGGCGCGTCCGGGTCGCCGATGCAATAGACGCCGGACTCGGCCGTGACGTAGAGCCGCCCGTACGCCGGGGCGAACGAACCGTAGATCTCCGCCTCGCGGCCGCCGGCGACCTCGACGTCGTCGCTGTCGAGCTCGGTGGCGCCGTCGGCGCCGGGCTCGAGGATATGAACGTTGCCGTTGACCTCGGTGACGTAGAGCTTGCCGTCGGCCCAGACCGGCGACGACTTGCCGACGGTCCCGACGCTGTGCTCCCAGACGACGGCTCCGCTGGCGGCGTCGATGGCCACCAGGTTCGCGGAGTTGTCGATGACGTAGAGCCGGCCGTCCTTGATGAGCGGCGAGGAGAACCCGACCGCGAGCTCGTTGATGCGCCACCTCTCGCCGGTGGCGGTGATGTCGCCGCTCCCGGTCGCGTCAATGGCCACGACCCGTCCCATGGTCCCCGCGTCGAGGTTCTCTTCGCTGTGCGCGATGAAAACGGTGTCACCGTCGATCACGGGCGAGACGTTGATGCCGCGCTTGCTGAGGTGGAACTCCCAGACCTTCTTGCCGGTGCGCGCCTGGAGCGCGTAGATGTTCCCGTCGGCGTTCCCGTCGACGAGAAGCCGCTGGCCGCCCACGACGGCCACGATGGGCACCGACTGCGTGTTGAGGTCGGCCGGCGTGCCGCCCGGCGTCGCGACCCAGCGAACCTGCCCGGTCGCCTTGTCGAACGCCACATAGCGGTGGCGCGGCGGCCCGCCGAGCTCGCCCCAGGCCGAGCCGATGACGCTGAGCACCAGCCGGTCTTCGTCGATGATCGGCGTCGAAGTCCGTCCCCCGTATCCGGACGCGCGGCCGAGGTCCTCGCCGAGCCGCCAGCTCCAGACGATCTCCCCGCCACGATCGAAGGCGTGCAGGTGGCCGTCCACGTTCATGGCGTAGAGGGTGCCGGTGTCCGGATCGCCGGTGACGCTGCCCCAGCCGACCCGGTTGAAGGGGACGGTCGTGTTGAAGACGGCGAAGGTGTGTTCCCAGAGCTTCGTGCCGTCCTCCGCGTCCCAGCAGGTGACGATCTCCTTCTTGGCCACGCCCTCCCCGGTACGCCCGTTGGCGCAGACCCGCCCGTCGAACACGGCGGGGGTCGAGCGGCCGATGTACTCCTGGAACCAGATGAGGTTTTCCCCGCCCACCGACCAGCTCGACACGAGCCCGGTCTGTTCGGAGACGCCGGTCTGCGTCCGGCCCCGCCAGCTCGGCCAGTCCTGGGCCGCCATGCTTCCGGCCGGCAGCGCGAGAAGCGACACGAGGAGCGTCACGCGCGTGGTGGCGCCGTGAGTCGCCCTGGTCATTCGCAATCTGGGGTGGGGTTTCGGCCGTGCGCCAGCGCGCGAGTCTAGCAGCCTGCGGTGAACCCGCGGGAACGCCGAGGGCCGTGAGGCGACGGTCGGGTCAGGGGCTCAAGGCCCGCTGGATGGCCCACGTCACGCCAACCAGCCCGATGACCGCGGAGGCGGGAACGGCGAGCCGTCGCCGGTACCACGGCTTCGCGCGGAACCACCCGAACGATCCCGCGGCGGCCGCGATGACCGC
Organism: Acidobacteriota bacterium; assembly: GCA_022820545.1. Classification (GTDB taxonomy): domain Bacteria; phylum Acidobacteriota; class Vicinamibacteria; order Marinacidobacterales; family Marinacidobacteraceae; genus Marinacidobacterium. The sequence goes on along the minus strand of JAJEFG010000097.1, from coordinate 19,343 downwards.
GAGCTGTCCCAGCTCGATGCCGGCATTGAAGGTCACGAGCGCCAGGAGCCGCTCGTGCTCGGGCAGGCCCAGCTCGCCGAGGACCCCCGCGAAACCCAGCCCGTGCAGCAGCCCGAAGCCGAAGACCACGGCCGGACGCCAGCGGGTCAGGCGATCGGTCAGGACGTTCTCGACGGCGACGTACGCGATCGAGAGCGCGATGAGCGGCTCCACGAGGCGCGGGGCGAGGGAGACGACGCCCAGCGCCGCCACGGTCAGGGTGGCCGCGTGCGCCACCGTGAACGCGGTCACCTGCCAGATCAGGGGCCGGAGCCGCGCGCTCAGCAGGAACAGCCCGAGCACGAACAGGATGTGATCCGTACCCTCCGGCACGATGTGGACGAACCCGAGCCGCGCATAGCGGGCCGCCACCTCGAGGCGGCCCGGCGGGGAGACCGGCCCCGTGAGATCGAGCGGGTCGCTCCGCGCCCCGGGTTCGAGGACGGAGCGGACCTCCACCGCGCGCCCGGTGTCGACGATGGTCAGGTGGACCTCGCCGAACGCGCGCGACGCGAAGAACCCCACCGTGGACGCGCGTTCGGGGACCCTTCCCGTGAGGCGCGCCGTCACGCCGAGCACGGTCGGGATGTCCGCTTCCGTCGCGCGGGGCGTGCCGTAGTCGGGAAACGAGACGTCGAACGGCGTGGGCTCGCCGTCGAACCGGACCCGGACGCGCCGCGCGAACAGCTCCCGCAGGCTGGCGACGCGCGCCGCGAATTCGCCCGGCGGGAGGCTCGCGAGCGCCGCCGCCAGTTCCGTGTCCTCCGTGGTGATGGGCACGCCGAGCGCCAGCGCGTCGAGGTCGTAGATGAGATTCGCCTCGAAAGCGCCGTCGTCCCGCAGCGTGAGGGTCACTTCCGTGAACGCCAGCGGATGGGCGCGGGCAGGGGCGACACCGGGCGGTGTCACAGCGCTCGCCAGCAGGAGGGCCGCGACGAGGGCGAGTCGGGCGGAAGGCACGCGGGAGGATACCGGGGCCGGCCATGGCGGCGCGCCATGGCGGGCAGCACCCACGGTGGCCGGGCGCAGCGTCATCGCGACCGGTTTCGCGCTCCCGCGCGATGCCGGCCGGAGGCCGGCGCTCCGAGGCGGGCCCTTCCTCCTTGCCTCAGTTCGTGGTGGGGTGCGTGCGGTACTTCTCGAACCAGGCCAGGATGTTGGCGATCTTGGCCATCAACTGGCTCGGCCGGCGGCTCATGTCGTGGGAGGCGCCGGGCAGCCGGACCACCCCGGTGTCGATCCCGCGGAACCTGAGGGCGTGGAACAACTGGTAGGACTCGGACAGGGGCGTGCGGAGGTCCTCTTCTCCCGTGACCATCAGCGTCGGAGTGTTCACGTTCCCGGCCAGCGAGATCGGGGAAAACCGCCAGTACGGCTCCGGGTTCTCCCAGGGAAGGCCCTCGTAGCGGCTGAAGTAGTAGCCGTACCAGTTGTCCGCGGTCAGGGTCTTGCTGATCCAGTTGACGACGGGTTTCTGGGAGACGGCGGCCCGGAAGCGGTCCGTCTTCCCGACGATCCACGCGGTCATGATCCCCCCGGCGCTGCCTCCCGTCACGAACAGGTTGTCCTCGTCCACGTAGCCGCGGGCGATGACCGCGTCCACGCCCGAAATGAGGTCGTCGTAGTCGTTGCCCGGGTAGTTGCGGTAGAGCAGGTCTCCGAACTCCTCGCCGTAGCTGGTGCTCCCGCGGGGGTTGGCATAGAGGACCACGTATCCGGCAGCGGCCATCAGTTGCATCTCGGCCGAGAAGCGGTCGCCGTAGTTCGTGACCGGCCCCCCGTGGATCTCGAGGATCAACGGGTAGCGGCGCCCCGGATCGAAGTCCGGGGGCTTGACGATCCAGCCCTGGACCGGGCGGCCGTCGAAGGACGAGTCCCACCAGATCTCCTCGACCTCGCCGAGGGTCGTGCCGGCGAGCAGGTCCTCGTTGAGCGAGGTGAGCCGGCGCGCGGCCTCGCCGTGCCTGCCGACGGCCACCTCGCCGGGCAGGTCCGGACGGCTCTGGTTGAACGCGAAGGAGCCGTCGTTCGCGACCGAGAACGAACCGCCGCTGTAGGGACGGCCATAGGAGGTGCCGCCGAGACTCTCTCCGAGCACCTCGACCTCGCCGTCCAGCGTCACGAAGGCGACCTTCGAGTTGCCCTCGTCGTCGTACTGGAAGTAGAGCCGGTGTCCGTCCGCGGCCCACACCGGGTTCGAGACGCTCCGGTCGAGCCCGGTGGTGACGGCGCGCGCTCCGCTTCCGTCCAGGTTCATCACGTGAAGCCGGCTGACCTGGTACGTCCGCACCCGGTCCTCGTAGCTCACGAACGCGATCTGCTGTCCGTCGGGGGAGACGGCGGGACTCCGGTCCGGCCCCTTCCGGCCGGTCAGCGCGCGGATCTCCCCGCCGGCGACCGGCGCGATGTAGAGCTCGGAGTTCCGGTAGTCGGTTACCCAGTCGGGGTTGCGATTCGAGGAGAAAACGAGATGCCGGCTGTCCGGCGTCCAGGCAGCCGGACTCGAGTGCTGGAAGTCCCCGGAAGTCACCTGGGCCGGCGTGCCGCCGTCGACCGGCACAACAAAGATGTGGTTGTAGCCGAAGTCGAGATACCCGACCCCGTCCTGCCGGTTCCGGAAGCGGTCCTCCATGATCGGAGGATCGGCCCACTCGGCCCCGGGGGGCGGCTTCGGGGGCGCGGCGAGCTGCGGCGGCGGGTAGGGGACCAGCATGTTGAAGGCGAGCCGCGTCCCGTCCGGGGACCAGCGGACGCCGCGCGGGGATTCGAGAACCTGGGTGAGCGTCGCCGTCTCCCCGGTGTCCATCCAGCGGAGGTGGATCTGTCCGCCCGCCGTGTACGCGATGCGGGTGCCGTCGGGTGACCAGCGCGGAGACGATCCGGCGCTCAGATGCCGGTGGCCGCTGCCATCGGCGTTGACGATCCAGAGTTCGGAACGCGGCCGGTCGCGCATGATGTCCATCGAAGTCCGGACATAGACGACCTGACTGCCGTCCGGGGAGATCTGCGGGTCGGCCGCAAACTCGAGCTGGAACACGTCCATCGGCTGGAACGGCGTCTGGCCCCCGGATGCGAACGGGACGGCCAGAGCGGCAACAAGGGTGAGGACTAGCGTGAATCGGGACATTGGACGACTCTCCGGTTGATGGGGATGGAAGAGGCCACGCAGCGAGGCGGGTGTATTGCGGAAATCAGTTCCCGGACGTCCGGTACTTCTCGAACCAGGCGATCTGGTTGGCGACCTTCGCGATCAGCTCGCTCGGCCGGCGGCTCATGTTGTGGAAGGCTCCGGGGATGCGCACCACCGCGGTATCGATGCCGCGGAACTTGAGGGCGTGGAAGAGCTGGTAGGACTCCGATAGCGGCGTGCGCAGATCGAGCGATCCCGTGAGCACCATCGTCGGGGTGGTCACGTTCCCCACCAGCGAGAGCGGCGAGAACTTCCAGTAGGGCTCCGGGTCCTCCCAGGGGAGGCCCTCGTAGCGGTTTCCGAAGTAGTTGAACCAGTTGTCGGCGGTGAGCGTCTTGCTGATCCAGTTGATGACCGGCTTTTCGGAGACGGCCGCGCGGAAGCGGTCGGTCTTCCCCACGATCCAGGCGGTCATGATCCCGCCGGCGCTGCCGCCGGTCACGAACAGGTTGTCCTCGTCCACGTAGCCCCGGGCGATGACCGCATCGACCCCGGACATCAGGTCGTCGTAATCGTTGCCCGGATAGTTGTGGTAAAGCAGGTCGCCGAACTCCTCCCCGTAGCTGGTGCTGCCACGGGGATTCGCGTAGAGGACGACGTAGCCGGCGGCGGCGAACATCTGCATCTCGGCCGCGAAACGGTCGCCGTAGTGGGAGATGGGCCCGCCGTGGATCTCCAGGATGAACGGATACCGCCGCCCCGGATCGAAGCCCGGCGGCTTGACGATCCAGCCCTGGACCGGACGGCCGTCGAAGGAGGAGTCCCACCAGATCTCCTCGACTTCGCCCAGCGTCCGCTGGCCGAGAAGGTCCTCGTTGAGCGAGGTGATCCGGCGCACCGCTTCGCCCGGTGCGCCGACCGCGACCTCTCCGGGGCGGTCCGGCCGGCTCTGGTTGAGCGCGAAGGCGCCGGTCCGGGCGACGGAGAAGGAACCGCTGGCGTACGGCAGGCCGTACGAGGGTCCGCCGACGCTCTCTCCGAGCACCTGGATTTCCCCGTCGAGGGTCGTGAACGCGACCTTGCGGTTGCCCTCGTCGTCGTACTGGAAGTAGATGCGATGCCCGTCCGCGGCCCACACCGGATTCGCGACGCTCCGGTCGAGACCGGCCGTCACGTCGCGCCGGCCGCTTCCGTCCACGTTCATGACCTGGAGCCGGCGGACCTGATAGGTGCGCAGCCGGTCCTCGTTCCCGACGAACGCGATCCGGCTCCCGTCGGGAGAGATCGCGGGGCTGTGGTCCGGCCCCTTCCGATCGGTCAGCGCCCGGATCTCACCGCCCGCGGCCCGGGCGATGTACAGCTCCGAGTTCCGGTAGTCGTGCTCCCAGTTCGCGTTCCGGTTCGAGGAGAAGACGAGGTGCTCGCCATCCGGCGTCCAGGCGGCCGGGCTCGAGTGCTGGAAGTCGCCCGTGGTCACCTGGAGCGGCGTGCCGCCTTCCACGGAGACCACGAAGATGTGGTCGAAGCCGAAATCGAGATACCCGATCCCGTCCTGCCTGCTCTTGAAGCGGTCCTCCATGATCGGCGGATCGGCCCATTCCGCCCCCGGCGGGGGCTTCGGAGGGGCGACGAGCCGGGGCGGGGGATAGGGCACCAGCATGTTGAACGCGATCCGGCCCCCGTCCGGCGACCAGCGGAGTCCGCTCGGCGATTCGAGAAGCTGGGTGAGGGTCGCGGTTTCCCCGGTGTCCATCCACCGGAGGTGGATCTGGCCGTCCTCGACGTAGGCGATGCGGGCGCCGTCCGGGGACCAGCGCGGAGAGGCGCCGGCGCTCAGCCGGCGGTGGCCCGATCCGTCGGCGTTCACGATCCACAGCTCGGTGCGCTGGCGGTCGGTCATGATGTCCATGGAGGTGCGGACGTAGGCGACCCGGGCTCCGTCGGGCGAGATCTGCGGGTCGGCCGCGAACTCGAGCTGGAACACGTCCATCGGCTGGAAGGGCGTTTGCGCCGCCGCGGCGGCCGGAAGGGTCAGCGCGGCGACGAGGGTGGCAAGTGACGTCAACCTGAGCATGGGGAGGCTCCTCGATTCGGGGACGGGACGGCCCGCCAAGGTACCAGCCAGGCCCGCGGGACGCCATTCAGGCAACCGGCGTCGCTTTCCGCCAACCGGTGACGCACACGGCTCGGAACGCCGGCTTCAGCCGGCACAGCGGCCCGACGGGCCGCGGGCGGTTCGTCGCTACCGCAGGTGCAGTGGCGTGCGCAGCCGCACCATCCCCCCGACTGAGGTCCGTCTCGCCGCCCGCCTCCGGCGGCCTGTGCCGGCTGAAGCCGGCGTTCCATAGCCGCCGCGCCAAGGACGCTCTCGGGGTACCGCCCGTTAGACTCCGTCGCCCTGTGATCCGAGTTCCCGTCCTCCGCTGGGGGAAGCCCTACCGGAGCCTCGAGACGACCACCGTTTCGCACTTCCTGACCGGCGAGCCGATCGCCGAGGTGGACCAGGCGACCGGCGGGATCGTCAAGCGCGACCTCCGCCGCGCCGGCCGCGCCCGGGCCGCGCTCCGGGAGCTTCCGATCCGGGAGCTTCTCGCCCGGATCAGCGAGGCCGCCCGGCTCTACATGGAAGCCGACCTGCCGCTCGGAGACGGGGTCCAGACGCCCGAGGAGTTCGTGCACGCCCAGTCGGCCAGCACCGGTCTGCCGGAAGCCATGTGCCGGGCGAACATGGAGAAGAACCGCTTCGTGCTCGAACGGATGGACCAGGTCCTGGACGCGCTGACCCGCGGCCTCGATCTCGAGGTCCTGTCGGCCGGCCACGGGATCGAGGAACGGGGCGTCCCGATCTCCTACCAGGCGCAGACCCCGGTGCTCGCCTGCGTGCTGCCTTCGAATTCGCCGGGGGTCCACACCCTCTGGCTCCCGGTGATTCCGCTGCAGATCGGCCTGGTGCTCAAGCCGGGACCGGAGGAGCCCTGGACGCCCTACCGGATGGCGGAGGCGTTCTTCGCCGCCGGAATTCCACGCGAAGCGATCGCCGTCTATCCCGGCGGCGCCGAGGTGGGCGCCGCCGTCGTCGAAGCGGCCCCCAGGACGCTCATCTTCGGGAGCCGGGCGACCGTCGAGCGGTATCGCAGCAATCCCTCGGTCCGGGTCCATGGCCCCGGGTTCTCCAAGATTCTCCTCGGCGACGACGTCGTCGACGACTGGGAAGACCACCTGGAGGTCCTCTTCGAGAGCGTCTTCCTGAACAGCGGCCGGAGCTGCATCTCCTGCTCGGGGATCTGGGCCTCCCGGCACACGGAAGCGATCGCCGCCGCCCTGGCGGAGCGCCTCGCTCCGGTGGCCCCCCGGCCCCCGGAGGACCCCGAGAGCGCGCTCGCCGCCTTCACGGTGCCCGGGATGGCCGAGGCCATCGACCGGGACATCGAGGAGCGGCTCGGCGGCGGAGGCGCCGCCGATCTGACGGCGCCGCTGCGGGACGGCCCGCGCCTCGCGCAGCAGGGGCGCGCCTCCTGGCTGCGGCCCACGGTCGTGCACTGCGACAGTCCCGAGGCGGCCGTGGCCAACGTGGAATACATGTTCCCCTTCGTCTCGGTGGTGCGCTGCCCCCAGGAAGAGATGCTGAGGCACATCGGGGACACCCTGGTGGCGACCGCCATTACGGAGGACGCCGCCTTCCGGGCCGACCTGCTGGAGACGACTGCGATCGACCGCCTGAACTTCGGGCCGATCCCGACGACGCGGCTCAACTGGCTGCAGCCGCACGAGGGCAACATCCTGGACGTGCTCTACCGGGCCCGGGCGTTCCAGCACGCCTGATCAGCGGTGACCACCCCCGCGGGCCTCGAAGTCAGCGATCTCGTCAAGGACTACCCGGCGCCGGCCGGTTTCCTCCGGGTGCTCGACGGGGTGGACCTGAACCTCCGGCCCGGAGAGGCCGCCTCGGTGATGGGCGCCTCCGGGTGCGGCAAGAGCACGCTGCTCTTCCTGCTCGGCGCGATCGAAGTCCCCTCCGACGGGGTCGTCCGGCTCGACGGGGTGGACCCCCACGAACTCTCCCCCGACGAACAGGCGCGGTTCCGCCGCGACCGGGTCGGCTTCGTGTTCCAGGACCACTGCCTCCTGCCGCAGTGCACGGCCCTCGAGAACGTGCTCGCGCCCACGCTTCCCGAGCCGCGGGAGGACGACCGCCCGCGGGCGGCCGCGCTCCTCGACCGGGTGGGTCTGTCCGGCCGGCTCGACCACCTGCCCGGCGAACTCTCGGGCGGGGAGAAGCAGCGGGTCGCGATCGCGCGCGCCCTGATCCGGGCCCCCCGCCTCCTGCTCTGCGACGAGCCGACCGGGAACCTGGATGGCGAGTCCGCGGCGGGCGTCGCGGACCTCCTGCTCGAGGCCGGAGCGCTCGACGAGGGCCGCATCGTCGTGCTGGTGACCCACGACGCGGAGCTCGGAAGCCGCTTCCCGAAGCGCTACCGCATGGCCCGGGGGCGTCTCTCCGCCGGTTAAGACTCCATGGCCACCGCCTTCGGGGTAGTCCAGTTCGCCCGGCGCGGTCTCCGGCACTACCTCCGCGAACACCTCCTGGTCGCCGCCGCCACCGCCGTGGCCGTGGCGGTGCTGGTAGGAGCGCTGGTGGTCGGGGACTCGGTGCGGGGCAGCCTGCGGGCGGCCTTCACCGAGCGCCTCGGAGCCACCGACTACGTGGTCCTCCCACTGCACCCCTTCTCCGATGATCCGGACACCGGCCTCGCGGCCCGGCTGGGTGCGCGCGACGACTACCGGGAACGGTTCGAGCCCGCGGCGCCCCTCTACCGCCTGCCGGGCACCGTGGCCGCACCCGACGGCCGGAGCGTCCCCGCGACCATCTTCGGAGTGGACGAACGCTACTTCGCGTTCCACGGGCTCGAAGGCGTCATCGAGCCGGGCACCGCCCGCATCAGCAGCGGCCTCCGGCGCCTCGGCTTCGTTCCCGGCGACGGGCTGCTGGTCGGGATCGGCGGGCACGAGGAGATCGCCGCGGCGTCGCTCTTCGGCGAGAAGGAAGACGCCGGCATCACCGTTCGGCGCCGGGTGGCGGCCTGGCCGAACCCGGCGCCCGGCGTCGGGTCGGGTGATTTCGCGCTCTTCCCGGAGCAGGGAGCGTCCCGCGCGGTCTTCCTGCCGCTGGACGACCTGCGCCGGGTGGTCGATGCCTCCGAGACCGGCAGAGATCGCCGCCCCGTCCCGCGGGCGAACGCGCTGCTGGTCCGCGCCGCGGGACGGGATGGCGGAGGTCCCGAGGAAGAGACCGCGGCGCTCGCGGCCGTCCTCGCCGAAAGCAGTTCCCTCGATGACCGCGGCCTGAGCCTGACCGAGGCGGCGGAAGGCGGATTCGTCCTCGAGAGCCGCAGCCTGGTGCTGGCGGACGGAGTGGTCGAAGGAGCGCTGGCCGCGGCCGGGCGGACGGAAGTCGCCGCCGCCCCGGTCCTGACCTATCTGGCCACCTCCATCCGGTCCGCCGACCGGGAGACCCCCTACTCGCTCGTCAGCGGACTCCCGGCCGCGCTGCTCCCGGGGAACGGGCGCGAGAGCGGCGACAACGTCCTGTACCCGGGGCGCTGGCTGGCGGAGGACCTCGGCCTCGAACCGGGCGACCGGCTTGACCTCTCGTTTCTCGTCTGGGAGGAGCAGGGCCGCTTTCACTCCGGCACGGCGTCGTTCGTGACCGGGCCGGCGGTTCCGGAAGACGCCCTCTTCACGGATCCAACCCTGGCTCCCGAGTTCCCGGGAGTGAGCGACTCGGCCCGCATGGGCGAGTGGGACCCGCCCTTCCCGGTGGACCTGAGCCGCATTCGGGAGCGCGACGAGCTCTATTGGGAGGAGTTCCGCACCCTGCCCAAGGCGTTCGTTCCCCTTCCGGTGGCCGAGCGGCTCTGGACGATGCGTCAGGGGAGCGCCACCTCGGTCCGCCTCGTGCCGGGAGAGGCGGATCCCGGCGAGACGGAGCTTGCGGGCGCGCTCGTCGCCGCCCTCCCCGCGGAGGACTTCGGCCTCGTGCCGCTCCCGGTCCGCCGGCAGGGTCTCGAAGCCTCCCGGGGGGCGACGGACTTCGGGCTCTACTTCCTCTACTTCTCGTACTTCCTGCTGGTGTCCGCGTTCGTGCTGCTGGCGCTCCTCTACCGGCTGGGAGTGGAACGCCGGCTCCGGGAGATCGGCATGCTGCTCGCGTGCGGCTGGTCTCCACGCAAGGTTTCCCGGAACCTGCTGTCCGAGGCCGCCGTCGTCGCGGTTGCCGGTGCGGCCGCTGGCGCGTTCATCGGCATCGGCTACGCCACCGGGATGATCGGCCTGCTCTCCGGCGTCTGGGAAGGCGCGGTGGCCGGGACCCTCACCGCGGATTCCGGCGAGGGGAGCGCGACGACGGCGCTCGCAGTCTCCGTGACGTGGTCTTCGGTGGCCGCCGGCGCCTGGTCGGGGATCGTGATGGCCATGGGCGCTGCCTGGTGGACCCTGAGGAAGCTCGTCCGGCGCTCGCCGCGGAGCCTCCTGGCCGGGAAACCGGCGGGGGAACTCGCGGCCTGGCCCGGCCTGGCGCCCGCGCGTTCCCCCGGCGCGGGAGCCCGCCGCTGGGCCGTCGTCACCGGAGCGGGCGGCCTGCTGCTGCTCGGGCTGGGGATCGCGGAGGCGATTCCGGAGGCCGGCGGCTTCTTCGGAGCGGGGGCGGCGTTCCTCCTGACGGCGTTCCTGGCGGCGTGGTCGCGGCTGAAGGGTCTGGCCGATCCGGGGCGGCGCGCGGCTACCGGGCAGGGCAGGGCGGGCCTGCGCGGGCTCGCCTTCCGCGCCACCACCTTCCGGCCCGGCCGCAGTCTTGCCGCGATGGTCCTCGTCGCCTTCGCCGCCTTCACTCTCGTGGCGGTCGAGGCGTTCCGGAAGCGGTCCGATCCCGGAGTCCTCCCGGCGGGCGTCGGGGGGTTCGTCTCCATCACCGAGACCGTCTTCGGCTCGCCCTGGGATCCGCGGGACCCCGAGGGGTCCGAGGCGCTCTACCTCCCGCCCGAGGACATCGGACTCCGCATCCAGCCGCTCCGGCTGGCCGGCGACGAGGATGCGAGCTGTCTGAACCTGTACCGGCCTTCGCGGCCCCGCGTCATCGGCATTCCCCGGGAACTCGCCGATGAGAACCGGTTCCCGTTCGCCGCGCATATGGGCGAAAGCCCCGAGGAAGTCGACAATCCCTGGCGCCTGCTCTGGCGGGACCGCGATGCGGGCGCGCCGATCCCGGTCATCGGCGACCAGAACTCGATGACCTACGTGCTCAAGTGGCCGGTGGGCGAGGAGCGCGAGTTTCCCATCGGCGAGGGCGGTGCGCCGGTCCGCCTGCGGCTCGTCGGCACCCTCTGGGACAGCGTCTTCCAGGGCGAGCTCCTGATGGCCGAGGAGGATCTGCTCGAGACGCTGCCGGTCCCGGACGGCTACCGGCTCTTCCTCGCCGCGTGGGAAGAGGCCCCCGAGGGCGAAGAAGCGCTCGCCGCCGCGGAAGCGGAGGCCGCGGACATCGTGGGGGGAGCGCTCATCGACTACGGACCCGTTTCGACGTCCACCCGCGCCCGGCTCGCGGAGTTCCACCAGGTCGAGAACACCTACCTCTCCACCTTCCAGGCGCTCGGCGGCCTCGGGCTGCTGCTCGGGACCTTCGGACTCGGAGCCGTGCTGCTGCGGAACGCGGACGAACGGCGGCAGGAGTGGGCGCTGCTGAGCGCCGCCGGCTACCGGCGGCGGGACTTCGCGGAGCTCGGCTTCTGGGAGAACGCGCTCCTGCTCGGCGCCGGACTCGCTGCCGGCAGCGTCGCGGCAGTCATCTCGATCCTTCCGGTGCTCGGTCAGCGCGACGCCGGCGGCAGCATCACCCTCCTGATACTGCTCCTCGCGGGAATCCTCGCGTTCGGGCTGGGAGCGGGCGCGTTCGCGGCCCGCGCCGCGGCCAACCGCCCGATCCTGGCATCGCTCCGGGCGGGATAGCCGGGCCCGGGCGGAGGTTCAACTCCGGGCGTCGATCCGCACCAGGGCGCCCGGCCAGTCGAGTATCCGCTGGTCGGCGGTGAGCAGCGTGTGTCCTTCAAGCGCGGTGGCGACGATCAGGCGATCCGCGGGATCGCCATGCAGATCGGCGAGCAGACCCGCGCGAGTCGCCACCTCCCCATCGACCGGAATCTCGACGAGCCCGTCCGCCAGTTGCCGGCGGCGCCATGACGCTGGATCGGCAGGCAGCGTCAGCCGCCTCCTGCGGACCAACGTCGCAATTTCCCAGAAGGAAACCGCGGACACGGCGGCGTCCTCGGCGGTTCGAGCCTGCTCCAGTCGTCGGCGCGCGTGCGCGCCGAGACGGCGGTCACCCCAACTCATCCAGAGCAGGACATGCGTATCGACGAGGATCACGGATTCAGCACGCGATCGGGATCCGATTCCGCCTCCCATTCGACATCCAGGGGCCCGACGATGTCGCCGTGGACCTGGATCAGGCCGCGATCGCAGCCGAACCACGGCTTCGGTTTCTCCCGGTAGGGCAGGAGCCGGGACACCGGACGGCCGTTCTTGGTGATGACGATCCCCTCACCGCTCTCGGCCACCTCGTCCATGAGCTTCAGGCACTTCGCCTTGAATTCGGATGCCTTCATGGTCCGCGTGGCGGGGGACTGCTGACCGTGCTGATTCATCGTGGTGCTCCCGGGATGTTCGTGACCACTATTCTACATGGTCATGACCATGGTCACGAACCGTTGGCTGGCGCGCCAGCTTCGGTCGCCCCTTCCTGCAGCACGAAGAGCTGCGCGGTCGATGCCGCGTGGCGGAAGGTCCTCGCCCGGGCGTATTCGGGATCCGCGTACCACGCCTCTGCGGAGGCCTTGTCGGGGAACTCCAGGATGACCATGCGTGCGTCGAACCCGTCGCCTTCGAGGGCGGTGACGGTGCCGCCGCGGGTCACGAAGCGGCCGCCGTGCTTCGCGAGGGTCGCCGGGGTACGGGCGGTGTATTCCCGGTAGGTTTCGGGATCATGGACGTTGATCATCGCCACTACGTAGGCGGGCATTGGCGGTCCTTTCGCTGACTTGCTGATGGTTGCGACGTGCGCGGCGCTGAGCGCCGCGGTGCCGGTCTGGAGGCCCCCACCGGGAGAACTGGCCGGCGTTCCAAGCCGGGTGCGCACGTCAGCGCACGAAGATGTGCTTCGGGATGTAGCCGGTGACGACCTGGGTGAGGTCCACGACCTCGCTCACGCGGAAGTCAACCGCGATGCTCGCGAGGGAGAGCGCCCTGGCGGGGGAGAGGCCTTTCTCTTCACCCAGGAACTCCACGACCTCCCAGGTCGCCTGCCGGGCGGCGCGGTCGAGGTCGAGGTCGATCCCCATGACCATGTAGTAGTCCTCGTCCTCCGCCCACGGAGAGGACGGAGCGCGCCCCTGGTGGACGGCGAACCGGAAGACGCCGCTCAGCGACTGCTCGATCGCGGTGCCGCTGACCTCGCCGTCCCCCTGGGCCCCGTGCGGGTCGCCGGCATAGAAGAGGGCGCCGGGGTGGAACACCGGGAGATACACGGTGGTTCCCGCCTTCAGGTCCTTGACATCCAGGTTGCCGCCGAAGGGTCCGGGAGGCCGCGAGCCCTGGACTCCGGGAACGGTCACGCCGGGCTGCCCGACGACCGGGTCCGGGGCCACCGCGAGGATCCCCATGAAGGGGGCCAGCGGAACCTGGATGTCCTCGGCGAGGAAGGCGACCTCGCGTCCGTCAACCCAGCCGGTCCGGATCAGGTGGCGGGTTCCCGGGGGGATGTCCAGCGCCGGGTCGTCCGGGCGGAAGCCGGGGTAACTCTCGGAGAAGACGCCGCCTCGGGGCGAGGTGTTGTTGACGCCCCACGGCATCCGGGTCTCGACCGCCAGGATCTCGATCTCGAGCATGTCGCCGGGCTCGGCGCCCTCGACATACACCGGGCCGGTGATGACGTGGCCGCTCCGCCCTTCGCGGGGCCGCCCCTCCCGGGAGGCCCAGAAGTCGAGGACGTCCTGATGGATCTCTTCGCGCGGCACGCCGAGGGCGGTGAGCCACGCGACCGGGTCCTCGTCCTGGACCGCGCCGGCGTGGGTGAGAGTGTCCATCCGGACGGTCTCGCCGGGCTGTACCCGGAGCACCGGCGTCTTGTCGATCGGGAACCAGCCCCAGCTCACGTTCTCCGGAGACGACGGCACGAAATGGTCCGCCTCGAGCGGCGCGGCCGGGTCCGGGTCCGCTCCGGTTTGCTCCGGCTCGGCCTCCGGGGCCGCGCAGCCGGCGGCAACGGCCGCCGCCAGGATCCAGCCCCGGGCCGGACGGAGTGTCTGATCGCTTCGCATCAATTGGGTCTCCTCAGCGGCCGGTGCCGGTCGCGGCGGGCAACGCGGAGCCCCGGTTCGGGCCGGTGAAATCGGGCTCGACCTCGGAGTCCGCGAGATCCCAGGCGAGCTGGTAGACGAGCCGGACGACCCGCTCCAGCTTCTCGTACTCGATCTTCTCCGGCCGGTCGTAGATCGTGTGGTAGTCCGGGTGGAGCCCGGTGTGGAAGAAGAGGGCCGGGACGCCGCTCTGGAGGAAGGGCCACTGGTCGCTGCGCCGCAGCAGGTTGGAGGGGTTGTTGTCGTAGCGCATCTTGAGGTCGAGCTCGGATTCCCGGTTCGCCGCCCGCACCATCTCCGTCATGGTGCGGCTGTAGCTGTGGCCGAGGACGTTCACGGCGTTGGCGTTCGACTCGGCCGTCTGGGGTTCGAGGCCCCGGAAACGTCTCCCGCCCCCACGCCGGACCTCCTCGTTCCGCCCGATCATGTCCATGTTGAGCACCGCGACCGTCCGGTCCAGCGGGTTCAGGGGATTCAGGGTGTAGGCCCAGGCGCCCAGCAGGCCGCGTTCCTCGGAGTTCCAGCCGGCGAGCAGGATGGAGCGGCGGGGCCGCTCCCCGCGGGCGGCGGCGCGCCCCAGCGCCTCGGCGATCTCGATGAGCGCGACCGTCCCGGAGCCGTCGTCGTCAGCGCCGGGCCAGACGAGATTGCCGTCGGCGCCGTCGTGGTCGTAGTGGGCGCAGAGGATGATCCACTCGCCGGGCGCCTCGCTGCCGCGCAGGAGACCCACCACGTTCCGGTCGGGGGTGGTGGTGCGGGTGACCGCGGTCGTGAGCCGAACCCGGGTATCGAGCAGCAGCGGCCCGCTCATGCCCGCGTCCGCCATGGCGCCCAGACTCGCCAGGCTGTGGCCGCTTCCCGCCAGCAGGGTCTCGGCGACCCGCGGTGAGATCACCGCCGCGGGAATCTCGACGGCTTCGACCCATTCGGCGAGCGTGATGCGGGGCACCCTCCGGGGCGGGTCCGGCCAGGCGCCCGCCGCGCTCGCGGCGAAGTCGAACGCGCCGGGGTGCTGGTGGACGTCGCGGACGAAGAGCACTCCCGCCGCGCCGGCGTTCGCCGCGGCAACCACCTTCCGAAAGGCCCGGGAGGGCTCCGAGGACACCAGGCCGTCGAAGAGGCTTGCCGGGTCCGCCTCCCGGGGTTCGTGGTCCAGGATCAGCGCGATCCGGCCGGAGAAATCGGCGCCCTCCCAGTCGTCCCAGCCGTAGTCGGGCGCCTGGATACCGAATCCGGCGAATGCCACCGTCCCCTCGGCCTCCGCGGACGGGGAGAAGCGCTGGGGATAGAAGCCCTCGCCGAACTGAACGGTCTGGACGACCGCCCGCTGGATCTCCAGCCGGTTGCCGTCACCCAGCGCACTGTGAGCCAGCCGGTAGTTGTGAAAGTAGGACCCCCCGGGGGGCTCCAACCCGGCCCGCTCGAAGCGGCTCGCGACGAACTCCGCGGCCAGGCGGTTCTCCGGAGTCTCGCTCAGCCGGCCCTGCATGCTGTCCGACGCCAGGAAGAACAGGTCGGCGCGCAGGTCGGCGGCGGTGATGGACTCCGTCTCCGGCGCCCGGGGCTGCCCGGGCTGGCCCGGGGCCGGCGAGGCGGCGAGGAGCGAAAACGCGATCAACGCGCTCCAGCGGGGATGGCTTCGCATCGTGATCCCTCCCGAGACGGGCGAGTCTATCCGGGGCCGTCCGGCGCCGGACGGATACGATTTCGCCCCATGAGCCGTATCTCAGTTCCCGCCCTTCTCGTCGTCCTCGCCGCTCTCGCGCTCCCGCCGGCGGCGCATCCGCAGTCAGCCGATCCCCCGCGGGGGTTCCTGGCCGGGCAGTGGGAGGAGCAGCGGCAGATCGAGGAGCGCTTCCGCGCCATCCCCGACCCGGCGCGGATCCGCGAGTACATGGAGTACATGACCGAGGAACCGCACATCGCGGGATTCGGGCACGGGAGCAAGCGCGTGGCCGACTACGCGCTCGAGAAATTCCTCTCCTTCGGGCTCGACGCCGCGATCGAGGAGACCGAGGCGCTCATGCCGCTCCCGGTGGACCGGCACGTCGAGGTCCTCGGCCCGATGCCCTACACCATGCGGCTGGCGGAACTCGGGGTCCCCGAGGACAAGGATTCTTCGGACCCGGGGCTGCTTCCCACCTACAACCCCTACGCGGCGGACGGGGACGTGACCGGGGAAGTCGTCTTCGTCAACTACGGCATTCCCGAGGACTACGAGAAGCTCGCGGAACTGGGCATCTCGGTCGAGGGAAAGATCGTGCTGGCCCGTTACGGACGAAGCTGGCGCGGCATCAAGGCCAAGCTGGCCCAGGAGAACGGAGCGCTGGGCGCGCTGCTCTACTCCGATCCGGAAGAGGACGGCTACTACCGGGGGCTCACCTATCCCGAAGGCCCCTACCGCCCCAAGTGGGGGGTGCAGCGGGGCTCCATCATGGACATGCCGGTCCATCCCGGCGATCCCCTGACCCCGGGTTGGGGCGCCAAGGAGGACCGGGAGAAGCTGACCCGCGAGACCGCCCGGACCCTGGTCAAGATCCCCGTCCTGCCGATCTCCTGGGGCGACGCCCTCCCCATTCTCGAGCAGCTCCGCGGAACCGCGTCCCCGAACGACGACTGGAAGGGAGCGCTGCCGATCACCTATCACATCGGTCCCGGCCCGGTGACCGTCCGGATGCGGACCGCCTACGACTGGCAGGTGCGGCCCATCTACAACGTGATCGCCCGCATCGAGGGCTCCACCTACCCCGATGAATGGATCGTCCACGGCAACCACCACGACGCCTGGTGCAACGGCGCCACCGACCCCATCAGCGGCGCCGTCCAGCTCATGGAGACGGCCCGCGGCTTCGGCGAGCTGCTGCAGGCGGGGATCCGCCCCCGGCGCACCGTCGTGTTCGCGCTGTGGGACGCCGAGGAGTGGGGCCTCCTCGGGTCCACCGAGTGGGCGGAGACCCACCGGGCGGACCTCGGTGAGAAGGGCGTGACCTACATCAACACCGACAGCACCGGGAAGGGGTGGCTCAGCATGGCGGGAAGCCACACCCTCCAGCGCTTCCTGAACGAGGTGGCTCGCGACATCGAGGATCCCGAGCGCGGGGTCAGCGTCTTCGAGGCGGCGCGGGCGCGGCGGCTCGAAACCGCCGCGAATCCGGACGCCCGCCGCGAGATCGAACAGAGCGACGACCTGCGGCTCGCGGCCCTCGGGTCGGGTTCCGACTACACCGTCTTCATCGACCACCTGACGATGGCGTCGCTGAACCTCGGTTTCGGCGGCGACAGCCCCGGCGGCGTGTACCACTCGAACTACGACTCGTTTCACTGGTACCAGAAGTTCTCCGACAGCGAGTACGTGTTCGGCCGGACGCTCTCCCGGCTGATCGGGACCGCCATCTGGCGGCTGGCGAACGCCGCGATCCTGCCGTTCGGGTTCACCGATCTCGCCGACGCGATGGCCACCTACGTGGAGGAGATCCGCGAGACCCACGCGGCGATGGAGTCGCCGGAGGAGATCGACTTCGACGCGATCGAGGGTGCGCTCGACGCCCTGCGCGAAGCGGGGCAGGGGTACGAGGACGCGCTTTCCGGACTCACGGACGCTTCCGCCGAGGCGGTGCTCGGGAACGTCCGCGTCTCGGAGTTGAACCAGCTCCTCTACACCTCGGAGCGCCGGCTGGGCTACGAGGAGGGCCTCCCCAACCGCGAGTGGTTCCGCCACCAGGTCTATGCGCCCGGCTTCTATACCGGCTACGGCGTGAAGACGATCCCCGGAGTCCGCGAGGGCATCGAAGAGGAGGAGTGGGAGGCGGCGCGCTTCTACGTGCGGGTGGTGAGCGAAGCCCTGTCGTCGCTCACGGATCAGGTCCGCGAAGCGGAGCGGATCGTCGCCTCGCTGCGCTGAGAGCGTGACGGGGCCATCAGGAGCCAGAAGAGCCGGCATTCGAGAGCGGCCAGCCGTGTTGCGACCCTCCAGCTCGGGCTACAGTTCCGACGGTCGAATGAACATTCCAGCAGCCGTAACCGCGGCAAGCAAGACGGTCGCTAGCATTGGTGCCAAGGCCCGGGCGATGACGCCGGCGGTGAGAAAGAATCTCGCCGGCCGCAGCGGGAACGTTCCCCCCAATGACCTCTTCCCGAAGATTCCGCAGGGCGTCAGGATGGGAGGTGAACCCGCGAACCTGGAGTACTTGCGGGGGGGCGTGGATGTTTCTCACAAAGTGCCGATCCGGAACGCACCAAATCAGGCCGGGCGTGCCGACAACGTGGTGTTCGAGTCTTCCCGCGTAAACCAGGCTCGGGGCGCCCACGACATGTCACGGATGGAGGTGACCAGCGCCCATGTCCGGAACGCCCTCGACGGATTGCACGCGGGTCTTCGTGTCGCGCCGAAGGCGGCGCTGCGATCTGGACTGATCGCGGGCGCGTTGGAACTGCCGGTGTCTGCGGCCGTGAACCTGATCCGTTACCGACGGGGAGGAGTTTCCCGGAAAGAGGCAGCCTGCAATATCGCGAAAGATGTGGTCACCACGTCTTTGGCCGGCGCGGCTGCGGGAGCGGGCATTGTCGTTGTGGCCAGCGTCGGCCTGCCGATCGCCGGTCCGGCAATGGTCGTTTGTTCTGGAGTCGGTTGCCTGGTGTACGGCGCCTCGTCAGTCGGCAGAATCCACTCAGCCACGAGGGAGTCGGCCATCTAAGTAAACCCTTGGCGCCCGAATCGCTTGCGGCGTTGCCTGAGAGGCCACGAAGACGGGGAAGCCGGCTGCGGGCAGAGCGATTGCTTGGTCGCCCGATTGGCGGCAACCACTTGACGGGCCACAGTACCGGTGAAGGCTTGACCTCGTAGCGCCGGACTGAACGCCGCGGTTCGAGTCCTCGCAATGCGGAAGTTGCTCGCGTTCGCCGCCGTCTACCTGATCTGGGGCTCCACCTACCTCGCGATCGGCGTCGGGGTGCGGGACATCCCGCCGTTCCTGATGGCCGGGGTCCGCTTTCTCACCGCCGGGGCGATCCTCTACCTCTTCGCCCGGCGCGGCGAGGCGCCGCTGACCCGGCGGGAATGGGCGGAGGTCGCGCTGGCGGGCGTGCTGTTCTTCACCGCCGCGCATGGACTCGGCCACTGGGCCCAGGTCCGCATTCCGTCGGGGGCCGCGGCGGTGCTGGTGGCGACGGTGGTCTTCTGGATCGCCGGACTCGACGCCGCGTTCGTGGCCCGGAAGCGTCCCTCGCTCGTCGCCGTTCTCTGCACCGTCACCGGTTTCTCGGGAGTCGTGGTGCTGGTCGCGCCCTGGCGCTCGGAGGCGGTGCTCGACCCGGCGGGCGTCATCGCCATGTTGCTCGGCCCCATCGCCTGGGCCACGGCCAGCCTGTGGTCGCGCCGGCCTTCCATGCCGCGCTGCCTGCCGCTCTCCGCCGGGGCCCAGATGCTGGTGGGCGGCGCCGCGCTGCTGCTGCTGGGCACCGTCTCGGGTCAGTGGAGTCAGGTCACCCTCGCCGACGTCGGCGCGCCGGCGCTCGCGGCGCTCCTGTACCTCGTGGCCTTCGGCTCCATCGTGGCGTTCGTGGCCTATACCTGGCTCCTCGCGCACGTGGAGCCGGCGCTCGCCGCCACCTACGCGTTCGTGAACCCGTTGATCGCGGTCCTTCTCGGCGGGTTGATCCTGGGCGAGGATCTCTCACCCCGCGTCTGGCTGGCGCTCGCCCTGATCGTGGTGCCGGTAGCGCTCCTGCAGTGGAACGAGGCCCGCACCCGCCCGGCGCTCGCCGCCGGC
>JAJEFG010000107.1 GCA_022820545.1 Acidobacteriota bacterium | reverse complement strand
GACGCCGGCCTGATCGTGATCGTCGCCTTCATCAGCCCCTTCCGGGCGGAACGGGACCAGGCGCGCCGCCTCTTCGAGCCG
Organism: Acidobacteriota bacterium; assembly: GCA_022820545.1. Classification (GTDB taxonomy): domain Bacteria; phylum Acidobacteriota; class Vicinamibacteria; order Marinacidobacterales; family Marinacidobacteraceae; genus Marinacidobacterium. The sequence goes on along the minus strand of JAJEFG010000107.1, from coordinate 134,391 downwards.
GGCGACTTCCGGGAGATCTTCGTGGACGCCCCGCTCGCCGTCTGCGAAGCGAGGGACCCGAAGGGGCTCTACGCCCGCGCCCGCCGGGGCGAGGTGACCAACTTCACCGGGATCGACAGTCCCTACGAATCCCCCGAGCAACCCGATCTCCGACTGGACACCGGTGAGCACTCACCCGCCGAGTGCGTGGAACAGGTGCTGGCTTCGCTGCGGTGACGTTATGACGGCTGACGCGCCCGATGCGATTGACGCTGCGCCAGGGGCTCCGGCGGTGTTTCGCCGCTCGCCTGCATGTCCCTGAGCACGGTCGCCACCAAAGCCCGGATCCCCGAGAGCGCTTCACCCGGCGTCCCGGCCAGCTAACTCAGTGATGGAAACTCGGCGCAGCGGCCCAGGTGTTCGCCGTCCTCGGGCGACCACGTGATCCGGTATGCGTAGTGATCCGTCACGTTCCGCCTCCGGTTCTCGACTGCCCTCAAGTCTCGAACCTGAGGCGTAGCGCGTTGCCGACCACGGTGAGTGAGGAGAGCGCCATGGCCGCCGCAGCCGCTTCCGGCGGCAGCAGCAGGCCGGTCGCCGGATAGAGGGCGCCGGCGGCGAGCGGCAGCGCGGCCACGTTGTAGAAGAACGCCCAGAACAGGTTCTGCCGGATCGTCCGCAGCGCGCGGCGCGCGATCCGCAGGGCTTCGCTCACCAGGCGCAGGTCGGGCCGCATCAGCGTCACCGCCGCGGCCTCCCGGGCGATCTCGGTCCCTTCGGCGAAGGCGATTCCCGCGTCGGCGCGCGCGAGCGCGGGAGCGTCATTGATCCCGTCACCGACCATGGCGACCGGGCCGTGGCGCTCCCGCAGGCGGTCCACGGCCGCGAGCTTCTGTTCCGGAAGGAGTCCTCCCTCGACATCCCGAACGCCGACCTCCGCACCAGTCGCCGTCACCGCCGCGGTCTCGTCGCCGGAGACCAGCGAGACGGCCAGACCGTCCTCCTCGAGTCTCCGGACCAGCTCCGCCGCTTCCGGGCGCGGCCGGTCCCGGAACCCGATGCTCCCGATGAATTCCGTTCGCCCCTCCGATTCGCGGATCACCCGAAGCCAGCCCGACGCGCCGCCAGCGCCCGCGGTCTCCGGAACGGCAAGGCCCCGCTCGCGGACCAGCCGGGCGCTCCCGACCCACACCGTGCTGCCTCCGCCGTCGAAGCGCGCGGTGACCCCGCGGCCCGGTAGGGCCTCGAAGCGCTCGGGCGTCTCGAGCGGCACTCCCTTTTCCCTCGCATGGGCAACGACGGCTCTTCCCAGGGGATGTTCCGAGCCCTGTTCCGCCGAGGCCGCGAACCGGAGCAGCGCCGCGGCGCTCGTGCCGGGAGCGGGCTCCAGCGCCACCACCACGGGCTCGCCGGTGGTGACCGTCCCGGTCTTGTCGAGTCCGACCGCGCGAACCGAAGCCAGGGCTTCGAGAGCCCCGCCGGAGCGAAACAGGATGCCCCGCCGCGCGCTCCGGCCGGTCGCGACCAGCACCGCGATGGGCGCCGCGAGCCCGATCGCGCAGGGACAGGCCACCACCAGCACCGCCACGCCTCGCGCGAGGGCGAAATCGGCGGCGGCGCCAGCCAGGAACCAGGCCGCCACGGTCCCGGCCGCCACCACCATCACCGCCGGAACGAGGACTCCCGCCACCCGGTCGGCGGCCCGCTGCAGCGGGATCTTCTCCGTCTGGGCTTTCCGGACCGCCGCCGCGATCCTCGAGATCGTGCTCTCGGACGCGCCGCGCGTGACCTCGATCTCGACGGCGCCCGTCAGGTTCATGGCTCCGGCGACGACCGGATCGGGCGCCGTCCGTTCGACCGGGACGCTCTCGCCGCTCACCAGGGACTCGTCCATCGCGGCCCCGCCGTGGACGATGCGGCCGTCGAGCGGCACCCGTTCTCCGGGGCGCACCCGAACCCGCTCGCCGGGCTGAACCTCCGCGACCGGCACCAGGTGCTCGGTCCCCCGGCGGATCGCCCGCGCCCGGTCGGGAGCGAAGGCGAGCAACTCGCCGAGCGCGTCCGCCGCCCGGCCCCGGGCGCGGTCCTCGATCCAGCGCCCCAGGCGGACGATGGCGACGATGATCGCGGCGGTGTCGAAGAACAGCGGACCTCCGGCAGCGCCGACCAGGGTCACGACGGAAGACACGTAGGCGGTCCCGGCGCCCAGCCCGATCAGGCTGTCCATTCCGAAGGTCCGGTGCCGGAGAGAACTTCCGAGCGCGAGCAGAAAGCTCCAGCCGAACAGCACACATACCGGCGTGGCGAGCAGGAAGGCGGTCCAGCGGCCGGCTGCCGTTCCGCCGAAGCCGCTCATCGACACGGCCATCGCCGCCGCCGACAGCACGAGCGCCGCGGCGACCGGAAGGAACCCGCCGCCCCCGGGGGCGTGGTGCTCGTGTTCCCCGGCCCCCTCGGTCATTTCGCCGGCGGCCTCGGGCGCCCACTCCAGCCTGTAGGCGCCGGCGGATGCCACGGCATCTGCGATGTCCGAGGTGAGCGCCGCATCCGGCGACAGAGCGCGGGAGAGCCGCACCGAGATGTCGCCGGTCAGCAGGCTGACTTCCGCGCTCTCCACCCCCGGGAGACCGGTGACCGCCTTTTCGATGTTCGCGACGCAGCCGGCGCAGTGCATCCCGGTGATCCGCGCTTCAAAGCGGCCGTCCGCGACGGACTCCCGCTCCAGCGTACGCGGCTCAACAGTTGGATCCATGTCGCCCGGAGTATAGGAAGCGGACCGAATGCAGCTCCGGTCGATATCGGGGGGGGTCCGGTCGATAACGCGGGGCTCGGATTCCGAGGTCCGGTCGATAGCGGCGAGGTCCGGTCGATAGCGGGGGTCTCGGGTCCCCAGCTCCGGTCGATAACGGTGGAGGTCCGGTCGATACTGAAAGCCGGCCGCATCGTGCGGGCGCATGGGGGCACGCCGTGCGCGGCGCGGAGCGCCGCGGTGCCGGTCTGGAGACCGGCGTTCCAAGCCGTACGCGTCGTGAGGATGAGCGGGGTTGCGACGGGCGCGGCGCGGAGCGCCGCGGTGCCGGTCTGGAGACCGGCGTTCCAGGCCGGTGCGTCGGGCTGGTCTAGTGGGAGTGGGCGTCCTCGTAGTGCTCGGCGAGGAGGTCGCGGCCGAAGTCCCCGGTGAGGTCGCGCCAGACCGAGTGGATGTGGTTCGCGCCGTTCTGGGTGTTGTCGTACTCGATGAGGAAGGTCGGGCCGTGGATGCGGTAGTAGTGCGGGTCGCCGGGCGCAGCGCTGCCGGCCCACGCGAAGTGGATGTCGCCGAGGCCGGCCGCCGTGATCCGCTCGAACTCCTCCTTCGCGAGATCGAGCCGCATCCGTCCCAGGTAGACCTGGATCAGCTCGACGAGCTTGTCGCGCTGGTCGTCCGTCATGTCTCCGACGGGGATCCCGAGCGGCTCGCCGGGATCGGCGACCCGATCCGTGCCGGTCAGGATGTCGGGCGGCGCCTCGGCGTCGAAGACGACCTTCTCCCGCGCCTCGCCGGCGAAGAGTGCGAGCAGCTCCCTCGCGACCGTCTGTTCCGCCGCGAGCACCTCGAGACCCGTGTGCCGGCCTTCGTCCACGATCGCCGGGTTGCTGCCCATGAACGCCGGCGCCGCGACCACCTCGCCGCCCTTGAGGGTGACGTTGAGCGACAGGTGGTGCCCCTCGACGCGCCAGCCCCAGGGAGCCGAATCCGACGGCTCGTCGAAGACCGTGAAGTGGTAGCGGTCGGAATCGCGAATGTCGCGGCCTTCGCGCTCGTAGAGGATCTGCTCGAGGTACATGATGCCGAGCGCCTTGCCGATCCCGTCGTGGCTCAGCACGGTGCCGAGCAGGCGGTCGGCGAGCCGGCGCTGGGGAGGGGTGAAGTCCCCGTACGGCACGCCTTCCCGGTCCCGCGGGATGAAGTGCCAGTTGAGCCGCTCCTCGTCATCGAACGCGAACGTCGCCCGGGCCCGCTGACCTTCGTCGAGCGACATCAGGAAGTGCCGCGCCCGATCGACCATCTCCTCGGCGACATCGGGCGTGGCCGCGGTCCAGCCAATCGACGCGGCAAGCGCCGCGCCCGCGAACAGCAGGGCCCCGGCCTTGATCCTTTTCCTCATTTTCGATCCCCTCCGGGGCCGATTCTACTTTCGGGAGCGACCCCGCTCCACGGCTACAATCGCGAGCCGTTTTGCCTGTCCGTCGAATCCTGCGCTACGGGGCTTCCACCCTCTCGACTCCGTCCGAACCCATCGAGGACTTCGACCGGAACTGGCAGGAGCTGGTGGACGACATGGTGGCGACCATGTACGCCGCCCCCGGCGTCGGCCTCGCCGCGCCCCAGATCGGGGTGGGCGTCCGCCTGATGGTCATCGACATCACCGTCGGCGAAAAGGACGGCGAGCTGATCGTGATGGCGAATCCGGAGATTCTCGAATCCGAGGGGAGCCAGTCCGAAGAGGAGGGATGCCTTTCGGTGCCGGGGTATTCGGGGGTCACCCGCCGGGCCCGGTGGGTCCGCGTCCGCGGCCAGCGTCTCGACGGTTCGCACTACGAGATGGAGGGGGAGGGACTGCTGGCCAGGGCGTTCGCCCACGAGGTGGATCACCTCGACGGGCGCCTCTTCCTGGATCGGCTCGGAGTCCTCAAGCGGGACCTCATCGTGCGCAAGCTGCGCCGCCGCATGCGGCGGGGCGACTGGTAGCGGCCGGCGACCCGGTGGAAGGCCTCCGCGTGGTCTTCCTGGGGACCTCCGCCTTTGCTGTGCCGGTGCTCTCCGCGCTGCACGCCCGGCACGAGGTCGTCGCGGCGGTCACGCAGCCCGACCGGCCCGCGGGCCGGAGCCACCGCCCGCGCCGCAGCCGGATCAAGCGGCTCGCGCTGGAACTCGGCATCCCGGTCCGGCAACCGGAGAGGATCCGGCGCCGGAGCGCCTGGGAAGCGATCGCGGACCTCGCGCCCGATGTCCTCGCCGTCGCCGACTACGGCCAGATCCTTCCCGCCCGCCTGCTCGCGGCGCCCCGGCTGGGGGCCGTCAACGTCCACGCCTCGCTGCTGCCCGAACTCCGCGGCGCCGCCCCGGCGGTCTGGGCGGTGGCCCGCGGCTACCGGCGAACCGGGGTCACGACGATGCTCATGGACGCCGGACTCGACACCGGACCGATCCTGCTCCAGCGGGAAACGGACATCGGCGATGCCGAAACCGCCGGCGAACTCCTCGCCCGGCTGGCTCCCGTGGGGGCCGAACTCCTGATCGAGACCCTGTCCCGACTCGCCGCCGGACGGATCGCGCCGCGCCGCCAGGACGACGAAGCGGCCACGCTCGCCCCCCGGGTCCGGAAGGCCGATGCCGCCCTCGACTGGGAACTCGAGGCCCCCGCGCTGGTCAACCGGGTACGCGCCTTCTCCCCGGCTCCGGTGGCCTTCACAGCGGTCCGCGAAGGGAGCGCCGGGGCGGGCGCCCCGCTTCGGATCCACCGCGCCGCAGCGGCCGACGGTTCCGCGGGGAAGGGTCAACCCCCGGGATCCTTCCGGATCGCGGGCGGCCGGCGCGCGCGCCGCCTCGTCGTGGCCTGCGGCGGCGGCACCGCGCTCGAGCCTCTCGAAATCCAGGCCGCGGGACGCCGCCGGCTCCCCATCGCCGAGTTCCTGCAGGGGAACGCCGTCCCGCCCGCCGGACGTTTCGCGACCGCCGCCGAAGCGGCCGCGCTGACGGAGAACGGATAGCGATGCGCGCCCGGCTCCGACGCGCGGCGCTCTTCCTGGCCGGAGCCTTGGGAATACTGGCCGCCACCTACGGCGTGCTGGTCCTGGTGGCGAGCACGCGCCCTCCCCGGCCGGTGCATGACTTCTTCAACGCGCCGGTCCGGAACGTCGCCCACCGGGGCGGCGGCACGCTGGCGCCCGAGGCCACCCTGGCGGCGTTCGCGGCGGCGGCCCGGGCGGGGGCGGACGTCCTCGAAATGGACGTCCGGCTGAGCGCCGACGGCGCGCTCGTGGTGATCCACGACGGCACGGTGGACCGCACCACCGACGGGAGCGGCGCGGTCGCGGAACTGCGCCTCGAGGAACTGCGCTCCCTGAACGCTGGTCACCGTTTCCGGGCGCCGGACGGGGATTTCCCCTGGCGCCCGGAGCGCGTCGCCATCCCGACCTTCGAGGAAGTCCAGGCCGCCCATCCGGACCTTCCGTTCGTCGTGGAGATGAAGACCCTGGACACCGCGGAGCCGCTCTGCCGGGCGATCCGGGACGCGGGGCGGGAGGACCGGACCCTGGTGGCCGCGTTCGGCAGCGAGTCCCTGGAGCGCTTCCGCGGGGCCTGCCCCGCCGTTGCCACCGGAGGCTCCTTCGGAGAGGTCGTGGCCTTCCTCGCCCTGTCCCTCGGGCGTCTCGCGGGGCTCTACGACCCCCCGTTCGATTCCCTTCTCGTCAGCGAGATGAGCGGCCCCCTCCCGGTCGTGACGCCCCGGCTCCTGCGCTCCGCGCGCCAGGCCGGCCTTCCGGTGTTCGTCTGGACGGTGAACCGGCCCGAAGACATGCGGCGTCTGCTCGAGCTCGGAGTGGACGGCATCCTCACCGACGATCCGGCGACGCTCGCGGCCGTCGTCGCGACCTCCCGCTGAAGTGCCCGGAGCGACCCGGAAGAAGACGGGCCGGCGCGCCGGAAAGCGACCCGCCCGGCCCTCACGCCCCGCTTCCCCCGCGCGGCGCGCCGCCTTCGCGGTTCTCCTGCGGCTGGAACCCACCCGGGAACGGCCGCGTCCGCCCCGCCCCGATGCCCTGATCGCCCGCCTGGAGGATGCCGATAGGCAGCCCCCGGGCGAGCGCGACCGGGCGCTCGCGCGCGAGCTCGTTTTCGGGGTGCTCCGCTGGCGGCGGGCGCTCGACTACGCCCTCGACGCCTACTCGCGCCGGCCGGTCGCCAAACTCGATCTCCCGGTGCGCACCGCGCTCCGGCTCGGCCTCTACCAGCTTCGCTACCTGGACCGGGTGCCGGCCAGCGCCGCGGTCCACGAGTCCGTGTCTCTCGCCGCCGCCTCGGCGCGGCCCGGCGCGGCCGGTCTCGTCAACGCCGTCCTCCGCGCCTACCTCCGGGCGGACCATCCGTGGCCCCGCCCGGGCGGGGACCGGGACCTCTATCTGCGCGCCGGACTCTCGTATCCGGACTGGATGGTGGAACGCTGTCTGGGACAGCTCGGAACCGACGGCGCCCGGCGGAGGCTGGAAGCGGGCAACCGTTCGCCAACGGTCTTCCTGCGCGTGAGCCGCCGGCTGGCCCTCGACGAGGTTCGGGAACGGCTCGGCGAGGAAGGCGTGCGGACCGAGCGTTTTCCGATCGCCCCCCGCTGTCTCCGGGTCACCAGCGGCAACCCCCGGGATTCGTCCCTGTTCGGAGAGGGCGACATTCACATTCAGGATGCGGGATCGCAGCTCGTGGGGTGGCTCCTTCCCGTGGACGGGGCGCGCCGGTGTCTCGACGCCTGCGCCGCTCCCGGAGGGAAAGCCTCCATCCTCGCCGGGCGGATCGAACCCCGGCCGCTGATCGCCGCCGACGTCCGTCCGGGCCGGGTGGACCTGCTGGACTCCACCGTACGGCGTCTCGCGGCGGGCAACGTGCTGCCGCTCGCCGGTGACGCGGCCCGTCCTCCCTTCGCGGCGGCAACGTTCGACCGAATCCTCCTGGACGTTCCCTGCAGCGGCCTCGGGACCCTGGCGCGCAACCCCGACATCAAGTGGACCGCGTCTCCCGCGCGCGTCCGGGAGCTCGCGGCGAACGCCGGCGGCATCGCCCGGGCGGCCGCGGACCTGCTCGCCTCCGGCGGCATGATGCTCTACTCGGCCTGCTCGCTCGAGCCGGAAGAAACGACCGAGACCGTGCGCGGCCTCCTCGCCGCCCGACCCGGCCTCCGGCAGGTCTCCCTGGCGGACCGCCTGCCGGAGGCCCTGGCCCCACTCGTCGACGACCAGGGCGCGCTGCGCCTGGCGCCCGAAGACCACGGAACCGACGGCTACTACGCCGCGCTCCTGCAGCGTACGGACCACTGAGGGAGTCCGCGCCGGCAGCCGCCCGAACGCGCGCCTGAGCCGTCCGCGGACCCCCGGACGACACTACACTTCCGGCAGGCAGCACCACCTTGCGCAGTTTCCGGATCCGCTGGGCGCGCGGCGGGAAACCGTCCACGTCACGCCTGTCGCGGGGTCTCTACTACCTCCTGATCGGATCGCTGCTCGGGGCCACCTTCGCCTTTGCGGCCGCCGCCACGTTCCTGGTGGCCTCCTCCGCCGCGGACCCCACCGTTCCGGATCTCACCGGCCTCGAAGTGGCGGCCGCCGAGGCCGTGCTCGGCAGCGTGGGACTGCGGCTCGCGGAGGGCCAGGCCCGCTTCGACGACCAGGTTCCGGAAGGCCGCATCGTCTTCCAGGAACCGTCGCCGGGATCGTTCTTCAAGCGCGGGCGCTCCGTCCAGGTGTTCCGCAGCCTCGGGCCCACCCGCCGGGTCGTTCCGCGGCTCGAGGGCAGCACCCTCACCGAGGCCCGGCGGGCGCTCGAGGCGGCGGAACTCACCGTGGGACGGGTGGCCGAGGTGGAGAGCGACACCTATCTCGCCGGCCGGGTCATCGCGCAGTCCCCCGTGGCCTACAGCGAGACGGTTCCCGACACCGCCGTTTCGGTCCTCCTCTCCTCCGGATCGGAGCCCGAGTCCTTCGTCATGCCCGATTTCATCGGCCGCCGCTACGGGGAGATCGCCGACGACCTGAGCCGGAGCGCCGTCCGGGTGCGCGACGTCCGGAGCGTCCCCTACCGCGGGGTTCCGGCGGGGATCGTCGTGGACCAGGTGCCCGCGGCAGGGGCCAAGGTGAGCCGGACCGACCGGATCGTGCTCACCCTGAGCCGGTAAATTCGCCCGCGGACCCGGATGCGGCTCACCCCTTCGCTTCTCTCCGCCGACTTCACCCGCCTGGCGGAGGAGATCCGGACGGTGGAGGAGGCCGGGGCGCACGGGCTGCACCTCGACGTCATGGACGGGCACTACGTCCCCAACCTGACCTTCGGGCCGATGGTGGTGGCGGCGGTCCGGCGCTGCACGGACCTGCCGCTCGACGCGCACCTGATGATCGAGAACGCTCCGGAACACATCAGGGCCTATGCGGACGCCGGCGCGGACGCGATCGCGGTGCATCCCGAAGCCGTGCCCCATCTTCACAAGACGATTTCGGACCTCCGCTCGCTCGACGTCCGGCCCGGACTGGCGATCAATCCGCTCTCCCCGCTGGCATCGCTCGAGGAGGCGCTGGCAGCCGTGGACTACGTCGTCGTCATGTCGGTCAACCCGGGCTGGGGCGGGCAGCGCTTCATCGAAGGCAGCATGGACCGCGTCCGCCAGGTCCGGCGGCTCGCGGAGCAGCACAACCCATCCCTCGAGATCGTGGTGGACGGCGGCATCAACGCCTCGCGGGTTGCGGCGGCCCGCGACGCGGGCGCCGACGTGCTGGTGGCGGGATCGGCGGTGTTCGGGGCCTCCGATCCGGCGGCCGCGGTCCGGGAGATGCTCGCGGCGTGACGGATCGCGCGGGCGGGACCGCACCGTCCGCCGCGCCCACCCGGGTCTCGATCCGCGTCCGTTACGCGGAGACCGACCAGATGGGCGTCGGGTATCACGGCGCCTACCTTCCCTGGCTCGAGGTGGCGCGGACCCGTTGGCTCAAGGAACACGCCCTGTCGTACCGGGAGCTGGAGGCGGGAGGCGTTCACCTGCCGGTCATCGAAGTGCGGTGCCGCTACCGGCATGCCACGCACTACGACGACGAGCTGATCGTCGAGGCCACCGCCTACCGGTATCGGCGTTCCGGCATCGGGTTCGAGTACCGCGTGGTGCGTGCCGCGGACGGCAAGCTGGTCGCGACCGCCGAGACCCGCCACGCGGCCGTGGGGCCCGATGGCCGCGCCCGCCGCCTGCCCTCGCCCGTCCGGGACGCCCTGGAACGAAGCGCGCCCGACGAACCTCCGGTCAAACGCTAGCATTTCGTCGGCTGCGGCCTTTCCGCTGTGTTCCATGGTTCCTGACCCCGCCGGCTCCACCCGCCGGACCTTCCTGACCCCCGCCGTGGCGGGAGTCGTGCTGCTGGGTCTCGCGTGCAGCTCCGGGCCGCTGGCGGAGATCCCGACCGGAGCGCAGGCCGACCGGCGGCTGCTGGCGCTCGGGCAGCAGAGCCTCGAGGACCGCGACTGGGAAACGGCCCGCACCTGGTTTCGCCAGTTGCTCGACAGCTACCCGCGCAGCCAGTTCGCCGGGGACGCCCGCCTGGGAATCGCCGACACGTACTACAACCAGCGCGGCGCCCAGAACGCGCTCCTGGCGGCGACCGAGTACCGGGACTACCTGACCTTCTTCCCGAACCATCCACGGGCCGACTACGCGCAGTTCCAGATCGCGTTCGGCCATTTCAAGCGGCGCCGCAGCGCGGACCGGGACCAGGAAGACACCGAACTCGCGGCGACCGAGTTCGAGAAGCTGCTCGAGCTGTACCCGAACTCCCGCTACGCCGAGGACGCACGGGTCCACCTCGTGGAGTGCCGGAACGACCTCGCCACCTCGGTGCTGCTGAAGGCCGAGTTCTACCAGGACCACCGGGGCTGGTGCCGGGGCGCCATTCCCCGGCTCGAGGAGATCCTGGCGAACTACCCCGATTTCGACCGCCTCGCGGAGGTCCGTCACCGGCTGGGCCGGGCGCTCACCGAGTGCGGACGCGAGCAGGAGGCGCTCGTCCACTACCAGAAGATCGTCGAGGAGCACTCGGAGAGCCCCTACACGGAAGCGGCGCGCGAACGGATCCGCGAGATCCTCGCGCGCACCTGAGTCCCTCCCGAGTTTCGCCTCCCTACGGTCGGCGCTCCCGGCCGGAGGCCGGCGCTCCGGGCCGGCGCTCCGAGCGGGACGGGTTCCGCAACGCTGCCAGGCCGTCTCCCCGGTGGACCAGGATCCGGAGCGCGGGCCGCCGGCCGGGAGCGGCGGCGGCGGCGGCGATCACGACATCGCCCGCCACCAGCCCCTCGAGCAGCGTCTCCCCGCCACGTTCGACGTCCGCCAGCTCGACCGCCACCCCGACGATGCGCCATCCCTGAATCTCGGACCGGTCGAGCCGGCGCTCTACGAGGCCTTCGAGCGCCGCCTCCGGCGCCGGCTCGAAGCCCAGGACGTCCACCTGCCGGTGGCGTTTTTCCCCGTAGAGGAAGCCGCGGGACCCATCCAGACCGGCTACGGCGTCCGCACCCAGGAACACCTCGGGCAGGGCGTGCACGAGGCGGCGCGAGGCCGACCCCGGTTCAGCCAGAGAGCGCGACGCTCCGCGCTCCGGCGAAGTAGGAGAAGCCGGACCACGCGGTGAGGAAGGCGGCGATCCAGAGCCCCAACACCCCGAAGGGCGCCAGGACCTCGTAGAAGGCGCCCGCCAGGACGAGGAGGGCGGCGTACACCTGCGCGTGCATCTTGATCTTCCCGAGCAGATTGACCGGCACGCTGCTCCCCCGCTGGAGCGCCACCATCCGGAGCGCCGTCACCGCGAACTCCCGTCCCACGATCACGATCGCGACCCAGGCCGGGCACAGACCCCGCGCCACCAGGCAGATGAAGATCGTCGAAATGAAGAACTTGTCGGCGATCGGATCCAGCAGCGTTCCCAGCGCCGTGATCTGGTTCCGGCGGCGGGCGATGTGCCCGTCGAGCAGGTCGGTCAGCGCCCCGCCGGCCACGAGGCCCGCGCTCACCAGTTGCCAGCCGGGGAACGAGGCGAGCAGGGCCACCGCCACAAACGGCGTCAACAGGATCCGCAGTAGCGTAAGGCGGTTCGCCACGCTCATCTCCGGTACACGGTGGAAGGAGTTCTCCGCGCCTCGAGCGCGGACACCGGATGCTATCAGCAGCCCGCGCGGGGAGTATCCTGTCCGGCGGTTCGATGAAGGCGGTCATTCTCATCGGGGGAAAGGCGCTCCGGCTGCGTCCGCTCACGTTCCGCCGTCCGAAGGCGATCGTTCCCCTTCTTGCCCGTCCCTTCCTCGCAACCCAGTTCGAACTGCTGCGCCGGGCCGGAATCACCGACGTCATTCTCTGCCTGGCCTCGCTCCCCCGGCGGATCGAGGCGACCTTCGGCGACGGGAACGCGTTCGGCGTGTCCCTCCGGTATTCGGTGGAGCCGAAGCCGCTCGGGACGGGGGGCGCCATCGGACACGCGAGGTCGCTGCTCTCCGAACCCTTCGTTTGCCTGAACGGCGACTCGCTGACCGACCTCGACGTCCGGGCGCTGGTCGACAACCATGAGTCCGCCGGGGCCAGGCTCACGCTCGCGTTGACCCCGGTGCGCGACGCTTCGCCCTACGGGCTGGTCCGGACCGGGGCGCCCGAGGCCGGCGGAACACCCCGCGTCCTCAGCTTCAGCGAGAAGCCGGATTCGCCGGAGCCGGGCGAGATCAGCATCGGCGCCTACGTCATGGATCCGGGCATCTTCGAGTTCATCCCGGAACGGGGCGCGTGTTCGCTGGAACACGAGGTGTTCCCGGCGGTGGTGGCGGCCGGCGGTCCGGTCGCGGCGTACCGGCACGAGGGCTACTTCACGGACATCGGGGTTCCTTCGCGGTACCGGCAGGCCCACCGGGACGCCCTCGACGGCAGGATACGGATTCCGGGAGTGGGGCGGCCCAACCCGGGTGGAGTCATCGTGGACGAAACCGCCTCCGTCCACCCGCGCGCCCGCCTCATCGGCCCCTCCCTGGTGGGACCGGAAGCACAGGTTCGCGAGGACGCCGAGATCGGCCCCTACGCGGTGCTCGGACGGCAGGTCCGGGTGGAGGCGAACGCGCGGGTGAAGGACTCGATCCTGTGGGCGCACACGCGGATCAGCGAGGACGCCGCCGTGTCGGGAGCGATTCTCGGAGTCAGCAGCTTCGTCGGCCCGGGAGCCCGCCTCTCGGGAGCGGTCCTCGGCGACAAGAGCACCGTCGCCGCCCACAGCACCGTTCCATGGCCCGACGACTGAGCGCCGGCGAAGCCGGGCTGTTCAAGGCCTACGACGTCCGCGGGGCGGCGCCGGCGCCGCTGTCTCCCGCACTGGCCTGGCGCGTCGGCCGCGCGTTCGCCACCTGGCTCGGAGGCGGGCGCATCGGCATCGCCCGCGACGCCCGGCTCACCAGCCCGGCGCTCGCCGGGGCGTTCGCCGCCGGCCTCGAGGGGCCGAACGTCGAAATCTGCGACTACGGGATGTTGCCGACCGACGCCATGTGGTTCGCCGTCCGCCATGACCGCCTCGACGGCGGGGCCGTGATCACCGCCTCGCACAATCCTCCCGGGGACAACGGAATCAAGCTCGTCGAACGCGACGCGGCCCCCGTGTTCCAGGAGAACGGACTGCCGGAAGTGCGCCGGCTGGTGGAGGAGGTTCCCGATCCACCGGAGGACCTGCCACCCGCCCCGGCAACCGGACCGACGCGCGAGATCGCCGCCGAGTACCGGGCGTTTCTCATGAGCGTCGTGGACTTCCGCTCGCTGCCGGCGCTGCGCGTGGTGCTCGACGCCGGGAACGGCATGGGGGGACTCATGGCGGGCGAGGTCTTCTCCGCGGTTCCCGGCGAGTTCGTGGCGGTGCAGTTCCGGCCCGACGGCGCCTTCCCGAACCGCGGCGCCAACCCGCTCGATCCCCGGAACCGGGAGCCCCTGGTGCGCCGGGTCCTCGAAGAGAAGGCCGATTTCGGCGTCCTCTGGGACGGGGACGCGGACCGGTGCGTCTTCGTGGACGACCAGGGACGGCACATCCCGGGGGACTTCGCGACGGCCCTGCTGGCGCCGGCCGAGATCGCCAAGGAACCGGGCACTCCGATCGTCTTCGACCTGCGCTCCTCACGGGCGGTGCCGGACGAGGTGAGCCGGGCGGGCGGCCTGCCGCGCGCCGGACGGGTGGGCCACGCCTATCTGAAGCGGCGGATGCGGCAGGAGGACGCCAGGTTCGGCGGCGAACTCAGCGGACACTTCTTCTTTCGGGCCGCCGGCTACGCGGACAACGCCCTGCTGCCCATCCTGCTGATGATCGAGCGGATCCGGGACTCGGGAAGGCCGCTCTCCGAACTGGCGGGCGATCTGCGCCGGCGCTACTTCACGGTGGACGAGGAGAGCCGCGTGGTGTCCGACCCGGCCGCCGCCTTCCGCCTGGTGCGCGAGAGCTTTCCCGGCGGGAAGGTGAACACGCTGGACGGACTCGCGATCGATTTTCCGGATTGGCGCTTCACCCTCCGGCCGTCGAACACCGAACCCGTGATGCGGTTGACCCTCGAGGCGTACCGCGAGGGGCTGGCCGAGACCCGCCGCGACGAACTCCTGGCCCTGCTGGAGAGCCTGCGTTGAAGCTCCCGCGCAGGCGCGCGGAAGCGGCTATCCCAGGAGGGGCACGACGCCGACGACGAATCCGACGATGACCGCCGTCTGCGCCAGCATCGCCCCGGGTTCCGCCGATGCGGGAAGTCGCCGAAGAGTAGAATCCCCGGCCCCGGGCGGGCGTATCTCAGTTGGCAGAGTACGAGCTTCCCAAGCTCGGTGTCGCGGGTTCGAGCCCCGTCGCCCGCTCCATCCTGTTTCCCTGTTCCGTTCCGTCCCATGGCCATATTCCGTCGCACCCATGAAGAAGAGGCATTCATGACCGAAACGCCTCCCGCTCCCGAACGGGGCGCCCGCTCGACCTGGATCGGGCAGGACACCCTCGTCGAAGGCAAGATCACGACCCGGGAGGACATCTGCATCCAGGGTCGCCTGAAGGGCTCGGTGGAGAGCACCGCCGCGGTGCTGATTCCGGAGGGCGGCCAGGTCGAAGCCGACATCCTGGCCCGGAACGTGACGATTCACGGCCGGGTGACCGGCGACGTGGAGGCGGTCGAGAAGGCCGAAATCGGGGCGTCGGGAGTCCTTACCGGAGGGATCCTGGCCGCCACGGTGGTCGTCCACGCGGGAGCCACCTTCGAGGGGACGGTGCGGACCCGCAGCAAGCAGGAACCGAAGCCGGAAAAGAAGGCTCCCAGGGACGAGAAGCCTGCATGAGGATCGGGACGGTCCGGGAGATCAAGGACAGCGAGAACCGGGTCGGACTGGTCCCCGGGGGCGTCGACACCCTGGTCGCCGCCGGGCACGAGGTCCTCGTCGAGTCGGGCGCCGGGAACGGCAGCCTGATCTCCGACGACGAGTTCGCCGCGGCGGGAGCGCGGATCGTGGACACCCGCGATGAGGTCTTCGAAACCTGTGATCTCCTGATCAAGGTCAAGGAGGTTCAGCCCGAGGAAGTGGAGCTGCTCCGCGAGGGGCAGATCCTGTACACCTATCTCCATCTGGCGCCGCTCCCCGACCTGACCGAGGGGCTGCTGTCCCGGGGCGTCACGGCGATCGCCTACGAGACCATCACGGCGCCCGACGGAAGCCTGCCGCTCCTGACGCCGATGAGCGAGGTGGCGGGCCGCATGGCGATCCAGGAAGGCGCGCATCACCTCCACCGTTCCTGCGGCGGGTCGGGAATCCTGCTCGGCGGAGTCCCCGGGGTGCCCCGGGGCCGCGCGGTCATCGTCGGCGGGGGCGTCGTGGGACTCAACGCCGCGAAGCTCGCGGTCGGGATCGGCGCCGAGGTCACCATCCTCGAAAAGAGTTCCGCCCGCATGCGCTACCTCGACGACATCTTCGGGAGCCGGGTCACGACCCTCAAGTCGAGCGCGGTCACCCTGGCGGCCTCGCTCGCCGAGGCGGACCTGGTGGTCGGCGCGGTCCTCGTTCCCGGCGCCGCCGCGCCGCGCATCATCACCCGGGAGATGGTCGCCGCGATGCGGGAGGGCGCGGTCATCGTGGACGTGGCGGTGGACCAGGGCGGGTGCTGCGAGACCACGCGGCCCACGACCCACTCGAAACCCACCTTCGTGGTGGACGGCGTGGTCCACTACTGCGTGGCCAACATGCCGGGCGCCATGCCGCGAACGTCGACGTACGCGCTCACCAACGTGACGCTCGAGTACGCGCTCACGCTCGCCAACCACGGCTTCGAGGAGGCCGTGCGGCGTGACAGCTGCCTGCGGCCCGGCGTGAACACCTACGCGGGCCGGCTCACCTGCGGGCCCGTCGCCGAATCGCAGGGCCGCACCTACCAGCCGCTCGAAGAACTGATTGCGTGATCCGCCGGAACGGTACCGGGCGGCAAGCGAGCGGAAGGTGAACGCCGACTCTCCCGTGTCCGGCGGAGAACTGCGCCTGTTCGCGGAGTGGGAGGCTCCGGCCGACGGACCGGCGAACATGCGGCGCGACCAGGCCCTCCTCGAGGAGGCCGCGGCGGGAGCGCCTCCGGCCCTGCGTCTTTACCGCTGGTCCCGGCCGACGCTGACCCTCGGGCACGGACAGGCCGCCGGGGAGGCCACCGATCCGGAGGCGCTCGCCACCTTCGGAGTCCCGTGGGTTCGCCGTCCCACCGGAGGCCGGGCGCTGCTCCACCTGCCGGACGAACTCACCTATGCCTTCGCGGCGCCCCGCGGCTGGGCCACCGGGGTCCGGGCGGCGTACCTCCGGGTCATGGGATCCATCTGGAGGGGTCTTTCCCGTTTCGTGAGCCTCGACCCTCCGCCGGCCGGCGCCCTGCCCCCGGACACCGCCTCACCCCGGCTGCCCTGTCACGCCGTGGCTACCGGCCACGAGATCACGGCGCGAGGCCGCAAGCTGGTGGCCGGCGCCCAGCGTTGGCGCCGGGGCGCTTTTCTCCAGCACGGTTCGATCCCCTGGACGGTGGACCGGGCCCTCACGAACGCGTTGGCCGGGCTGCCGGCGGACTCCCCCGTGGACGCGGTCGGCCTCTCCGAACTCCCGGCCCGGGGCCCGCGGGACGCGCCACCCTCCGTCGAAGCAGTGGCCGCCGCCCTCGACGCCGCGTTCCGCCGGGACGCGGCGCATCGCGTGCTAGTCTGATTTCCCCGTTTCCGACCGATCCTCAGGAGCGATTGATGAACGATTCCTCACAGGGAGAACCGCCCGAGCCACTCGCGGAAGCCCCCGGGGCGAACGGCGCCGCGGAGGCGGATTCCGCGGGTTTGCCGGAGGCGGAGGAGCTCTCCGGGATCGAGGAGCTGCAGAGCCGGATCGCCGTCCTCAGCCGGGAACTCACCGACGCGAAGGACCTGGCGCGACGGGCGCAGGCGGACCTCGCGAACGTGCGCCGGAGAGCCCGGAACGAACGGGCCGAGTTCCGGTCGCGCGCCACCGAGGAGGTCTGCTCCGCGCTGCTGCCCGTGCTGGACGACCTCCACCGCGCCGCCCTCGAGGTGGAGAAAAGCACCGAGCGCTGGGACGACGACCGCGAAGACCCGGCCGGGAACGTGGTCCGGGGGCTCTCCGAGGGTGTCCGCCTGGTGCTGCGCCGTTTCCAGGACACGCTGACGCGCCAGGGGCTGCTCGAGATCGAAGCGGACGGCGCGCCCTTCGATCCCCGCGTGCACGAGGCGGTGCAGGAGGTTCCGGCCGGGCCGGGGCAGCGCGAAGGCGACGTAGCCGAAGTGTTGCGCCGGGGATACCTCCTCGACGGCCGCGTGATCCGCCCGGCCACCGTGATCGTGGCGGGCGCGTCTCCGAAGCCCGCGGGAACCAGGGAGGGCGGCGCCGACACCGGCGACGACGGTGACGGAGGATCGGCCGAGGATCCCGCGACACCGGGATCCGCCGCCGAGCCTCTCTCCGCCTGATCCAGACATGCCCGGCACCGCGCAGCGCGACTACTACGACGTGCTCGGCGTCGGCCGGGACGCGAGTTCGGACGAAATCAAGAAGGCATACCGGAAGCTCGCGGTCCGCTATCACCCCGATCGCAATCCCGGCGACAAGTCCGCCGAGGATCAGTTCAAGGAGGCCTCCGAGGCCTACGGCGTCCTCGGTGATCCGGAAAAGCGGTCCCGCTACGACCGTTTCGGCCACGCCGGCGTCGGCGGCGCCGGGCAGCCGGTGAACAGCGAGATCTTCGCGGACTTCCAGGACCTGTTCCGCGGCAGTGTCTTCGACCTGTTCGGGGAGATGTTCGGGGGCGGGGACCGGCACGGCCCCGCGCGCGGACGCGACATCCAGTACGAGCTGAGCATCGATTTCGACGAGCCGAAGGAAGACAGCGGCAAGCGGATCCTCGTCTCGCGTGCGGAACCCTGCGATTCCTGCCGGGGAAGCGGGGTCGAGGCCGGCAAGCAGCCGATCCTCTGCGGCCGGTGCGGCGGGCGCGGCCAGGAGACCTTTTCCCGCGGCTTCATGGTCATGAGCCGCACCTGCTCCGGCTGTGGCGGCGCCGGGAAGATCGTTCGCGATCCCTGCCGGGAGTGCGCCGGCAACGGGCGGACCCCGCGGGAACGGGAGATCACGGTCAGGCTCCCCGCGGGGATCGCCGACGGGAACCAGTTGCGCGTCCCCGGCGAGGGGGAACCCGGCGCCCGCGGCGGGCCGCCCGGTGACCTCTACGTCCGGGTCCATGTCCGGCCCCGGCGGGGGCTGCGCCGCGAAGACAGCGACGTCCTCGGGGAAGCCACCATCAGTTTTCCCCAGGCGGTCCTCGGCACCGAGATTCCGATCGCAACCATCTGGGGGGAGGAGACGCTGCGCATCCCTGCCGGCACGCAGCCGCACACGATCCTCCGCCTGCGGAACAAGGGGTTCCCTGCCCTCCGGGGCCGGGGCCGCGGCAGTCACCTGGTGCGCATCCTCGTCGAGGTGCCGCGGAAACTGAGCGACCGATCGCGGGCGGCGGTCGAGGCCCTCGCCGAAGAAATCGGCCCGCCGCCCAAAGCCTCTTCGGCGCCGGCCGGACAGCATCCCCCCGCCGGGGAGCGGGACGCCCGCGGCAACGCCGAAGCGAACGGGGACGGCGCGGGCAAATCCCGGTCGTCCTTCTTCGACCGCATCTTTTCCTGACCGGACTCGCAACGACGAACACCCGGAAACCGAGCGCCGCCCGTCCGGCGGATCCGGCGGAAGGCGGTCGCCGGGGAGGAACCACCTATCCGCTCGACCTGCACGGCGTCCTGTCGCGGGCGGGCTGGGAAGGCGTCGTGGCGGACGAGGACGACTTCCTCGGCGCCTCCGAATCGGCCGGCGACGAAGAACGGGTCCGTCTCTGGTTCGGTTCGGAGGGCGCCCGCACCCGCATCGCCGCCCGGTTCCGGGAACTCGCCCGTTCCCCGGCCAGCGGGGCCGGGAGCGAGGCTCCGGTGGACCCGGGCGACGCGCTGCGCCTCCCACCGCCGGAACCGCCGCGCGACTGGACCGCTCCCTATCGCGACTTCTTTCGCGGAGTCCGAACCGGCGGCTTCTTCATCCACCCGCCGCACGTTCTCCCGGAACCGGGGCTCCGGTCGCTGCTGCTCACGCCCGGACCGGCCTTCGGCACCGGAACGCACCCCACGACGCGGATGGTGCTGGAGTCCCTGGAGGAGCACCTCCGCTCCCGGCGTTCCCGGACCCGGGTCCTCGACATCGGGACCGGCTCGGGAATCCTGGCCGTTGCCGCGGCCCTGCTCGGCGCCGAACCGGTGGCGGCGCTCGACCGGGATCCCATAGCGGTCCGCGTGGCGGCGGAAACCGCCGCCGCAAACGGCGTAGCGGGCACAATCCGTCTCCGTGAGGGTGACTACCGGGACCCGGCGCTGGCGGCCGAGCTGCGCGCGCTCGCCCCGGCCGGCTTCGACGTGATCCTCGCCAATCTGTCGGCCGACGCCCTGACCGACTTCTGGAGTTTCGCCAGGCCGCGCCTGCGGCCGGGGGGGCGGGTCCTGGTCTCCGGCTTTCTCCACGGGGAGGCGTCCCGCGTCCTGGACGCGTTTCCCCCGAAGGAACTCCGGACCGTGGAAACCCGGCTGGAGCTTCCCGAATCCCCCGGAACCGACACCTGGGCAGCCGCCGTCCTGGAGCGCCGGACGCCGCCCGGGGACCGGAACGAAACGGCGGTGTCCGGGCCCTGACGATGGGCGCCGTTCGCCGCTTCTGGGCCCCGCAGGCGGCAGATTCCCGCGACCTGCGGCTTGACGCGGCGGAAACGCACCATCTGCTGAGGGTGCTGCGCCTCCGCCCGGGTGCGGATATCGAGATCTTCGACGGCGCCGGCAACGCGTTCTCGGCCCGGTTCGTCGGAGTGGACGCCGAGGCGCGCTGCCTGGTGGAGCGCGGCGCGGCACTCCCGGCGAGGGAACCGGAGATTCGCCTCGAGGTTGGCGTGGCGGTCCCCAAGGGCGACGGCCTGACCGGCATCGCCCGCCAGCTCGCCGAAATCGGGGCCGGCACGATCGTCCCGCTGACCAGCGAGCACGCGGAGGGACGCGCGACCCCCGCCAGACTCGCCCGCTGGCGCGCCGCGGCCCTGTCCGGGACGCGCCAGTCGGGGCGGGCCACCGTGCCCTCGGTAGCGGCGCCGGCCCCGTTCGCAAGCTGGCTCCGGGGCAACCTGGCGCCCGATCGCTGGATCGCCTCGCCCCGAACGACGATCGCGGTCCCAAAGGGCGTCCCCGGCCCTCGAGCGGCCGGTGGCCGCGTCCTCGCCGTCGGACCCGAAGGCGGTTTCTCGACCGGCGAACTCGAGGACGCCCATCGGCACGGATTCCGCCGCCTCGACCTCGGGGAGCGGATTCTGCGGACCGGAACGGCCGCGGTGGTGGCGGCCGCCCTGCTGCTCCGGCCGGCGGAGTAGCATCGAATCCGATGTTTCTGCTCGGACAGCGGATCGGGAACTACGAGATCCACAAGAGCCTTGGCCGCGGGACGTTCGGGGCGGTCTATCTCGTCCGGGACGTCTTCCTGGAAAAGCTCCGGGCCATCAAGGTTCCCCACGACCAATCCCCTGCGGGGCGGGAGGCGATCCTGCGTGAATCGCGCCTGCTGGCCGCGCTCGAACATCCGAACATCGTGCGCCTCCTCGCCTGCAACGAGGACGAGGACACGCTGTTCGTCGTCATGGAATGGGTGGAGGGGCGGTCACTCGCCCGGCGTCTCGACGACGAGGCTCCGCTTTCGGCGACCGTCTCGACGCGAATCGCCCGCCAGGTGCTTGCCGGTCTCGCCCACGCCCACGATCGCCAGTTGCTCCACGGCGACATCAGCGCGGACAACATCCTGCTCTCCGGGGACATCGCCAAGATCACGGATTTCGGAATGGCCCGGACGGTCCATGTCGCCGAGCATGGCGCCCACCAGATCGGCAATCCCTACTACCTGGCGCCCGAACAGTTCCACGCCGAGGCGGTCTTCGCCTCCGACGTGTATTCGGTCGGCGTGGTCCTCTACCAGATGCTCACCGGCGACCTGCCCTACCAGGACCCCGACCCGGAGCGGCAGCGGGCCCTCGTCGAGGCCGGGGGCAACGAACACCCCGGGCGGCACAACCCGTCGGTTGCGAGAGAACTCGACGCGGTGGTCGCGAAGGCGCTCGCCCCGCGGGTCTCGAACCGTTACGCCACCGCCGAGAGCATGCTCAGCGATCTTCGCGAGCTGGCCTCGTTCGGTCCCGCGCCCGAAGAGCGGCAGGCGGTGATCGACCGGATCCAGGAGGCGGAGCGGCCCCCGCGCAACTGCTGGAACTGCGGCCGCCGGCGCCACCCCGAGGCAACGCGGTGCGCACACTGTGGGGCCTAGCAGGCTGCTGGCTCAGGGAAAGTCCCGCGTTACTCTCCCATCCATGTCCCGAACCGCGAACCCGCCCTCCGCCCGTCCGGGCACGGCGTGGGGCGCCGCCGTCGGCCTGCTGGCGCGGCGGGACCTCAGCGAGGGGGAAGTCCGGATGAAGCTGCTGGCGCGCGACTTCGGCGAACCCGAGGTCGAGGCGGCCATCGCCCGGCTCCGGGAACGCCGCTACCTCGACGACCGCTCGCTGGCGGAAGCGGTCGCCCGGACCCAGGCCCGGACGAAGCACCAGGGACCGCTCAAGGTGCGGGCCCACCTGCGGCGGCGCCGGATTCCCGAACACCTGGCGCTCGAGGCCATCCGAACGGAGTTTCCCGAGGGCGCGGAGGGTGAGCGCGCCGTGATCGCGCTCAAGCGGCTGCAGCCGGCTTCGCCTCTGGATGAGCCGGGCGGGCACGGCGCAGTACCGCCCGCGGAGCGACGGAAGGAGTCCGCCCGCCTCTTCCGGCGGCTGGTCGCGCGCGGGTATTCGTGGGAGGCGGCGCGCCATGCCGTCCTCGCGGACGGCCGGCCGCTCGAACAGGAGCGCGACCCGGAACTCGGGACATGACCTCCGTACCAAGCACCGGGTCCGGACTGCGGCGGGCGTTCCTCGACTTCTTCGCGGCCCGGGACCACCTGGTGGTCAAGAGTTCGCCGCTCGTTCCGCGGGACGACCCGACGCTGCTGTTCGCGAACGCCGGGATGAACCAGTTCAAGAACTACTTCCTGGGGCGCGAGACGCCGCCGAAACCCCGTGCGGTCAGTGTCCAGAAATGCGTCCGCGCCGGCGGCAAGCACAACGACCTCGAGAACGTGGGCCTGACCGCGCGGCACCACACCTTCTTCGAGATGCTGGGGAACTTCTCCTTCGGCGACTACTTCAAGGAAGAGGCCGTCGCCCTCGCCTGGGAGTTCCTGACCCGGGACCTGGGACTCGACCCGGGACGGCTCTCCGCGTCCGTCTTCGCGGGTGACGAGACCACCCCAGCGGACGACGAGGCGCGCGAAATCTGGAAGTCGTACCTGCCGGAGGACCGGATCGCCTCACTCCCGGCGGCCGAGAACTTCTGGTCGATGGGCGATACCGGGCCGTGCGGCCCCTGCTCCGAGATCCACTACGACCAGGGTTCCGGGTACCGCGGGGACGACCGGTATCTCGAGATCTGGAACCTCGTGTTCATGCAGTTCGACCGTGACGACGCGGGGGTTCTGCACCCGCTGCCCGCGCCCTCGGTGGATACCGGGATGGGGCTCGAGCGCCTCGCCGCGGTGCTTTCGGGAGCGGACTCGAACTACGACACCGACCTGTTCGTCCCGCTCATCCGCGCCGTCGAGGAACGCGCCTCCGACGAGGTGGACCCCGGATCGGTACGGACGGCGGCCCGGGTGATCGCGGACCACGCGCGCGCCACCGCGTTCCTGATCGCGGACGGCGTTCTCCCGGCGAACGAGGGCCGGGGGTACGTGCTCCGCAATATCATCCGCCGGGCCCTGCGTTTCGGGCGCAAGGCCGGAATGCCGGAGCCGGTCCTGCCCGAAATCACCGCGATCGCCATCTCCGGAATGGAGGACGCGTGGCCGGAACTGGGCCTGTCGCGGGACCTCATCCTGCGCGTCGCGGCGTTCGAAGAGGAACGCTTCTCGGGGACGCTCTCGACCGCGATGACCCAGCTCGAGCGCGTGCTCGCCCGGGATTCCGTGCGCCAGGCCGCCGAAGTGCCGGGCGATGACGCCTTCCGCCTCTACGACACCTTCGGGCTGCCTCTCGATCTCGTGGACGAAGTCGCCCGGGAACACGGAATGTCCGTGGACCACGCGGCGTTCGAGGCCCGGATGCAGGAGCAGCGGGAACGCGCGCGCGAGTCGTGGAAGGGCAAGCCCGCGGCGGCTTCCACCGCCTACCGCGACCTCGCGGGCGCCGGGCCGACCCGCTTTCTCGGCTACGACGGCACGGAAGCGGACGGGTGCCGGGTGCTCGCGACGCTCGCCACGGGCGAAGGCGAGGCGCCGGTTCCCGTCCCGGCGCTGCCCGAGGGCGCGGCCGGAGAGCTGATTCTCGACCGGACGCCGTTCTATCCCGAGGGAGGCGGACAGATCGGCGACCGCGGGCTGCTCCGCTCGGCGGGTGGGGTCGCCGAGGTCTTCGACGCCCAGAACCGCGACGGCCTGGTGGTGCACTCCGTCCGCATGCGGGAGGGCTCCATCGGCGCCGGGGAACCGGTCGAGGCCTTCGTGGACGGGAGCCGCCGCCGGGGCGCCGCCGAGCACCACACCATGACCCATCTCCTGCACGCGGCGCTCCGGGACACCCTCGGGCCGCACGTGAAACAGGCGGGCTCGCTCGTCGCCCCGGACCGGTTGCGGTTCGACTTCACCCACTTCGCGGCGCTGACCCCGGCCGAAATCGAGACCATCGAAGGCCGGGTCAACGAGCAGATCCGGGCCGACCGGGAAGTGCTGGCGAGCGTGATGTCCCTCGATGCCGCGCTTGCCCGCGGCGCTCTGGCGTTCTTCGGCGACAAGTACGGGACCGAAGTCCGTGTCATCGAGGTGCCCGAGTTCAGCATCGAACTCTGCGGCGGGACCCATCTGGGGGCGACGGGCCAGGCCGGACTGTTCGTCATCGTCTCCGAGGAGTCGGTGTCCGCCGGGGTCCGGCGGATCGAGGCGCTCACCGGCCGGCCGGCGGTCGAACACGTGGTCCGCGGACGGCGGCTGCTCGGCGACATCGGACGGGCGGCGAACACCCGCGCCGAGGACGTGGCGCGGAAGGTGGAAAAGATGCGCTCCGACCTGAGGCGCATGGAACGCGAGGTGGAACGGCTCCAGGATCGTCTTGCGCTCGGCGGAGGCGGAGCGCCGGCCCCGGGAGGCGGCGCGGCCGCCCGGACCGAGACCATCGCGGGCATTGTCGTCTGGATGCCGCCCCCGTTCGACGGGGTCTCCAAGAACGAGCACCGCCGGCTCATGGATGCGTTCCGCGACCGGCAGGACGGCCGTCCCTGGGTCGCCGTTTCAGCCGCCGTCCGGGACGGGCGCGCCGCGGTCATCCTGGGGGTCTCGCCCGAGGTCGCCGAGCGGCTGCCGGCCGACCGGCTCCTCCGGGAAGCGGCGGCGGCCATCGGGGGCCGCGCCGGCGGCCGCGCCGACCGCGCCGAGGGAGGGGGTCCCGATCCGGGCGGCCTCCCGGCCCTGAACGACCACGTCCGCGCCGCCATCCGCAGCGCGTTCGGCAACTGACCGCGGGGAGCGGCGGCCCGCCCGGCGCCGGCCGTCAGAAGATCCGCGTTCGCGCCGACCTGTCGTCCGCCGGGGCTTCCTCGATCCCGAGCCGGTTTCGCAGGAACCACACCGCCCCGTAAACGAGCGGGGTGTCCACGACGGCGACGAACCACTTGAAGACCACGCCGTTGGCGATCAGGATCGGCAGCCGCTCCGGGGTGATCTCGCTGGCCCCGAGCAGGGAGAGGATGGTGGTCACGAGGATCGTGTCCACGAGTTGCGAGGTGAACGTGGAGGCGTTGTTCCGAAGCCACAGATGGCGTCCCGCGGTCCGGCGCTT
Source organism: Acidobacteriota bacterium (assembly GCA_022820545.1). Lineage (GTDB taxonomy): Bacteria > Acidobacteriota > Vicinamibacteria > Marinacidobacterales > Marinacidobacteraceae > Marinacidobacterium. Next base: position 109,137 of record JAJEFG010000107.1, on the reverse strand, counting down.
CCAGTAGTGGAAGAGCCGGATGTCGAGGTACTGCGCACCCAGGTAGGCGCACATCGAAGCCGCGACCGCAACTCCCTGGATCCCGAAGACCAGGTCGAACGTGTCGTCGCCCACGGCGCTCCAGCTCGCCGCCGGCACCCAGTTGGAGAGCGTCACCAGGCCCACCACGAAGACGCTGGCGAAGAAGCCGGCGGTCACCAGTTGGCTTACCCGCCGGCGGCCGTAGAACTCCGAAAGGACGTCCGTGCAGATGAAGGTGACCGGATACGCCAGGATCCCCACCGAGAGTTCCATCCGCGGCTCCAGGCCGATCAGGCCGAGAGCGGGAATCTCCCAGACGAAGAACTTCCGGAAGATCAGGTTGCAGGCGATGAGCGCCGCGATGAAGACCGCGGCGAGGGTCAGGAAGACCTGCTCGCGGACGCGAGGGTTTTCCACGGTCGACTAGCGCTCTTTCCCGGGGTCCGGCGCGACCCGCAACAGGCCGCCGTAGGTGTCCGTCCGCCGGTCCCGGAAGAACTGGAGCAGTTCCCGGAGTTCCCGATTCCTGCCGAAGTCGAGATCGGCGAACACGACGTCCGGGTCGGCGCCGGCGCGGGCGACCACCTCGCCGAAGGGGTCGCACACGAAGCTGCCGCCGTAGTAGGTCATGGCGCCCTCGACCCCCACCCGGTTGGGAGCTCCGACGAAGACGCCGTTCGCGATCGCGTGACCGCGCATGACCGTCCGCCAGGCGTCTTCCGAGGAGTAGTCCGGGCGATCCGGTTCGCTGCCGATCGCCGTCGGGAACAGCAGCAGGTCGGCGCCGCCGAGGGCGAGGAGGCGCGCCGTCTCGGGGAACCAGGAGTCCCAGCAGACACCGACCCCGATGCGGCCATACGCCGTCTCCCAGACGGGATAGCCGGTGTCGCCGGGCGTGAAGTAGTACTTCTCGTGGTAGCCGGGACCGTCCGGAATGTGGTTCTTGCGGTAGAGGCCCAGTGGGCTCCCGTCCGCGTCGTAGAGCACGGCGGCGTTGAAGAGCACTCCGGGGGCCGCTTCCTCGAAGACCGGCACGACGAGCACGATGCCGAGTTCGGCGGCGAGCCGGCCGAGTTCCCGCACCCGTTCCGATGGCTGCCGCTCTGCCAGCCTCCAACTCTCCACCGCGACCTGCCGCGGGAAGTACGGGAGGTCGTACAACTCGGGCAGGCAGACGATCTGCGCGCCGCCGGCCGCCGCGGCGCGAACGGCCTCGACGGCGCCCCGGTGGGCGGCGTCCCGACTCGGCTCGATCGCCCGCTGGATGAGGGCGAGCCGCGGGCGGCCGGTTGGCTGCGGATCCGCGGGCATCGGCTAATTCTGCCGTGAGCGGGCCCGGCGGCAAGGCTCCGCGGGTCCGGCGCCGGTCACGCTAGCCGGCCACCAGGCCGAGAACCGTGAATCCGGCGAGGGCGGCCCCGGCGCCGATGAGGGCGTACGGAAGCTGCGTCCTGACGTGCTCCATGATGGAACACCCCGCGCTCCGCGCGGCAAGGACGGTGGCGTCCCCGTAGAAGCAGGCGTGGGAGCCGAAGGCGCCCGCGGAAACCAGCGCTCCGAGCGTCAGCGGCAGCGGAGCTCCCAGCTCCGTCGCGAGGCCGGCCACCACCGGCATGCTGACGGTGTACGCGCCCCAGAACGATCCGGTGGCGAACGCCACCCCCGAGAGGGTGACGAACACGAGCGCCGGCAGCATCCAGGCGCTCGCTATCGGCTGCACGCTACCGATCACGAACCCGGTCAGCCCGAGGGCGGCGTTCACGTCCCGCAGGATGAAGGACACGAGCACGATCCCGAGGGGATAGACCATCTTCTCCATGCCGAGGAAAGCGCCGTCCGCTACGGGACCCAGGCCACCGGCCGGCCGCACGAGCGCCGTCAGCACCAGGGCCACTCCCAGAGCCGTCACGACGCCGAACAGCGCGTCGCCGCCGAGCGCCAGGGTGGCCGCCGGCAGCACCAGGATCGGGATGAGGAAGGCCGGGGTCCGCAGGCCGGGACGCGCCGGCGCCTGGTCGGCATCCGGTTCGAGGCTCTGATCGAGGGCCACGGTCGCCGGGACGGCGCCCGACCGGAGCTCGCGCTCGGCAGCCGCCATCGGTCCGAGATCGCGGACCGCCCCCAGGATGACCGCGAGCACCAGCAGGATCGCGAACCACGGGTAGAGGAGATAGGGGATGAGGGAGACGTAGAGCTGCGTCCCCCCGCCCGCCCCGGCGAGCCCGTTCGCCTCGAGGAGGCCGGCGATGAAGACCGTCCAGGTCGAAGCGGGTATCAGCACGCAGATGGGCGCCGCCGTGCTGTCCACCACGTAGGCGAGACGGGCCCGCGAGATGCCCATCCGGTCGGCCGCTCCCCGAAACGCCGCCCCGACCGCCAACGCGTTCAGGTAGTCGTCCACGAAGGTCACGACGCCGAGTCCGAAGGCGCCCAGCAGGACCCGCCGGCGGGTCCGGAGCCGCCGCGAGAGCGCCTCGCCGAAGGCTTTCGATCCGCCGACGCGGGCCAGGATGCCGATCAGCGCGCCGAAGAGCAGCACCACGAGGACCACCCAGACGCTCGCCGGCTCGGCCATCACCGACTGGGCGTTTTCCAGGAACGCGCCCAGGAAGCTCCCCCGCGAGAGCATCAGGTGGCCGAGCAGCGATCCGAAGATCAGGGCTTCCAGGGGCCGGCGGGTCCATACCGCAAGCCCCAGCACCGCGAGACTGGGAACGAGGCTGAGCGCGCCCCAACCCTCCGCGCCGTTCACGCGCCGGGGACGCTCGGGGTGCGTTCGCTACCGCTGCTCACGCCGGCGTCTCGCCTGCCAGCGATCCCCCACCGGGAGAAACCGTCATGATCGGTCCTTCTGTACACCCCGCCGGGCGTGAAAGCGGAGGGAACGGCTTGAGCTCGGAGCGCCGGCCTCCGGCCGGCATCGCGGCCGCAGGCCCCACCTGCAAGGGGGAGGAGCGCCATCAGCGTGAGTTTCGCGCTCCCGCGCGATGCCGGCCGGAGGCCGGCGCTCCGATGCGTTCCGGTTCCTGTTGCAGGATGCAGTGGACTCCGCCGCCGCCCAGATTGACGGCCATGGCGTCGAGGGGCAGCACTTCCCGGCCCGGGAAGACCTCGCGCAGGATGGCGAGCGCCCGTTCGTCCTTTTCCCTCAGGCTCTCCGGCATTCCGGGCTTCCAGTACTTCTGGGCCAGCACGAGGCCGTTCGTCACCTGGAAGTTCAGATAGCTCGCCGCGGCGACCACCTTGATTTCGTCGTCCGGCGCGATGGTGGATCCGTCCTCGTATTCGAGCGGCTGGATGTAGTCGAACACCCCGTCCCCGGCCCGCATCGTTTCGAAGAGCGAATCCGGCGCGGGCACGCGCACGATGCGGAAGGGGTTTCCGTCCTGGTCCGTCGCCGCGCTCAGCCTCCGGAAGCTCTCCTCGAGCCGTTCGTGGCTGATGGCGGCGATGGGATCGGTCCGGCGTTCCTCCTCCGTGATTTCGGCGAGCAGGATCGTCTCCGGGTCCGCGAAGCGGGCGAACTCATCCACGTGGCCGCCCGTGGTGATCACGGTGTAGACGCCGCCGGGGAGCCGGCCGCGGAAGGTGAGTTCATCCTCCGCCATGCCCTCGGCGAGCCAGATGACCCTGGAAACCCCCAAGGTGCGCCGGAACTCCTCCTCCATGGCTTCGAGGGTCCATCCCGGGTTGCGCTGCAACTCCACCGCCTCCACCGCGAGCATCACGCCCTTGCCGTTGAACTCGCGCGAGCCGCCTTCGCTGATGAGCGTGGACTTGACCACTTCCAGACCGAGGAGCTCCGCGACCTGGCGGTCCACCCCTTCCTCAAGCCGGGAGTCGGGACTGTCCGGAGACTCGTAACCCCACATGTTGAATCCGAAATCGACGACCCGGAGGGCGCCCCGATCACCCCGCACGAAGATCGGTCCCATGTCCCGCATCCAGATGTCGCCGTGCGGCACGGCGTGGATGGTCACGTGCCCGTCCGGCACCTCCTCTTGCCGGAAGCGCTCCCGGATGCGCTCCGCTTCGGCGCCGTCCTGGGCCAGCAGCTCGATGGCCACCCTGCCCTCGGTGGCGCGAACAATCTCGATGAGGAGCGGCTCGGTCGGCAGTCCCCGCTTGTTCTCGTAGGTCGGCCACGCCATCCACAGGGCGCGGTGCGGTTCGAACTCCGCCGGAAACACGAACGACTCGGCCGCGGTGACCGCTTCGGGGGCCTCTCGCGGGCCGCCCCCGCACGCGCAGATCGCGGTCAGGAACACCGCCGCCGCGGCGCTGGAGGTACCGCCGGAACGCCGCACCGCCCCGACTATACTCGCGGCCAGACTGGATCGTGAGGGCGTAGGGTGGCGGACGGCATCGAGAGCGACGAGTTCTTCCGCATCGCCGCGCTGGCGTCGGTGGCGCCTCCCGAGGGAGAGACGCGGACCCGGAACCTGCTGGCCGCCCGCAAGGTGCTCGGGACCTACACGTCGCGGGTCGTGGAGACCGCCAGACGCGAACCCGAAGCGCAGCCGGGAGGGTCTTCCGGCGACGGCGCCGCCTGTCCGCTCCGTCCCGACGAGCCGCGAGAGGGTCTTCCGGACGGCAAGGCGTTCGAACTCGCTCCCGAGCGCGGCGAGCGTTTCGTCCAGGTTCCACAGGTGCTCGGAGGCGGGTCGTGACACCCGCCGGGGAGGACCCCTCCCGCATCCCGCTTCCGCCCGGGAACCTCGACGTCACAGGGACGACCGCGGCGGCGCTCGACCGCGCCGAGGAGGTCGACCGGCGCATCCACGCGTTCCTGCACCTCGACCGGGACGGCGCCGCGGCGACCGCCCGGCGGCTCGACCGGCAGCCGCCGGACGCCCGGGGACCTCTCTTCGGACTCCCGGTCGCGGTGAAGGACAACATCGCCGTCCGCGGGTTGCCGTCCACCTCCGGATCCGCCCTCCTCGGCGCCTACCGGGCGCCCTACGACGCCACCGTGGTGGAACGCCTCCGGGGCGCCGGCGCGGTGATCCTCGGCACGACGAACCTCGACGAGTTCGGCATGGGTTCCGCCACCACGAGCGGGTTTCGGGGCCCGGCCCGGAACCCGGTGGACCCCGAGCGCATCGTCGGCGGTTCGTCGGGAGGTCCGGCGGCGGCCGTCGCCGCCGGCGCGGTCCCGGTCGCCCTCGGAACCGATACCGGCGGCTCCGTCCGGCTCCCGGCGGCGCACACCGGCATCTTCGGACTCCGCCCCACCTACGGGCGCGTCTCCCGTTTCGGGATCACGGCGTACGCGTCCTCCTTCGATCAGGTCGGCTGCCTCGCGGCGGATCCCGAAGGTCTCGGCCGGGTCCTCTCGGTCATCTCCGGCGCCGACCCCCGTGACGCGACGAGCGTCGATCGGGAGGTGCCCGACTTCGCGGCCGCCGCCGCCCGACCCGCCTTTCCCCGCACCGTCGCGGCCTGCAGCGACGAAGACATCGCAATCCTGGACTCCCCCTCCCGGGCGGCGTTCCACCGGGCGCTCCGCCGGTTCGAAGCGGCGGGGACCACGATTCGCCGTTTCGGGTTGCCGGAAGCGGTCACCACCATCTCCGCCTATTACGTCCTGGCGTGCGCGGAGGCCAGCTCGAACCTCGCCCGCTTCGACGGCATGCGCTACGGCAGCCGGGTGGGGGGTGACGGGACCCTCGCCGCGGCGATACGCGCCAGCCGGACCGCCGGATTCGGAGACGAGGTCCGCCTGCGGATCCTGCTGGGGACGACGGTTCTCTCGCAGGGCTACCGGGATGCCATCTACGCGGCGGCCACCGCGGCGCGGAAGGCGATCCGGGACCGGCTGCTACGCCACTTCGAGCAAGGAGAGTTCCTGCTGATCCCCGTGGCCCGCACGGCGCCCCGGCGGCTGTCCGATGCCGTCGAGGCGGGCGAGGACTACGACGGGGACCGGTTCACCATCATGGCTTCGCTCGCCGGACTTCCCGCCCTCGCGGTCCCCGCCGGCGAGCGGGACGGCCTGCCCTTCGGCGTCGAGCTGATGGCGCCTCCCTGGAGGGAGGGCGCGCTCCTCTCGGCGGCCGCAGCCTTTACCGGCTAGCTGTACGCGAGACCGTCACCGGCCGGCCCACGAGTCCCACCCGCGGCGCGGCAGCGGCTCGGCGCCTCTGCCGGCGCGCTCGAGCCGGATCCCCTCGCCCGCTGCGGTAACCCGCCCTATCCGAGTGACCCGGATTCCCGCGGTGCCCGCCGCGGCAATCACCGCCTGCGGCGGCCCCGCGATCAGCAGCTCGTAGTCCTCGCCTCCGAAGAGCGCCGCCTCGAGACCCCGGGCGCCCGTCCCGGCGAGCGGCACCCGGGCAGCCTCGACAGAGGCCCCGACGCCGCTGGCGGCGGCCAGCCGGTGCAGGTCGAGGGCCAGTCCGTCCGAGAGATCCATCCCGGCGTGCGCCGCGCCCGCGAGGGCCGCACCCGCCTCGAGACGCGGCGCCGGATCCAGTTGCCGGGCCACGAGGGCCTCTTCTGCTGAATCAAGGCAGGTCGTTCCCCCTTCGGTCCGCCGCCGCAGCAGCGCGAGGCCGAGCGCCGCGCCGCCCAGCTCTCCGGTCACGAAGAGCCCGTCCCCCGGCTTCGCTCCGGAGCGCCGGAGGAGCGGGGCGCCCGGAGCGCCGGTCCCGGCGACTGCGACGTGGAGCCCGATCCGTTCCCCCGCGGTGATGTTTCCTCCCACCAGCGGCGCTCCCAGTTCCGCGGCGCGCTCCCCTGCGGCCTCGGCGATCCGGGCCGCGGCCAACTCCTCGGACGGCGGAGCCACGAGCGAGACGAGCGCGCCGGCGGGACGGCCGCCCATCGCCGCGATGTCGCTCACCGCGGCGGCGACGGCCCGGCGCCCGATGGCGCGTAGCGGATGAAGGCTGCGGTCGAAGTGGACGCCTTCCTCCGCGGCATCCGCCGTCAGCAGGAGCGTGCCGCCGCCGGGCCAGGCAAAGGCCGCCGCGTCATCCCCCGGCCCGAGGATGAGGTGGGGAACCTCCTCTCCGCCCTCTCCCGGAGGCGCCGGAAGGACATCCAGGATGCGCCGGAGCAGCCGGTCCTCGCCAGTGGACCGCGCCGGAAACGGATCAGCACCCGCTGACCGGTCCTCGGAGTTTCCCGCTGCTCCGGTCACGGCGCTCAGTTTGCCGTGTCCACGGGCCGCGAGCCGGCAACCGCCACCGAACGGCGTCAGTCCGGAGAAGCGGTCGCCTGCTCCATCCGCCGGACGAGTTCGGCGAGCCGGCCCCGCACGGCGGCCACCGCTTCCTCGATTTCCGCCGGCCCGGCCTCGCTGGCCGCCCGCTGCCGAAGCAGTTCATCCCCCATGTTGAGCGCCGCGAGGATCGCGACCTCTTCCTTTTCGAGGTGCGGCGCCGCTTCGAGAATCTCTCCGATCCGTTCGTTCACGAGCCGGGCGACCGCCGCGAGGTCGGCTCCCCCCTGGTCGGAACGCAGCCGGTACGAGCGTCCGGCGACTTCGACTTTGACGGTGTCGCTCATTGCGGCTCGGGCGCTAGCCAGAAATCTCCGCGCCAGCGTCACCTCCCCCGGTGACGGCGCGGAGCGCCTTCCGGATCACCTCGCGTTCCTCCCGGAGGATTTCCGCCGCCCGCTCGGCCCGTTCCGCACGGGCCCTGGCCTGCTGCTCCGCGTCCCGCAGCGCGTCCCGCTCCCGCTCGGCCTCGCGAACGCTGGCGTCCGTCGCTTCGGCGATCTGTCCGCTGACTCTCTCGAACGCGGATTCCGCCCGCTCGATGTCCCCGAGCAGCCCCCGGACGGCGGCAGCGGGGTCGGACACGGGGCGTCCTATTCGGGACCGGCTCCGGCCGGGAGCGCCTCCCGGGCGCGTTCCACCAGAGCGTCGAACGCTCCCGGATCGTGCACCGCCAGCTCCGCCAGCTGTTTCCGGTTGACACCCACTCCCGCCAGCGACAGACCGTGTGCGAACTGGGCGTACGGGAGTCCGCGCTCCCGGGACGCCGCGCTGATGCGGGTGATCCAGAGGCGCCGGAAATCACGCTTCCGGGTGCGGCGGTCGCGGTAGGCATACGAAAGGGCGCGATCCAGCGCCTGCATCGCGTGCCGATAGAGCTTGCCGCGCATGCCGCGGTAGCCTCGGGTCTGTTTGAGAACCCGCCGGCGCCGATCCCGCCGGTGGGTCCCGCGTTTCACTCGGGACATCGTGTCTTCTCCAACTGTCTGACCACCGGCTCTTAGCCGATGATCCGGGCGATCATCTTCGCTTCGCCCTCGAACACCCAGGCCCCGCTGCGCAGGCGCCGGCGGCGCTTCGCGGACTTCTTGGTGAGAATGTGGCTGTGGTAGGCGCAGCGGCGGCGTACGCGGCCGCTGGCGGTCTTGCGGAACCGCTTCGCGGCCCCGCGGTGGGTCTTCATCTTCAGTTTCATGATGGTTCCTGGGGTCAGCCGGTTCCGTCGCGCTGGGCGCGACGTACCCGGGGCGCGTGAACGTCGTCCTCCGACTTGCCGGCGCGTTCGGTCCGGAGCGCTTCGAGCAGGCGGCGGCTGGGAGCGAGGATCATGCTCATCTGGTTGCCGACCACGCTCGAGCGGGATTCGACGGTGGCGATCTCCGCGAGCTGCTCGGTGACCTCGTCGAGAATGCGGTCCCCGAGTTCCCGGCGGCTCCGCTCGCGGGCCCGCTTGAACCAGATCGTGGCCTTGACCTTGTGACCTTCATGGAGGAAACGCTCAATCTGCTTCATCTTGGTGGCGCGGTCGTGCTCTCCGATGATGATGCGGAACTTGACCTCCTTGACCTGGTTCTGTTTCTGGTGTCGCTTGGAATCCTGGGATTTCTTGCTCTGCTGATACACGAACCGGCCGTAGTTCATGATCTTGCAGACCGGAGGCATCCGGTTCGGCACGATCTCGACGAGATCGAGTCCCCGGTCGGCGGCCAGCCGCCGGGCGTCCATCAGGGCGAAATCTCCAAGTTTCTCGCCGTCCTCGCCGATCACCAGGACGATGGGAGCTCGGATTCGGTCGTTTACCCTGAGAGAACTATCGATGGATCACCTCCGCACCGCGGGCGGGTCGGCGGATTATCGCCACTTCGGACCCGGTTCGCCAGCGACAGTCTCCTGTTCGCCGGATCATTCGGTTCACCAGACGCGCCTCGTCAGGGGCTGAGCGACCGGTTCCGGGTGAGCTCGTCGAGACGCTCGGAGAGCGCCGCGGCCGTCATGGTTTCCTGACCCCGCCGGCCCCGGGTGCGCACCGCCAGCGTGCCTTCTTCCACCTCCCGGTCCCCGAGCACCACCATGAACGGGACCCGCCCCACCTCCGCCTCGCGGATCTTGTAGCCCATCTTCTCGCGGCGGTCGTCGACGGCGATCCGGAAGCCCTGGCTCCGCAGGGCGGCCGCCACCTCCGCCGCCTGCGCCTGGTGCCGGTCGGCGATGGGGATCAGCACCGCCTGGACCGGGGCGATCCAGACCGGCAGGGCCCCGCCGGTGTGCTCGAGCAGGAGCGCGAAAAAGCGCTCCACGGAACCGAGGATCGCCCGGTGAATCACGACCGGGCGCTCCCGGCCGCCGTCTTCCGTCGCGTAGTGAAGATCGAACGCCGGCGCCTGGGAGAAATCGAGCTGGATGGTCGCGCACTGATGACTGCGGCGGAGCGCGTCACGGACGTGGAAGTCGATCTTCGGACCGTAGAACGCGCCGTCTCCGGGATTCACCACCCAGTCGTCTCCCGATTCGGCGAGGGCCTCCGCGAGCGCGGCCTCCGCCTGTTCCCAGGTCTCGGGGCTCCCCACCGACTTGTCGGGACGCGTCGAGAGTTCGATCTGGATGTCCTCGAAGCCGAACTCGCCGTAGACCTCCTTGACGAGGTCCACGAGATCCCGGACCTCAGCCTTGACCTGATCCAGCCGGCAGTAGACGTGCGCGTCATCCTGGGTGAAGGCCCGTACCCGGGTCAGGCCGGAGAGAACGCCCGACGGCTCGAACCGGTGGCAATGACCGAATTCCGAGAGCCGGAGGGGCAGGTCCCGGTAGGAACGGATGTCCGACCGGTAGACCAGCGCCGCCCCCGGGCAGTTCATGGGCTTGACCCCGAAACGGTTCTCGTCCGACTCGATGAAGAACATGTTGTCGCGGTAGTGATCGAGGTGGCCGCTCCGGGCCCAGACGGACTCGTTCAGGATCAGCGGGGTCCGGATCTCCTGGTAGGACCGGCGGTCCAGCTTCTCCCGCATGGAATCGAGCAGCCGGTTCACCACTCCCATCCCGGCGGGCAGCCAGAACACCTGCCCCGGGGCCTCCGGGAGAATCAGGAAGAGCCGCTGGTCGCGCCCGATCCGCCGGTGGTCGCGCCGCTTCGCCTCCTCGAGGCGGGAGAGATGGGCCGCCATCTCCTTGCGGTCGGTGAAGCTCGTGGCGTAGATGCGCTGCATGGGGATCCCGCGCGCATCTCCCTTCCAGTAGGCGTTCGAGCTCGAGAGCACCTTGAGCGCCCGAATCACGCCGGTGTGAGGCACGTGGGGCCCCTCGCAGAAGTCGAAGAAGCTCCCTACCCGGTAGCAGGAAACCCGCTCGCCGCCTTTCTCGCGGACCAGTTCCACCTTCAGCAGTTCGCCCTGCTCTTCGAAGATCCGCAGCGCGTCGTCCTTGTCGAGGATCTCGCGTTCGAAGGGCACCCGCGCCTTCACGAGTTCGCGCATCCGCGCCTCGATGCGGCCGAGGTCCTCGGGCGAGAAGGGCTCCTCGACCTGGAAGTCGTAGAAGAAGCCGTCCTCGATGGGAGGGCCGATCCCGTAGCGGGCGTCGGGGAACAGATCCTTCACCGCGGCGGCCAGCAGGTGCGCCGAACTGTGGCGGAACACGTGGAGCCCGTCAGTGTCCTGCGGCGTCAGGAACCGCACGTCGGCGTCGGCGTCCGGACAGTGGGCGAGATCCACCTCCCGACCGTCCACGGTGGCGGCGATCGCCGCGGCCGGGGCCACTCCGGAAAGCGGCGCGCCCGCCGGAAGCTGCACTTCGCCCCCGTCGGGGAGGCGCAGTCGAATGGAAGAAGGCACGCTGTCTTTTTATCCCGGCCGGCGACGCCGCACAAGACGGGCGGGGACCGCCGGGCGGAGCCGGACGGCCGCCTGCCGGGCCGATATGGCGAGAAGGCCGACACCGGCCCCCGCAGGGCGGCGGTCTCCCGGGAACGGAGGAATGGTAGGCGCGGGCGGATTTGAACCGCCGACTTCTACCGCGTCAAGGTAGCGCTCTCCCCCTGAGCTACGCGCCTGTCCGAGAGCGCGCAATTTTACCTCGGATCTCCGCCCCTCCGGATGCTGTCAGCTAATGCCACTTCGCTTCGACTTTTCCACATTCCGGTCCGAAACGGGAAAAAAGCGGGGCGAATTACGTCTAGAGCCTTATGGAGATCTCCAAGTTGCTTCACGACGAACGCCCGGCCACCAGGCCCCCGACCGCGGCCCGGCCGGTGCCCGCCGCCGACCCGGTCCAGCCAAGGGGCTCCGACAAGTCGCCGGTCCCGGCATCGGCGCAACCCGGACCCCGCGCCGTCCCGAACCCGATTCCCGGCCTGCTGACCCTGCTCCGGCGCCAGGGGCGCATCCCCGCCGCCATGGCCAGCCGCGCAGGGGCTCTCGAACGGCTGCCTCCGCCACGACACGAGGCCGCCCTGGTGGCCGAAGGAATCCTCTCGGAAGAGGACATCGCGCAGGCCGTGGCGCAGGACGCCGGACTCCCCTTTCGGGCGATCAACCCCCTGGAACTCAACCCGGAGGTGGTCACCGGCGCTCTCCCGGCGCCGTTCGCCCGGAAGCACACCATCTGCGCCCTCGCCAGGGACCGGGACACCCTGACGGTGGCGGTCGCCAATCCCTTCGACCGGGGGGCCATCGCGGACCTCGAACGCTATCTGGGGGTCCGGGTGCAGGTCGTGGTCGCGACCCGCTCCGACATCGAGGGGATCAACGGCAGCCTCTACAACCTGCGGACCTCGCTGCGCGCCGCGGAGACCGAGTTGACCCACGACCGCGGCGAGCACGCCAATCCGCCCGCGGCGGACCAGGAGTTCGTCTCGGAGTCGGAGGCGGCCGGCGACCTGGAGCCCACCACCCGCCCGGTCGTGGCCGCTCTCGACAGCATCCTCCACCAGGCGTTCGAGCACCGCGCCTCGGACATTCACCTCGAGCCCAAGCGCGATCACGCCGTCGTGCGTTTTCGGGTCGACGGGGTCCTGCGGACCATGCACAGCTTTCCCCGCATCGTCTACCAGGCCGTCGTCAGCCGTCTCAAGATGCTCAGCGGGCTCGACATCGCCGAGAAGCGCCGTCCCCAGGACGGCCGCATCAAGCGCATCGAATCCGAAAAGGAGATCGAGCTGCGGGTCTCGACCCTCCCGACCGTCTTCGGCGAAAAGGCGGTCCTGCGGGTGTTCGACCCGGCGGCCCTGGTCTCGTCGCTCGAACAGCTCAGGCTGGCCGGAGACGAGGAACGGCGCCTCCGCCAGATGCTGAACCGCCGGGAAGGGCTGCTCCTGGTCACCGGTCCCACCGGCAGCGGCAAGACCACGACGCTCTACTCGGTGCTCCGGCACGTCGCGACGCCCGAAGTGAACGTCGTGACGATCGAGGACCCGGTGGAGCTGGTCTTCCCGCCGCTCAGCCAGGTGCAGGTGAATCCCCGCATCCGCTTCTCGTTTGCGGCCGCCATTCGCAGCGTGCTCCGCCAGGATCCGGACATCCTCATGGTGGGCGAGATCCGGGACGCCGAAACCGCGGAAATGGCGGTCCAGGCCGCCCTGACCGGACACCTCGTCCTCTCGACCCTCCACACGAACGACGCCCCCGGCGCCGTCACCCGGCTCGCCGATCTCGGCGTGCCGCGCTTCCTGATCGGCACCACGCTGGTGGGCGTGGTCGCCCAGCGGCTCGTCCGCACGATCTGCCGCGGCTGCGGCCGCGAGACGGCCGTCTCGGCCCGGGAAGCGGAGACGCTGTCAGCCCCCGAGGTGGCCGGACGGGCGGTCCGGGTGGGCGCGGGCTGTGCGCGCTGCCGCGACACCGGCTACCAGGGGCGGCGGGCCGTCTTCGAGATCCTGCCGGTCGATTCCCGGGCGTCCGTCGAGATCCTGGGTGGCTGCACCGCCGAGGATCTCGCCCGCTCCGCACGCCGCCGGGGCGTCCGGAGCCTCCGCCAGGCCGCGGTGCGCCTGTTGCTGGAAGGAGAAACCACCGTCACCGAGGTGATTCGGGTGACGGGCGCCGGCCCGGACCCGGGACTCTTCGGGGATCTGCCCGGACCGCCGGTTACCCCCCGCCGGGAGCGCGCCGGCTCAGAAGCCGAGCGCCCGGCTGATCACCAGCAGCAGCGCCGGGATTCCGTAGAACACCACGATCACGTAAGCGACCGCCAGACCCCGGTTCGCCACCGCGATGTCGGCGAGCCGGCGCGCCGCGGCGAGCGGGACCTGCCGGATCCGGGCAACCGGGTAGACCATCAGGATCCCGACCAGGTTGAACAGGAGGTGGACGACCGCCAACTGGAACCCCCAGTGGGCGTTCGGGCCCGAAACCGCGAGCGCGGCGAGGAATGCCGTGACCGTCGTCCCCACGTTCGCCCCGAGGGTGACCGGAAACGCGTCGTCGAGGAGCAGGAGCCCGGCGCCGGCGAGCGGGACCAGCATGGACGTGGTGATCGAGCTGGACTGGACGAGAACGGTGACGACGGCCCCCGCTCCCATGGCCAGGAGTGCGTGACGGCCGAGCACCCGGTGGAGGACAGCCTCGCCCCGGCCCGCGGAAATGCTCTTCAGGGTGCGGACGAGCAGCCCGAGGGCCACGACCAGCAGCACGACCGAGATGACGGCCAGGAGCGCGGCAGCCGCCTCGTCGGAGCCGGTCACGACGCCGGTGAACCACTGGATCGGTATCGGGACCAGCTCGATGATGCCCTTGAGGGGACTCTCGTAGTCGATGCCGGTTCCGAGCAAACCCCCGAACTGCGCGGAGACCACGCCGGAGAGGCGCGCCAGGAACCCGGTCGCGATTTCGAGCGGCAGGAGGATGGCCACCGCGATCAGGTTGAACATGTCGTGGCAGGTGGCCACCTCGAAGGCCCGCCGCAGTTCCTTCCCGTCCCGCAGGTGTCCGAGCGCGGCGATCGAGTTGGTGACCGTGGTCCCGATGTTGGCGCCCATCACCATGGGGATGGCGTGTTCGAACGGCAGCGGGGATTCCGGGGCGGCGACCAGTCCCACGATCAGCGAACTCGTGACCGAGGAACTCTGGACCAGCGTCGTGGCCAGGATTCCGATGATGAGTCCCACGAAGGGGTTCGCCGAGGCCTGGAAGAAGCCGTCGAGGAGCCCGGAACCGAGACCCTTGAATCCCTCCCCCAGGCCGTCGATCGCCCCCAGGAACAGGACGAAGAGCAGGATCAGTCCCGCGAAGCGCGGCAACTGGGCGAACCGGCTCCCGCCGGCTTCGCGTCCGGGCTCGATCACGCCGCGCCTCGACGGACCCCCGGTACGGGAGCGGGCTGCGAATCCACCGGGCAACCGGAACGCGCCGCGCCGGCGTTTCGCTTCGTCATGGATGACTGAGCGCGGAGCAGGGCGCGGCGGACACTGCCCGCGGAGGGTAGCGGCCCCGGTCCGTCCGGAATGTTACAAATCGGTAGGAAATTCGTCCCGCGGGAGTCTTATTCGGGCGCTTCCAGGATCACGAAATTGCGGCGCCACTCTCCGGGAGCGACCTCACGGGCGATCTGGATCGGGAACGGTTCCCCGCCTCCGATCCCGGACAGCGCGTCGCGGAGGTCACCCGCCGTCCGGACCGGGCGGCCGGCAACCCGGGTGATCACGTGGCCGGGCTCGATGCCGGCCTCGTGGGCGATCCCCCCGGGAACCACCTGCCGGACCAGCACTCCCTCGAAGTCCGCACCCTCCAGCGTTTCGCCCACGATTCCGAGCCGGCCGGGTGACTCCACCGGTCTCTCCGGTTCCGGAGGAGCGGCTGCGGCGAGCGGAGCGGCCTGCCGGAAATCACGCTGGCCCAGCACCACGTCCACCGCGGTTTCGACTCCCTCTCGCAGGACGACCACGCTCGAAGGTTCGTCCGGACGGGCGTCGGCCACCGCGAACTGCAGGTCCATGCTGTCCTCGATCGGCCGGCCGTTGAACCGGACGATGATGTCGCCGCGTTCCAGGCCGGCCGCGGCGGCCGGCGAGTCGGGGCCCGAAAAATCGTCGATCTGAGCGCCCCGGGCATCCTCATCGAGGCCGAAGGCCCGCGCCCGCTGGGGATCGAGCGGCACGACCGCGACCCCGAGCCAGCCGCGGGTCACCCGCCCCTCGGAGGCGAGATCGTCGTACACCCGGCGCACCAGGTTGGACGGAATCGCAAAGCCGAGCCCGATGTTCCCAGGGGTTCCGGCCACCTGGATCATCGTGTTGACCCCGACCAGGCTCCCGTCGAGACCGACGAGCGGACCCCCGGAGTTGCCCCGGTTGATGGCCGCGTCGGTCTGGATGAAGTCCTGGTAGTCGCCCTGGAGCACCCTGCCCTTGGCGCTCACGATTCCGGCGGTGACCGAGTGGCTGTTGCCGAGCGGATTCCCGATCGCGAGGACCCAGTCCCCGACGCGGACTTCATCCGAGTTTCCCAGCGCCAGGTGCGGGAACACCTCCCCGTCGGTTTCGAGACGGATCACGGCCAGGTCCGTCGGCGGATCCTGCCCGACGATCGCGGCCTCGAGCGTTCGGCCGTCGGAGAACTCCACCTCGATGCGGGTGGCCCCGTCCACGACGTGGTTGTTGGTGACGACGAGCCCGCTCGGGTCCACGATGGCGCCGGACCCGCGGCCGATCTGCGTTCCCGGAGGCGATGGAACCGGGGGGAATCCGAAGAACTGTTCGAGTCTCGGATCGTCGCCTCCCCGGGTGCTTTCACGCTCCACGAGCAGACTCACCACTCCCGGAGTCGCGACCCGCCCCACTTCGGCGAAGGCGTCGGAGAGGGTCCACGCCGCCTCGGTCCGGTTGCGGTCGGGAGTCTCCTGCGGCGCGGGGATGTCCGCGAGCCGCTCATGGCCGGGCCGCTGGTCCGAAGCCTCCTGGCCCCGCGCGTCCGTCACGGCGGCCGCGAGGCGTCGAAACTCGGCGCTCTCGGTCAGACATCCGGGAGCCGCAACCAACCCGGCGAGGGCGAGAGCGGCCGGCAGGAATCGAAACATGAACGGTGGCCTCCTTGGTCAGGTCCTGGTGTCACCGGGGCACTGGGAAACGAATTTAACGCGGGTGGACCGATCGGGTTCCGCCGCCGGCCGATCGGCGGCCCGGCCGCGGACCACGGGCGGCCCCTGCCGGTTGTGGCACAGGCATTGCGGAAATGTGGCCGAGCGCGACCAACCACCTGGAAAGGAGTTCGCCATGACCCGCACGCGGCACATCCTGATGACCCTGCTGGCAACGGTCAGCTTCGCCGCCGCCACGGCGGCGGAGTCCGCGCAGCCCCCCCGCCGGGGGCCCTATCCGGACGCCTCCCAACGGAGCGTGCGCGACACGCGCTTTGCCTTCTCGACCTATGGCGGATTCCGGGTGCTGAACGTGACGAGCGATCTCTTCGTCGCCAACGAGTTCGACTTCGGGATCACCGACGACGATTTCCGGACCGGCAGCTTCGGCTTCGAGTTCGACTTCGCCGTCCTGCCCCGGGTGGACATCTCGATCGGTATCGACAACGGCGACGCCGAGACCTACGGGTCCTACCTCGACCTCGTGTACGAAGACGGCGGAGAGATCGAACACTCGGCGCAGTTGGCCGTGACCGACCTGAGCCTCGGCGTACGGCTGCGGCTGCTCGGCAGCGCGGCGCGGGTGCGCCCCTACCTGATCGGCGGCGTTACCGGCGCTTACTACCGGTACACCGAAGTTGGCGACTTCGTGGACTTCGAGACCGCGGACATCTACTACGACGTGTTCGAGGAGACGTCGTTCCTCCCCGGTTTCTTCGCCGGCGCGGGCGCCGACGTCGCCGTCGTGCGGTTCCGTGATCGCGGCAGCCTCGATCTCTTCGGCGAGTTCCGCTACGTCCGGTCCCAGGGCGAGCACACGGAGGGGTTCGACGGCTTCGGCGACCTCCAGCTCAACCGGTCGGGCGGCCTCTTCGGCTTGCGGATCCGGTGGTAGCGGTCCCTGACCCGGAAGCACCGGACATTGCCGGCGCCGGCAACATCGGCGCCTCCGAAAGGACCATCACCGTGATCCGCTTCCGCCGAATCATGACCTGCCTGATCGCGGCCGCGTGTCTCGCGACGGGAGCCGTGGCCGACGAGGAGGCGCAGCCCCCACGCGCCGGCCGGGACCCCGACCGTTCGCGACCCGCCGGCGCGCGGCCCCGCTACGGTTTCTCGGCGTTCGGCGGGTTTCGCGCGCTCCAGGTGGACAGCCGGCTCTTTGACGCCAACGAGGCGGAGTTCGGCCTCACGGAGGACGATTTCCGGGGCGGTCGCCTGGGGTTCGAACTGGACTACGCGCTGCTGCCCATGCTGGAGATCGTCGTCGGGTTCGACACCGGCCAGGCGGAGGTCGACGGGAACTACCTGGACCTGGTCTACGAAGATGGGTCCGAGATCGAACACTCGGCCCGGCTGAGGCTGACGGACTACACGATCGGCGTCCGGGTCCGCCCCTTCCGGCTGGGACGAGCAAGTCCCTACGTCGTGTTCGGAGTGGCCCGGACATCCTGGGACTACTCGGAAAAGGGCGAATTCGTGAACTTCGAGAACTTCGACATCTACTACGACGAACTCGAGGAACGCGTGTCCCTGACCGGGCTCTACGCCGGGGCGGGGGTCGATTTCGCGGTGGTCCGGATGCCCTTCGGGCGGCGGCTCGATGCTTTCGGCGAGTTCCGCTACGCCCGTGGCGAGGGCCGGCACCGGGACGAGTTCACCGACTTCGGCGACCTCGGCGTGGCGCGCGCGGGCGCACTCCTCGGTCTTCGCGTCCGCTTCTGACGGCCAGCCGCTGCCGGCTGCTAGCCGCCGGGAGCCGACGACACGGCGGTTGCTGCCGCGCGCCGCCCGGCGCTCGCCTCGGCGAGGATCTCCAGGAGGGCGGGGTGCAGCGGCCCGTTCGACACCGCGATGTTCGGGCCGCCGTTGGAGAACGGCCGACCTTCGAAGTCCGAGACGACCCCGCCGGCCTCCCGCACGATCACCTCCCCGGCGGCGGTGTCCCAGGCCCTCAGCGCCTCCTCCCAGAACGCGTCGAGGCGTCCCGCGGCCACGCAGCACAGATCCAGCGCGGCCGAACCGGCGCGGCGCACCGCCCGCACGCGCCGCATCACGCGGACGAACAGGTCCAGCGCCCGGTCCATCGCTTCCGAGGAGTAGGGAAACCCGGTGGCCAGCAGCGCGCGTTGCATGTCCGCCGTCGGCGAGACCCGGATCGGAACGCCGTTCAGGTGCGCTCCCTGGCCCGCCTCCGCGGTGAACAGCTCTTCGCGGACGGGATCGAGGACCGCGCCGGCCACGACCTCCCCGCCTTCTTCATACGCGATGGACACGGCGAACACCGGGAACCCGTGGGCGAAGTTGGTGGTCCCGTCCAGCGGATCGACGATGAAGCGGCACCCGGTTCTCGAACCACCGACCACACCGCGTTCTTCCGCCAGGATGGGCACCTGGGGCTGCAGCCGCCGCAGGCACTCGACGATCACGGTCTCGGCGGCGTGATCCACTGCCGTTACCAGGTCGATCGGGCCCTTGAGATCGATCCCGAAGCCGCGCTCCCCACGGGCGCGATGGGCCTTCCGGACGACCGCCGCCCCGGCTTCCGCCGCCTCGACGCAGGCCCGGGCAGCGGCGCTCCTCACGGTGTCCGGGGCCCTTGCCGCTGGACCAGCACGACGCGCGTTCCGCCGCGGTCGGTGCGGGTCCAGGTCACCCCGTCCATGAACTGGCGCATGAAGAAGATGCCGCGCCCGCTGTCCTTGAGCAGGTTGTCCTCCAGCAGGGGATCCGGCACTTCGGCCGTGTCGAAACCCTCCCCCTCGTCCTCCACGGCGATCCGGACCGCGGGACCCCCGCCGCTGCCGTCGCGGGTCTCGATCTGGATCCGCAGGCGTTTCGTGGGATCCATGCGGTTTCCGTGGCGCATCCCGTTGGTCACCGCCTCCCGGACCGCCGCTCCCATCCAGTGCGTCGCGTCCGGCTCGTAGCCGCACTGGGCGCAGTGACGTTCGAAGACTCCCAGTACGACTTCAACCCATTCGATCCGGGTCTCGACGTCGAGCCGAACCGTCACGGGCTCGCTTTCCGGGCTCACGCGGACTTCAGGCTCGGTTCCGGCACGGCCGCGTCCGGCAGGAACTCCCCGGGGGCTCCGGATCCGGTCTCGGCGTCGCCCTCGTGCTCCACCGATCCCGGAACGAGTTCGAACTGCGGCTCCGGCAGCGCCGGCGCGTCCTCGATCGCCACCGGCCCCGCCACCACGGTCCGGATCTCGGGCAGGACCGCGGACCGGCGGATTGCCGACGCCACGGACGGCGCGGCGCGGATCACGAGTCCGGCGCGGAACTCTCCCGACTTCTTCTGGGCGCGGACCAGGATGTCCTGGCAAACGGCGCCCAGTGACCGCACCCGGCCCGATCCCCGGCACGCCGGACAGGAAGCCAGGAGCGCGGACTCGAGCGAGGGGCGCTCCCGTTTCCGGGTAACGATGACCAGCCCGGCCCTCGATTCGGGCGGCGCGACCCGGGTGAAGGCAGGATCCCGGCGCAGTTCGCCCTGCAGGGTCCGGAATACGCGGTCCCGGTTCCGGCCCTCCTTCATGTCGATGAAATCGATCACGATGATCCCGCCGAGTCCGCGCAACCGGAGCTGGCGCGCGGTCTCCACCGCCGCCTCGAGATTCGTGACGGTGTTCGTCTCGTCGCGCTCCCCGGTGTCGCCGGTGAAGCTGCCGGTGTTCACGTCCACGGCCACGAGGGCTTCCGTCTGATCGATCACGATCGACCCGCCCGAGGGGAGACGCACCCGGCGCCGGGTCGCCTGCTCGAAGGCCACCTCGACCCCGTATTCCTCGAAGATCGGGTAGTTCCGCGAATAGAGCCGAACCTTGTGCTCCATTCCCGGAAGGAACTGGCGGATGAAGTTCACCATCCGTCCGTAGAGCGTCTCGCTGTCCACCCGGATGACGCTGAATCCCGAGGAGAGCACGTCCCGGATGTAGCGGAACACCATCGGCACCTCGGCCCGGAGACAGGCCGGCGGACCAGAGAGGCTCTCTTTCCGGATCTCGGCCCAATCGGCCTCGAGGCGCGTGATGTCCGCCGAGAGCGTCTCCTCGTCGCGCTGCTCCGCGGTGGAACGCGCGACCCACTCTCCTTTCAGCGTGCTCCGGCGCTCGACCAGCGCCGCGATGCGGAGCTGCTCCCGGGGTCCCGCCGTGGCTCTCGAGGTGATGATCCCGGTGGGCGCCAGCGGCCGGAAATCGAAGAACCGCCCCTGGAGATTGAGATCGCAACTGACCTTGTAACCCTTGGGCCCGAGCGGCTCCCGGACGACCTGCACCAGCACGGGCTGTCCGGCGCGCAGCATGTTCTCCAGCCGGAGTCCGGACGTTCCCGACCCGTTCCCGTTCGCGGCTCCGTCCGGCTCGGCTTCCGGCAAGCGGCCTTCTTCCCGCCAGGCATCCAGCGCTCCGCGCGGAATCTGATCGATCTGCAGGAAGGCGTTGCGGTGCAGTCCGATGTCCAGGAAGGCCGCCTGGGTGCTGGGCACCACCCGCTGCACCCGTCCCCGGTAGATCCCGTGCAACACGCTCTGCTCGGAACGGTGTTCGACACCGAGTTCCACCACCACTCCATCCTCGAGGAGAGCCATTCGGGTCTCGCCCGGAAGGCTGGTGACGATCAGCTCTCGATACACAGAACTACGGGCATGGGCAGCGGGGCGTTCGCCGAAACCGTAGCACGGAAGCCGGCCGATCCCTGCGCCCGGAGCACTGGCCGGCGGCCGGCGCGCGCCGGCCTGGAGGCCGGGGGTTCCCCATGGGTCCGCGCCACATTCTGCAGCGCGGCGGCTACGTAAGGAAGTTGCGGCGGCGCACCGAGGCGGCCAGGCCGATGGCCGCCGCGGCGATCAGCAGCGAGTTCCCTCCGTAGCTCATGAACGGCAGGGGGAAGCCCTTGATGGGGACGATCCCCGCCACCATCGCGATGTTGTAGAGCGCCTGGAGATGGAGCATCAGAAAGAAGCCCCCGACCATGAAGGCGCCGGTCGGATCCTTGTTCTCGACCGCTTCCACCGCGATCTGCAGGAGACGCAGGCCGAGGACCAGGTAGAGCGCGAGAACGGCGACCACGCCCAGGAACCCGAACTCCTCGGCAAGCACCGCGAAGACGAAGTCGGTGTGGGGCGCCGGGAGAAACTGGAGGCTGGTCTGCGGGCCCTGGAGCCACCCGGTACCGAAGAGGCCGCCGGAACCGACCGCGATGGAAGCCTGCAGCGTCTGATACCCCGCCCCGAGCGGATCGCTCTCCGGGTTCAGGAAGGAGAGGATTCGGGTTCGCTGGTAGTCACGCAGGCCGAACGCCCAGATCAGCGGCAGGGCCAGAACGGCGCTGCCGCCGGCGGCCAGCATCCACTTGCGGGAGATCGTCACGCCGCTGAAAAACACCATCCCGACCCCGATGCCGAACAGGATCGCCGCGCTCCCGAGATCGGGCTGTGCCGCCACCGCCAGCACGAGGGCGCCCGACGCCGCGATCCAGCCGACCGTGGCGCGGCGGCTCATCGGTTCGTGCCGGGAGCGGGCGATCAGATGGGCCAGCAGCAGCACCAGGGAGATCTTCGCCAGCTCGCCGGGCTGCACCGTCAGGGCCCCCACCTCGAGCCAGCGGCGGGTTCCCGCCCGGAGGGCCCCGGAAGTGATGGCGATCGCGCTGAGGCCGAGCGCCAACAGGAACAGCGCCGGGGACAGGCGAGCCAGCTGGCGGTGATCCATGTGGTACGCGACCACGCCGACTCCGAGAGCGAGCCCGAGCCGGATCAGATGCGCCCCGAGGGTGGCCCCGGAAGCGACCCCCCGCAGGGCGCTCTCCAGCAGCAGCAGCGCGATCGCGACCAGGAGTCCCACGCAGACGAGAAGCACCCGGTCCACGCCCTCGCGCGCTCTCAGTTCCATGGCGCGTACCTCCCGGGACGGGAATGGCTCACTGGTCCACTCCTCCCCCGCCCACGACCCGGGTGTCGGGTGAGTCCTCGAAGAAGGTCCGCAGGATCTCTCCTCCGATCGGCGCCGCCGCGGTTCCTCCGGCTCCCCCGTGTTCGACCACCACCGCAATCGCGATCTCCGGGTCGTCGAACGGCGCGAACCCCACGAACCAGGCGTGGGTGCGCAGCTCGTACGGCCGGTCCTCGTTGTCGGGGGCCACCATGCTGGCGCTCGCCACCTGCGCCGTTCCGGTCTTGGCCGCCACCTCGGCAATCGGCATCCGGGCCCGCCACGCCGTCCCCGACACCACCGCGTCCCGCATCCCGTCGCGGATCAGCTCGAAGTGTTCGGGCATCACTCCGCCCACCTCTCCGCCGGGTTCCACGCCGACAAGTCTCGGCGTCGGGATGTTCCCCCCCGAGGCGACCGCCGCCGCCAGCCGGGCCATCTGGATCGGGGTCACCGAGACGGCTCCCTGGCCGACGGCGACCGAGGCCGTCTCGCTCGCGTACCAACGCTCCCCCGTGGCGCGCCGCTTCCATTCGCGGGTCGGGACGAGGCCGGTCGACTCGTTCCGGAGGTCCACGCCGGTCGGCGCCCCCAGGCCGAAGGCCCGCGCGTAGGACGCGATGACGTCCACGTCCAGGGCTTCCGACAGCCGATAGAAGAACACGTTGCACGACTTCGAGACCGCCTCGCGGAGCGTCAGGGAGCCGTGCCCCTCGGTGCGGTGGCAGTGGAAGGTCCGACCCGCCACCCGAGCCCGGCCGTTGCAGGTGATGCGGGTTTCGGGCCCCACCACGCCCTCGCCCAGGCCCGCGGCGGCGGTCACCAGCTTGAAGGCCGAACCGGGCGGGTACCGGCCCTGCACCGCCCGGTTGAGCAGCGGAGTCGCCGTGTCGGCGAGCATCTCGCGGAACCTGCCGGCGTCGCCGCGAAAGTCCTCGGGATTCTCCGCCGGATAGCTGCCCAGGCCCAGCACCGCGCCGGTCCGCACATCGAGAGCCACGAAGGCTCCGCGGTGATCCCCGAAGGCGCGGTGGGCCGCTTCCTGGAGGGCGCCGACGACGTTGAGCTGCAGCGTTTCGCCGCGAACCGGTTCCGTCCTTCGCAGCCCGCCGGAGACCAGGACGCGCTGGCGGCTGTCCACGACCCGGTCCAGATAGCCGTCCGAGCCGACCAGGGTCGTGTTGTAGACCCGTTCGATCCCGTCCTGCCCGACGAGGTCTCCGGACGCCGCCGTAACGAACTCCTCGAGCAGCAACTGCGCCGCCGTGACCTCGCCGACGTACCCGAGGAGGTGCGCGGTCGCTTGACCGAGCGGGTAGTCCCGCGCCGGGACGAACTCCACCCGGACTCCGGGGAGTTCCCGCCGGCGGGCTTCGAAGAAAGCCGCTTCGGCGAACGGAATCCCGGAGCGCACGACCGCCGGGCCGCGCGCCGCGCGCGCCTCGAGGCCGGCGCGGTCCTCATCCTCCACGGCGAGCAGTCCCAGGTCCTCGAGCTGGCGGAGTCCCGCCGTATCGGCGAGGAGCGTGAACGACGGCTCGCTCCGGGCGAGGACCTGCCCGCCCCGGTCCACCACGAGTCCCCGGGGAGCGCGGTGACGCTCGGTCTGGAGATAGTTGTCCCGGGCCAGGCTGCTGAACTCCTCGCCCCGGACGATCTGGAGCTGCCAGAAGCGGACGGTCAACAGGATGACGAACGCCCAGAGCGGGTAGCGGGCGATGGTCAGGCGCCGGCGGATGCGGGCGAGATACTCGGCGTGGATCACGATGCGTTTCCGAAGAGCCTCATCGCGCCTGGTACCCCGCCGGCCGGGGCCGCAGGAACCGGACCACCAGCAGTCCGTAGATCACGGTGATGGGGATCCCGAATCCGGCCGCCCCCAGTTCGAGAGCGGGAACCGTGGTGAATCCGGCAACCTCGCCAAGCGCCCAGAGAATCACCAGATCGGCGGCGGCGGCGAACAGGAGCAGCAACGGGATCCCGGCCCGGGTGTCCAGAGGAGGGTACTCGCGTGCACGGGCCGCCAGGAAAACGACCAGAGGCTTCGAAAAACCGTTCATCCCCAGCAGGCCACCGGAGAAGGAATCCTGCAGGAGCCCCGTCACGAGACCAAACCCGATGGCCGGACCCGGCCCCGCGAGCAGCGCCACCGCCGCGGCGGTGGCGAGCAGAAAATCCGGCGTTACCCCTCCACCCAGGATGAGCGGAAGCACCCCGGTCTGGAGCAGGAAAGCGGCGATCACCGCGAGGGCGGCGCGCGCGTAGCTCATGGCGCCGCATCAGGCTCCGGCGCCATCCCGGAATCGTCCCGGCGCGGCAGCACGAACACCCGTTCGAGGGTGTCGAAGTCCACGGCCGGCTCGACCTCGATTTCGAGGAGCAGGCCGGCGCCCTCGTGGACCGCCGACACGTGTCCGACCAGGAGCCCCTTCGGATAGAGCTGGTCGAGCCCGCTCGAGATCACCTCCTCCCCGAGGGCGATCGTCTGCCCGACGGGCACGAAATGGAGCCGGTAGCCGCTCGCGCCGTCCTCCCCGGCGGCGGACCGGACCACTCCGCGGGTGCGGCTCCCGGAGGTGATGACGGCGACGGCCGCGGTGGAGGCCGACAGCAGCTCGACCTGGCTGACCCCGGGCCCCACCGCCACGATCCGGCCCGCGAGTCCGCTTGCCGCCATCACCGGAGCGTCCCGCTCGATGCCGTGCCGGCTGCCCCGGTTCACGGTGACGGTCCGATCCAGCGGCGATGCGCTGACCCCCACGACCTCGCCGGAAACCGGCTCGCCGAGGTCCATCGCCGCGGCGTCCAGGTCCGTGAACCCGCGCGCCCGCTCGAGCATGCCCCGCTGGACGGTCAGCTCCCACTCGAGCCGGGCTACCCGGTCACGCAACTCGTCGCGGGCGAGCCGCATCTCGTGCGCCTCCCCCACGGTCTCCACCCACGACGAAACCGCGCGGGTGGAGCCCAGCACCAGGCTCTGGCCCCCGCCGAACACCGCGGCCAGGCCGTCGCGGATCGGAAAGCTGATCCCGCTCCGCACCTGAAAGGTCAGTCCCAGGAAGTTCGCGGCCAACACGATCCCCAGAAGGATTCCGTGGCCGCGTTTCCCGGGCACCGGCTAACTCGTACCTCTCCCTCTCGTCGGCCCTGCCGATCGCAGGGTCCCCACTAGGTTACCCCGGCCGGCTCACACGTCGTGCCGGGACACCTGCTGGAGCAGGTCCATGCGCTCCAGCATGACGCCGGCGCCGTTCACGACGCAGTCGAGCGGGTGCTCCGCCACCTTGACCGCCAGGTTCGTCTCGTCGGCGAGCAGCTCCGGCAGCCCTTCGAGGAGAGCGCCCCCGCCCGTCAGCAGAATCCCGTTCTCCACGAGGTCGGCGGACAGCTCCGGTTCCACCTTTTCGAGCACGTTCGCCACCGCGGTGAGGAGCTGGTGCAGCGGACCGCTCAAACCCTCCCGGATGTCCTGATCGGTCACCGTCAGCGTGGCCGGCGACAGTCGGGAAAGGTCCCGGCCGCGGATCTCCATGCTCCGCGCCTGCATTCCCGGCCGGGCGCTGCCGAGGGCCATCTTGATCCGCTCGCCCGTCCGCTCGCCGACGAGCAGTCCGTGCGCCCGCCGCAGGTGTTCGATGATCCCCTGGGTGAACATGTCGCCCGCGGCGCGCACCGAGGTGCCGGCGGCGATGCCCGACAGCGAGATGACCGCGATGTCGGTCGTGCCCCCGCCGATGTCCACCACGCAGCAGCCGATGGGGGTCGTGACGTCGAGTCCCGCGCCGATGGCGGCCGCGATCGGCTGCTGGACCAGGAACACCTCGCTGGCCCGCGCCCGGAGCACGCTGTCGCGCACCGCGCGCCGCTCCACGGGGGTGATCCTGAGCGGCACGCCGACCACCATCCGGGGAGCCGCCCAGCGCCGCCTCCCCAGCGCCTTCTGGACGAAGTGGCTGATCATCCGCTCCGCCGCCTCGAAGTCGGCGATCACCCCGTCCTGCATCGGACGGATCGCCTTGATGTGGTCGGGGGTCTTGCCGACCATGTCGTAGGCCTCCGCCCCGACCGCCTCCACCCGTTTGGTGACCGTGTTCATGGCCACCACGGACGGCTCGCGGAGGATGATTCCCGAATCCTGGGTATAGATGAGGGTGTTGGCGGTCCCGAGATCTACCGCGAGATCGACGGAGAAGAGACTGAGGAGATATTTGAGCATCAGGCGAGGCCGGGTCGCGGCACTGTGTCGGGGATTTCAGGAAGACCGGGACGGGAAATGCGGCGAGAGAGTACCAGTGAAACCGCGATCGTGACAGTCTCAACCCGCGCGTTTTCCTGTCCGGGTTTGCCGGCCGGGACTCCGCGGCGGTACCATGGCCGGTTGCCATGATCCTCGAGTATTTCCGCAACCGCCGGTCCGTCGGCTGGTTCCTCGGCGCCGGCCTGCTCGGGCTGGTCATCCTGGCGTTCGTCGCCCTTTATTTCCCCGATTTCATGGGAGATCCGGCCACCGCCGCGATGCGCCGCGGCGTCGCCTGGGTGGACGGCGAAGCGATCCCGGCATCGACCTTCCTGGACCGCTACCGGAACGTGGCGCGCATGTACCAGGAACAGAGCGGCGGTGACTTCTCTCCCGCCCTGGCGCGGCAACTCGGTATTCCGGACCAGGTCGTGGGCGAACTGGTGCGGAGCCGGGTTCTCGTCCGGGAGGCCGAACGTCTCGGCATCGAGGTCACCAACACCGAAGTCGGAACCAGTATCGCCACCTCTCCCACCTTTCAGGACAACGGCGTCTTCATCGGCCGGGACGCCTATCTCGCCATGCTGCGCGCCGCCCGGCTCAACCCGCGGGACTTCGAGGATTCCATCCGGTCCGACCTGATGACCGAGAAGCTCCGGGCGCTGATCACGGAGTCGCCGCACGTGTCCGACCTGGAACTGCGGGAGGAATACCGGCGCCGCAACGAGAGCGCCTCGCTCGACGTCTGGTTCGTGACGACCGATAGCCGGCGCGGCGACGTGGAGGTCGCCGAGGCGGAAGCGCGCGAGCGCTACGAGGCCGATCCGGCGGCGTTCGAGGTGCCGGAACAGCGGCGGATCCGGTACCTGACACTGTCGGAGCAGATCCTCGCCGAGGAAGTCTCGGTCCGGCAGCGCGAAATCCAGCGCTACTACAACCGCAACCTCTTCCAGTACCAGATGGGCGAGCAGGCGGAAGCCAGCCACATCCTGCTGCAGGCGGAGACCGAGGCCGAGGAGGACGCCACCCGCACCCTCGCGGCCCGTCTCGCCGAGCGGGCCCGGGCGGGCGAGGACTTCGCCGAACTCGCGCGGACCTATTCCGCTGACGAAGCGACCCGGGAAGCGGGGGGAGCCCTCGGCGTCTTCGGGCCGGAAGAGATGGTGCCCGAGTTCTCCGAAGCGGTCTTCAACATGATGCCGGGCGAGATCAGCGATCCGGTCCGCACCGACTACGGCTGGCACGTGGTGCGGCTCGACAGCCGGCAACCCGCGGAGACCCGGGAGCTGAGCGAGGTGGAGGGTGAGATCGAGAGCCGCCTGCGGCAGGAGAAGGCCGGCGATCTCCTGACCGAGCGGGCCATCGAACTCGAAGGACTCGTGGACGGCGCTGATTCGCTGGACGAGCTGACGCGTGACCACCCGCTGCTGATCCCCCAGGAATCGGACTACTTCTCCGCCGGGGACCCGGTGGCCGGGGCCGGTTCCGCCGGGCTCGCCGCGCTCGCTTTCGAACTCGAGATCGGCGCGGTGGGCGGTCCGGTCCGGCTCCCCACCGGCTACGGCTTCGTGGAAGTCCTCGAGGAACGGCCGCCCCACGTTCCCGAATTCGAGGACATTCGCGAGCAGGTGATCGCCGGACTCGAGGAAGAGCGGGCCCGTTCCCTCGCCGAGGAGGCCGGTCAGGCGCTCCGGGACCTCGTCGCCGGGGGCCGGACCGCCGAAACCGATCCCACGCCCCTCGAGCGCTGGTTCCGCGGCAGTCCGCTGGGGATCGCCGGAATGCTCCCCGACCACGAGGAGACGGTCTTCGGCGCCGAGGTCGGAGACGTCGTCGGCCCCCTCGAGGGGGACCGCGGCTACGCCGTCGTCCGGATCAACGGAAAAGAGGGCTTTGCCGAGACGACGTTCGAGGAGCAGAAGGAACCCTTCCGGGCGCAGATGGCCGAAGAGAAGAAACAACGGATCTGGGCCGCCTTCGTCGGGGCCGCGGGCGAGCGCTACGAGATCCGCATCGACCGGCAGGCCCTCAACGACCTGATCGGTTAGAGCGATGCAACTCGACCTGAGGGAGCGGGGCGGCGTCTCGCTGCTGCAATTGAACGGCCGCCTGGTGGATGGCCACGGTGACCAGGAGCTCCGGGAGGCCGTGGACGTGCTCCTCGATTCGGGCCGCACCCGCATCGTCGTCGATCTCAGCGGGGTCAGCGCGATCGACAGCGCGGGCCTCGGCGAACTCGTCGCGTGCGCCCGGCGGGTCGCCCGCGCGGGCGGCGCCCTCAAGGCGCTTCATCCGCGCGAGCGCGTCGTCCACGTGATGAACATCGCCCGGGTGCTGCCGCTCTTCGAGGTGTTCGAGACCGAGGATCAGGCGGTCGCCAGCTTCACCACGGACGCCTGAGGGCCAGGCCCCGAAACGTCCTTGATTCCGGTCGAGGAGGCGCTCCGCCGAATCCTCGAGCGGTCTCCGCGGCTGCCGGCCGAGACGGTCGGGCTCGAAGCGGCCCGCGGCCGGGTGCTTCGGGAGGGCGTGTTCGCGGACCGGGACCTGCCCCCCTTCCACCGCTCGGCGGTGGACGGTTACGCCGTCCGCGCCGCCTGCCTTGCCGGCGGCGGCCGGCTGCGCGTCGTCGACCAGATCCCCGCCGGGACGATGCCGAAGGTCCGGGTGGGCCCGGGGGAGGCGGCGGCCATCATGACGGGCGCTCCGCTGCCGGAAGGGGCGGACGCCGCGATCATGGTGGAGGACACCGTGCGCGACGGGGACTGCGTCGTCTGGCCGGCCCCCGGGAGGACCCCGGCCCCCATCGAGCCGGGAAACCGGGTCACCGCCCGCGGCGCCGAGGTCCGGAGAGGCGCGAAGCTTCTCGAGGTCGGCATCCGGGTCTCGCCGGCGGCCGTGGGGCTCCTCGCCACCGTCGGCAAGGTCCGGGTGGAAGTCGCCCGGCGGCCCCGGATCGCGGTGTTCTCGACCGGCGACGAACTCCGGCATCCGCGGACCGCCAGGCCGCGCCCCGCCGAGATCCGCGACGCCAACAGCCACCTGATCGCCGCCCGCTGCCGCGCGCTGGGGCTTCCGGTCCGGCGGCTGGGCTTCGCCGCCGACGATCCCGACGACCTCGCCGCGAAGGTCGCTTCCGGCCTCGAGGCGGACGTGCTCTTCATCAGCGGCGGCGTGTCGATGGGCCGGTATGACTACGTCGAACCCGTGCTCGAGCGGGCCGGGGTCCGGCTCCTCGTGACTGCGGTCGCCATCCGGCCCGGCAAACCCTTCGTCTTCGGGATCACCGGCGACGCCCCTCCGGTCCTCGTCTTCGGCCTGCCCGGCAACCCCGTTTCGGCGCTCACCACCTTCGAGGTGCTCGCCCGGCCGGCCCTCGAGGCAATGCAGGGCATCGCCGATCCGAGGCCGCCGCGCCCCTCGGTGCGCCTGCTCGCCCCGGTCACGGCGCGCGGACCGCGGCGCGCCTTCCTGCCCGCGCGGGTGGGAGTCGCGGACGACGGGACCCTGACGGCGCAGCCGATCCGCTCCCAGGGGTCGGGCGACATCGCGGCGGTGGCGCTCGCCAATGCCCTCGTGATCGTGCCGGAAGACGTGGAGAGGGTCCCCGCCGGAGCGAGCGTCGCAGCGCAGCCGCTCCCCGGGTTTCCGGACGCCGGGGCCGGATGGCATGATCCCCGGCGATGACTTCCGGCGGTAGCCCGGCGACCCCGGCGACCCTCAGCCATGTGGACTCCGGGGGAAACGCGCGCATGGTGGACGTGGGGGCCAAGCCCGTCACCTCGCGCGAAGCCGCCGCCGAAGCCTTCGTGCGGGTCTCGGAACCGGCGCTCGAGCTGGCGCGCCGCGGAAACGCTCCCAAGGGGAGCGTGCTGGACACGGCGCGCCTCGCCGGGATCCAGGCGGCGAAGTCCTGCGCGGCCCTGATCCCGCTGTGTCATCCCCTGCCCCTCGACCATGCCGAGGTCTCGGCGGCATTCGAGGAGACCGGGATCCGCATCGTGTCCCGGATCCGGTGCCGGGCCTCCACCGGGGCGGAAATGGAGGCGCTCACCGCGGCTTCGGTGGCCGCCCTCACGGTCTACGACATGCTGAAGGCCGCCGACCGGGCGATGGTGATCGGCCCGGTCCGCCTCCTCGAGAAGAGCGGTGGGGCGAGCGGCGACTGGAGGGCGGACGGTGCCTGAGGCCCGGGACTCCCTGCTGGCCGCCCTCGAGGCGGAGGGCTCGGCGGTCGTGGCGCTCAGCGGCGGCGTGGACAGCGCGACGCTGGCGGTCCTGTCCCACCTCGCGCTCGGGGAGCGGAGCCTGGCGGTCACCGGGGTGAGCGCCAGCCTCTCCGGTCACCAGCGGGCCCTCGTGGAGTCGGTTCTCCACGCGCACCCCATGCCGCACGAGTGGCTCGCGACGGATGAGCTGGCGTCCGCCGACTACCGCCGGAACGGTCCGGATCGCTGTTTTCACTGCAAGAACGAGCTCTACCGTCTGCTGCGGGAGGTCGCCGACGCGCGCGGTTTCGCGGCCGTGCTCGACGGCACGAACTCCGACGACGTGGGGGACATCCGGCCGGGACGGCGCGCGGCGGGGCTCTACGGCGTCCGCTCGCCGTTCCTCGAGGCCGGGGTCGGCAAGGCGGCCATCCGGGCGCTGGCGCGCGAGTTGGGACTGCCGGTGGCCGAGGAACCGGCTTCCGCGTGCCTCGCCTCCCGCGTTCCCGCGATGATCCAGATCGATGCGGGGGTCCTGGGCCGGGTGGAGGCCGGGGAAGCGGCGCTCCGGGAGTTCGGGTTCTCCGCCTTCCGGGTCCGCCACCACGGGGACCTCGCCCGCATCGAGCTGCCGGCGGCCCAGATCGCCCGCGCCCTCAGCCCGGAGGTCGGAGACCGCCTCGCGGAACGCCTGCTGGGCGTCGGATACCGGCAGGTGGCGGTGGACCTCCGCGGCTACCGGCCTGCCGGGCTCGCCGCCCCCTTCGACCCGGACCGCGATCTGGCCTACCTGTCGACCGGCGCCCACTAGCACTAGCAGCCTATTGCTCGAGATCCGGATCCTCGCCGACCCCGACGAGGACGACGGTTCCGGCCGGACCGTCGAGGTCCGGCTGATCGCCCGGCCGCGGCCGGACGAGGACCCGCTCGAGGACTCCCGGCTCTTCGCCGCGGGGGACCGCGAACGCATCGTGGCCTTCGTCGCGGAACTGTTCGAACGCCATGCGGCCGCGCTTCCGGCGCCCCGGCGGGAGTGCTGCCGGCGGTGCGACCGCGCACTCGACCCGATGGCGGAGGGTGACGGGCGGCGGCCCTTCGTCTGCGGGAGCTGTCAGGAGGCGGCGGCGCGGGGTCCCCGCCCGGCCGGGCCGGAGAGCGCCGGCGAGGGGGTCGAAGTCCGCTTCCTCGGGACGGGCGACGCTTTCGGCTCCGGCGGAAAACGCCAGGCCGCGATCTTCGTGCGGACGCTCGGCAGCCGGCTGGGACTCCTGCTGGACGCCGGGCCGGGTTGCCACGCCGCCCTCCGCGCGGAAGGACTCACGAGCGACGACCTCGGCGCCGTGGTGCTGAGCCACTTCCACGGGGACCACTACGGGGGGATTCCGTTTCTCGAACTGGACGCGATGCGGAGCGGACGCACCGAACCGCTCCGGGTGATCTCCCCCCCGGGCGCGCCGGAACGCCTCGCGACGCTCCGGGAATGCCTCTACCGCGATCTGCCCATCCGTTTCGAGGAGGAGATCACGGAGGCGCTCCCCGGCGAGACCATCGGCCTGCCGGCCGCCCTGGGCGGCGGCGCCGCCCGGGCCCTCGCAGCGCGCCACCAGCCCGAGGCCTGGGCGTTCTCGTGGAAGCTGGATCTCGGCGGCCGCACCGTCGTCTACTCGGGCGACACCGGCTTCAGCGACGAACTGATCTCCGAGTCGGCGGGAGTGGATCTCCTGATCCACGAGTGCACGTCACTCGAAGCGCTTCCCGGTCATACCTCCCACCGCGAACTCGAGGAGGCGGCGTCCCGGATCACGGCCCGCCGCGTGCTGCTCGTACACACCGGCGACGACGTTCTCGGCGCAGCCGGCCTGGCCTTCGAGCGCGCCCACGACGGACTGCGGGTCGTGGTCTAGCGGAGCGCCGGCCTCCGGCCGGCATCGCC
This sequence comes from Acidobacteriota bacterium, assembly GCA_022820545.1. Lineage (GTDB taxonomy): Bacteria > Acidobacteriota > Vicinamibacteria > Marinacidobacterales > Marinacidobacteraceae > Marinacidobacterium. The sequence continues at coordinate 76,509 of JAJEFG010000107.1, read as the reverse complement.
GAGCGCAGCGAGGCGAAACTCACGCCGTCTATCGGCGACCGGAAGGACTACCCGCGCGACGGCGGCAGTCGCTCAGTCGTCGTTCTTGCCGGAGGAGGAATCGTCCTCGGAACCGGCATCCGGGTTCGTGACGCTCTTCATGGAGTTCCGGAAGTTCCGAATTCCGGCCCCCAGACCCTTCCCGAGCTGCGGCAGCCGCGAACCCCCGAAGATGAGGATCACGATCCCCAGGATGATGAGGAGTTCGGTCGCCCCGAAGGGGCCGACCAGGAGGACCGGGACCCACAGGAAGGAAGTCATGGGGCGATTCTATCCGCTTACTCGCCACTGCCGGGAAACGGCGCCGCTTCGGCCTTCGCACGCTCGTACACCACCGCCGCCGCCGCGATGTCCTCGGCGGCGATCCCCTGGGACTCGAACAGCGCCGGCCCCGACGCCGCGCTCCCCTTCCCGGCCGCCACCACCTCCCCGATCGTCTCCAGGTCGTCCCATGCCAACTCCCCGGTGGCGACGAGCGGCGCCAGATCGCCGCACTCGATCCGCGCCTGCTCCCGGTCGTCCACGACGATCCGGCTTGCGTGACGCACCGCCGCCGAATCGAGTTCGCGCCGTCCGAGCGCGTTGCCTCCCGCCGCCGCCACGAACGCGCCCGGAGCGAGCCACGCGCCCCGGACCACCGGCTCCGCGGCATTCGTGACCGTGACCACGATGGGTTTGCCGCGGACCGCCGCCTCCCCGCTGGGCGCCGGGACGACCTCCACGCCGAGCCGACCGGCCATCTTCGCGGCGAACCGGGCTCGCCGTTCCGGATTCCGGCAAAACGCCTCCACCCGGGTGAGCGGGCGCACCAGCGCGAGGGCTTCGAGCTGCGTTTCGGCCTGGTATCCGCACCCCACGATCCCCACGGTGGACGCGCCCGGCGCCGCCAGGTAGGCCGCCGCGACCCCGGTGGCGGCGCCGGTCCGGATCTGCCCCAGGGCGTCGGCTTCCATCACGGCGGCGAGCGATCCGGTCTCCTGGTCGAAGAGCAAGAGGACAAAGCGCATGGCGTCCCGGGAGGTCAGGTAGGTCTTCAGCCCCAGGTACCCGAGCGCGGAACTCGAGGCGCTCATCGTGTGCAGCATCCGGCCCGGGACCCGGACCCGCTGCCGGGGCCGGTTCTGGGCTCCCCCCTCGCCGAGCTCCCGGAAGACCGCCTCGACCGCATCCAGCGCGTCCCGCATGGGAAGGGCTTCGCGGACGAGCGATTCCGGAAAGTAGAGCGTCACCGGGGAAAAGGGTACGCGGGGCGCGTCCCGGCCCCTTTCCTACAATGAACGTCATGGACGTGCTGACCGCGCAGCAGATGCGCGAAGCGGACCGCCACACCATCGAGGAAGCCGGGGTTCCGGCGCGCGTCCTGATGGAAAACGCGGGGCGGGCGGTCGCGGACGTCGTCGCCGCCGCGTCGGGGGCGGGCGGCCGGCGGACCCTCATCCTCTGCGGGCGGGGCGGCAACGGGGGCGACGGCCTGGTGGCGCTTCGGGCGCTCGCGGCCCGCGGACTGCGGGCCACCGCCGTGTTGCTGGCCGATCCGGAACGGCTCACCGGAGAGACGAAGGCGAACTACGAGACCGCGATGCAGCTCGCGCTCCACGTGGTTCCCTGTCCCGACGAGGCCACCTGGGAATGGGCGCTGCGCCATACGGGACCGGACGGACTCACCGCCCCGCGCCCCGGGGTCATCGTGGACGCGATCCTGGGGACGGGGAGTTCCGGCCCCCTCCGGGGGCTTGCCGCCCGGGTGGTCGCCGACCTGGATCACGTCGGGCGGTTCCGCGACGCGGTCCGCATCGCCGTGGACATTCCGACCGGCCTTTCCGCCGACACGGGGGCGGCGCCGGACCTCTGCTTCCGCGCCGATCTCACGGTGGCCCTCGCGGCGCCGAAGATCTGCCATTTCGTCTATCCGGCGAGCGCCGCCTGCGGGGAGATCCGGGTCGCGGAGATCGGAATCCCGCGCGTCTGGCTGAACGCCGGCACCGCGGGGGTCCGCACCAACGACGAACGCCGGGTGGCGCCGTTCTTCCCCGCGCGGGCGCCCGGCGTTCACAAGGGGCAGCTCGGCCGGCTGCTGCTCGTCGCGGGGTCGCGGCGCATGCCCGGGGCCGCGGCGCTCGCGGCGCAGGGCGCCTTGTCGGCGGGGGTCGGTCTGCTGACGGTGGCGGGCCCGGCCGACGGCCTGACGGAGCTGCCTCCGGAGGCGATGCGGCTGCCCCTGCCCGCTTCCGGCGAAGGAGAGATGTCTCTCGACGGGGTGCCCGAGATCGCGGCGTTCGCCGGCGACGCGATCGCGCTCGGGCCCGGCCTCGGCAGCGGAGAGGAAACGAAGGAGGCGGTGCGACGGATCGTCCTCACCACCTCGCTGCCGCTCGTGCTCGATGCCGACGGGCTGAACGCCTGGGCCGGCCGGGCCGGGCGCCTCGCCCAGCGGCCGGGGCTCGCGCTGACGCCCCATCCGGGCGAAGCCGCCCGGCTGCTCGGCGTGACCAGCGCGGAGGTTCAGGAGGACCGGCTGGGAACGGCCCGGCGCCTCGCCCGGGAGACCGAGGCCGCGGTGGCCCTCAAGGGACCGGGGACGCTCATCGCCGACCCGCGCGGCGCCGTCTTCGTGAACCGCTCCGGGGGGCCCGAACTCGCCGCGGGCGGGTCCGGGGACGTCCTCACTGGAGTCGTGGGGGCGCTGCTCGCCCGCCGCCTGGGTCCGCTCGAGGCGCTTTCGGCGGGCGTCTTCCTGCACGGACTCGCCGGCAGCGAAGCCCGCGAGAGCAGCGGGGAGGATGCGGTCACCGCATCCGGCGTGGCCGCCCACCTTGGGAAGGCGGTGCACCGGCTGCGCCGGGAGGTGTCCCGGTGACGGCCGCGCCGGCGGCGGACGCCGTCGCCAGCCGCACCCCGGAGGACACGCTCGAAGCGGGCGCCCGGCTCGCGGCCCGCGAACCCCGCTGCCGGGCCTTCTACCTGGAAGGGGACCTGGGCGCCGGCAAGACCGTGTTCGCCAAGGGACTCGCGCGGCACTACGGCGTGGACCCCCGCCAGGTCACGAGTCCGACCTTCGCGCTCGTGTCACGCTACGGAGAGGGCGCGCGTCCGGTGTACCACCTGGACCTTTACCGGATCGAGCGCCCCGAGGAGCTCCGGGAACTCGGCATCGAAGAGATGGAGGAAGAAGACGCGGTGGTGATCGTCGAGTGGCCGGAACGGCTCGGACCCTACCGGCGCGCCGACGCGACGCGGGTGCGTCTCGTGCGGGAAGCGAACGGGGCCCGGCGCATCGAGATCCGGGCCGGGGTGGAAAGTCGATGAACGGCTGGCCGAATCGCCTCGTGGCGGCGGCGCTGGCCGCCCTCACCGCGGCCGCGTGCGGCGATTCGGGGCCGCAGGTTCCCACCGAGCGGTCCAACCTGGTCCTCATCACCGTCTCCTCGCTGCGCGCCGACCACCTCGGGATCTACGGCTATCCGCGCAACATCAGCCCGAACCTCGACCTGTTCGGCGCGTCGGGAGCGGTGTTCCTCGAAGCGTTGACTCCCTGGCCCGAGACCGGGCGCGCGGCGGCGGCGCTCCTCACCGGAGTGGATCCGAGCCGGAGCACCCGGGGGGAGCCCGCGCGGCTGATCGAGGGGGCCACGCTGGCGGCACGGTTGCGCGAGCACGGCTACCGGACCCTCGCCGCTGTCGGTCATCCGGCGCTGGCCGCGGAACTCGGCTTCGGAATCGGTTTCGACGAGTTCCGGGAGTACTGGGGCGACGGGGCCGCTGCCACCGATCAAGTACGGGACTTCGGGATCGAGGCGCTGGGAGCAGCCGCCGAAGGCGCCCCCATGTTCGTCTGGCTCCACTTCTCGGACCCCGCCCGGCCGCACGAGCCGCCGGAAGAGGACCTGGACGCCGTCCGCAGCGACACGATGACCCCCGCCGGCCCGCGGTTCCGCGGCGGGCCCCAGCCGACCGCGGCGGTCGCCCCCGGCGCCGGCTACGGAGAGCTGGTGGACGGCTACGACGCCTCCATCCGGTCGGTGGACCAGGCGGCCGGCGCCGTGCTCGCGAGCGTGGCGTCCGGTCCTTTGGGAGACCGAACGCTGTTCGTGGTGGCCGGGTTGCACGGCGAGTCGCTCGGGGAACACGGCCCCCCCTTTGAAACCCCGCGCACTCTGTTCCGGGAGACGCTCGAGGTGCCGCTGCTCGTCGGCTGGCCCGGCGGGGACGGGACGCGGGTCCCCACCGAAACGCGTTTCGGATCGGCGGTGGGCCTCGGCGACGTCGGCCCCACGGCTCTCGAGCTGATCGGCGTGCCGCTTCCGGACACCCTGCTGCTAGGGACGATCGGCAAGTCGCTGGTTCCGGCGCTGCTCGGCGACGACCCGCGTCCCCACCGGCGGCTCTACGCGCAGTCCGAACGCGGACTCTTCGGCGTCTACAACGGCCGGCTGCGGATGCTGCGCATCCCGGTTCCCGGCCAGGAGGCCCCCCTGTTCGCGTTGTTCAACCTCGTCCGGGACCCCAATGAAGCCGACAACGTGTACGAGCAGGCGCGGTTTTCGATGGAGCCGCTGAAGGCGCAACTGGAGACGCGGCGGATCCAGACGGTGGCGTGGCGGCAGGAGAACGACGGTGGCGGCGCTCCCGACCCGGACGTTTCGGCGGAGCTCGGCGAGGCGCTCGAGGTGCGGGGCTACCGCTGAGAGGGGTCGGGCACTCCGGGCTACGCGCCGCGCCTGTTGCCGGTTCGCGTTACGCGGTCTCGCGGCCCTGGGGGCCGCGATGCCGGCCGGAGGCCGGCGCTCCGAACGGACCCTCCGGCGGTTAGACGCCCGCCGCTTCCAGTTCCGCGAGGACGCGTTCGGGGCGGAGCGGGAGGCGGCGGATGCGGACGCCGGTGGCGTCGTGGACGGCGTTGGCGATGGCTGCGGGGACGGGCTTGTGGGAGGGTTCGCCGGCGCCGTAGGGGGGGAGGTCCGGGCGGTCGGGGTTGGGGTCGCCGTTCACCACCACGACGTCGATGCGTTCGGGGGTGTCCCGGTGGGTGAGGGTCGGGTGGGTGCGCCAGTCGACGCTCGTGACCTTCTCGGTGTCGAACCGGACCTCTTCGTAGAGGGTCCGGCTGATGCCGTGCAGGAGGTTCCCCTGGATGGTGTTCTCGAGGCCGTCCGGGTTGATCACGAGGCCGCAGTCGTGGGCGCAGACCATCCGGGGGACCCGCACCTGCCCGGTCTCGCGGTCCACCTCGACCTCGGCGATCACGGCGACGGTGGTGCGGGCGCGGTAGGCGTAGGCGATGCCCCGTCCGGTGAGCAGCCGTCCGCTGCCCACCCTCGCGGGTGACGGCCGGGCGTCCCAGCCGTAGGCCTTCGCGGCCGCTTCGACCACCGCGACCGAGCGCGCCCGCCGGAAGATCTCGTCGTCGTCCGTGGCGCGCCGCAGGAGGCGCAGCCGGAACTCGACCGGATCGGCGTCCGCGGCGGCCGCCAGCTCGTCGATGAACGACTCCGCGGCGAACGTGATCTGCGGGCCGTTCGGGTCGCGGAGATTCCCGGTGCGGAGCGGCGTCTCGAAGACCAGCGGGAGGCGGACCGCGCGCGTCTCCTCGCGCCGGTTCGGGACGTGGTACATGGCGTCCGGCCCGCCCGCGCCCCCGGGCGCCGGCCGCTCGGGCCGGAGGCCCATCAGTTGCGCGATGAGCACCGTCCGGGCCTGGTTGTAGCCGACGTGCGCGTAGTTGGCGATCCGGCCCCGATAGTCCAGCGCGACCAGGTTGCCGTCCGCATCGAGTCCCCCGCGGAGGTCGATGGCGAAGGCGGGACCCTTGGTGTCCCACGCCGTCTCCTCGTGCCTCATCCACTGGACCCGAACGGGGCGCCCCAGTTCCTTCGCAAGGTAGGCGGCCTCGAAACCCGCGTCGTCCGCCGCCGTGCGCCCGTAGAGCTGCGGGCCCTCCATCCAGATCACCCGCACCCGCTCCGGCGCGAGCCCCAGGAATTCGGCGATCCCGGTCCGGTGGCTGTACGGCTTCATGTCGTTCGTGTAGATCGTCATCTGGCCGTCCGAAGGATCGGCCAGCGCGTGGGCGGGCCCGATCGCCGTATGTCCCTGGAAGGGAACGTCGTAGGCGGCTTCGACGACGGTCGCGGCGCTCGCCAGCGCCGCGTCGGGATCGCCCTCGACCTCCGCGGCCCAGCGTCCGCCCAGGTTCGGCTCCGGCTCCGCGCTCCGCAGGTAGTCGAAGAGGTCGTCCGATGCCGGGAACGGCGCCGTGGCGGGCTTCTCCCAGGTGACCGCCAGGCCCTCCGCGGCCTCGATCGCCTGCTCCTCGCGCTCGCACACCACCGCGACGTAGTTCCCCTCGCGCACCACCCGGAGGAAGCCGGGCATCCCGCTCACCGAGGACTCGTCGACGCCGGTCAGAGTCGCCCCGGCGAACGGCGGGCGCACGTTCCGGGCGTGGACCATCCCCGGGAGGTTCACGTCGACGGCCCACTCGAACGATCCGTCCACCTTGGCGGGGATGTCGTAGCGCGGGATCGACTGGCCGACGAGCTTCAGGTCCTGGACCGGCTTGATGCTCGCGACGCCGGCGGTCTGGTTGATGTTCGCGCCCGTCAGCGCGACGTCGAAGCGCCGCCCGCCGATCAGCTCCCCGTAGGTGACCGTCCGCGAGGGATCGCTCCCGAGCGAGATCACCCCCTCGCTCACGCGCAACTCCTCCACCGGCGCGCCGAAGCGCTCGGACGCCATTTCCAGCAGCACCCGCCGGGCCTCCGCCGCGATGCGGCGTCCGACCATGGCGTCGCGCTCGATCGCGTCCGAGCCGCCCGAGCCGCCCTGGTCCACGGTCAGATCGGTGCGTCCCATGACCACCGTGGCCCGGTCGAAGGCGAGGTCGAGCTCGTCGCACATCATCTGCCGGGTGGCGGTCCCGGTGCCCTGGCCGCCGTCGGTCTTGCCGACGTAGAAGGTCGCGCTGCCGTCCTCGTGGACGACGAGCCACGAGTCGAGCTGGAGGAAGTCGGGATCGGGATAGGGGCCGTCGGCCGCGGGCTGGGCCGCGAGGCCTTCGCCGGCCGCGCCCGGGGCGCTCAGACCGAAGACGAAGAGGCCCGAGGACTTGAGGAAGTCGCGCCGGGAAGCGGTCCCCTCCCAGCGTTCGAGGGCGCGGTCGATCGCGTTCATGTCGCGCCCGCCGCTCATCGGTCTGCCTCGGTTTCGGCCATCGCCGCCGCGGCGCGTTTCACCGCGGACTGGATCCGGAAGTAGGTCATGCAGCGGCAGAGAATCGGGTTCATGCCCCGGCGGATCTCGTCGTCGGACGGGTTCGGGTTGGCGTCGAGCATGGCCGCGGCGGTGAGGATCTGGCCGTTCTGGCAGAACCCGCACTGGGGCACCTGCTCTTCGATCCAGGCCTGCTGGACGGGGTGCAGCTTTCCGTCCTCGGGCAGTCCCTCCAGGGTCGTGATCCCGCCCCGGGTCCGGGAGACCGGCAGGATGCACGAACGGATCGGGCGTCCGTCCATCAGCACCGTGCACGTCCCGCACTGGGCTAGGCCGCAGCCGAAGCGCGGCCCCCGCAGTCCGAGGTCGTTCCGGAGGACGTAGAGCAGCGGCGTCGCCGGATCGACGTCCAGCGTGTGCGTCTCGCCGTTGACCGTGAGCGTGGTCTCTCTCATCGATGTCTCTCCCCTCCGCGCGGAGGATTGTCCGTCAACATCCTATGCCTCCCGCGCGTCATCCTGCACGTCAAGGCCGTGCGGTGCGCAGCGCGGAGCGCTGCGGTGCCGGTCTGGAGACCGGCGTTCCAAGCCGGCGGCGCCATGCGACCCTACCGGAGGGCCTCGACCCGTTCGAAGGTCATCGAGTTGCCGCTCGGGAAGTAGAGCGTCAGGACGCCGCTCTCCACGGACACCTCGCAGGGCTCGCGGTGGTTCGCGTCCGCTTCCTCGGCCGAACGCATCGCCATCGCGAGCGGGGCCGCCGCGAGCGGTCCGGCGGCGTCCCCCGCCGAGAGGTGGTACTGGTGGGTGAGGAGCAGGGATCTGCCCTCCCGCGACCACGCTCCGCCCTCGGCCGACCCGCGGACCGCGGCGCCTTCCGCGCCGGTGACGAAGAAGGTCACGGACCACTCGCCACGGCTCCCGTCGTCGCTCCGGGCGAGGAACACGATCCGGCCGTCCACCGGAAGCGTCTCCCCGGCCGCGAGGCGGTACTCGCGCGGGCGCCAGGAGCCGACGATGGGATCCGGGGCGGCGGAAGCCTGCGGGGAGGCAGAATTGACGTTCGCCGGCCCCGCGGCGCCCGCGGCGGGAGACACGGTCAGCCCCAGCGACACCAGGGCCGACCCGGCGAAAAGCACAAGGGAAGGAGGAGGGTTCGAACGCATGCGGCGAACAAGGCTACCCGCTCGCTGGCGCGGGCGTCCGGGCGCCGGACGGAACCCGCCCGCGGAGTAACCTTCCGCCGTCATGAGGACCGTGGGAGCGGGGAGGATGCGGCTCGGTCCGGCTGCCGGCCTTGTCGCCGCGCTGACGTGGTTGCCGGGGTGCAGTCTCGTCGCCAACATGGCGGTGAACTCGATTTCGGGACTGCTCGCCGAGGGGGAGGCCGTCCTCCGTTCCGACGATGACCTCGACCTCGTCAAGGCGCCGCTCGCCAACAACCTCTGGCTCATGGAGACGATGCTGGAGACGAGCCCCGAGCACCGGGAAATGCTGTTGAGCGCGACCAAGGGCTTCCTGCTCTTCGCCTACGGCTTCGTCGAGCCGGACCTCTTCGATCTCGACTTCACCCAGTTCGAGGAGAAGCAGGCCGTGCGGCGGCGCGCCGCCCGGCTCTACCGCCGCGCCACGGGCTACGGCATGCGGGGTCTCGAAGTGAACCATCCCGGCATCGAAGCCCGCCTCCGCCGCGACCCGGAGGCGGCCGCCGCCGAGCTGGAGGTCGAGGACGCCGCCCTGGCGCTGTGGACAGGCACCGCGCTCGGCGCCTGGATCGCGATGGATACGGACAATCCCGAGGCCACCGCGGACCTCTCCCTGATGGGCGCCCTGCTGAACCGGTCCCGCGAACTCGACGACACGGTGGACGACGGGGTGGTCTACGACTACCTGAGCATCTACGAGGTGTCCCGGATCGGGGGCTCCATCGACCAGGGACGCGAGTACTACGAGCACGCGCTCGGGATCGGCCCGGCGCGGGCTCCGGTGCTCTGGTCCACCTGGGCCGAGACGGGATCGGTCGCGAGCGGCAACCGGGAGGAATTCGAGACCCTGTTGCGGCAGACGCTCGATTTCGACATCGACAGCGAACCGGGAGCGCGTCTCCTGAACCAGGTGGCCCAGGAACGGGCCGCCTGGCTGCTCAGCAACGTCGACGACTATTTCCTCGACGACCTGCAGAACCCATAGAAACAGCAGAGAATTCCCTTATGCCGAACGTCAGAAAGTTCCTTCCGGCTGGCCGGAGCGTCGCGCTCGTGGCTCTCGCCCTCGTCCTGCCCGCGGCCGCCGCCGAGGCGCGGGTCAACCTGCGCCTCGCGACCGTCGCGCCCCGGGGGTCCGCCTACCACCTGATCCTCGACAAGATGGCCGCCGAGATCGGCCGCGAGACCGGCGGCGAGGTGCGGATCCGCATCATCGCCGGGGGCGCCGCCGGCGACGAAACCGCGATGATCAGCAAGATGCGGCTCGGCCAGGTCCAGATGGCCGCGGTCTCCAACGTGGGACTCGCCGAACTGGACCCGAGCGCCTGGACGCTCTCCATCCCGATGGTGTTCCGCGACTACCCCGAATGGGACCACGTCCGGGAGGCCATGAACCCGGCGATCGCCGAAACGCTGAGCGGGCACGGGTTCCAGGTCATCGCCTGGGCCGACGTGGGCTGGCTCCACTTCTTCGCGAGCGACCCCGTCAACACCCTCGAAGACCTGCAGGCGCTGAAGCTGGCGGGCGCCTCGAACGACCAGACGGTCCTCGATCTCCTGCGCTGGTCGGGCTTCGACCCGGTCCAGATCAGTTCGGTCGAGCTGGTGAGCGGCTTCCAGACCGGACTCATCGAGGCCGTCCCGCTGCCGATCGTGCTCGCGGAGGGGTCCCAGATCTACCGCTCGGCCAAGTTCATGAACGACCTCCCCTGGGCGCCGCTGCAGGGCGCCATCATCGTGCACGAGCAGGGTTGGGAACGGCTCGACGCGTCCCAGCAGGAGGTGGTGCTCCGCAAGAGCAACGAGGCGGCGGAATCGTTCCGCGAGACCAACCGCGAGCAGGAGCGGAAGTCGCTCGCGGCGATGAAGTCGCGGGGTCTCGAGGTGATCGAGGCCTCCTCCGCGTTCGAAAGCGCCTGGATGGAGACCGCGGAGAAGCTCTTCCCGCTGGTCCGGGAGCAGCTCGTCTCCCCTCCGGTGTTCGACCGCATGATCCGGCTGCGCGACGAGTACCGGGCCGCCAATGAGTAGCCCCGCCGCGGGCTGACCCGCGGAGTCCGCCCCGGGGAGCCATGAGTCCGGACGCCGCAGGGGCCCTCCCGGAGGCCGCCGGCATGCCGGAAGGAACCGCCGGTCCGCCCCGGAGCCGCCTCGCGGTCTTCGAGGACGCGATCTCGGTCGGCGCGCTCGTCCTCATGGCGGCGATCCCGATCACCGAGGCGCTCATCCGTCCGGTCTATCCGACGGGCATCCCGGGCTCGTTCATGTGGGTGCAGCACCTGACGCTCTGGGTCGCCTTCCTGGGGGCGGCGGTGGCGTCCCGCCGGGGCGAGCTGCTCTCGCTGAGCGCCGGCCCGAGCATGGTGTCCGAGGTCTGGAGGCCGCGCCTCCTGTCGCTGTCGGGCGCGGTCGGGGTCGTGGTGTCGGTCACGCTCTCCTACGCCAGCGTGGTGCTCACCCGGGCCGAGTGGGAGGGCGGCCGGGAACTGGCGCTCGGCGTCCCGGTCTGGGCCGCCGTGGCCGTCATGCCGGTCGGCTTCCTGCTGATCGCCTGGCGGCTCTGGCGGCGGGTCCCGACCGCCTGGGGCCGCTGGACCGCGGTCCTCGGCCTCGCGGTTCCCCTGCTGCTCCACGAGGGGCTCACCGGGTGGGACCTCACCGGATACGGCATCGAATGGCCGCTGCTCGCCCTCATCCTGATCGCCGCGGCGTTCGGGGCGCCGATCTTCGTGGCGCTCGGCGGCGCTGCCGCGGTGCTGCTGTGGAGCAACTGGGACCCGGTCGCGGCGATTCCCGCCGAGGCCTACAGCATGGTCACGAAGCCCATGCTGCCGACGATTCCGCTCTTCACCCTCGCGGGCTACATCCTCGCGGAGGGCGGCGCGCCCAAGCGCCTCGTGGTGCTCTTCCGCGGCGTCTTCGGCTGGATGCCGGGCGGGGTGGCGGTGGTGGCGATCGTGATGTCCGCGTTCTTCACCTGTTTCACCGGGGGCAGCGGCGTCACCATCCTGGCGATGGGCGGCCTGATGTTCCCCCTGCTGCTCGCCGACGGCCACCGCCCCAAGTTCGCGACCGGACTCCTGACCGCGGCGGGCTCGCTCGGCCTCCTCATTCCCCCCTCGGTCGCCGTCATCCTCTACGCGATCGTCGCCGAGGTGGACATTCCGCGGCTCTTCGTGGCCGGACTGATTCCCTCCGCCCTCCAGATCGTGCTGGTGGCCGGGTTCACGATCCTGGTGACCCGGCGTTTCGCGGGCCAACGCTTCAAGGGGACTACCTCGTCCTTCCGGATCGGGGAGGCGGCGCGGGCGCTCTGGACCGCGAAGTGGGAGGCCTCCATCCCCTTCGTGGTCATCGGCGTGATGCTCGGCGGGATCGCGACGCTCGTGGAAGCCGCCGCCATCACCGTCCTCTACGCCCTGTTCATCGAGTTCGTGATCCACCGCGAGGGGAAGACGTTCTCCGATCTGGTCCGCACCGGGGCCAACGCGGTGACCCTGATCGGCGGCGTGCTGCTCATCCTGGGCGCCGCGCTCGGGCTCACGAACTACCTGATCTTCGCCGACATCCCGGGGATGGCGATCGACTGGGTGCAGTCGTTCGTGGCCTCGCCGCTCTTCTTCCTGCTCCTGCTGAACATCTTCCTGCTGATCGTCGGCTGCCTCATGGACATCTACTCGGCCATCGTGGTCGTGGTGCCCCTGGTCGCGCCGCTCGGACTCGCCTTCGGCATCGACCCCCTGCACCTCGGGGTCATCTTCCTCACGAACCTGGAGCTCGGCTACCTGACGCCGCCGGTGGGGATGAACCTCTTCCTCGCCTCCTACCGGTTCAAGCGGCCGCTCGGGGAGGTCTATCGCGCCTCGGTGCCGTTCCTGCTGATCCGGGCGGGCGCGGTACTGCTCGTGACCTACATCCCTTACCTGACCCTGGCGCTGCCGGGACTCTTCTTCGACTAGGGAACGAGCGCGGAGGCAGCGTGGACTTCCAGATCGCCGACCGGCAGCGGAAACGCCGCGTCCGGCGACTGATGCTGGCTGGGGGCGGCGCCGCCGCGCTGCTGATCGCGGTGATCCTGCTCGGCCGGATCGCTCCCGGCGCGCCCGAAGTGGACCGCTCGGTCGTCTGGACCGGGGTCGTCGAACGGGGCGAGCTGATCCGACAGGTCCGGGGACCGGGCAGCCTCCAGGTCCCGCCCGAACAGATCCGCTGGCTGGCCGCCGAGACCCGCGGCCGGGTCGAGGAGCGCCGGGTGCTCCCCGGAACCCCGGTGGAGGAGGACACCGTGCTGCTCGTCCTCTCGAATCCCGAACTCGAACAGCAGACCCGCGAGGCCGAACTCCAGCTCCGCGCCGAGCAGGCGGAACTCCGGCGGCTGCTCGACCAGACGCGTTCCGACCTGCTGGAGCAGGAGAACGCCGCCGGCCAGCTCGCCGCTTCCTCGGCCCAGGCGCGCCGCCGCGCGGATGCGGACCGCAAGCTCTTCGAGGCGGGACTGGTCGGGGAACTGATTCACCGCCGGAGCCAGGTGAGCGCCGAGGAACTGGAGACCCGCCACGCGCTCGAGAAAGAGCGCCTCGCCATCCTCGCCGACTCGAGCGAGGCGCAGGTCGCCTCCAAGGAAGCGACCGTCGCGCGCTACCGGGCGGTCCTGGAACTCCGCCGGCGGCAGCTCGCCGCCCTCACCGTGCGGGCCGGACGCGCCGGAACGCTCCTGGAGGTGCCGGTCGAGGTCGGCCAGGAGGTGAGCCCGGGAGCGAACCTCGCGCGGGTGGCGGACCCCCGGGAACTCAAGGCGGTGCTGCGGATCGCCGAGACGCAGGCGCGCGACGTCGAACCGGGCCAGCCGGCGCTGGTGGACACGCGGAACGGGGTCGTGGAGGGCGTCGTCTCCCGGGTGGACCCCGCGGTGCGCGAGGGGACGGTGGCCGTGGACATCGCGATCGCCGGCGAGCTTCCCCGGGGCGCCCGTCCGGACCTCTCGGTGGACGGCACGATCGAGCTGGACCGGATCCCGGACGCGCTCCACGTCGGCCGGCCGGCCTACGGCCAGCCGGGGAGCACGGTCGGCCTCTTCCGGATCGCCCCCGACGGGGAGACCGCGGAGCGCGTGCCGGTGGAGCTCGGCCGGGGCTCGGTGAACCGCATCGAGGTCCTGGCCGGGCTCGCCGAGGGCGACGAGATCATCCTCTCGGACACCTCGGCCTGGGACGCCTGGGACCGGGTCCGACTGCGGTAGGGACCGCCGCCTCCGGCGGGAATCGTGGCGCTATGGCTCGGAGCGCCGGCAATCCGGCCGGCATCGCCGAGCGCAGCGAGGCGAAACGCGAGACGACGCTCCCCCCTTCCGACCCGCAGGACGGGTGCCTTACCGCGACGTGATGCGCTCACCGGCGTGCCACTCGCGATCCACCTGACCTGATCTCGGCGACGTCCCGGAGGGTCGGGCTATCGCTGGGTGCACGCGCCGGACGGACGGGCGTGTCACGGGCGGCTGAGGGAGAGTGCGATCCGCTCGCCGACCCAGTCCGCGAGTTGCCGGTCCTCGGCCTCTTCCGGGTTCGGCGACCCCAGCAGGAAGCGTTCGGCGAACACGTGGGGCGGGTCCGAGTCCCGCACCAGGAGGACGTCGAGGCGGATCTCCTCGCCGCCGCCGCGGGCCTCGCGCGGAGGCGTCCAGGACGAACCCGGGCCGAGCGGTTCCCCCGGGCCCGATTCGAGGCTGCCGGCGAGGACGTAGTCCGCACCGAGGCGGGCGGCTATCCCCACCAGCCCTTCCTCGCGTTCCGAGGGACCGAAAGCCGGGCGGAGCCGCCGCGGCGACAGTTGGAAGATGCCGCCCGGATCCCGCGCGAGACGCGCCCGCACCGCGTCGGTGAGTTGTCGCGCCAGGGGGGTGAACTCGCCGCGGCCGGTGCGGTTGTCGAAGTCCGGGATCAGCAGGACCGGACGGTCCACCGGGTCCGGCCGCCGGATGGCGGTCGGCTTCCCGGCGACCGCGAGCAGGCCGAGCCCGGTCGCGAGCGCGAGGATCCCCGCCACCACGTAGGACCCTCTCGGGACTTTGCCGCTCACCTTGCCCCCGGACGCTAGCGCGGCGATCATACGGCCCGAATTCCATGAACGCCGTCGCTCTCGTCAAGCAGGTTCCCGACCGCAACTCCGCCTTTCGCCCGGCGGGTGACTGGATCGACGAATCCAGCCTCGGTTACGGCATCAACGACTACGACCGCTACGCCGTCGAGGCGGCCCTGGCGCTGAAAGAGGCCGGACACGCGGCGGAGACCGTGGCGGTGACCGCCGGCCCGGCGGACGCCGGCCAGGTGCTCCGGAGTTGCCTCGCGATGGGAGTGGACCGCGGAGTGCATCTGGTGACCGATCGCGCGCACCTCGCCGATCCCTTCTTCGTGGCGCGGGCGCTCGCGGGCGCCGTTTCCGGACTCGACGCCGGGGTGGTGTTTGCCGGCCTCCTTGCCGAGGACAGCGGCCACGGACAGGTGGGAGGGCTGGTGGCGGGCCTGCTCGGCTTCTCGTTCGCCTCCGCCGCCACCGGACTGCAGTTCCGGGACGGGCGCCTCGAGGCGCACCGCGAACTCGAAGGCGGCCGGATCGCGGTCGTCGAACTCCGCCTGCCGGCGGTGGTGGCCGTCCAGACCGGCATCAACACCCCGCGCTACGCGAGTCTCCGCGGCATCATGGCCTCGCGGCGCAAGCCGGTGGAGCGCGTCGAACTCGCCGCTCCCGCGGACGGCGGCGGGCTTCGGCGGCTGACGCTCGGCAGGCCCGAACGCGGCGCCAGCGCCGAGATCCTCCCGGGGTCCCCCCAGGAGGCGGCGGCGGCGCTCGTTCCCCGGATGCGGGCCGGCGCCGGAGTCTCCTTTCCCGGAGACACGGCATGAGCCGCCGGGTCCTCACCCTCGCCGAGCGGAGCGAAAGCGGCGTCACTGACGCCAGCTACGAACTGATCGAGGCCGCTTCCCGGCTCGCCGGCGGGCCGGACCGGGTGAGCGCCGTCCTCCCGGTCGGTGACGCCAGCGAGGCCGAGGGGCTGCGCGAGGTCCTGCCGGCGGGGGAACTCCTGCTGGTGGAAGGGCCGGCCCACGCGTCCCCGACCGCGGACGGGACCGCCGCCGCGGTGCTGCACGCCCGGGAAGCGAGCGGCGCCGAGTGCGTCCTCTTGCCCCACGACCCGGTCGGTTGGGACGTCGCGCCGCTGGTCGCGGCGCGGCTGGGAACCGCCGCCGCCACCGCCGTGTCGGCGCTTTCCTGGCGCGGGGACGGACTCGTCGCGAGGCGTTCCGCCTTTCTCGGGAAGTTCGTCCAGGAGGTGGAGGCGCCCGGCCTCCCCGCGGTGGCGACGGTGGAGCGCGGGGCCTTCCCGGCCCGGGAACCGGGGCCGGCGCTCTCCGTGCGCATCCTCCCCTCCCCCGTGGGCCCCGGCGATCTGCGTTCGCGCCTCGTCGAGGTCCGGGACGCGGGCGCCGGCGGGGTGGACCTGACGGCGGCGGACGTGGTGGTGGCGGCCGGCCGCGGCCTCGGCGGTCCCGAGAACCTCGACATCGTGCACGAACTGGCGGCGGCGCTCGGCGGCGTGGTCGGGGCTTCCCGGGCGGTGACCGACGCCGGCTGGCTTCCTCACGAGCTCCAGATCGGCTCGAGCGGCGCCACCGTGTCGCCGAAGCTCTACGTCGCCTGCGCCATCTCCGGCGCCATCCAGCACCTCGTGGGCATGCGCGGCTCCCGGTTCGTGGTGGCCATCAACAAGGACCCCGACGCCCCCATCTTCGGCGCGGCCGACGTGGGGATCGTCGGTGACGCGCTGGAGGTGATTCCGCTGGTCACCGAGGCCGTCCGGGACAGCGGTTAGGGGCTGGGATCCCGCTCAGAAGTCGGGAATCCGCTCGATCCCGGTAGCGACGTCAAAACCGCGATCGAACGAGAGGATCCGGGAAACGCCGCGACTCTCCATGACGGCGAGATGCACCGCGTCGCGGGAGGAGATTTCCGGGAACGAGACGAGCAGTTCGCCAGCTCGCAGCGTGTCGTTCAGGGTCGCCGGAAAGATGTCCCCCTCGGTCAGTTCCAACAGCAACCGGATCGCCGGTTGGACGAATTCACGGCGACCGATCGCGTGATACCGGTGCAGGATTTCCTGTACAACCTCGGCGCTGCTCACCAGCGGTTCGGTCTGCCGCACAAGCTCCGCCAGGGCGCGCACGGCATCTTCCCGGCGGGGATGTTCTTTCCCGACGAGGTACATCGGGACGTTCGAGTCAACGAAGGTCAATCGGCAAGGCGTCCGGCCTCGATCTCGGCAAGCATCTGTTCCGGGTCCGCAGTCGGGGCTTTCCAGTTCGCCGCAGCTTCGATCGCCTGCAGCTTTCGCTCAATCCGTTCGGCCGACGCCGCCTGACGGGCAGCGCGGAGCGTGCGGCGAACCCATTCGGAAAGGCGCAGTCCCTCGGCGCGAGCAGTCTGGTGAAAACCGTCGAGTTCTTCGTCTGACATGACCACTTGCAGCCGCTTCATACTCATTGAGTATAGCAGCAGTATGCCTCATTCAAAGGAACGCGCTGACGGAGCGCCCGCCCGGGAACTCGTCTAAACCATCGCGTCAGGCCGGACCCACTCGTCGAACTGCTCGGCGGTGAGGAGGCCGAGGGCGAGCGCCGCTTCCTTGAGCGAGGTTCCGTCGGCGTAGGCCTTCTTGGCGATCTTCGCCGCGTTGTCGTAGCCGATGTGGGGGTTCAGCGCGGTGACGAGCATCAGCGAGCGCTCCAGGTTCTCGCGCAGGCGCCCTTCGTTCGGTTCGATGCCGATCACGCAGCGTTCCCGGAAGCTGTCGCAGCCGTCCGCGATGAGGCGGGCGCTCCCGAGGAAATTGTGGGCGATCAGCGGTTTCATGACGTTCAGCTCGAAGTTGCCCCCCGCCCCGCCAACCCCGATGGCGACGTCGTTTCCCAGGACCTGGGCCGACGCCATCAGGAGCGCCTCGGACTGGGTCGGGTTCACCTTGCCCGGCATGATGGAGCTGCCCGGTTCGTTCGCCGGAATCCGGATCTCCCCGATGCCGGAGCGCGGGCCGGAGGCCAGCCAGCGGATGTCGTTCGCGATCTTGTGGAGCGACACCGCCACCGTCTTCAGCGCCCCGTGCCCCGCGACCAGGGCGTCCTTCGAGGCGAGCGCCTCGAACTTGTTGGGGGCGGTCACGAACTCGCATCCGGTGAGCCGGGTGAGCCAGGTCGCCGCCCGCGCCCCCATCTCGGGGTGGGCGTTCAGGCCGGTCCCGACCGCGGTGCCGCCGAGCGCGAGCTCGCGGAGGTGCGGGAGCGAGGCCTCGATCCGCGCGGCGCCGTGTTCGAGTTGGGCGGCGTAGCCCGAGAACTCCTGGCCGAGCGTGAGCGGCGTGGCGTCCTGGAGATGGGTGCGGCCGATCTTCACCACCGACCCGAAAGCCGCCGCCCGTTCGGCGAGCGCCGCGGCGAGCGCGCGGACCGCGGGCAACACCCGCTCCTCGAGGGCCAGCACCGCCGCCACGTGCATCGCGGTGGGGAACACGTCGTTCGAGGACTGGCCCCGGTTCACGTCGTCGTTGGGGTGGATGAGCCGCCCCTCGCCGCGCGGCCCGCCGAGGATCTCGCTGGCGCGGTTCGCGAGCACCTCGTTCATGTTCATGTTGGACTGGGTGCCGCTGCCGGTCTGCCAGACGAGGAGCGGGAACTCGTCCGGATGTTCGCCGGCGAGCACCTCGTCGGCCGCCGCCGCGATGGCGTCCGCCTTGTCCTCGGAGATCCGGCCGAGGTCCCGGTTCACGAGCGCCGCCGCCTTCTTGACGAGGGCCAGCGCGGCGACGATCTCCCGGGGCATCCGCTCGCCGGAGATCCGGAAGTTCTGCCGGGAGCGCTCGGTCTGCGCCCCGTAGAGCCGCTCTGCCGGAACGGCCACCTCGCCGAGGGTGTCTCTTTCGATTCTGGTGTCGGGTTCGCTCAATGGTTCCTCCTCGAACGGTCCGGTCAGGCGGATCGGGATCGTACCGTGGCGGCGGTGCCGGAAGGGCGGAGAAGTCCTGGTTGCAGGCCGAGGCCAGGAGAGCCGGGATCTCGATGGCGGAGTTCGTCCGCCGGCTGATCCGGAAACAGCGCGAGGAACGCACCAGCGAGGAAAGCGTGTCCGATATCTGTCGGCGCTATTCTGGTCCGGAGAACGGGGTCGAACTGCCTCCCCGCGGCCAGTACGGCTACCGGCCCCTGGAGTTCCCCGAGGACGAGTCTCCGCTGGAAGACAGGAGGTAACGGCGCGTCTCTCCCGGCAGGTCAACGCTCGGCAAGCGCTCCGGGACCAGATCCAAGCCAAAGTCAACTGACAGCTCACCACTGCCGACGCCCGCGTGAAGTTGCTTCGGCTCTATCCGACACTCCACGAATGACGTGACACTGGGTGCCGGCCGCCGCCGCGGTCAGGCGCCGTCGGCCGGTTCCGAATCCTTCGCCGGCGGCCCGTTCGCCGCCTCCCGGGAACGGGTCCAGCGCTCCATCCACTCATCCACCAGCCGGGTGGCGACGTGGCGCGAACCGAGGCCGAAGGCGAGCACCGCAGCCACCGCGACGCCACCGAAGAGCGTGCCGAAGGCGACGGTGATGATCTCGTTCGCGAGCCCCATGTGACGCAGCGCCACCGCTCCCGAGAGCACCAGGATCGAGATGCGGGCCGCCATCGCCAGCCAGGGGCCGTGCCGCAGCCCGCTCGCGGCGATGGTCCCGGCCGCCAGCTTCGCGAGAAACAGCCCGACCGCCAGCAGGACCAGTCCGAAGACGATGCGCCCGCCGAGCACCAGGAAGTCGCGGATCAGGGCGCTCAGGGACTCGAATCCGAGCAGGTTCGCGGACTCGATGGAGGCGAGCAGCATGATCGTCACGAGGATCAGCATCCCGGCGATCTGCGACGGACTCCGGCCCTCGAACTGGGTGCGGGACAGGCCCAGCCCCACCGAGATGTTGTCGAAGCCGGCGCCGGCCAGCACGGTCTGGACCAGGTTCGCCACCACCCGTCCCACCACGTAGGCGACGAACACCACCAGCACGGCGCCGAACAGCATCGGGATCGCGGCCAGGATCGAGCCCAGCATCTGGCTGGCCGGCCCGGTCACGGCGTCGAGCTCGAGGGTGTTGAGCGTCGCGATCAGCACCGGGATGAGGATCAGGCCGTACACCACGTAGCCGACGAGCGCCGACAGGTCCATCTGGCCCAGGACGGGCTTCAGGCCGAAGCGCTCTCCGGCGCGGTCGAGGCCGGCGGCGCTTCCCAGGTTGGTCGTGATCCGCCGCACCAGGCTGGCCACGAACCAGCCGATCGCCAGGGTGACGCCGGCGCCGAGCAGGTTCGGCAGGAAGCCCAGCAGCTCGTCGATCAGCGCCTGCACCGGCTGCAGCAGTCCCTCGAGGGCCAGCGCGCCGAGAACCGCCGGCAGGAAGAGCAGGAAGACCAGCCAGTACCCCGCCTGGCTGATGCTGGCGCTGAGGGCGGGCGCGGGGGAGCCGTCCTCGCGGGCGGAGCCGAGCCGGCGGTCGAGATCCACCCTGCCGAGGACTCCCGACAGGACGTTGCGCACCACGGTCGCCACGGCCCAGGCCAGCAGCAGGAGCGCGGCAGCCCCGCCGAGGCGAAACGCGAAGCGGCTCAGTTCGGTCAGGAAGACGTTGAGCGGCTCGGCCAGGTCCGTCAGCCGTAGTGTCTGGAACACGGCGATCGCCACGAAGAGCATGGCGACCCAGAACACGATGGAACCGGCGGCCCGTTCGACCTCGATGTCCTTGCGCCCGGTGATCCATTCACCCAGGCGATCGTCGATGGTGGTGCGCCGCAGCAACCGAATGACCACGGTGCGCAGCGCCAGCGCGATGAGCCAGCCCAGGACCAGGATGCCGAGGGCGCCGAGGACCGTGGGAACGTAGTCGATCCCCGCGTCCATCACGCGTTGCAGGATGGCCTGAATCGTCTCGTTCATGCGGACCCCTCCCGCCCCGTTCCGCGAGACCTGGACTCAGCCTCCACGACCGCCAGTCCCGCCCAGGCAGTGCGTTCGCAATTTACCCGAACTCCCGGCCGGGCAGCCACGGCGAACCCGGCCTGGCGGCCCGCCGGCCGGGACCGCCCCGCCAGTGCTACATGTTGGGAGACAGCGACTCTTGCGCACTGCTCGTCGCGAACAGCGCTACGACGCGCGCGGCGCCGAGCGCCGCGCGTGCCCGCTGAAGCCGGCGTTCCCGGCCGCGTGGGTCACCGACGGGCAGTTGGCATTCCAGTCCGTCCCGCCACCCTCCCGGTCCGGCAAGACGCCCCTCAGCGGCAGGTTCCCAGTTCGCGCGTGAAGAACTCCTCCACCCGGCGGTAGAGCGCGATGCGGTTCTCAGGATCGCGAAAGCCGTGCCCCTCCGGGTAGGTGTGGGCCTCGTACTCGATGCCGTGTTCCTCGAACGCGGCCACCGCGAGTTCGAAGTTCAGGAAGGGCGCGCGGACGTCCCGGTCGCCGTGCTGGATGAGCACCGGCGCGGTGATGTGGCCGATCCGGGCGATGGTCTCGGTCTTGTCGTAGATCTCGGGGCGTTCTTCGGGAAGCCCCCCGTGGCCATCGATCGTGAAGATCCGGCCGAGCCGGTCCTGGTGCTCGAAGGTCTGCCGCTCGGAATAGATGCCGGCCATCGGGGCGGCGGCGTCGAACTTGTCCGGGGTGCGGGTGATCGCCGCCATGCTCTGCATGCCGCCGTAGCTGTAGCCGTAGATCCCGACCCGCCCGCTCACGTACGGCTGCTCCCGCAACCAGTCGGCGGCCGCTCCGGGATCGAGGGCCTGTTCGTTCAGCCAGTCCTCGTCCCCGAGGTCCTGGAACTCGCGGCCGAACCCCGAGCCGCCCCGGTAGTTCACGGCGAGCACCACGAAGCCCCGGGAAGCCAGGTACTGGTCGGCGAGGTTGGGCCCCGCCAGGTAGGAGTTCGTCCCGCCGCCGTGGACCTGCACGAGCGCCGGGCAGACGCCGCCGGCCTCGACCTCCGGCGGGAGATGGAGGAACCCCTGGATGTAGTGGCCGTCGAAGCTGCGGTAGGAAACCTCGCGCGGCGACTGGACCCCGTCCCAGACCGGCGCCAGTCGGGTCAGCCGCTCCGCCGGGCCGCCGGAGGCGGGAACCGTGTAGAGATCCGAACCCTCGGTGGCGGACGAACGGATGAACGCGAAGCGCTCGGCACCGGCGCTTGCGGTGACGCTCCCGAACACCCCGCCCAGGTTCGTCACCCGGGTCGCCGCGCCGCCCGCGGCGGGGACCGACCACAGGTGGTGTTCGCCTCGCTCCTGGTGGGTGAAGAACAGGCGCGCTCCGTCTCCGGACCAGAAGGGCCGGAACCGGTAGGCGGTGGCGAAGGAAGACATGGGGAGCGGCTCTTCCGGGCCGCCCGCCGGGTCGAGCAGATAGAGGTCGGCGATATCGAGATACCAGTACTCCTCGTTCTTCACGCCGAGGACCGCGAGCCGGCCGCCGTCGGGAGACCACGCCGGGACCGTGGAGATAGCGCGGATCGAAGTGGTGATCCGGCGTTCGTCGCCCGTCGCGACCTCGGCAAGCCAGACGTCGTCGGCGCGGTAGTCCGCCTTGTTCCCGACGTAGGCGACCGTCCCGCCGTCCGGCGACCAGGAAACCCCGAACCGCACCTCGTCGGCGGTCATCGCGCCCGAGGTGAGCGGGCGCGGTTCGCCGCCTGCCGCCGGCACGAGCCAGACGTCCTGACTGCCGCTCGCGCTCGCCATCACCGCGACGGTCTTGCCGCCGGGCGACCAGGCCGGGGCGCGGACGCCCGCGAGGCCGTCGGTGAGCTGGACGGCGTCCGGATCGCCGACCGGGGCGCGAAAGAGGTTGCCGCCGCGGACGAAGGCGATCCGGCGGCTGTCCGGCGACCATGCCGGGGAGCCTCCGGACAGCCAGAAACGCGGGACCGGCGGGTCCTCGGTCAGGTCGACCAGGTGGATACCTCGGCCGTCCTCGCTTTCGGCCACCGCCGCCACCCAGCGGCTGTCGGGCGAGATCGCCGCGGAGAACACGCCGCCCCGCGCGTCCCGGTAGATGTTTTGAAGCGTTAGCGGGACCTTGCCGGGAGCAGACGAACCGTCGCGGCCCGATTCACCACAACCAGGGAAGGCAACGACGGTCCAACCCAATACAAGACAGACAGGCGATATCGGTCGGAAAACGCTCTTCCACGTACCGGGCCGCCGGAATCGCCAGACATCCGGATTCATCATGATTTATCATGACACGTATGCCCGACCAGGAGAAGCGACCCTTGCCCACGTCTCGCCAGAAATTCGCCACCCAGGTCGAACCGGAGACCTTGGCCAAGGTGCGCAAGATCGCGGCGCAGGAAGGCCGCCAGATCCAGGCACTGGTGGACGAGGCGCTTCGAGATCTGATCGACAAGCGCAACCAGGGCCGGCCCCGTCCCCACGTCATGGAGGCCTATCTGGAGAGCCGCGACAAGTACGGCGAGCTCTACAAGAAGCTCGCGAAGTGAGCGACTGTCCGACGTTTGCGGAAGTCCTCGCCATTCACTTCGATCAGATCGAGGAGTACGGGGGAACACACGGGATCCGGGATCCCGGTCTCCTCGAAGCGGCCCTCTACCGGCCCCGGACCGGCTACTACGCCGACCTCATCGAGGAGGCGGCGGCGCTGTGGGAGAGCCTCTCGCAGAATCATCCGTTCCTGGACGGAAACAAACGGACGGCGTTCGCCGTGATGCACACGTTCCTGGCAATCAACGGTGCACATCTGGAAGCCGATTCCGATGATGTCTTCGGCTTCGTTTCCCGGCTCTACGAAACCGGAACCTTCCGTTTCGAGAACCTGGAGCCGTGGCTGCGAAGCCGGGTAAGGGAGCCATGAAAGCTGGTGAGATTCTCACGGTGCCGGGAGGACTGGCCGATGTTCCCGGCCGGATGCGCGATCGGGCCGGTCTGACAGCCGCCGTTCTCCGCGCGGCCGGTACCATTGGGCGTCTCCAGCGGTGGAGAAGACGCATCCATGAGAACTGACGCCCCGCCCCGCCGGCTCGCCGCCGCCCTTGGCGCAGCCCTCTGCGCGGCCGCCGCAGCCGGCGCCCAGACGAGCGCCGAACAGAGCTACTTCGTATACGTCGCGGCCGAGTCCGACGACACCGTGGACCTCGTCCGCTTCGGGCCGGACGGCGGCGAGCTGCTCCGGCGGATTCCCGTGGGGATCCTCCCGAACGAGATCGAGGGGCCGCACGGCATCCAGGTGTCTCCGGACGGCCGGCACTGGTACGTCTCGATCGCCCACGGCATGCCCTACGGCACCGTCCACAAGTTCGAGACCGGTACCGACCTCGAAGTGGGGGACACCACCGCCGGCCTCTTCCCCGCCACCATGGACATCAGCCCGGCGACCGGGTTCCTGTTCGTCGTGAACTTCAACCTGCACGGGGACCACGTCCCCTCGAACGTCTCGGTGATCGACACCGTTTCGATGACCGAGATCGCCCAGATCGAGCAGGGCGTCATGCCGCACGGCTCGCGGCTGAGCGCCGACGGGATGCTCGCCTACTCGGTGGCCATGATGAGCGCCGAGCTGTTCGAGATCGACACCATGACCTTCCAGCCCAGCCGGCGGATGCGCCTCACCGGCGACAACGAGACCACGACGGCGGTCGTGGACGGCGATCCCCACGCGGGACACGCGATGGGCGGCGGGCCCGCCGCGAGCCCGACCTGGGTCCAGCCCGCCCCCGACGGCAGGCACGCCTACGTCGCGCTGCAGGGGCTGAACCAGGTCCTCGAAGTGGATCTCGAAGCGTGGGAGCCCCGGCGCCGGTTCCACACCCGCCGGGGGCCCTACAACATCGACGTCTCGGCGGACGGCAGGCATCTGGTCGTCACCGAAAAGACGAATGACTCGGTCGGCTTCTGGAATCTCGAGAGCGGGACCGAGCGGGCCTCGGTGCCGGCCTCGGCGCGCATCACCCACGGGGTGGTGATCACCCCGGACAGCCGCTTCGCCATCGTCACCGTCGAGGAGATCGGCGGCGAACCCGGGCGGGTCGAGCTCTACAACCTGGAATCCCTGGAGCGCGAAGCGGTCGTCGAAGTCGGCAAGCAGGCCTCGGGCATCGCCTTTTGGAAGACGGAGTAGCTGCGAGCTGCCAACCAGGCGCCCGATGGATCCGACCGGCGAGCGTTGAACGCCAAGTAGCTCTTCGTGGTTCTGAAAGGCCCTTTGTCGCCCCTCGGGTGCAGGCAAGGCTACGCCGTTTTCGGTCCAAACAGTTTCTCGATCACGTCCTTGATCCCTTCCAGTTCGACAAATTCCTCAGGAGGCACGGTGTAGGTGTCCAGCCTCTCCTTTTTGGTCTTGGGATCGCACGCCTTGTCGAACCCGCGCAAGTTCAGCCTCTCTCCCGGACCGTTGCCAAACCATCGGTATCTCTTCGGCTCCAGCTTGTCGTCTATCACGATACAGAGGACACAGCCCGCAGGCTTTTGGGCGAGTCTTCCCCTCACGCTGCGATTGTTTTTGCGTACGGATCGGAGCGCCGACTTGAGTTGGAGATGACGCATAGACCCGCGGGCCTCTAGCACGAGGTCGTATCCCGCAATGTCCACGTCGGGCCGGAGCACTTCAACCTCTTCGGGCCACAACTCGGCGAGCAGATCGCTGAGGAATCGCTTCTCAATCAGTAGTTCCCGATAGCTGGAACGTCCAGAATGTCTTTCGGTCGAATCGGTCAAGGATTGTGCTCCTTTGGCAAAGTACGCGGTGACACACACGAATGGCCGGCAGTTCACTATGCGGGCAACGAGAGTGGTGAGCCCGTTCCAACAGCGAGACTGCCAAGCCACCATCTTTCGATGCTAGACGGTGTCGGGGCGACCACAGCAATGAACCAGCTATGAACAATCGCGTCGGAGCAGGGTTCGCCGCTTGTCTCGGCGCGATCTTGACTGCCGCCACCTGTGCGGTTCCCGAGCCGGGCTCGCGGTCCCGACCCGAAGACTCCACCCCCGACTGGCCGGACCGGTACGCCGAATACGACGCCGCGATCGGGGACGTCCCCGAGTACCACGCCATCCAGGAGCGCCTCCAGACCGGCTGGAACACCTGGGACAGCCGCAGCGTGCTGCGCTACGTCCTCCTGCCCGACGGGCTCGGCGTGAACCTCGGCCTCAAGCGGCACCGCTACCTCGAAGAGGACCACCTGACGGAGGCGCTCATCGGGAAACGGGAGGAGGGCGCGGAACGGGTCCGTCCCGGCATCCGCGCGGTGGACGGGTCCTACCAGCGGCTCGAGATCGCCTGGCGCGGCCTCACCGCCACCGTGGAAGCGGGACACGGCGAGGATGGCGAACTCGCGGTCCTCGTGACTCCGGAGCCTGATCCCGGCGCGCCGTTCGAACTGGTGGTGAGCGCGGGCCTGGCCTGGAACCGGCCCGGCGCGGTGGAATCCGTGCAGCGCGGCCTCCTGGCCCGGACGCCGGGAGGCGAGCGGCTCGTCCGGGTCGCCGGAACCGTGGAGGCCGATCCCTACGCGGGCGATCTCACCCCGCACCGGGTGGTGCGGCTCACCGGCCCCGTCGGCGTCTACACCGGACGCCCCGGGACGGAACCGAAGTCGACCGGTGACCTCCGGCGCATCCTCGACGCCCGCCGCGCCGAACTCGAAGCTCGCGCCGCCGGGTTCGGTGAACTCGCCGAAGCGTGGCTCGCGGTGACCTCCGGCTTCGCCTGGAACACCGTCCACGAGCCGCGCCACGGACGGGTGGTCCCCACCGTGGGCCGGCTCTGGAACCGCGAGTACGGCGGCGTGGCGCTCTTCGGGTGGGACAACTTCTTCCTCGGCTACCTCGCGACGCTCGAAAGCCGCGACCTCGCGCTCGCCGGCATCGTCGAGCAACTCCGGGGCCACACCCCCGAGGGGTTCTTCCCGAACGACAACCGCGGCAACGGCAGCAAGTCCTGGGACCGCTCCCAGCCGCCGGTCGGCGGGATCATGGTGCGCGAGGTCTACCGGCGCTTCCCCGAACGCTGGTTCCTCGAGGCGGCCTTCGATCCGCTGCTCGCCTGGAACCGGTGGTGGCCGGAGGCCCGCAACAACGGCGGCCTCCTCTCCTACGGCTCCCACGAGGCCAAGAACCCCTTCGACGAGCCCGTGGTGCGCACGAAGACGGCCGCCGGCTACGAGTCCGGCATGGACGACTCCCCGATGTACGAGGACGTGCCCTTCAACCGGGAGAAGAACGTGCTGGAACTCCAGGACGTGGGACTGACCAGCCTCTACATCGCCGACTGCCGGGCGCTCGCCGAACTGGCGCGGCTCCTCGGGCGCGAGGCGGAAGCGGCGGAGCTCGAGGAACGCGCCGCCGCCTTCAGCGATGCCCTCGACGGCCTCTGGGTCGAGGAGCGGGGCTACTACCTGAACTACCGCACCGATCTGGACCGGTTCTCCGAGCGTCGTTCCCCCACCCTCTTCTACCCGCTCCTCGCCGGCGTGGCCTCCGAGGCGCGCGCCGGCCGGCTCATCCGGGAGCACCTGCTCAACCCGGAGGAGTTCTGGGGCGAGTTCGTGCTCCCTTCGACCACGCGCGACGACCCCTCGTTTCCCCGCCAGCGCTACTGGAAGGGCGCCATCTGGCCGCCGCTCAACTTCCTCACCCACCTGGCGCTCCGGCGGGCGGGCGACCGCGCGACGGCGGCCGAGCTTTCGGCGCGTTCTCTCGATATGTTTCTCCGGGAGTGGCGGCGCCGGGGCTACGTGAGCGAGAACATCTCCTCGATCACCGGGACCGGGGACGACGAGCGCCTCTCGAGCGACCCCTTCCACTCGTGGGGGGCCCTCTTCGGGATCATGGCGTTCATCGAGTCCGGCGATCTCGCGCCGCCGGAGGATCCCCTCCCGCAATGATCCACGGCCGCCGCGCGTTCCCGCTTGCCGCCCTCGCGCTCGGAGTCTCCGCGGCCGCCGCCGCGCAACCCGAGGGGCCGCCCCCGTGGCAGGACCCCACGGTCTTCCAGATCGGCCGGGAGCCGCCCCGCGCCTCCTTCACGCCCTACCCGAACGCCGAAGCCGCCGTCACCGGACGCCCGGCCGACTCGCCGCGCCGGATCTCGCTGAACGGCGACTGGAAGTTCCACTTCGTCCCCCGCCCCGCCGACCGGCCGACGGAGTTCTTCGAGCCGGGCTTCGACGATGCCGGCTGGGACGAGATTCCGGTGCCCTCGAACTGGGAGCTGCTCGGCTACGGCTATCCCGTCTACCGGGACGAGTTCTATTCCTTCCCCGCGAATCCCCCCTTCGTGCCCGAGGACGACAACCCGGTGGGTTCCTACCGGCGTGGCTTCGAGGTCCCGGCGCGCTGGGAGGGGAACGAGGTCTTCCTCCGGTTCGACGGGGTCTATTCGGCCTTCTACGTCTGGGTCAACGGCGCCTTCGTCGGCTACAGCGAGGGGAGCCGGACCCCCGCCGAGTTCCGGATCACCGAACACGTGACGGCCGGGCCCAACACCCTCGCGGTGCAGGTCATCCGCTGGAGCGACGGCAGCTATCTCGAGAGCCAGGACTTCTGGCGGATCAGCGGGATCGACCGCGAGGTCTCGCTCCTCGCGCGGCCGGCGACCTTCGTCCGTGACTTCTCGGCGAGCGCCGACCTCGTCACCGGCTACCGCGACGGCATCCTGGACTTCAGCGTGAACGTCATGAACCGGGGACTCGGGGCGGCGGGAGCCCACGAGGTGGGCTACGAGCTGTTCGACCCGGAAGGCGACTCGCTCTGGGGCGGCCCCGAGGTGTTGCAGCTCGACGTACCCCCCGGCGGCGAGGCGTCCATCGGAGCCACGACAACGATCCCCGACGTCCGCGCCTGGTCCGCCGAGACCCCGAACCTCTACCGGCTGGTCCTGTCGCTCTTCGGCCCCGGCGGCGCCGTGACCGAGGCCACCGCGATCCGGATCGGCTTCCGGCGGATCGAGACGGCGGACGGCGAGTTGCTCCTGAACGGCCGTCCCATCGTCCTTCGGGGCGTGAACCGGCACGAACACGACCCCGAGCGGGGCCACGTCGTGGACGAGGCCGGGATGCTGGAAGACATCCGGCTCATGAAGCGTCTCAACATCAACGCGGTCCGGACGGCGCACTACCCGAACCTGCCCCGCTTCTACGAGTTGACCGACCAGTACGGCCTCTACGTGGTGGACGAGCCGAACATCGAGTCACACGGGATGGGCTTCCTGCCCGAAGTGACCCTCGCCGGGCGTCCCGAGTGGCGGGACGCACATCTGGACCGCACCGAACGGATGGTCATCCGGGACCGGAACCACCCATCCATCGTCATCTGGTCGCTCGGGAACGAGGCTGGCGACGGCGAGAACTTCGACGCCACCTCGGAGTGGATCCGGGAGAACGATCCCTGGCGGCCGATCCTCTACGAGCCGGCCGGCGAACGGGACGTCGTGGACATCGTGGCCCCCATGTACGTGCGGCCTTACTGGCTCGAGCACTACGCCGCCTCCCGGTCCGAGAAGCCCTTCCTGCTCGTCGAGTACGCGCACGCCATGGGGAACAGCGTGGGGAACCTGGCCGACTACTGGCAGGTGATCGACAGCGATCCGAAGCTCGTCGGCGGGTTCATCTGGGACTGGGTGGACCAGGCGCTCCTCCGCGAGGACGAGTCGGGCCGGCAGTTCTGGGCCTACGGGGGCGACATCGGGCCGCCCGGGATCCCCACCGACGGCAACTTCCTGGTGAACGGGCTGGTGTCGGCCGACCGCAAGCCCCACCCGCACGCCTTCGAGGTCAAGAAGGTGTACCAGCCCGTCCGGATCCGGGCGCTCCACGCCCGCTCGGGGCTGATCGAGGTCGAGAACCGGCGCGCCTTCACCGATCTCTCCGACCTCGCGGGAAGCTGGCAACTGACCGCGGACGGGGTCGTTGCCGCCGAGGGGGAGGTGCCGCCCATCTCCACCCCGCCGGGAGGGACCGAGATCGTCTCCTTCGACATTCCGGAGACCGGGATCGAGCCCCTGATGGAGCGCCTGCTGACCGTCCGCTTCCACACCCGCGAGGACGCGCCGCTCGTCCCGGCGGGCCACGAGGTGGCGTGGGAGCAGTTCTTCGTGGACGTGGTGCATCCCGACGACATCGAGGAAGAGGAAGAAGAAACGGAGGAGGAGGAGGAGCAGGAAGAGGGAGAAGAGCCCGCCGAGAGCGAAGCGGAAGTCCCGGAGGAGGAGCAGGAGGAGGAAGAGCCGGCGCCGGAACCGCCGCCGATGGAGCCCCTGACGGTCCGGGAGTCGGAGGACGCGGTGACGGTCAACGGCCGTGGCTTCACGCTGGAGTTCAGCCGGGAGCTCGGCACGCTCCGTTCCTTCCGGGCGGGAAGGCGGGACCTCCTGAACGCCGGCCCGGTCCCCAACTTCTGGCGGGCGCCGACCGACAACGACTACGGGAACGGCTTCCCGGCGCGTTCGGGAGTCTGGAAGACGGCGGCAAGTCCGCCGGCGCGGGTTCTGGAGGACGTCCTGGTACGGCAGGACGAGGACCGGCTCCGGGTCGTCGTGGAGAGCCGCTTCTCGCTCCGCTCCGTGAATGCCTTCTACACCCTGCGGCACGAGGTCTTCGGCAACGGCACGGTGGCCGTCTCCGCTCGCCTCTCGGGCGTGAACGAAGACCTGCCCGAGATGCCGCGTTTCGGGACGCTCCTCACGCTGCCCGACTCGCTGTCCGAGGTGGAGTGGTACGGGCGCGGCCCCCACGAGAACTACTGGGACCGCCGGACCGGCGCCGCGGTGGGCCGCTACCGGTCGCCGGTGGCCGAACTCGCGCACCCCTACGTCCGCCCACAGGAGACGGGCACCCGGACCGACGTGCGCTGGGCGACGTTCACGGACGGGTCCGGCGCGGGGCTGTTGGTCATCGGCCTTCCGCACCTCTCGTTCTCCGCGCTGCCCTACCGGATCGCCGACCTCGACGGGGGGGAGACCAAGAGCCGCACCCACTGGGCGGACCTCGTCCCCCGCGACGAGATCACCCTCGCGGTGGACTTCCGCCAGACCGGGGTGGGGGGAGACGACTCCTGGGGCGCGGTCCCGCACCGCGAGTACACGCTCTGGCCGCAGGACCTCGACTTCCGCTTCCTGATGCGCGCGATCGGCCCGGAGGACGACCCAAGCGTGTTCACGCGGCTGGTGCTTCCTGACGCGGCGGCGGAGGACGCCGTCTACGGCCGCTCCCTCGAACTCCACGATTTCGGCGAACGGAACCTGGCGGCGCATCTTGCCCGGGGCGTGACGGCGGACGTGGAGCCGCCGCAGTCGTCGCCCTACTCGGCCACCGGCGACGCGGGACTCACCGACGGCATCCGGGGTTCGGTGGACCGCCGCGGCGGCCACTGGCAGGGCTACCGGGCGGACGAGGTCACCGCCGATCTCGATCTCGGGCCGGCGCAGCCGGTGTGGTCCGTGAAGTTCTCCTTCCTCCAGCACCCCGGCTCGGGGGTGTATTTCCCGCGGCAGGTGGAGGTCGCGACGAGTCTCGACGGTCAGTCCTGGTCCGAACCGGTGATCCAGGAGGTCCAGGACCCGGCCGAAGTGGGGCAGGAAACGCCCGAGGGCGGCCGCCAGCGGATCACCGTGGCGCTCGAGGGCGCCGAGGCGCGCCTCGTGCGGGTCCGGATCACCGGCCTCGGCGAGGTGCCCGCCCCCTGGCCCACCGGTCCCGACGGTGCCCGCTACGAGGGCGAAACCGGCTGGATCTACCTCGACGAGATCATCGTCCGGTAGGGGAAGCGCCGGCGGGCCAACAGCCGTGAGGACGCCGCTGGCTTGGAACGCCGGCTTCAGCCGGCACAGCGGCCCGCAGGGCCGCGGGCGGTTCCGTCGCTACCCGGGTGCATTGGCGCACACGGTCGAGCCATCCCGGCGAATGAGGTCCGTCTCGCCGCCCGCCTGCGGCGGGCTGTGCCGGCTGAAGCCGGCGTTCCAAACCGTCCCTGCCACCGAAGGCTCAGCGTCCCGCCGCGCACCTTCATGAGCGGCGGGGCGTGCTGGTGCACCGAACATGACGGTGTCTCCCGGTGGGGGCTTTCAGACCGGCGCCGCCGCCCGGGAGGGCCGCGAAACCGATTGCCGCTGATCGCCGCGGGTACGGCCTCCTCGCGGACGCTGCTGCGAGAATCGCCCGGCATGTCCCGTCACTCCGTCAGACGTCACCTGCGCGTCGAGGTCGAGGCCTACGACGAGGCGATCCGGCGCTTCATCCCCGGCTACGAGGCGATGCTCGAAGCGGCCGCCGCCGAGATCGCGCGGGTGGCGCCGGAACACGTGCTGGACCTCGGCGGCGGCACCGGCGCCCTTGCCGAAGCCATCCTGCGTGCGGCGCCGGGCGCGACGGTCGAGTTGATCGACGTGGACCCCGACATGCTCGCGGTGGCGCGGGAACGCCTCGACGGGTACGGGCGCCGGACGCGCTTCCGCGAGGCGTCCTTCGACGATCCCCTCCCGGAGGCCGACGCGGTCGCCGCTTCGCTCGCGCTCCACCACGTCCCGACGATGGGCGAAAAGCGGCGGCTCTTCGCCCGGATCCACGACTGTCTCCGTCCGGGCGGCGTCTTCGTGAACGCCGACGCGACGATGCCGGCGGAGCCCAGCGCCCGGGAGCCCGTGTGGCGTGCCTGGGCCGCCCACCTGATGTCGTGCGGCATTCCGGAGGAGCGCGCCTACCGGCACTTCGCCGAATGGCAGGAAGAGGACACCTATTTCCCGCAGGAGATGGAAGCCGCTGCGATGGGCGCCGCCGGTTTCGAGGCGGAACTGGCGTGGACCGAAGGCCCGATGGTGGTTGCCGTGGGCCGGCGGCCCCGGCGTTGATCAGACATGAGAATCTCCAACGCTGACTCGGACGACCGACGCGGCGCCAGGCGCCGTTGGGGCAGCAAGGCCGGCGTGCGGGACGTTGCGACGTGATCCGTGCACTAGGCTAGGCCCGCACCGTCTGAGAGACATGGCGGCGATCACCCTGAGGGCGAATCTCCAACGGGAACGGAATCAGTGGATCGGCTGGTGTCCTGATCTGGACGTGACCTCCCAGGGCGCAACGAGGGACGAAGCGGAAAAGAACCTGCGGGAAGCAGTGGAACTGTTCCTGGAAACGTGTCAGGAAATGGGAACGGTGGAAGAAGTGTTGCGAGAGGCCGGATTGCTTCCGATTCCGGAAGTGACGACTTTCCAGGTCCCCTGGCCCCGGCTCAATGACTCCCGTTCCGACGCAAGTGCCGCGACTCCATCCACTTAGAGTCAGGGCGGGTCTCCGTCCGTGAGGGAGTCAGGGCCGGTCGCTCACCCCCCGAGCAGCGACCGCGCGAGCACCCCCATCCCGAACCCGAAGTAGTTCCCGACCGCGTAGCCGGCGAGCGCCACCGCGATGCCCGGGAGCATCTGGACCGCATAGCCGCGGGCGGAGGCGATCGCCACCTCCGAGGCGGCGCCGCCGATGTTCGCCTGGGACGCCACCGAGAGGGTCCCGGCCTCGATCCGGAGCAGCCGTCCCACCCCGAAGATCACGAGTCCGTGAACGGCGACGATGAGGGCCGCGAACCAGAACAGCACCGCTCCGGCGGCGAACATCTCGGAGACCAGGGACCGGGCCCCGTTCGCGGCGAGGAACAGGTAGAGGAGCGAGTTCCCGAGCACCGGCGCCCCCCGGAGCTTCCGCACCGGGCCGAGGTGGCCGAGGACGAGCGTGATCGTCGTCAGCCAGAGAACCGACGGGATGACCGGCCACGCCGCCCCGATCAGGCGCGACGCGACCATGGTTCCGAGCGTGATCGCCACCAGCCCGAAGAAATCGAGCATCCGCACGCTCTCGCCGCTCTCGTTGAGCCGCTGTTCGAGCGTCAGGGGCCCGTCGCGCGGGCCGGGCGGATCGAGATCTCTCCCTCCCCGCAGCAGCGCCGGAATCGCGATACAGGCGGCGAGCCAGATGCTGGTCACGATCACGTCGGCGGCGAGCGCCCCCGACATGAGGTTCGGATCCGTGTCGAAGGCCGCGGCGAGGGCGTAGAAGTTGGCGCTGCCCCCGATGTAGGTCCCGGTGAACTGGCCGGTGAGCTTCCACGCCTCCGGACCCAGCGCATCGGCCAGCAGGACCGTCGCGAGGAAGGTCCCCAGCATGGTTCCGACCGCCCCGAGCCCGAACGCGGTGAGCATCGCCTTCCCGGCTTTCCGGACCGCCCGCAGGTCCACGTTCAGGAGCACGAGCACGATCGCGGCGTTGATCCAGATGTTCGAGATCTGCTCGTAACTCTCCGCCTCGCCTACCAGGATCCCGGTATTCGAGAGCACCATTCCGAACACGAGGCACAGCAGCCCCGCGCTCAGCGACCGGAAGAAGCGGTAGTTGCGCTCCAGCCAGACGGCGAGGAACACCGACGCGGCGAGCGCCAGGAAGATCCCGAAGGGGTCCTGGATCAATGAGAGCCCTTTCTCATCCCCCGAGCAGCGTCCGCGCCAGGGTCCCCATCCCGAACCCGAGGTAGTTCCCGAACGCGTAGCCGCCGAGCGCCACCGCGATCCCCGGCAGCAGCTTGTCCCCGTAGCCGCGCGCGGTGGCGATGGCCACCGCCGAGGCGGCGCCGCCGATGTTGGCCTGCGACGCCACCACCAGCGTCCCCGCATCGAACCGGAGCAGCCGGCCGATGCCGAAGATCACGAGCCCGTGGATCCCCACCGTGATCAGCGCGTAGAAGAACAGCGACGGCCCGTAGGCCAGCATCTCCGAGACCAGCGACTGGGCGCCGTTCCCGGCGAGGAACAGGTAGAGCAGCGAGTTGCCGAGGACCGGGGCGCCCCGGAGCTTGCGGACCGGCGGCGTGTGGCCGAGCACGAGCGCGATGCTGGTCAGCCAGAGCACCGCCGGGACCGCCGGGACCGCGGCCCCCAGGAACTGCGCCGCCACCATCGCCCCGAGCGTGATCGCGGAGAGCCCGAAGAAGTCCATCATCCGCAGGCTCTCGCCGCTCTCCTTGAGCCGCTGCTCGAGCGTCATCGGGGCATCGCCCTTCCGGACCGGGTCGAGCCCCTTCCCGCCGTAGAGGAGCGCCGGGATGACGAGGCAGGTCGCGAGCCAGCAGGCGGTGACGATCACGTCGGCCGCGACCGCCCCGGACATGATGCTCGGATCGGTCCCGAAGGCGCTGGCGAGCGCGTAGAAGTTCGCCCCGCCGCCGATGTAGGTCCCGGTGAACTGCCCGGTGAGCTTCCAGGTCTCGGGGCCGATGGCGCCGGCGAGCAGGAACGTGGCGACCGCCGTCCCCAGCATGGTGCCGGCGGCGCCGATGCCGAACGCCCCCAGCATGGGCTTCCCCGCGGCCAGGAGGGTGCGAAGGTCCACATTGAGGAGCACCAGCACGATCGCGGCGTTCACCCAGATGTTGCCGAGCTGGTAGTAGGCCTCCGCGTCCCCGGGCAGGAGCCCGGAGTTCGACAGGATCATCCCGAACACGAGGCACATGAGGCCCGCGCTCATGGCGCGGAAGAAGCGGTAGCGCCCCTCGAGCCAGACCGCCAGGAAGACCGCCCCGGCGAGCGCCAGGAAGACGCCGAAGGGGTCCTGGATCACGGGCGCTCTGCCTGGGTCAGCGAATGGCGTCCGCCCACGCGCGCACCGGGTTCACGAGCGTTCCGATCCCCTCGGCCCAGCAGGCGGCGGTGTCGCCGGGTTTCATGAAGATGGGCGGGATGCGGGCGTAGCCCACGCCGTCCGGGGTTCCGGTGGCGATCACGTCGCCCGGCCGCAGGATCAGGTTGTGGGAGGCGAACTGGATGAGTTCGGGGATCTTGTGCTCCATGATGCCGGTGTTGGCGTCCTGCATGATCTCGCCCGACAGGGTGAAACGGATGTCCAGGTCGTGCGGGTCGGCCACGAACTCCGCCGGGGTGATGAAGGGGCCGAGCGGGGCAAAGGTCTCGGTGGACTTCCACACCAGCCAGTCCGACCCGTAGCGGTCGTCCCCCCGGCCCTCCCGGTCGCCGACGTCGTTCATCATCGTGTAGCCGAAGACGTGGGCGCCGGCGTCCTCCGCCTCGACGTCGCTCGCGGGCCGGCCGATCACCACCGCGAGTTCGCACTCCCAGTCCACCATCTCCCGCTCGGGCTTCATCAGGATCGGCTCGCCGTGGCCGATGGCGATGCTCCCGGGCTTCATGAAGAGGTACGGGTTCTGGCGGCGGTCGCCCGGCTCCCGCTCCCAGAAGTGGTCCATCGAGACCTGCTGGTCGTCGAGCGCCGAGGCGTCCGACATGGCCGCCGGCGCGCCGGTGGTCATCTCCACCCCGTGCGCCGGGTAGTTGAGGGCGGTGGCCAGGATGATCCCCGGGCGTACCGGCGGGAAGACGTGGAGCCCCTCGAGCTCGTGGATCCACACCGGACGTTCGTCCGCGGAGCGGTCGAGCAGCGGGACCACCTGGTCCACGATGGCGTGGACCCGGTCGCGCATGCCGAGATGCCAGCGCCCGGCGAGTTCCTTCATGTCCTCCGGCATGGGGAGGCTGACCCACATCCGGTTGTGCCGCTCGAGCGAGGCGTTCGCTCCGGAGAGGTCCACCGCCCAGGCGTCGCGGAGAACGATCCCGAGGAACGCCTCGCCCCGGTGTTCGAAGGTTCCGAGGCGGAACGGTTCGGCCGAGGCGGCCCCGGAGGGAGCCGACAACAGCAGAGTGGCGCCGAGCAGTCCGGCGATGGGTCTTGCAATCACGGCGGCGGAGTATGCCAGCCCGGCGCCGGGGCTTCTACGGCCGGAGGTCCAGCACCGGGTCCTTCTCGCCGGTCATCTCCCAGCGCACCAGGGTGACCGGAATCACCCCGGCGGCGTAGAAGCGGTCGAAGAAGTCCTTCACGCTGAAGTCGTCGCCCTCCAGCACCGCCACCTCGGCGAGGAGCTGCTCGATCTGGATCTTCCCCATGATGTAGCTGGTCCCGTAGCCGGGCTGACGCAGGTAGAGACTCTGTTCGCCGCGTACCAGGGCGCCCTCGGTCAGCCAGCCGCGCGGCGTCCACTTCATCGCGTAGGCGACCGCCTCCTCCATGTCGAAGCCGCCGCCGTGAAGGTGGAGTCCGCTGATGGCGCGGGCGGCGCGTTGGGCCAGCATGATCCAGGTCAGCTCCCGCGACCGCGGCGAACCTTCGAGGAGGCCGAGGTGCATGAACATCTCCTCGACGCCGGTGGCGAGGCCCTCCGAGCGGAACGCGTAGATGTTGAACAGCGACGGAACGGCGCGGATGGGGCTCAGGTGGGGCGCGTCCCGCATGGCCGCCAGCTCGATCCAGTGGTGCATGTGCGGGCGGAAGGCGTCCGGGTCGCGGTAGTTCACCTCGCTGAAGAAGTTCCGCAGATCGTCCGGGTTCTCCAGCGGCTGGAAGGTCCCGTTCACCGCCCGGAGCGCCGGATCCATGAAGTCCTCGATGCTCTGGACCTCCTCGCGGACGAGAAACTCCAGGTAGCGGTCCACGGACTCGTTGAGGCGCCGGTCGTACTCCTCGGCCGAGGCGATCCGTTCGAGTTCGGGGAGCGCCCGGTTCCGGTTCTCCTCGAGGCGCATCGAGGAGTGGGAGCGGGCCAGTTCCCGCTCCATGATGGTCAGGATCTGCTCCCACGACCACGGCAGCAGGTGCACGTGCTGCATCGCCCAGGTGTAGTTGTCGGCCCCGAGTCCCGAGGGACCGGTCTTCGAGTCGGCTTCGGCCTCGAGGAACTCCCGGAAGTCCACGGTGGCGGCGTGGGCCGCCTCCACCGCGGCGTCCAGATCGGCGCTCGTTCCCGCGATCCGCTCGCCGAACGCGGCGAGGTCGGCGGCCTGGTTCCGGAAGTAGCGAAACCCGCCGAGCCAGAGGTCCCGGGCGTTGGAAGCCGCGAGGTTCTCCTTCGCCTGCGCCAGCAGTGCGGGGACCGTTCCGATCCGCGCCGCCAGCTCGGCCGCGTCCGCGTCGGAGAGGGGGTAGTCGTAGGTCCAGAGGTCGATGAACCCGTGGAGCACCGGCCCTTCGTGGGCCGGCACGTCGCTCTGGGCGGTGAAGACCTGCACGTAGAAACCCGGATCGCGGGCCCACGGCCGCCGCACCCGGTGGTCGAAGTCGAGCCCGTTCATCTCGGCGCGCAGCAGGTGCCAGTCGATCTGCTCGGAAACCGGCCAGGTCTCGGGCGCCAGCCCGTCCAGCCGCGCGCGCCAGGCCGGAAGCTCGGCCTGTTGGCGCGCCATCGCCGCGGCGCTGTAGTCCGGAACGCCGTCTCGGAACTCGGGCATCTCGAACTCGCGCCACTCCTCGAAGAGCGCGACGAGGTCCGCGTGGGCGCCGGGTTCGGCGGGGACCGGCGGGGGCGGTTCGGACCCGCAGGCCGCGAGGAATCCGGCCAGCAACAACGGCAGCAGACGCAGCGGAACGGGGATGGACGCGGAACGGACAGTCATGGCTTGCCTCCGGGACCCACCATCGTACGCGCCCCGGCGGCGGCGCGCAGGAGAGCCCGTTCCGAACTAGAGCAGCGACTGCAGCACGCGCAGGAAACGCTCGACGTCGTCCCGGGTGTGGTAGTGCCCGAGCGACGCCCGCAGCACGCCGGCTTCCGGATCGTGGCCGAGGCTCTCCAGCGTGGTCGAGGACCCCAGGTCCCCGGCGGCGACCTGCACCCCCTCCGCCTCGAGCGCGGCGCCGAGCGCCGGCGCGCTCCCTCCCTCGCAGGTGAAGGTGAACGTCGGAATCCGGTACGCGGCCCGGCGGGGATCGTCCTCCCCGAGGACCGAGACGCCCTCGATGCGCGCGAGTCCGCGGAGCATCCAGCGGGAGAGGATCCGTTCCTCCTGGCGGATGCCCTGCATCCCCTTCCGCATCGGTTCCCGGCGTCCGAAGCGCTCGGAGGGCGGCGCCACCGGGGCGGCCGGCGCCTCGCCGAGCCGCTCGGCATAGGAAACCGCCCGGGCGAGCCCCGCGAGGACGTTGGGCGAGACGGCCCCGTTCGCCGAGGCCTCGCTATCCAGCCGGCGGGCCCAGAGCGCCGCCCCGCGGGCGCCGAAGAATTCGGCCACGTCCGCGATGACGGCGTCGCAGCGGAGGTTCCGGATGTCGAGCGAACCGTGGGCGACGAAGTGGCTCGCGTCGGTGACGAGCACCGCATCCGTCCCCTCCAGAAGCCGCGCGACCGGGATGATCTCGTTCAGCGAGCCGGTCACCGGACAGGCCTTGGTCAGCAGCACGAGGCGGGTCCGCTCGTGGAGCAGCGCCTCGAGGTCGCGGAGCAGCACCCTCCCCAGCCGGCGCGGGCGCCAGTCGGATACCTCGACCCCGTCCGGGAGGGCCGCCCGCCAGGCGGCGCGCCGCCCGTCCGGCTCCGAGCCGCAGAGCACGACGCGGTCGCCTTCCCGAAGTCCGAGCGAACCGGCCAGCCGCCGCACCAGCTCCGGGTAGTTCTCACCGACCGCGATCTGATCGTCCGCCCAGTCCGCGTTCGAATTCCAGAACCAGGCCAGGTCCGCCCGCAGATCGGCTTCGGCCGACGCGCCGGCCCCCACCGGCCGCGGCCGCAGGGTGCGGGGGGACCCCACGCTGTCGAAATCGAGCCGGCGGGGCGCCGGCGGATTGAAGGATTCGGCGACGATCGAGAGTGGGAGATCCATGAGTGGCGGGGGCCTCCGGGCCGGAGCGAACGCCCACCCCCGATTAGGATAAAGCGCGAGGACCCATCCATGGAGGATTCCACACCCCAAGTCCCGCAGTTTCCGGGCGGCGATCCCCGCTTTTCGGTGCAAACGGGCAGCCGGGGGATCGTGGTCGTCACCGGGAACGACCGGATCGGGTTCCTCACGCGCATCATGTCCGGCGAGCTGCCGGGGGCTCCCGGCGCCGCGCGGACCGCCCTCCTCGGCCCGCGAGGCAACCTCATCGCCCCGGCGGTCGCGACGGTCACGAACGGGGCGGTGCTCCTCGAATGCGAGCGGACCCGCGAGCAGGCGCTCGCGGCGGCGCTGGACCGGTACCGGATCGCGGACGACGTGGAGATCGCGCTCGCGGAGCGCGGCGACTTCGAGATCGTCTGCACGGACGCCGGTCCCAGTCCCGGCCGGCCGGATCCGGGTTCGCCGGGTTGGGTGGTGGAAACCGGAGTCGGGTTCGTCCGCCGGGATTTCCGGCCCTGGACGGCGAAGACGATGGTCCACATCGGACTCCGGACCGGCGGCCGCATGTCCTTCCGGGACCTGATCGAGGACGGCGGGGAGTCCGTGGAAGCGTCGCCCGAAGAACAGGAGTACCTCCGGATCCTTGCCGGCGAGCCGCGGTGGGGCGCCGAACTCGACGAACGGGCCCTGCCCCTCCAGAGCGGGCTGGCCGCGCACGTCCGCCTCGGCAGGGGGTGCTACATCGGCCAGGAGTACGTGGCGCGGCAGGCGCATCGGGGCCGGATTCCCCGTGTCCTGCGCCGGCTGGAGTTCGACGAGGAATTCGCGCCGGCGGCGGATTCGGTCGTCCTGTTTCAGGCTGCTCCCGCCGGCCGGGTCACGAGCGCCGTGCGCCGCCCGGAGGGCTGGGGCGGTCCCGCCGGCCTCTCGCTGGCCGTCGTCTCCGCCGAGGTGCCGGCCGGCGCCTACGTCGAGGTCCTTCACGGCCCGACGGCTCGCCTGGCCGCAATCTGAGCTCGGAGCGCCGGCCTCCGGCCGGCATCGACCGCCGAGAGGCGGTCGAAACCGCTCCCCGTTACCCCCACTGACGACCGGTCCGGGTGGGCACACCACTTCCCCGCCCGGCGTCACCGCCCGGGAGCGCCGCGTCACCGGTTCAGGGTTCCCGTTTGACTGGGGCTCCCAGTCTGCACCACAATGGTGCATCATGGTGCAAAGCGGCAGGGATAGCTCCCGGGACACCGTCCGCCGGGTATCCGTCTCCTTCGACGCCGCCGACTACGAGGAACTCCGGAGGATCGCCGCCGAGAAGCGGGTGTCGCTCGCCTGGGTGGTTCGCGACGCGGTCGCCGCCTACATCTTCCGCCGCGGTCCTCTTTTCCGGCAGCCGCCGCACTCCCGGCCCGGCCGGAGGACTCCGGAATGAGGCCCGCCGCCCTCGCCCGCTTCCCGGGCGCCGGGGGTGTCAGGTTCTGGCGTATCCGCCTCGGAGAATGCACCCCATGATCACTTCCACCCTCCTCTTCGCCCTGTGCGCCCTGGCCCTGGGCGTCGCCGCCTACGTCGCCGGCCTGCGCGCCGGGGAGCGGAGCGGGCGCCAGCAGACCCAGTCGGATCTCAAGGACATCGCACGCGCCGCGGCCGCCGAGAGCAACCAGCAGGCCCGGGAGGCCTACGAACACGCCACCGGGCAGGCCGTCGAGCGCCTGCAGGCCGCAGCCCGCTCGGATCGGGAAATCGGGCAGGCGAAGTTCGCCGAGACCGCGGGACCGCTGCGCGAATCGCTCGCCAAGGTCGAGGGTCTCGCACGCGAGCTGGAGCGGAAACGCGCTGAAGACCGCGGCGCCCTTCAAAAGGTAGCGGAGCGCCTCGCCAGCCAGGTGGAAGATGTTCAGGACAGCAGTCGCTCGCTGCGTGAGGCACTGAAGGGGGACAAGCAAGCCCGCGGCAAATGGGGCGAGATCCAGCTCCAGAACCTGATCGAGTCGGTGGGGCTCACGAGCCACGCCGACTTCAGGACCCAAAAGGGAACAAATGGCGCACGGCCCGACCTGGAACTCCAGTTGCCGGGCGGGACGCGCCTGCCCGTGGACTCCAAGGTTCCGATGGACGACTACCTGACGGCCACCGAGGTGGAATCACCCGAGCTCCAGGACGCGGCGCTCGCGAAGCACGCGAAGCGGGTCAAGGCGCACACGGAGGAGCTTTCCCGTAGGAGCTATCCGACCAAGCTCGGCGACGGCCCGCCGTTCACGGTGATGTTCCTACCCTTCGAATCGCTCCTTTCGGAAGCTATCCGACACGAACCGGACCTCCTCCCTTACGCGGCGAAACGCAACGTGGTCCTCGCCACCCCCCACACTCTGATGGGACTTCTCTGGAGCGTCGTGGCGATGTGGCGGAGCGAGACAAGCACCCGGAACGCCGAGGAAATGAAAAAGGCCGGTCTCGAGCTCGAAAAGCGTCTCGAGATCTTTCTCGCTCGCTTCGCCGACGTGGGGAGTCAGCTCACCAAGACGAACGCGGTTTACAACGCCGCCGCGGGCTCAGCCGAGTCGCGTCTCACGCCGCACCTGCGGAAACTGCGCGAGCTGGGCGGCCGGCCGGAGGAGACCGCCGAGGACAGGCTGCCGAAACCCGTCGAGGTGACGCCGCGCCGGCTCTTCGGCGGCGACATGGACGTGGTCGCCGAACGGGAACTGCTCTAGAACGAGCCGCCGGCCGGTTCCAACTCGCGACCCAGGGACCGGCGTGGCGGCCGGGGGACACCTTTTGGCGCACTCGGCCGCCATGATGTCCCCATGACGATCCTCGCCCTCCTTCTCGCCGCCCTGACGGCGGTCCTGGTCCCGGGCGGCCTTTACCTCGCCACCGTGGAATCGCCCGGTTCGACTATCGCGCGCCGGAGCCCCGGGCCGCACGCCCGCTAGGCCGGCAGTTCAAGCGGGAACGACGCGTGGGCCGTGCTGCGGTCCCACCCGCAAGCCTTACCAGGGATCCGGGGTGAGTGCGGGAAGCACCACGGCAGGCCGGGTCGTCTTGAAGAAGATGAGCACGTCGTACCAACGTGCCAAGGGAATCGAGCGCCAGTAACTCTCCGGGGTGTCAGGGTCGTAGCAGCAACCGATGTTGCGGAACGGACGGAGGTCGCCGAGCCAGGCACTGCCCGGCGAACTCGCGTCCCAGGTGCGCAGGTCGAGTACCAGACGGGACGCGGAGGCGCCCGCCAGGTAGTACTCGAACGAGTGGGGAATTGGAGGGCTCAACTCGTTCACCATTTGGCCGACGTACTCCGATCCCCGGCGAGTGACAGCCGTGAACTGCCCGCTTTCGTGGCCGAAGGCGACGCTGAGCAGATCGTCCCCGAACATCTCGTGCAGGTGAAACCCCGTGGCGGCGGGATTTCGCGCGAAATGGGAGTTGTGGGCCCAAAGGACCAGCCCACCGCCCGGCCCGACGCGCCCGTTGATCCAGGCGATGTTCTCGGCCATGGACTCCGAGCGCGACTGCTCGCGGGCAAACATCAGGTGGTACTGAA
This sequence comes from Acidobacteriota bacterium, assembly GCA_022820545.1. Classification (GTDB taxonomy): domain Bacteria; phylum Acidobacteriota; class Vicinamibacteria; order Marinacidobacterales; family Marinacidobacteraceae; genus Marinacidobacterium. The sequence goes on along the minus strand of JAJEFG010000107.1, from coordinate 33,804 downwards.
CCGCCACCCGCAGGCTTTGGAGCGCTACCGCGAAGGCATCCTCATCGGATGCCGCTTCGTATGCGTTCCGGTTCGCGACCAGGTCTTCCCGCACCGCCTCGAGCGAATCCCCGCAGGCGGACCGGTAGATCTCGGTCTGATCGGCGTATCGTGAACTGGGGAACCGTCCGGTGTGGTCGTTGGCAAAGGTCTCGAGACAGTTGAGATCGGCCTCCACCGACGCCGCGCGTTCGGGATCCACCGAACGCAGGTACTCGCGGACGTTCCTGAGCGCCAGTCCCGGGTACTGCATGTCGAATCCATGGAATTCCAGGTGGCCTCCGTCTTCGTTGTAGGCCCGCATCCACTTGATGAGTTCGAGCATGGACTCGGATCTCCACACCCAGAAGTGCATTCCGGACAGCAGCCTGTGGGGGTCTCCCTCGCCGGTTTGCAGGTAGCGGTTCAGGAGGCGGGTCTCCGGCCAGGCGCCCTCCAGCGCGAACGTGTCGAAACCCTTCTCTTCCACGAGATAGCGAAAGAGGCGGGCCTTCATCTGGTGGAAGTCGCGGGTGCCGTAGGTGTTCTCGCCGAGGGCGACGATGCGGGCCTCGCCAACCACCTCCCCGACGCCGGCAAGATCGCGGTGCGGGAGGGAGAAGTGAGTGCCGTGGAACGGCACGGCACTGGTTTCGATCCACTCCTCGGCGGCCGTCGGGTCGGGAACTGGTTCGGGTCTCGGCGTCACCGTCGGCAGCACCGCGGTCGCGCGCGTGGACTCGAAGTGGATGATCACGTCGTACCACTCCCGGAGCGGGGCCTCATGCCAATAGTCACCGGGTGCGTCGGGGTCGTAGACGGCGCCGATGCCGCGGAACGGCCGCGTCTCCGTGAGCCATGAGTTTCCCGCCGAGATCGTGCCCAGGTCCCGGAGATCGAGCACGAACCGGGGCGCGGAGGCCCTCTCCAGATAGCTCTCGAAGGAGCCCTCGACGGGCTCGTCGAGTTCGTGCTCGGCCAGTCCCCGGTACTGCGACCCAGTCCGGGTAACCGCGGTGAAGTGGCCGCGGGCGTGGCTGAAACCGACCACCACCATGTCGTCCCCGAAGCGCTGCCGCATGAAATGACCCTGGGCCCCCTCCTGCGTGGAGACGTGGTAGTTGTGGGCCCAGAGGACCATTCGCCCGTCCGGCCCGATCCGGTCGCTGATCCAGCCGACGTTTTCCGCCATGGATTCGTCGCGATCCTGTTCGCCTGTCTCATCGAGGTGGTATTGAACGGCGACGCGCAAGCTCTGGAGGGCGACCTCGAACGCGTCCGTGCCCGAAGCGGCCTCGTACTGCGCCCGCCTCACGAACAGCAGGTTGCGGACCTCCTGCAGTGAAGCAGCGCAGTCTCGTTGATAGGCGAGGGGCTGGCTGGCGTAACGCCGAGTCGGGAACCGTCCCCTTTCGTCGTTCGCGAAGGCGTCGAGGCACTGGATGTGTTCGTTGACGATCCCGACCCGATCGGGATCCACCTCGCGGAAATAGGCGCGCACGTTCTCGAGCGCGAGGCCGGGGAACTGCATGTCGAAGCCGTGAAACCCGACGTCGCCGCCCGCCTCGTTGTGGGCGCGCATCCACTCGATCATCTCGAGCACCGACTCGGTCCGCCAGGTCCAGAAGAAGAGACCCTGGAGCAGCTCCCTTGCGTCACCCTCGCCGGTCCGAACGTACCGGTCCAGAAGCCGAGCCTCCGGCCAGGTGGCTTCGATGCCGAAGGTGTTGAACCCCATCTCCTCCACCAGGAAGCGCAGCACGCGGGCCTTCATCTCGAAGAAGTCGCGAGCCCCGTGGGTGTTCTCACCCAGGGAGACGATGCGTGCGTCGCCCACCAGTTCCCTCATGAACTCCAGTTCCTGGTGGGGAAGCGAGAGGTGGGGACCCTCGAACGGCTTGCCGTTGGCGTCGAGCCAATCCCGTACCGGATCTCCCGGAAGTGCGCGACGCGGGAACGTGGACGACGGCGCCACCGAATCCTGACCGCAACCCCCGGCCAGGACTGAGGCGCCCAGCAGACAGACCAAATGGCAGCTCGAGAACCTGCTCATCACCGAACACCTCCAACGAAGGCTCCGCGGAGTCTCGGCAAGGATCGCCTCGGCGCAGGATGGCTGCGAAGCCACCGTGCGCCCGCGCATGCCCCGGAAAACTCCACCGTCCGGGAAGAGGGCAAGCAAGGGGAAGGCCACTGATCCCCCTTGCCCCCCCAACCGCCGGTTGGCGGCGCGCCATGTCCCACGGTCCCGTCCCCGAAGCGGCCGGTTCGGATCGCGCCGGTGACCTCTGTCCGACCGGACACGATAGCCTCTCACCGGGAGGCGCCCATGAGACGCATCGCACTTCTCGCCCTGGCGGCGTTGCTCGCGCCGACAGCCGCACTCGCCACCTGGTCGGTGATCGCGGTGGACCGCAACTCCGGCCAGGTGATCGTCGCCTCGGCCACCTGCGTTCGCCAGTCGCGGTTTCCGCCCCGGCCGGCCCGGGACCTGATGGACATCCAGGCCGTCATCGTCCCCGGCGTGGGAGTCGCCGCCTGCCAGGCCGGCGTGGACAACACCCGCGCGAACCAGACGCTCGTCTATGAGGAGATCCGGAAGGGAACCGACCCCGAGCGGATCATCGAACTCCTTCGGGAGCAGGAGAACCTCAAGGACGAACCCCAGATGGAACGGCGCCAGTTCGGCATCCTGGACCTCCAGGGCCGGAGCGCCGGCTTCAACGGGAGCCGCAACAGCGCGGCATCGCTCTACGTGGCGGGCCAGGTCGGAGACGACATCTTCGTCCAGGTCCAGGGGAACATCCTCTTCGACGACGACGTGGCGGAGGATGCCGTGCTGGCCTTCATGAGGGCGAAGGGCACCCTGGCCGACCGGGTGATGGCCGCCATGGAAGGCGCGGACCGCGCCGGCGGCGACAAGCGCTGCACCTGCGAGGAGGAACCGAAGCCCGCCGCCCCCTGCGACGGCAAGACCTCCCACGTCGCCTACATCGCCATCGCGAACCGGGACGACGCGCTGGGCCAGTCGCACAACGACGGCGACTACTACGCATACCTCGCCGTCAGCGACGAGGACATCCAGCCCCACGAGAACGCCAACCCCGTCATCACCCTCCGGCTCCGCTACGACGCCTGGAAGGACGCGGGCAGCAAGCGCACCGGGATGCCTCCGTCCCTGATCCCCGAATGAGACCGCTGCCGCTCGCGGCGCTCGCCGCCTTCGCCATCCTCGCCGCCGCGCCGGTGGCGGGAGAGAAACAACCGTCCGAAACCGACGCTTCCGCCAACTGGCCCCGCTTCCGGGGGCCTCTCGCCAACCCCGTGGGCGCCCATCCGGACCTGCCGGTCACCTGGTCCAGGACCGAGAACGTCGAGTGGGCCGCCGCGGTCCCCGGGGTGGGCTGGTCGTCTCCGGTGGTCTGGGGGAACCGGATCTTCCTGACCGCCGCCACCAGCTCCCAGGAAATGAAGGGACCGTCGCTCGGGACCGATTTCAGCAACAACTACATCGCCGAACTGCGCGCCCAGGGCCTGCCCCCCGAGGAGGTCAACCGGCGCCTCTTCGCCCGCGACCGCGAACTGCCCGAGGAGATCGTGATCGCCCTGCACGTCTTCTGTCTCGACCTCGAGACCGGGGCCATACTCTGGGAACGGGAGCTGTACCGCGGCCAGCCGCTCGGGGGCCGGCACCGGAAGAACAGTTACGCCTCCGAAACGCCGGTGACCGACGGGACGAACGTCTACGCCTATTTCACGCATCACGGCCTGTTCGCTTTCGACATGGAAGGAAACCCGGTGTGGGACACCCCGCTTGCGGCGCATCCGACCGTCCGTGACTTCGGCACCGGCGCCTCTCCGGCGCTCCACGGCGACCGGCTCTACGTCCTGAACGACAACGAGGAATCGGGTTTCCTCGCCGCTTTCGACAAGCGCAGCGGCGAGGAGCTCTGGCGGACCCCGCGCGAGATCACCGAGCGGCGCAAGACCGGCTGGTCCACTCCCTTCGTCTGGGAGAACGAGGCGCGCACCGAGATCGTGACCCTGGGCCCCGGCATCGCGATCAGCTATGACCTCGACGGGAATCCGCTCTGGCACATGAGGCGCATGGCCGGAGGCCCGATCCAGAGCCCCTTCGCGTGGGAAGGGCGCCTGTTCATCTCCGCCGGCGCCTCGGGCGGCCAGTACCGGCCGCTCGCCGCGATCCGTCCCGGAGGCTCGGGAGACATCACCCCGCCCGAGGGAACGAACTCGAACGAACACGTCCTCTGGTACGACCGCCTCGGCGGCGGCACCTACCTGCCGACCCCGGTGATCTATGACGGGGCCCTCTACGTGTTGTATTCGCGCGGCATCTTCGCCCGCTACGACGTGGATACCGGCGACCGCGTCTATCGGTCCCGCATCGCGGAGGGCGCCGCCGCCTTCACCGCCTCGCCGTGGGCCTACGGGGGATACGTGTTCGCCCTCGGGGAAGAGGGCGACACCTTCGTGATCGAGGCCGGCGACGAATACCGCCTCGCCGGCGTCAACGATCTGGGTGACTGGAGCCTGGCCTCCCCGGCCATCGTGGGGGACCGCCTGCTGATCCGTACCCAGAACCACCTCTATTCCATTCGCAGGCAGGCGGACGCCGCGGAGCAGCCCTGACGGCCGGGACCACGCGGCTACGGCGCCGTCTCCGGGCGGCGCTCCTCTGCCTCGGGGTGCTCCCGGGATGCGGCGGCCCGGAGGCGTCCGAACCCGTTCGCGACCCGCGCGTCCGCTTCGTCCTGCCGCTCGGCGGGGTCCCCGGCCGGGACTGGGTGATCAACAACTACGTGGACCGGGCTGACGGGCCCGGGGTCCGCGACTACCGGGGGGGCGGCAAGAGCTACAACCGCCATCAGGGCACCGATTGGGACGTGCCCAACTTTCGGTGGATGGATCGCGGCTTCCCCGTTCTGGCGGCCGCGGACGGCCGGGTCACGGCCGTCCACGACGGCGAGTTCGACCGGAACGTCTCCTGTGGGTTCCTCGGCATCCTGAAGCAGCCGAACCTCGTTGAACTGACCCACGCGGACGGAACGCGCTCGCGCTACCTCCACCTCCGCCGGGGATCGGTGAGGGTCGCCGCCGGACAGCGCGTGGCGGCCGGAGAGCCGCTGGGAGAGGTCGGGAGTTCCGGCTGTTCGACGGCGCCGCATCTGCATTTCGAAGTGCGCGGTCCCGACGGAGCGGTCGTCGACCCCTTCCGGCCCAACCTGTGGACGGACCCCCCGCCCTACGAGAACGCGCTCACCGTGATGGACCTCGTGGTCCGGAACGCGCCGATCGAGAGCGAGGACATCCTGAAGGATCCACCGCCGAATGCGCTGCGAATCTCCCCGCACCAGACCCTCGGCATCGGCCTCTCGCTCGCCGGAGGATTGCCGGGCGACCAGATCGAGGTGCTGCTCGAGGGCGCGGTCCAGCCGGAAATCGTCGCCGTGATCCCCGGGGAACCGCCGCATACCTACCCGTTCTGGAACCTGCCTCCTCCCCGGCATCACGGAACGCGACGCATCGTGGTCCGGGCGCGCGGCGAGGTCCTCGCGAGCCACGAACTGCGCTGACCCCGTGCGCCTCTGGTCGCTCCATCCCCGCGAGTTGGACCGGCAGGGGCTGCTGGCGGTTTGGCGCGAGGGACTCCTGGCCCGGAAAGTCCTTGCCGGAGAAACGCGCGGCTACCGGAATCACCCGCAGCTCCGGCGATTCCGCGAGCACGCCTCTCCTCGAAGCGCCATTGCCGCCTACCTGCACGCAGTCGCCGACGAGGCGGACCGGCGCGGCTACCGCTTCGACCGCGCCCGGATCGGGACTTCGGAACGGGGCGCGGCGCCCATCCCCGTGACGACGGGGCAGCTACGGTTCGAAGCGCGGCACCTGGCCACCAAGCTCGCGGAACGCGCCCCGGAGACTCTCGCTGGACGCTCCGCCGCGCCGGTCCCACCGCCACACCCGCTCTTCCGGGTCCGGCCGGGCCCGATCGCCGACTGGGAACGCCCCGGCGCGGCGCACGCTCCCTCTCCCCGGACCCCCTGATCCGCGGCTGCCGGGCGCCTCCCGGCCAGCGGATCTTCGTGGCGCCGCCTCTGGGCCGCCGCGGGCCGTTTGAGGTCCCCTTTGCGACGATCCGCAACACCACCCAACGGCCGCCCAACCCAACCCGTCCCCGCGACCCGAGGCGCGCCGCCCCGCCGGCCCCCTGCCGATCAGCGAGGCTGGGTGCGGCCGGCCTCCCGGGCGAACCACACCGCCGCCTTCTTGAGGATCTCGATTTCCTCCTCGAGCCGGCGGATCTTCGCCTTGGCCTCGCGAAGCTCCCGCCGCTCACCCTCGCTCCAGTCCCCGGCCGCACCGTCCTCCGATTCGGCCGCCGCGACCCAGTTCCGAATGGCCTGGGCGCTCGGATCGAACTCGCGCGACAACTCTTCCGGGGTACGCCCGCTTCGCACCAGATCGATCATTTGGCGCCGGAACTCTTCGGAATAGCGGCGAAGCCTCTTGGTCATTCTTCCCGGTCTCCTGGATCCGGCGGCTGGGCGCCGGTCTCTTCGAGTGGGCCGCGGTGGTTCCCCGCACCACCTGACGAACACGGGGTCGGACGGGATTTCATCGTCGGCTCGGCAATGTTACCCCGATTTGGTGGCCAGTCAATGTTCTTGGGTGCGGAGCTTTGCGCGTCCTGCGGGCACCGCGGTTTGGGGGGGGCCGGGGTCCGGGTCAGCACGCGTACCGGGCCGGCGAAAGCGCCGGATTCCATCGGATCGCACGGGCCGACGGATGGCACTGGGGTTGGGTTTGTCCGTCATTTGTGGACCAAAACCTTGTGTAAACTATTGTGAAATTCGCGCACTGCCCTAGTGTCGCTTGGGGTTATTTGGGCAAGACAGCGCTCCAGAAATGAAATGGATCCGTTCGGGTCAGGCAGCCGGCGTCGGGTCCTCCGCCCTGTCGAGCAGGGACGCGATGCTTGACCAGGCCGGCGCCGCGACGCTCACGGTCACGATTCGCCGGACTTCGGAGGGCGGGCGCGATTCGGCCGGAACACCGGCAGGCGTCATGCTGCGCGTCCCCACGGGACGGAGCGGGTGAAGGCCGCCCTTCCCGGCTCGGAAACGGCGCCGATCCGTAGCGGCGAGGGTCCGCTGAGCGCGGTGGATCACGAATTCGTCTACCGGTTCATGGATCTTCACCGGGGAGAGCACCGCATTGCGACCATGGCCCGGGTCCTCGGCGTCTCCCGGAGCGGGTACTACGCCTGGAAGACGCGGCCGCTCAGCTCCCGGGCTCGCACGGACGAGTTACTCAAGACGGAGATCAGCAACGTGCACGCCCGCCATCACGGCGCCTACGGCGCCCCGCGCATCCACGGGGAACTGCAACGCCAGGGCTGGAAGGTGAGCCGCAAGCGAGTGGCCCGGCTGATGCGGGAGTTGGGCATTCACGGCCTCGCGCGGCGATCGGGCCACGGCGGCCGCAGTCCGGAGAGCACCGGGTAAGCCCGTCCCCGGGTGCCGCGGCGCGTCAGGCGGGCCGCAATTGCCGGCCGACCCTGGTCCACAGCCAGGGAACCCGGCGCACCGAGAGATCGAGCAGGTAGGCGATCAACCCCAGCAACGCGAGCAGCGGCCACAGGGCGCGCGAGCGCACCACCCGGTCACCGCCGGCCGCGAGCACCTGGGCCGGAGTCGGCGCGACGACTCCGCCCGTTTCCGCAGCGAGCGCGGCGAGCGCTTCGCCGTCCGCCGGCAGGAAGCGGTACTCGTCGGGATAGCTCAGATGGATGGCCCGCTCAAGGTCGGCGCCTGCGGCAAGGTCGTCCGGAAGCGACTCACCGACGATGCGGAAGCGCGCCGTGTCGCCGGGACGCAGGTCGAGCGGAACCTCCGTCTCGAACCTCCCCGGGCCGGTCTGCCGGATCGCGGTGCGGCCCACGAGCCCCGCGTAGGAGATCTCGAGTTCGGGCACCACGTCCTCGGGATAGCTGCCGTCCTCGCGAATCAACGACAGGCTCACGGCGGCGGCGTTCCCGCGCCGGGACACCTCGAAGTCGAGATCGGCGCCCTCGCCCCGGCGCATCGCGTCCCGCACCACCTGCGTCCAGAACTTGCCGTAGCCGTCCCATTCCACCCAGTCCGCGGCCCAGCGGTTCTTGCAGTCGGAGGTGAACATCGACGCCCGGCCGAGTCCGTATTGCCAGCGCGCGAGGAGCGGCTCCTCGTCGGGGCCTTCGAGAAGCACCTCGGCGGTGTCCTTCGCCATCGTCGCCACGAAGCCCTTCAGTTCCGGGGCGGCGTCGAAGTCGAGTCCCTCGAGCACGCGCGCCATCTGCCGCACCACCGGACGGAAGGGCTCCTCGACCAGGGTGGCGTCGAGGGCGATCTGCGTTTCCTCGACGAAGATCTGCTGTACCCGCCCCGCGTCCCGGATGAAGTAGCTGCGTCCGTCGCCCCATTCCGCGATGTCCGAGAGCAGTTCCCGGTCGGCCTCTTCGCCCACCGCCACCGTCGAGATCGTGATCTCGTCCTCCATCATCCGGGTGACGAGCTCCTCGTAGTCGTCGGGATAGGTCTTCCCGTCCGAGAGCAGGATCACGTGCTTGACCTTGGAAGGGCTCTCAATGAGCTGTTCGTAGGCGCGGTCGAGGGCGGGATAGATGTTCGTCTGGGCGCTCGCCTGGATCCGGCTGATCCCCTCCTTGATCCACTCCCGGTCGGCGACCAGTTGCAGGGGGATCGTGGTGTAGGGGTTCCAGTCGAAGGTCACGACGCCGAAGCGGTGGGTGTCCTCGAGCAGATCCAGCGCGGCCTTGGTGGCCTCCTTGGCGAGCGCGATCTTCCGCCCGTACATGCTGTAGGACTTGTCGAGGACGATCACGAGGGACAGGTCCTTCCACTTCTCCTCGATCTGGAAGTCCACCGGCAACGCCTCTTCGAGCACCGACTCGGAATACCCGTCTTCCCCGTAGCTGGATTCGCCCGCGGCGAACACCAGTCCCCCGCCCTCGTCGCGGACGTAGGCCGCAACCTGCTCCATCACCGGCTCGGGGAGGCGGTCGGGCGCCACGTCGCTCAACACCACGGCATCCCAGGTGTCGAGGTCGAGCCGGGGAAGCGCGGACGCCGGGGCGGTGTTCACGGTGACGCCCTCGGACTCCAGCGCGTTCCTGAGGTAGCGGGCGCTCTCGGGCTGCCCCTCGACATAGAGCACGCTCGCCTCGGCCTGGACCGGCACCTCGACGGCCCTCCGGTCGTTGACCGGAAGGCGGTCGCCGGCCACCCGGATCTCCGCTTCGAGGACCGTCATCCCCGGTTCCTCGATGCGTACCGGCACCGGAACGGTCGAGGCGCCGGACGGGAGTTCGACCTCGATGGCGGCCAGCACCTCTCCATCCGCAAGGACCCGGATCTCCGCCGGGCCGCCGGCGGCCGAGAACACCTCCGCCTCGACGCCGGTCATCTCTCCCGCCCGCACGACCGGCGGGAGCCGGATCGCGTTCACGAAGCCACCGCCGTCACTCCGCACTCCCGACGGAGCCGGGAAGACCCGCACGCCCGCCTCCTTGAGGTACGCCAGCGCAGCGGCCGTGTCGCCCTCCGTTTCCCTGCCGTCGCTGAACAGCACCACCCGCTTCAGCCGGTCCGGGGGGAGCCGCGCCGCGGCGTGGCGAAGCGCCGCCTCGATGTTCGTCCGGCCCTGATCCAGCGCGTCCGGAGGGGGAACCCCCGCCGACGCCCCGCTGTCGAAGACCTGGACCTCCAGCAGGGCGTCCGCGTCCGGCACGGACACCGCGCGGTCGGCGAAGGCCACGAAGTGTGCGTCGTCGGCGCCCAGCGCCCGGCTCGCGTCCCGGGCCCAGGCGACCGCGTCCTGCATCGATCCGGAGGCCACGCTGCGGGACACATCCACCACGAACGCCACGGCCACCTCCCGCGACCCGGCGCGGATCACCGGCCGGCAGAGGGCGAGCAGCAGGAACGCGGCGGCGAGCAGCCGCAGCACCAGCGAGGCGCGCAGGCGCAGCTTCGGCCAGCGGAGGTCCGACCGGAGCGCCACCAGCACCACGATGCCGAGGAGCGGCAGCAGGAGAAGCGGCCAGAGGGCTTCGAGAGTCATGGATCAGGGGAGCGGGAACCCGGAATCCTAACGGTCGGTGGGGAGGGTCACGTGAAGAATCCCGGCGTTTCGGCTAATTTCGGCAGACCGCCAAGGAGTTCCGCCATGCCTCGTTCCCCGCGCCCTCTCCGGAGGATTGCCCGCGCCGCATTCCGGGTTGTCGTCTTGTCCGGTCTCGCGCTCGGCGCGGCCACCGCCCGTCCCGCGCCGCAAGCCGCATCCATCGCCATCGAACCCGGCTCGCTGACCCTCGAAGTGGGGGAGACGGCGCAACTCACGGCCACCGTGATGGACGCCTCGGGGAACCCGCTCGCGGGCGTGCGGGTGGTTTTCTTCTCCGGCAACCGCCGGGCGTTGACCGTGACGCCAGGCGGACACGTCTCCGCAAACCAGCCGGGGGATCACGAGGTCACGGCGTTGCTGCCGGACCAGGCCTTCGACGGCAACTGGGACTACTACAGCAGCCGGGACCCCGGCCTGCGGGCTTCGATTCCGGTGAGCGTGAGCACGCCCGCGCTGGCCAACATCTTCTTCGAGAACGCGCCGCCGCGCGTTTGGGCGGGCACCGAAGTGCGGTTCCCCCTCGCAGGGCGCGACGCGGCGGGGCAGGTGCGCCGCGGACTCGAGGCGGGCTACGCCACGAGCGACAACAGCGTCGCCGTGGTGGACCAGGTCGGGATGGCGTCCTTCCTCACCGCCGGGTCGGTGCAGGTGGCCGCGATGTACGGCGAGATGACGATCTACCACGAAGTCGAGGTCCTGCCGAATCCGACCGCCCGGGTGAGCCTCGAACCGCCGGACCGGACCGAGGTCCGCACCGGCGACGTGCTGCAGTTCCGGGCGGCCGCGCTCGACGCCTCGGGGAGCGAGGTCGCGGGTCCGGAGATCCGTTTCGCGGTGGAGTCCCGTCCGGACGCGTTCCGGTCGGAGTCGCTGGGGGCGGGCGCGGCGGCGCAGGTCACCCCCGACGGCCGGTTCGTCGCCGAGCAGCCCGGGGTGTACACCGTGGTGGCGATGAGCGGCGACCGGCTGGCTCGCCAGACCGTCCGGGTGGTCCCCCGCAACGTGGAGCGCGAGGTCGAGTTCCTCGGGCACGCCCGGGTCTCCGACCGGGTGACCGGGGACCTCTGGGTCTGGGAAGGCGTGGACGGCCGCGACTACGCGGTGCACGGCACCTGGAACGCCGAGGGGCACGCCTACTTCTACGACGTCACCGACCCCCGGAACATGGAACTCATCGACACGGTCCAGGTGGACGCCCGCACCGTCAACGACGTGAAGGTCTCCGAGGACGGGACCCTCTGCGTGATCAGCCGCGAAGGGGCCTCGAACCGGCGGAACGGGATCGTGATGATCGACTGCACCGACCCGCACGACGCGGAGGTCCTGAGCTCCTTCGACCAGGGGCTCACCGGCGGGGTGCACAACGTCTTCATCGATAACAACCACGTCTATGCGGTCAACAACGGCCGGCGCTGGGATGTGGTGAACGTGGAGGATCCCCGCAATCCCTTCCGGGTCTCGCGCTTCGAGACGGACACGCCCGGACGCTCGGTGCACGACGTCTGGATCCGGGACGGCATCGCCTACCAGGCGGGCCGCAGCGACGGCCTCATCATGGTGGACGTGGGCGGCGGCGGCATGGGCGGCAGCCCGAACACCCCGGTCGAGATGGGGCGCTTCCCGCAGATCACCGGCTGGAACCACGCTGTCTGGCCGTTCCGCAGCCCCTCGACGGGCAAGCTCTACGTGATCGGCGGCGACGAGGCGTTTTACCTGAATCCGCGCCGGCCCGACGCGGGCGGCATCCTCTGGGAGGAGGGCATCCCCTCGCGCGCCAAGGGTTGGCTCCACTTCGTGGACTTCACGGATCCGGAGAACCCCGAGGAGGTGGCCCGCTTCGAACTCGCCGACTCCGGGCCCCACAACCTCTGGGTCGACTGGGAGGAGGAGATCATGTACGTCGGCTACTACGACGCCGGACTCCGGGTGGTGGACGTCTCGGGTGACCTGCTGGGCGATCTCTATCGCCAGGGCCGCCAGATCGCCCGCTTCTTCCCCGAGGACAACGAGGGCTTCCTCGCGAACGCCGCCTTCACCTGGGGTCCCCAGCCCCACAAGGGCACGATCTTCCTCGCCGACTTCAACAGCGGCCTCTGGGCGGTGCGGCTGAAGGACCCCGCGCCGGATACCGGAGGTAACTGAGCGGCCGGATGCCCCTCGACGAAACTGCGCGCGGCCCCGGCGGCTTCCTCTACCGCCGGCTCCAGACGCTCCGGTTCTTCCTTCAGTCGCTCCGCTTCATCGCCTTCTTCCTCACCGCGGGGCGCGCGGTGCGGCGCCGTTACGCCGCGGCCGAGAGGTCCGGGAGCACGATCTGGCTGGACCACGGCCCGTTTCGCGGAGAGCCGGAAGACGGCGCAAACTGACCGCCATCCGATGAAGATCCGCGACGTCCCGCCCGCCGAGTACGCCTTCGGCTACCGGGTCCCTCCGCGTTCGGGCAACGAGATCAACGGGCACGGGGAGCGCGAACCGCGGCGGGCCACCCAGGTCTTCCACAACGCCGATGCGACGAAGCCGATCGACTGGCAGGGCCTCGACGACTTCTTCATGTGCGTCAACCCCTGGCAGGTGGTCCGGCACCGGCTCCTCAACAAGTTCGAGCTGCGGAGGGAACGGGGCCCGGTCGCCCGCCGGGTCGTGGACGAAGGCCCGGAGGCGAATGCCGCGTTCGTGAAGGCGGCCGCCCGCGCCGCGGGGGCGAGCCTCGTCGGGATCGCCGAGATCCGGGAAACGGACGTCTTCGAGGGGCGCGAAGCCCCGCACCGCACCGCCGTCTGCATCGGGCTCCCGATGGTCCGGGAAGAGATGGCCCATGCGGCGCATCCCCGGGGAGCGGCCGAGGTGATGCGGACCTACCGCCGGATCGGCCTCATCGCCATGCGCCTCGGCCGGGAGATCCGCCGCCGGGGCTTCCCGGCCAAGGCCTACGGGGACCCGAACGCCACCGACATCCTCCACATCCCGCTGGCGATCCGGGCCGGACTCGGGCAGCTCGGCAAGCACGGCTCCATGATCAGCCGCGAACACGGCTCCAACTTCCGGCTCGCAGCGGTCCTGACCGACATGCCCCTCGCGCTGGATGGCCCGCAGGACATCGGGGTGGACGACATCTGCGTCACCTGCCGCCGCTGCGTGATCGACTGCCCGCCCGATGCGATCTACGAGGAAAAACAGTGGATCCGCGGGGAGCGGCGCTGGTACGTGGACTTCGACAAGTGCGTTCCCTACTTCACCAAGACCTACGGCTGCGCCATCTGCATCGAGGTCTGTCCCTGGTCGGAACCCGGACAGGGCCAGACGCTGAGCGACCTGATGCTGGCGAAGCGCGAACGGAACCGCGCCCAGCCCCCCACTCCCGAGGACAAGCAATGACACGAGACAGGATTGCCCAGGATTCCGCCGCCGGCCGGCGACTCGCCCGGCTGGCGCTGCTGGCCGCCGCGTCCACCGCGGCCCTCTCCGCGTGCGGCGCCCCGCCCCCCGAACCCGAACTCCGCATCGCGGTGGCGCGCTTCGCGCACGAGACCTGCACGTTCTGTCCCGGCGGAGACACCGAAGTCGACGACTGGCTTCGGGTCAGCGAGCCGGTTACCGGCGAGGCGCTGCTCGGCTCCGGCGGCTACGTGGGCGGCTTCGTCCAGCGCGCCCGCGAGTTCGGCGACGTGGAGCTCGTGCCGCTGAGTTCGCCGGTGGGAGTGTTCGGGGGCTCCTCGCGAAGCTGGAACACGAAGGAGACCTTCGACCACTTCCTGAACGCCATGCTCGCCGAGCTCGAGCAACAACTGCCGGTGGACGGGGTCTATCTCGCGCTCCACGGGGCCATGGCGGTACGGGACGTCCCCCGCCCCGAAGCCGAGATCGCCCGCCGCTTCCGCGAGCTCGTCGGTCCCGACGTTCCCATCGCCGGCACCTTCGACCTCCACGGGAACGAGGACGGCGAGTTCCTCGAGCACGCCAACTTCGCCTTCGTGACCAAGCGCTTCCCCCACTACGACTCCTACATCCAGGGTGAGCGCGCCGCCCGCGCCCTCCGGATCAGCGCGCGGGGCGAATACGAGCCCACCACCGCCACCCGCAAGCCCGGGGTCATCACCGCCACCGTACTGCAGTGGACCGGCCAGTCCCCCGCGATGGACATCATGGAGCGGGCGCGCCGCTGGGAGGCGCGCGAGCACGACGCCTACGTGAGCGTCTTCTACGGCTATCCCTGGTCGGACGTCCCCGACGTGGGCGCCACCGTACACGTCATGACGAACGGCGACCAGGAACTCGCGGATCGGATCGCCGACGACATGGACGACTTCATCTGGCGGGTCCGCGAGGACTTCGCCCTCGGCACGTATCCCGGCCCCGAGGAGGCCGCGCGGATCGTCTCAGCGGCGATTGCGGCCGGCGAGACGCCGGTGGCGGTCGGCGATCACAGCGACCGCCCCGGCGATGCGACGCACATCCTGAACGCCTTCACGGAGGCGGGGATCGGCAAGACCCTCTACGGCACGATCAGTTCGCCCGCCACCCTGGAAGCGCTCGCGGCCGAGGACGTCCAGCCGGGCGATCCGTTCGACTATGAAATCGGCGGGTTCACCCCCTCCGGCGGCTCCCCCACGCGCATCACCGGGACGCTCGAGTACTTCGACGAGGGTTTCGGCTACGACCGGATCGCCGTCGTCTCCTTCGGGGACGGCAACGTCGTCTTCCTGGTTCCCGCCTACGAGCAGGTGCTCTACCCGGAGGCGTTCCGGATCGGCTCGATCAACCCCGATGACTACGAGGTCTTCGTGGTCAAGTCCCGGGTCCACTTCCGGCGCGGCTTCGACGAGACCGGCTATGCCCGCACCATCCAGATCGTCGAGGCGCCCGAGCCGTTCGTGGGGACCACGTTTCTGGACGCCCTGCCCTACGAGAACGTCGACCTGAGCGAGTTCTACCCCTACGGGACGCCGCCGAAGCGGCGCTGAGGCCGAACGGCGCTACTCCGGCTCCGCCAGCCGGTTGTAGCGGCGCAGGATGTCGCGCAGCCGGTCGTGCGGTAACCCGTAGATTTTGCGCCCGTTCGCGCCGACCATGTCCCGTCCCGCCACCACGGCGTTGACGATGGCCTCCTCGGTGGCCTGCACCACTCCCTCGAAGAGGGGGTTGATGTTGTTGTTCGCGAGGTTTTCGAGCGGGGCGACGCCGCCCTCGTTGTGGGCGGCCTCCTCGTTGGCCGTGGAAAAGGCGATGAAGATGTCGCCCGAGCCGTTCGAGGCGATGCTGCCGACCCGCCCGAGCGCGAGCGTGGTGCGGCGGATGAAGCGGTTGAGCTGGTGCGGCAGCAGCGGCGCGTCGGTGGCCGCCACGATGATGATCGAGCCGTCGCGGCCGTAACCGTCTCCGTCCTCACCCGGCGGGGTGTCGAAGGGGCCCCGTTCGGGCGTCAGGTCCGGGATCTCCCGCCCGACGGGAACCCCGGCCACCGTCATCAGGTTCCGGCTCCCGAAGTTCGACTGCACGAGCACGCCGATCGTGTACTCGTTGCCCCCGGCCTCCACGATCCGGGACGAGGTGCCGATCCCGGCCTTGAAGCCGAAGGTGCGCATGCCGGTGCCGCCTCCCACCGAACCTTCGGCGACCGGCCCGCCCTGCGCCGAATCGAGCGCCGCGAAGACGTGTTCCTGCCGGACGTGAAAGCCGTTGATGTCGTTGAGGAAGCCGTCCCAGGTCTCGGCCACCACCGGCAGGCTCCAGTCCGGCGCGTCGAGGTTCGCCTGCGCCCAGGCGATCGTGGCTTCGTGGACCGCGCCGACGCTGTGGGTGTTCGTGATCATCACCGCCCCCTCGAGGATGCCCCGGTCGCGGAGCCAGGTGGTGCCGGTCATCTCGCCGTTGCCGTTCAGGGTGAACCACGCGGCGAACACCCGTCCCCGGCTGGCGCGGCCGCGGGGCAGGACGGCGGTGACTCCCGTGCGCACGGGGCCTTCGCCAACGACGAGTTCTCCTTCCCCACGGATGATCGTGTGGTGACCGACCTCGATCCCGGCCACGTCGGTGATGGCGTTCAACGGCCCCGGAGTGCCCTCGAAGGGCACCCCGAGATCGCGGGCGCGGGGCCCGTCCTGCGCGGACACGGCAGCCGCCCCCGCGAGCAGCGCGAGGGCGACGCTGCCGATAGTGACGGAGAGTCGGCGAGAAGCGGTGTTCATGGAGACCCCTCCTTGGAAGGGATTACTTTGTCAAACAGCGAGCGCGGCGCGCCGGGCGCCCGCGGCGGCCGGAAGAGGTCGAGCCGGAACGGAGGGTGCTTCCGGTCGAGTCCGTACCGCCGGGAGGCCACCCGGAACCGGTTCGCCAGCAGCTCCGCGTAGGGGCCCTGTCCCCGCATCCGTTCCCCGAACCTGGCCTCGTAGAGCTCGCCGCCGCGGGTGTCCCGGATCAGGCTCTCCACATGCGCGGCGCGCGTCGGGACGTGGGTCTCCAGCCACTCGGAGAACAGTTCCTTCAGCTCGTGCGGCAGCCGCACCAGGATGAAGCCGGCCGAGCCCGCCCCCGCGTTCGCGGCGGCCTCCAGGATGGCCTCGAGTTCGGAGTCGTTGAGCGCCGGGATCATCGGCGACGCGAGCACACCGATGGGGACCCCGGCTTCGCGGAGCGCGGCGATCGTCGCGAGCCGGCGCGCCGGCGCCGCCGCCCGGGGTTCCATGGCCCTCGCGAGATCCCGCCGGAGCGTGGTCACGGAGACCATCACCTGGGCGAGGCCCTCCTCGGCCATCGGGACGATGATGTCCAGGTCCCGGAGGATCAGGGCCGACTTGGTGACGATGCCGGTGGGATGGCGCGCCTCGCGCAGCACCTCCAGGATCTGCCGGGTGATCCGGAGGTCGCGTTCGACCGGCTGGTAGGGATCGGTGTTCGAGCCGAGCGCCAGCGGACCCACGGAGTAGCCCGGCTTCCGGAGCTCCCGGCGCAACAGGTTCGCGGCTTCCGGCTTCGCCACGATCTTCGTTTCGAAATCGAGGCCCGGCGAATAGCCCAGATACGCGTGGCTCGGCCGGGCGAAACAGTAGATGCAGCCGTGTTCGCAGCCGCGGTACGGGTTGATGGAACGGTCGAACGGGATGTCCGGCGAGTCGTTCCGGGCGATGATGCTCTTCGTCCGGTCGATGATGACCTCGGTCGGGACGCGTTCGGGCGGAGGGTCGCGAGCGTCCCAGCCGTCGTCGAAGGCCTCCTCGCGAAGCGCCTCGAACCGGCCCGACGGATTGGAAGTCGCGCCCCGTCCGCGGAGTGGCTTCCCCCCGCCGCCGGGGTGCACGGCCGCGCTATTCCGGCTGGAGAGCGTCGAGCGCGCCCGCGAGGGCGGCCTCGATCTCCGCGGCCTCACCCGAGGTCCGGACCAACTGCCCGCCGCTGATTGCGGCCAGGTAGGTCAGCGCCCAGAAGGGATCCACGTTCCGCAGGCCTCGCAGGTCGCGTTCGGCATCCTGCAGATGCCGGCCCTCGAAAGTGATCTGGTTCGCCAGATCGTCGGCGCTGATGCTCCCGTAGGTCCCGCCAACCCGGCCGGAGCGGGTCAGGTTCGGAGGGGCGGTGACCGCCACTACGGTGGGAGGCACTCCCGCGGCGGCGAAGAGCGGCCACGAATCGCGAGCCCAGCTGGCGCCGTCCACGCCGTCCGTAAAGACCACCAGCACCGGGCGTCCCGGCCGGTCGGCGAGGAGGCCGAGCGCCAGGGTGAGCGCGTTGTTGAACGCTGCCGGGCCACCACTGCGCAACTCCGCCGCCGCCGCGGCGGCGTCGGCACAGGTTCCGTCCCAGCCGGCGTGGAGTTCCACCGAGCGGGTGAACGAGAGAAGCGTGCAACGGTCCTCTTCGTCGAGCGCGGAGAAGAGCCTCCGGACCCCGGCAACCGCGCTTCGCAGCCGGGCTCCCGTAACGCTGGAACTCAGATCGAACACGACGGCCACCGACAGCGGCTCCTGTCCGGTCCAGACCGGCTGCGGGAGGTCCTCGCGCCGGCGCCGGAGCAGGTCGAGCCCCGCGCCACCGACCCCGGGCGCCGAGGGCGCCTCGGGGTGGGCCTGAATCCGCACGGCCGCGGCCGGCTTCCGAACGGCCCTCTCGTCGGAGGACCCGGCGACCCCGCCGGCGAAAAGAAGAGCCGGGACCAGAGTCGCGGACACCGTCGCCGTGAGCACTCTCATCGTTCGCTTCCTCCCTCCGCGGGGTCCCGCACCTCGTCCTTCATCGCCTGGAAGATGCCCGGGTAGTCGAGGGCCGGGCCGAGCCAGTAGCGCCATTCGGGTTCCCACCCCGTCGGCGCCCGGGCAAGGAGAGCCCCGGCCGCCTCGGCGGCGCCCTCCGCGTCACCCTGGCTGAGCCGCGCCGCCACGAGTCCGGCGACGGCGGCCGGCGAGCGGCGCGAGCGGCGGACGGCCTCGGCAAAAGCGGCCTCGGCGGCGCCGAACTCTCCGGCGCCGAGCGCGATCTCGCCCCGGATGAGCAGCAGGGCCAGCCGGGGGCCCGACCGGAGACGGGCGTCACCGAGCTGGTCCAGTACGAAGACCGCGTCCTCCGACCGCCCGAGATCGAGAAGCACGCCGGCGAAGCGGATCCGCAGGTCGGGATCGTCGGGGGTCTCTTCCAGGAGTTCCTGGAGCAGGACTCCGGCGCGCGTGAGATATGCCGGTTCCTCACGCTGCTTCCCGAACATCCACAGCGCCGCCGCGAACGCCCGCCGGACGTCGCGGTCACCCGGCAAGTCCTCGAGGGCCCCCTCGAAGGCCACGACGCCGGGACCGACCGAAAGCTGCACCTGATAGGAAAAGGCAAGCGCCAGCCACCACCGGCGGATCCAGTCGTCGCGGTCCTCCGGGTCCGGAATCGCCTTGAGCAGACTCCGCGCCAGTTGCACGTGGATCTCGGGGTACCCATGCGCGATCGCTTCCGTGTGCAGGAGCGCCGCCGTCTTCAACTCGCGAGCGCCGGGCGCGGAGGCGATGAAGTCGCCGACCACCCGCTCGACGGAATCCGGATCGAACCCGGCGAGCACGCGGCCCGAACTGATGAAGAGCCCGCCGCGCACCTCGTCGAGCAGCTCCCGGTAGCCGTTCGCATCGAGGCGGCCCTGAGCCGGCGAGGCGCTGGGCGCGCCGAACGCGACGGCCACCGACAGGACAACGGAAATCGGGAAGAAGCGCACTGCCTTGGGAACCGTGAATGTAGCAGGATGCGTGCCACCCCGACCCAGTCGAGGACCGGCCCAAGAGCGGCGCGGAGGACGAAGGCGTTACCGTTCCCCCCGCCGTCGCGCCCGAGTCCCGTGCGGACGCCGGCACCAGAACGAAACAGGAATCAGGACTCGCGAGCGGACCGTCGCGCAGCTCTGACGTCCTTCGGGAATCCCCGGCGGATTCAGACGGCGGAACCCCGCTTGGCGGCTCCGGGGGCCGCATCCCGGTCCGGTCAGGAGAACCGCTTGTCAGAACCCCAGCTCGCCACCTCGCCCCGTGATCCGGTCGTCACCGGCATGGGGCTCCTGTCCCAGGTCGGTACCGGGACGGCCGCACACCGCGAGGTTCTGAAGTCCGGAACCCAGGTTCCGTTCTCCGTCTACGAACCCGGGGTCCAGTGCCAGACCGGCTGCCAACTCGTGGGCGCCTACAAGGATTCCCTCGATCCGGCGGACCTTGGGCTCGATCGTTCGGAGGCCCGATTCATGGGCCGCATGTCCCTGCTCGCGGTGCGCGCGGCCCAGATCGCGCTCGAGCAGTCGGGACTGCCGACCCGCGACCTCGCGGTCGTGGTCGGCACCGGGACCGGCGAGATCGAGACCCACCGCGACGTCGTGCGCCGGGTGGAACGCGGCGGGCGCGTCCGGGTCCTGCCGACCACGATCCCCCGCATCATGGCGTCCACGGTTTCCGCGAATCTCGCCACGGTGCTCAAGACCCGGGGCCCGTCGCTGTCCGTGACCGCGGCCTGCGCCGGCGGCGGCTACAACCTCGCCATCGCCGCCGCCTGGATCCGGGAAGGCATCGTGGACCACGCCCTCGTCGGCGGGGTCGAAGCGGAGGACGTGCACTTCCATCTCGGTTTCGACTCGATGCGCGCCTACACACGGCTCGACAACCACCGGCCGGAATGGGCTTCGAGGCCCTACGCCGCCGATCGCGCCGGGTTCATCTTCGGAGAGGGCGCGGGGATCCTCGCGCTTGAATCGCGGGAGTCGGCCGAGCGGCGGGGAGCGGAGATCCTCGGCTCGATCCGCGGCTTCGGGATGTCCTCGGACGGCAGCGGCGAAATGGTCGCTCCCGCCAGCGAGGGCGCCGAAATGGCCATGCGGCGGGCGTTCCGGCACAGCGGCGTACCCGAACGGGCGATCGGCTACATCAATACGCACGGCACCTCGACGCCGCTCGGCGACGTCTCCGAGGTGCGGGCGATTCGCCGCGTGTTCGACCACGGCCACGTCCCTTACGGCTCGACGAAGGGCTACACCGGGCACACCGTTTCCGCCGCCGGCGCCCTGGAAGCCGCCTTCACCTTCCTCATGCTCCGGGAGGGATGGCTCTCCCCTTCGGTGAACGCGGAACCACTCGACCCGGAGCTCACGGACTACCCTCCGGTGCTCCGTCCCACCGGCACCGATGCCGAGTGGGCGCTTTCCAACTCGTTCGGCTTCGGCGGGACGAACATCTCCCTGGTCCTGCGCCGGGAACGCTGAGGCATCCAACTCCCGGGAACAAGAACCGATGCATGTAGATCTCGAATGGAACGGCGCCAGCGGCTACGCCATCACGACGCCCTCGGGGGCCGCGGTCACCCTCGACAGCGACGCCCGGGACGGCCCCTCGCCCATGGAGGCCCTGCTCGCGGCGGTGGCCGGCTGCATGGCGATCGACGTCGTCCTCATCCTGAAGCGCATGCGCCGCGCTCCCGAACGCCTTTCCGCCCGCGTCTCCGGCGAGCGCGCGGACGACCACCCCAGGCGCTTCACGAGCATCCGGCTGGAGTTCACCGCCTCCGGCGGCGCGGTGGTCCAGGACCGCCTCGAGCAGTCGGTCGAGCTCTCGTTCGCCAAGTACTGCAGCGTCCTCCACAGCCTGGCGAAGGACACCGAGACCAGCTGGTCGGCCCGCGTGGCGGCGGACACCGCCGTCCCCGCGTGAGCTGCCGGCGGGCATCTCACCCGCCGGGAGAGCCGGCCGCCGTTTCCCGGCGGGGGCCCCTTCCCTTCAGGGCCGGGCGGTGTACCCCGCGCGGGTGCGGACCCGGACCCCGCGCTGTTTCACCCGCACCTCGATGGGCACGAAACCCCGGCGCTCCGGATCGGGACTGAAGGCGAGCACGTAACGCACCCGGAGATCCCTCAGCACCTCCCGGAAGGCCTCCTCGAGATCCGCGTCGGAACGGATGGTCACCGACCGTCCTCCGGTCGTTCGGACCAGGTCCTCCAGGAGTTCGATCCCCTCCCGATCGGTCCGCAGGATCCGCGAGGGCCGGGGCGCGGGCGCGATGATGGAGTAGAGAAGCACTTCCGAGGCCTGCACCGAACTCCTGATGTGGCGTTCCCGCGCCCAGCTCAGGTTGTCGAGTCCGTCCGTGAAGAGCAGCAACACCGGCCGGCCGCTGCCCCAGTGGAGGGCGGCCAGCGACATCACGACGCCGTCCCAGAGCGCGGTCGCACCCCCTCCCCCGGTCTGCAGCAGGCCGTCCCCGACCTCGTCGCTGCAGGGGGCGAACTCGCGGACCCACGACGCCCGGTTGGAGAACGCGACGACGGCGCAGTCGTCGTCCGCGGTGAGGGCGCCCGCGAACTGGCGCGCGCCGGCCGCAAGCCGCCGCCGCCGCTCGCCGGCGGTGCTGGCGCTCACGTCCATGGCGAACAGGACCGCCAGCGGCAGGGAATCCGGATCCAGCAGCCGGAACTCCTCCGGTTCACCCGCTACCAGCAACTCGAAGTCCTCCGCCTGAAGACCGCGCACCGGGCCGTCCCGGGTCGCCGAGACGTCCACCAGCACGGCGCGGGTCTCGACCCGGAACTGAGCCGCAGCAGCACCCGGAGCAAGAAGCGCGGCGAGGACGACGACCAGACCCGCTCTCGCAGTCAGCGCCGGACGGTGCAATGCGTTCGGGCCCGTGGATCAGGTGCTGACCAGATTGCGCAGCCAGTCAAGGGACGGTTCGACCGGCTCCGCCCACGTGATCAGGAAATCGGCCCACACCCGGTCGCCCCGGGGCAACGCCATCTGCTCCGTGGCGAGCTCCGCCGCCTCGTCCCAGCGCCCGCGGGCCTCGAGCGCGGCCACCAGGGCGGCGACCACGGCGTGCGAGGTGGGAGCGAGCGCCACCGCCTCCCGGAGTCCGGCGATCGCCGGATCGAGTCGTTCCTGGGCGATCCGGGTCTCGCCCAGCAGCATGAGTCGCGGCACCCGGAGAAGACGCGAACTCGGCTCCTCGCTGACTTCCCGCAGGCGATCGGCGGCCCGGTCGGCCCGTCCCTGTCCCAGCGCGACCAGCGCCAGTCGCAGATTCAGGTCGTCCCGGTCCCCCAGCGCCCGCGCGACCGTTCTGGGGGACTTGAGGGCCACGCTCCGGCTCACCAGTTGGCCCGAAGCGGCCTCCCGGAAGAAATCCCGGGCGTCCCGCCAGAGTTCGTCTTCCCGCACGTAGCGGGCCCGAACCGACCAGACGGCGGCGAGTTGCCAGGCGAGAGCGGCGTCGCGCCGCGGGTCGGACTCTTCCAGCATGCGGCTCGCCGACAACAGGTCCATCCGCGCCAGCCGGGCGCGCGCGGCCGACAGCACGATCTCCCGCCAGAGCAGTTCACGGAGATCGGAGGCCCCCTCCTCGCCCCAACCCGTCACCGCCTCCTGGCGGAGATGGTCGGGAAGTCCGCGGACCCACTCCCGCGGCAGGTCGTCCACCGGCTCCCGGATGGGCCGGATCGCCCGGTTCCAGCCGAAATGGGCGACCGTCTCGGCGTGCATCAGCGCCGCGGCCAACCGCCCGCGGAAGCCCTCGAGCTCGTCCGCTGGCGGCAGCGAATCGAAATACCCCTCCCGCGCCCTCCGAAACTCCACCGGGACCCGGCTTCCGACCCGCCGCGCCGTCTCCACGTAGCGGCCGGACCGGTACTGCGACACGAGTTCCCCGTAGGTCTCGGGCGTGAGCGGCTCCGCCTCTCGCTGCCGGGAGAATCCCGGCCGCCAAAACGCCCGCCGACTCATTCGGTGCGCCCGGCTCGTCATGGTTCTCTGAGCTCCACGGAATCGACTCGAAAGATACCAGCGCCTCCGCGACGGACCGGGCAGCCCGAAACCTCGATCCACCGCCGAAGCGGGAACGGGGAACGCGCACAATTGGCCGGATGCCCCATCCCACCCGCCGCGAATTCCTGGCCTCGACGGCTCCCGCCGCCGCGGCCTTCTGCTCCGTTCCCCGCGTGGTTCGCGCCTCCCGAACCCTTCAGGACGGCGTCGACGGCGCCCGGGTCGCCAGCCGGATGGAAGCCATCGCCCGTTTCGGCGCGACGCCGGAGGGCGCCTTCCGGACCGCGGGGAGCGACGCCGATCTCGCGGCCCGCGGGGCGTTCACGGGTTGGCTCGAGGATGCCGGATTCGAGGTGCGCACCGATCTCGCCGGGAACCTGATCGGACGTCTCGCCGGCACCGATCCCGCGCTGCCTCCCCTGCTCACCGGATCGCACCTCGATTCGGTCCCCGCGGGCGGGAACTTCGACGGGGTGGCCGGCTCGATCGCGTCCCTCGAGGCCGCGGCCGCCATCGCCGCCTCGGGTACGCCGCTCCGCCATCCGCTCGAAGTGGCCGTCTTCTTCAACGAGGAGAACGGGAAGACCGGAAGCCGGGCGCTGGCCGGCGAAGTTACCCAGGACGAGATGGATCTGCCGGTGTACGGCGGTCTGACGCTCGGACAGGCGCTCGCCCGGGTGGGCGGCTCGCCGGAACGCGTCACCGAGGCGGCGCTCGAGCCCGGTCACTACGCCGGCTTCCTCGAACTGCACATCGAACAGGGCCCCACCCTCGCCACCGAGGGCATCGAGATCGGCGTGGTTCAGGGGATCGTCGGGATCCGGCGCTTCCGGGTCCGGGTGTCCGGGTTCGCGAACCACGCGGGCACCACCGCGATGGGGATCCGCCGGGACGCGCTGGTGACCGCCGGCCGCTTCCTGGTGGCGGTCCACGAGGAGACCCGGGCGTGGCCGGGACGGCAGGTCGCCACGGTGGGCCGCATCGAGGCGCACCCCGGCGCGGCGAACGTCATTCCCGGCGCGGTTGACCTGAGCCTGGAGATCCGGGACCTCGAGATGGAGACGATCGAGGCTCTCTACCAGCGTTTCCGGGACCTGGGACGCGAACTCGCGCGCCGGAACCAGACGGAGATCAGCTTCGAGCCGTACTACCTGAGCCGCGCCGCGCCCTGCGACCCGGGGTTCATGGACACCGTGGAGGCCGCTGCGGAGAGCCTCGGGTTCTCGAACCTGCGGCTGCCGTCCGGCGCGGGACACGACGCCCAGTCCATCGCCGTGCTGGCGCCCGTCGGGATGCTCTTCGTCCCGAGCCGCGACGGCATCAGCCACTCGCCCCGGGAGTTCACGAGCGTCTCCGACATCGTGAACGGGACACGGGTGCTGCTGGAGTCGCTCCGGCGCCTGGACGGATCGATCGACTGACGACGGCGGTCCTCAGCGCTCGTCCACGGGGACGACGCTCTCCCCGTCGGCGTAGCCCACGATGCCGGCGGCGACCACGCGCCGAAAACCATCCGGTGACACCCCGGCCTGGTCGTCGAGTTCCAGGTAGAGCCCCTCCGGGAGCGCGGCGAGCTGCGGGAACGAGTGGCCGGGGCCGCTGCGGAGCGCGGCGCCCGGCTGCACGACCACCGCAACCGGCGCCACGGTGAGCCGCAGCCGGAGGAGGATCCCGGAGGCGGTCGTCGCGACCAGGGAGAGCCCGAGCACGGCCAGCAGCAGCCCGCGACGGCCGCGCCGGATCATCAGCAGGGTCCAGCAGGCTCCGGCGAGCAGCACGAACGCGCTGAGCGACCCGGCGAAGCGCGACGGGGGCGTCTTCCGGAGCCAGACCTGGAATCCCTGCATGGAACCCAGCAGCTCGAGCAGGAACGTGTCCGGATCGCCTGACGCCGCGGCGTCGGTGAGCCGCCGGTCGAGGACGGCGCGGGCGAGGGCGACGTTGGCCCGGGCGTCTCCGTCTCCGGGGCGGATCGCGAGGGACCGCTCCCAGTGCAGCATCGCGTAGCCGAGCCGGCCGGTCCGGTACTCCGCGTTTCCGAGGTTGTAGTGAAGCGCGGCCCGGTCCAGGTGTCCACCGTCCTCGTCGAGCAGTTGGCGATACGTCGCCGCGGCAGCCTCGTAGTCTCCGCCGTCGTAACTGCGGGCGGCTGCCGCAGCGGTCTCGAACCTCTCCTGGGGAAGCGCGTGCCCGGCGTGTCCGCTCCCGATGGCGAGCGCCAGGGCTCCCAGGAGATGCGGGCGCCTCATCCGGCGCCTCCCTTCCGGCCGAGCTGTGTTTCGAGCTCGCGAATGAGCTCGGCGGCCTCCTTCGCGTCGGAGCCCGCCTGGCCGCCGCCTCCGGGAGCGGCGAAGCGCGCCCCTTCGGAACGGGACAGGAGCGCCCGGAAGCGCCGGGCCGCATCGGGTGTCGCACCCGCCTCCTCCAGCCGCCGCGCGGCGCTCGCGGGGGTGAGGCCGTGCCGGGACCCACCCAGCCGCGCCGCCGCGTATTCGGTAAGCGCCTCACCCACGCGGGCCGCGGCCTCGGGGCCGTCTCCGGCCACTCGCGAGAGGCTCCGCCGGGCCGCCGTGGCCGCCCCGCGGCGGCGGAATTCGGCCGGGTTCGCTTCCCGCCAGGCGCGCCGGCGCCGGACGGCCAGAAGGCCCAGGTTCCACAGCACCGGCAGCGCGAGGCTCAACCCGAAGAGCGCCCCGGGGCGCCAGGGGCCGGCCGGAGGGCTCGTCGGAGGCCCCACGGGCTTCAGGTAGCGGATGTCCTCCCCGAACCGCTCCACCCCCACCGGACCCTCGGTTCCCGGGACGGCCGCGGCCGCCCCCTCCACCCGAATCTGGAGGGGATCGGAGGCCAGCGCCTCGTACGCGCCGGTCCGCGGGTTGAAGACATCGAGGGCGACGGCGGCGATGTTCCGGACCCCGCCGGCTTCGGGCACCATCGGGAACTCCCAGATCCGCCGGCCTCCGAAAGCGAGTTCCGCTCCCTCCTCCCGGAGACCGGTCTCGGACGAAGCGTCGGGGTCGAAGAAGCGAAAGGCCCGCCGCGCCTCGGGCCCCTCCGGGAGGACCGGCGTCCCGGCCGCCCGCAGGTTGCCGGTTCCCTCGAGTTCGACCCGGAGCACGAGCGCCTCCCCCGCCGCCGCGGCCCGGTCGCCGAGCGGCGATCCGTCCCGTCGGACTTCCGCGCTCAGCCGGTAGTCCCCGACCGCGCCGGTGAACCCGGCGGGCCGCCCGTCGGCGGGCAGCGGCTCGGCGCGAATGGTGACCGCGGGCGCCTCCCGAACCACCACCACCTGCTCGGGGCCGAAAAAGGACCGGCGCGCGCCCTCGATCCCGACCTCGAAACGCGGCCCCGGAAGCTCGCGCTCCCCGGCGCCGGTCGGGAAGACCGCCCGCATGAGCAGCGGATACGTCTCGTACGCCACCCCGTTCAGGGTGCGGCGTTCGCGGCGAGGCCCCGGCAGATTCCGGCGCTCCCGGATCTCGGTCCCGCTCAGGCCGCGCTCCTGCCAGGGCACGTCGGGCAGGTCCACCTCTTCGGTCCAGAACCCCTCCGGCTGGGCCAGCTCGACCGGGGCCGCCGCAAACACCGGAAGCCGCGACCAGAGCCGGTAGAGGACGAGAACCTGCTCGCCCACGTGCACCTCGGAGTCCGGCGCCTCCGTGCGGATGAAGAGGTCCCCTTCCTGAACCTCCGGAGCCGGCGGATCGCGGCGCCGCAGACGGTCGAAGGGATCCCCGAGGCCGAAGGGCGAGGAAAAGGGCGAGGAAAAGGGAGACGCGAACGGATCGGGGGTGGCCGGGCGGAGGCTGCCCTGCTCCACGCGCACCTGGATCGGGGAAGTGGGCTGGTACCCCGGAACCGGAATCGCCGGAATCGTCAGTTCCCCGACCGCCAGCGGCCGGAGCCGGTAGATCCACTCCGTGGCGCGGGTCATCTGGAAGTTGACGATCTCGGTCCTGGACATCCGCTGGCTGCCGAGCACCTCGAAACCGGCAAGTCCGGACAGCGCGGGGGCTCCGCCGCGCTCCTCGGGCACCGAAACCGTCAGGCTGAGCGTGTCCTCGATCCCGATGTGGTCCGCGTCCACGCTCGCCTCGGCGGCCTCCTGGGCATGGACGGACGGCGCGAGCAGGACCGCCAGGAACGCGGTCACGAAGCCCCGCCTCATCAGTGCCGGCCCCTCCTGAGGGCCCGGGCCCGGCGCTGCTCCAGCCGTTCCTCCTGAAACGCCCTTTCCACGTCGGCGAGCGCAGCCAGGATGCGCTCCGCCTGCTCGGGGCTGATCTCCGGGACCTCGCCGGGGGCGGAGTCCGGCGTTTCGGCGCCCGGACCGGCATCCTCGGGCTGGTTGCCGCTCGTGTCGTCGGCAGGCGGCCGGTCCTGGGGCTGCTCGGAACCTTCGGGAGGGGACTGCTGCTCATCACCGGACTCCGGGTCCCGATCCCCGGGGGACCGGGAGTCCTGGCCGTCCTGCCCCCGCTCCTCGGGGCTCTGCTGCCCCTGTTCTTCCTGGGCCTGCGGCTCCTGATCCTCCTGTTCCCGGTCGTGTTGTTCCTGGTCCGGTGACTCAGCCTGCTGTTCCTGTTCGTCGGCCGCGCGCAGCGCTCGTTCCAGGTTCTGGCGCGCTTCCACGTCTTCGGGGTCGAGGGCGATGGCTTCCCCGTACGCGGCCGCCGCCTCCCGGAACGCGCCGCCACGGAACAGCGTGTTGGCCAGGTTGAAGTAGGCGTCGCGCCGGACCGCGCCGCCCGCGCCTCCCCCAAGCGCCGCCTGATACCCGCGGAGCGCTTCGGCGAGCGGACCCTCCTCGCCGGCCGGGACGCCTTCCGCCTCGCCGAGCCGGTAGTGGACCCCGGCGATGTTGAGATCGTTCTCGGGCGCGTCCGGGAATTCCCCCTCGGCGCGTGAAAAGGCGCGCAGCGCTTCTTCCAGGCGGCCCGCTTCGAAGTGCTCCGCCCCTTCGCGGGTGTTCCTTTCCCCGCCGCCGAACAACTGCGCCGCCATCAGCAGGACGAAAGCGGCGCGGATCACGAAACGCCTCCCCGGCTTGCCGGTGACCGGCGGCGGCGCGACGGGCCCGCGAACCCGGCCGCCGTGATCGCACCGGCGGCGAGCGCGGCGGGGATCCAGAACTGCTCCCGGTAGCGCCGGGAGATCTGGGCTCCCAGCTCCCCGCCTTCGATCCCCGCGATCCGCGCCGTCAGGCCTTCGATCTCGCGATCGTCGGCGGACACCTCGAAGAAGACGCCTCCGGTAATGGCCGCCAGTTCGGAAAGCGCCGCGCGGTCCAGCCGGCTCACGATGGGAGAGCCGGCGGCGTCGCGCATCAGCGTCGGTCCGGAATCCGAATCCGCCGGGATGGTGGCGCCGCCGGGCGTCCCCACCCCGACCGGCAGGACGACGATGTCGTGTCCGTTCGCCGTCCGCGCCACCTCGGCGATCTCGGTGACCCGCAGGTCGTCCTGCTGGCCATCAGTGAGCAGCACCACCACCCGGTGACGGCTCTCCTGACGCTCGAACGCGCGCGCCGCCTCCTCGATCATCGCGGCCAGGTTCGTTCCGGGACTCTCCACCGCGCCGGTCGCGATGCCGGCGAGCAGGGTCCGGACGGCGCCGAGGTCATGGGTGAGCGGACACTGGGTGAAGGCCGTCCCGGAAAACGCCACGATCCCCACCCGGTTCCCGACCAGCCGGTCGAGCAGCTCGCCGGCGACGTAGCGCGCCCGCTCCATTCGGGAAGGCGCCACGTCGCGGGCGTCCATGCTGAAGGAGGTATCCATTGCCAGCACGATGTCCACCCCGACCAGGGTCACCTCCTGTTCCTGCCTTCCCCACTGCGGGCGGGCGGCCGCGGTCGCGAGCAGGAGAACGGCGCCCAGCAACAGGAGATCCCGGAACCGGCGGCGGGCTCGGCTGTCGCCTTCGATCAGCGCCGCCGTGCGGGTTCCGAAGCGGGCCAGGACCCGGTGTCCGCGGCGCGCCGCCAGGAGGACGAGCGCCGCGCCCAGCGGAAAGAGCAGCAGCAGGAACAGCGCCGACGGCTCCCCGAAGCGCATCTCAGCGAGCCTCCGCCCCCGGAAGCGGCGCCGGCGACCGTCCCGGCCGCGAAGTCATGGCGCGGTCCTCAGCACCGTGGCGCCGAGCGCCAGCCCGGAAAACAGGAGGACCGCGGCCCATCCGGCGAGCCGGGGTCCGTCATCCGACCAGCTCGTCCAGGCCGGCGCCCGGAGTTCGGTCCGCTCCAGCGCGTCGATCTCCTCGTAGACGGCCCGGAGACCCTCGCTGTCGCGGGCCCGGAAATAGCGGCCCCCGGTGGCGTCCGCGACCTCGGTCAGCATCGCTTCGTCAATGCCGGGCGCGTTCCGGACGTCGAGGGAGCCGTCCGGCCGCCGCATGACCATCCGCCCGCCCTGCTGGCTGCCGGCGCCCACCGTATAGACCCGGATCCCCCGGGTCCGGGCCAGCCCGGCGGCGGTCAAGGGGTGGATTTCGCCCGCGTTCGATACCCCGTCGGTGAGCAGGACGATGACGCGGCTCTCCGCCTCCGAGCCCGCTAGCCGGTTGACCGAGGCCGCGATGGCATTGCCGATGGCGGTCCCGTCGGGAATGTCGCCGATGTCCACCTCCCGCAGCCGGTCCGTGAGGACGCCGTGATCGAGCGTGAGGGGGCTGAGGGTCACCGCGTTCCGGGCGAACGCCACCGCCCCCAGGCGGTCGTCGGTCCGCCGGTCGATGAAGTCCTCGAGCACCTCCTTGGCCGCGACGAGGCGATTGGCCGGAGCAAAGTCCTCGGCCCGCATGCTCGAAGAGATGTCGAGGGCGAGCACGATGTCCACGCCGAGGCTGGCGCCGGTCTCCTCGGTGATCCCGGTCTGGGGACGGGCGAGGGCGACCGCGGTGAGCGCCAGCGCCGCGAGCACGAGCGCCCCGGGAAGGAAGGCGAGGCGGGAACGGAGCGAGCGGGGCAAGTCCCGCAGCCCGGCGGCCTCCGGGAACCGGAGCGACGGCGGCGCGAGCCTCCGCGCGCGCACGGCGAACAGCGGGACCAGGAGCAGCAGCAGGAGCGCCGCCGGCCACAACAGGCGCATCAGCGGACCTCCACCCCACGGCTCGTCCCGGCGGGCGGTCCGGCGCCGCCGGGAGCCAGCGCGAGTTCCTTCCCCGGGCCGTCCCCGGAATCCGGCTCCGCGGCGAGTGGCGGGCGCGTCCGGTCGAGGAACATCCCCGCCTCCCGGAACCGCGACTGCGCCGCGTCCGGCCGGAAGGCCCGTTCACTGAACTTGGCGAGATCGGCCTCACCCAGGATGGACGCGAGCAGCGTCAGCGCCTCGCGGTGTTCGGGCGCCGCCCGGAGCCGCAGATCCCCGAGGATCTCCCCGGTGGTCCGTTCGCTCCACGGGGTCTCGAACCGGCGCCCCGCGTAGCGCTTCATGATCCCGGCAAGACGCTCGTAGTAATCCACCACGTCGCCCTTTTCGAGAAGTCCGGCCCGGCCCAACCGGGCGAGCGCGGCCTCCGCCTCCGCCGCCGGCGGGAGAAGCGGCACGGCCGGCGTCTCGCGGGAGCTCCGGCGCCGCCACAGCCACCAGGCGGCGGCGAGGAGGATCAGGACCATCAGCGCGAGCAGGCCGATCGCTCCCCAGCGCGGAGGCACGTTCAGTTCGAACGGCCCCCGGATGTCATGGATGTCCCCGCCCGCTTCCTCGGAGTCGGGCGGCAGCGACGAGACCACCCGCACCGGCGCCGGCGGCGTCTCGATCAGCGAGAGTTCGCCGTTCGCGGCCCGGACGCCGACCGGCACGGGAGGGATTTCGTGGTCGCCCGGGAGCACGAAGGCGCCCAGCCGGAGACGGAACCGGCTCTCCCCGGCGGGGGCGCCGTCCGGCTCGAGCGGGACGGCCCCCAGCGCCCGGAAGTCGCCGAGGCTCTCCTCGACGACCGGAGCGGCCTGGGCGTCCTCGGGGTGCTCCACGACGACTTCCAGCTCGAAGACGGCCCCGACCTCCACCGGCTCGGAGACGACCTCCGCGATGGCGACGGCGGCCGGTTCCGATCCAGGCTGGCCGGCCCCGGGGGCGGAACCGGCCGCGAGGCAGAGGGCCGCGGTCAGGAGGGTGGTGGCTCTCATCGCCGCCGCTTCTCCCGCAGGCGGAAGAACTTCCGCAGGGGCGCGTCGTACGGCTCGCCCGCCGTGACCTCCACCACATCCACGCCCGTCTCGCGAAGCGCCCGGGAGGCCGCCGCACGGGCCTCGAGGGCGCGGTCGCGAAAGGCGTCCCGGACCCGGCGGTCCGAGGTGTCCAGCCGCACCGGGACTCCGGACTCCGCGTCCTCGAGTTCGATGAGGCCGATGTCGGGGACCGCGTGCTCCCGGACGTCCGTGACCCGGACGGCGATCAGGTCGTGCCGGCGCGCCGCCACCCGCAGCGGGCGCACCCAGCGCTCGGGCGGATCTCCGGAGAAGTCGCTGACCAGGAAGACGGTGGCGCGCCGGCGCACCGCCCGATTCAAGACGCCGAGGGCCTCCGCGATGTCGGTCCCGGCGCCCTCGGGCTCGAAGTAGAGGAGGTCCCGGAGCACCCGGAGGCCGTGGCGGCGTCCCTTCCGCGCCGGAAGCCGGATTTCGGGACGGTCGGTGAAGAGCAGCGCGCCGACCCGGTCGCCGGACCGGATGGCGGAAAAGGCGAGGGCGGCGGACGCCTCGGCGGCGGTGGCCCGCTTGAAGTCGCGCCGGCTGCCGAACGCGAAGGAGCGCGAGACGTCGAGGAGGAACAGCACGGTCTGTTCGCGCTCCTCGACGAACTTCTTGACGTGGAGATCGCCGGTCCGGGACGTGACGTTCCAGTCCACCGAGCGGATGTCGTCGCCCGGCGCGTACTCGCGGACCTCCGAGAACTCCATCCCCTGCCCCTTGAAGGTGCTCAGGTAGGCGCCCGCCAGCGCCTCGGTCACCAGTTTGCGGGTGCGGATCTCGATGTGCCGCACCCGGGCGAGCAGTTCCGCGGTGGAGACTCCGGCCGGAGATTCCGGTTCCCCGGAAGCGCCGGACGGCGCAACCAGCGACGCGAAAAAGCCCGTCCGGTCCTTGCCGCGTCCCCCGGCGGCGGACGCGTCCTTCGAGGCCACCACTTTCTCGAGCGGAACGGCCGTCAGGGAACCTCCACCGCATCGAGCACCCGCCGGACGATCTCGTCGCCGTCCACCTCTTCCGCTTCCGCCTCGTAGGAGAGGATGAGGCGGTGGCGCATCACGTCGGGCGCGAGGTGTTTCACGTCCTCGGGGGCGGTGAAGTCCCGGTCCTCCAGGAACGCGCGCGCCCGGGCCGCCCGGTAGAGGTCGAGGCTCGCCCGCGGCGAGGCTCCGTGCTCCACGAGCCCGGCGATGTCGACCCCGAAGGCGTCGGGATCGCGGGTCGCCCGGACCAGCGCGAGGATGTAGTCGCGGATGCGGTCGTCCACGTAGACCGCTTCCACGGCGTCGCGGGCGGTCGCGATCTCTTCGGGACCGAGGACCGGCTCGACGCGCGGCACGGCGAAGTTGGCCATCCGCTTCAGGATGACCCGCTCGTCGTCGAGCTCCGGGAATCCCATGCGCAGCTTCATCATGAAGCGGTCCACCTGGGCCTCGGGGAGCGGGTAGGTGCCTTCCTGCTCGATCGGGTTCTGGGTCGCCAGCACCACGAACGGCTCGTCCAGCTTCCAGGTCTCGTCGCCGATGGTCACCTGGCGCTCCTGCATCGCTTCGAGCAGCGCGCTCTGCACCTTGGCGGGCGCCCGGTTGATCTCGTCGGCGAGCAGGAAGTTCGTGAACACCGGCCCCTTCCGCGGCACGAAGGTCCGGTTCCGCTGGTCGTAGATGAGGGTCCCGATCAGATCCGCCGGCAGCAGGTCGGGAGTGAACTGGACCCGCGAGAAATCGGCCCGCACGCTCTCCGCGACGCTCTTCGCCAGCAGTGTTTTCGCGATTCCCGGCACGCCCTCGATGAGCAGGTGGCCGCGGGTGAGGAGGCCGATCAGCACCCGTTCCACGACGCCCTGCTGCCCGACCACGACCCGGCCGAGCTCCGCGGTCAGGCGGTCGGCAAAGGCGGAACGGACCTCACGCCCCTTCGCGGTGAGTTGACTGACTTCGGTGGCGCTCGGCATCGCTCAAGAAAACTCCCGGAACTCCCAGGCCGTTCCCGGAATGTTACGCCGGGGCCACCGGGCCGGCGCGGTGGCGCACCGGCTTGGAACGCCGGTCTCCAGACCGGCACCGCGGTGCTCCGCACCGCGCACGTCCCAAACCCCACCCGGGAAAGGGGCGTCCGTCTCAGTGCAAGGTTCCCGGG
>JAJEFG010000078.1 GCA_022820545.1 Acidobacteriota bacterium | reverse complement strand
CGGGGGGGGGTTGTCGGGTTGCCCTTTCTGGGGGTTTTCCCCGGGTGGGCCCCCCCCGCCGGGCCGGGGGGGGGCCCCCCCCCGCCCACGTCGTAACGCCACCAATCCTCACCCGTCCGTCCCCCGGGAACTCCACCGGCGGCGGTTCTCGTCGTGGAACTCGGCGAAGCGGTCCGCGGCGATCGCCTCGCGCATCCGGGCCATGAGTCCGGCGTAGAACGTGAGGTTGTGGGCGCTGAGCAGGGTGGCGGCGATGCGCTCCTTCGCCCGGAGCAGATGGTGCAGCCAGGCGCGGCAGTAGTCGCGGCAGGCGAGGCACTCGCACTCCTCGTCGAGCCGGGCCGGGTCGTCGCGGTAGGGAGCCCGCGAGACGTTCAGCCGGCCTGTCGAGGTGAAGACGATGCCGCGGCGCGCAAGCCGCGTCGGGATCACGCTGTCGAAGAGATCCATGCCGAGCCCGGCTGATTCGATCAGGTCCGCCGGCAGGCCGGCCCCCATGAGGTAGCGCGGCCGCTCCTCGCCGAGGACCTCCGCGGAGAGCGCGGTCATCCGGCGGGTGTCGCGGGTCGGTTCTCCCATCAGCAGGCCGCCGATGCCGAACCCGTCGAACCCCTCCCCCGGTGGACCGAGGGAAAGGAGAGCCCGGGCGTTCTCGCGCCTCACCTCCGGAAGGACGCCCCCCTGGACGATGCCGAAGAGGAGCTGGCCCGGAGCGCGGGGCGCCGCCAGCGAGCGCTCGGCCCAGCGCAGGCTGCGTGCCGCCGCCCGTTCGACTTCGTCGGGCGGGGCCGGGAGCGCGAGGCACTCGTCGAGCACCATCGCGATGTCCGCACCGAGGTTCCGCTGGATCTCGACCGCCCGCTCGGGAGTCAGCTCGTGCGGCGATCCGTCCCGGTAGGAGCGCAGGTGCACTCCGGTCTCGGAGACCTTCCGCAGGGTCGCGAGACTCGCCACCTGGTAGCCGCCGCTGTCGGTGAGGATGGGGCGGTCCCAGGCCATCAGCCGGTGCAGGCCCCCGAGCGCCGCGATCCTCTCGTCGCCCGGCTGCAGCATGAGGTGCCAGGCGTTGCTCAGCAGGATGCGGGTTCCGGTCGCGGCCACGCCCGCGCTCGTGAGTCCCCGGATCGCCCCCCCGGTGGCGACCGGCATGAAGGTGGGGGTCTCCACCGGACCGTGAGCGGTGTCCAGCCGCCCGAGCCGGGCTCCCCCGCTCCGGCGCCGGATCGCGAAGCCCGGCTTCACCACGCGCCCAGTACCAGCCGATCGATCGCGGCTGCCACCCCGTGGGCGTCGTGCGAGGCGGTCGTCTGGAAGCCCCGGGCCTTGAGTCCGGGCTCGGCGTTCTCCATGAGCACCCCCACGCCAGCGGTCTCGAGCATCTCCAGATCGTTCCAGTTGTCCCCGATCGCCAGCGTGGCGCTGAGCGGCAGGTCGGCCTCCAGGGCGATCCTGGCGAGCGCGGTTCCCTTGTTGGCGGCCCCCGCCAGGACGTCCAGCAGACCGAGGCCGGAGGCCGCGTACTCGGTCCGGGCGAGGTTGACGGAGTCCCCCAGCGACTCCCGGAGTTCGCCCTCCGCCTCGCGGCAGGTCTCCGGGGTGCCGGCGATCACGAGGTGGAGGGGATCCTCGGCGAACGAGGGATCCGGGTCGAAGCGGGGCCGTGGCCGAACCGTCCGCAGGTAGCGCGCGACCCGGGGCGTGGTTGGCGAATGGGCGGTGATGCGGACGCTGCCGTCGCGCTCGCTGATCAGGGCGGGGATCCGAAGCCGCCGTGCGGACCGGACGGCCAGTTCCGCGGCCCTCTTCGGAAGAGGTATCTCGGCGATGGTCCGGCCCCCGCGCCGGATGAGGGCGCCGCCGTGTCCCACCCGGAAGGCGGCGCCGGAGAGATCCGCCGTCAGGGCCCTGAGTTCCGCGTACCGCCGGCCGGAGATGAACGCCAATGCGACCCCCGCCGCCTCCGCGCGGGCGAGCGCCGCCCGATTCTGCTCGGAAACCTCCTTCCGGGAGTTCAGCAGGGTGCCGTCGAGGTCCACGGCCAGGAGCCCGAACCGGAGCCGCGGCCGATTGGCGCCGTGCGGCACTACTCCGGGGGGGTGACGCCGTCCCAGATGCGGATGCGCCGGATCCGGTCGCCGGGCTCGATCTGGTCCAGAACGGCGAATCCGTCCCGCACGTGCCCGAAGAGGGTGTAGCGGCCGTTGAGGTGGGGCTGGGGAAGCAGGGTGATGAAGAACTGGCTGCCGCCGGTGTCCTTGCCGTCGAGCGCCATGCCCACGCTCCCGCGCATGTAGAACCCCTCGCCGACTTCGCACCGGATCGCGTAGCCGGGACCTCCCGAGGAGTCCCCGCGCGGGTCGCCCGCCTGGAGCACGAAGTTCGGGACCACCCGGTGGAAACGGAGGCCGTCATAGAAGCCCTCGCGGGCGAGGCGGATGAAGTTCGACACGGTGCGGGGCGCGTCGCCGATGAAGAGTTCGATCTCGATGGTTCCCCGCGCGGTCTCGATCCAGGCGAGCGGACTGAAGGGAGCCTCGATCATGGCCCGGTAATCCGTGGTCTCCAGCGTCTCGGCGGGCGCCGGGTCTTCGCCGGCGGCTCCCGAACGGCGGAGGAATGCGTGAGCCTCGCGGCGGACGGGCCAGGCCGGATCGCCGAGCGCTTCGCGCGCGAACTCGATCCGGTCGTTCTCCGGCCCCTGGGAAAGTCCGGCGCGGAGTGCGGCCAGCCGGAAATCCGGTACCGGTGCGCTGTCCGCGCCGTAGGACTGCCGCAGGCTCTCCGCTCCCGTTTCGAGGCGTCCGAGCGCCGCGGCCGCGGCGGCGCGCTCGTAGGGGTCCTCCGCGCCGAGGTGGCGGATCAGGGCCGGGGCGACCTCCGGACTCTCGTCCCCGGAGCCCCGCAGGGTTTCCTCGAGTTCGCCGAGTCCGGCGAGGGCGATCGCACGAACCCTCGAGTCCGCGTCGGTGAGCGGGTTCCGCAACAGGTAACTGCGGATGCGCGGGTCGGGGATTTCGGAGAGCCTGCGGGTCATCGCGATCCTGCCGGCCGGATCGCGGTCCGACCAGCCGGAGAGCAGCAGGAAGAACCCCTCCTGGTCCTGGGGGTAGAGGGCCCGCATGGCGCCGGCGCGCGTCTCGGGATCGGATGACTGCATCCGGCGGATCAGCGCCTGGGTCGCCTCCGGGTGCCGCACGTCGCCCAGCCCGCGGAGCGCCTCCCGCCGGATGGCCGGAACCGCATCGTCGAGCGCCTCGAAGAGCCTCGCGCCGGTTGTGGCGCCCACCGGCAGATCCGCCGCCGCGAGTGCCCCGATGACTCGGATCGCTTCGATCCTCACGGTGTCGCTCGGGTGGTTGAGTTCGGGGACAACCTCCCCGGCCACCGGCAGCCCCGTGGAGCCGAGACCGCGCACGCCCAGCGCCCGGATGACCGGATCCGGCGAGCCGGCGTAGGCGCGATGGAGGGACACGAGTTCCGGATTCCGGAGACGGGCCGCGGTCCATGCCGAAGCCCACCAGAGCGTCCGCGGCGACCCGTCTTGGCCGAGGACGCCGCCGGTGTCCCCGGGGTCCCCCCCGTCGTCCCGGATGCGGGCCAGGGCAAAGAGCCCGAGCCTCGCTTCGTCCCAGGATGTCCGTCGCCGGAACGCCTCCACGTCCTCGCGCCGGTCGGAGTAGCCGGACACTTCCACCAGTTCGGCGAGCCGGCCCGCGACGATCTCGCCGGCCCGTTCGCCCCCCCGCCGCCCGATCGCCTCGATCGCTTTCTCGCGAACGCGGCCCGAGGCGTCCAGCAGCGCCGCCTCGAGTGCCGAGACCGCTTCCGCCGGCAGCGGATCCTCGACGATGCCCAGGGCAAAGGCCGCCGTCGAGCGGACGGCTCCCGCCTCGTCGCCGGCGAGAGCGGCGACCAGCGGTTCGACGGCCTCGGGGCGGCCGATCCGCCCGAGCGCGAGCACCGCCTGGCGCCGCACCTCGGGGTCCGGGTCGTATATCCGGTCCCGGAGCCATCCGTCGCCGAAGGACCGCGCGTCTTCGAGCGAGAGGACCCGGGCAAGGCGCTCGGGAGTCGGAAGAACCGGTGGGCCAGGCAGTTGGCGGACGCCGGGTCCGCTCTCCGGCGCCGGCGTCTGCGCGGAGACCGGCGCCGCCGCGAGGAGAAGGCACGCGCCTGCGAGCACGACCCGCGCGCGGGATCGCGGTCCCGGAACCCGGCGGGTCAGCGGGAGAGCGTGGTCTCGCAAAGGGTGTGGCGCCGGATGACGTCTTCGCGCAGCGCGAAGCCGATTCCGGCGCCCTCGGGGATCGGGAGCGACCCGTCGGGATCCACGGTCACTGGAGGTTCGATGATCTCCTCGGTGAAGTAGCGGTCGGAGGCGGCCACGTCTCCCGGCATCGAGAATCCGGACAGCGAGGAAAGGTGGATGTTGTGGGCCCGGCCGACGCCGCTCTCCAGCATCCCGCCACACCAGACCGGAATCCCGTGGCGCTCGGCCAGTGCCGCGATGTCGCGCGCCGCCGCGAGTCCCCCGACCCGGC
This sequence comes from Acidobacteriota bacterium, assembly GCA_022820545.1. Classification (GTDB taxonomy): domain Bacteria; phylum Acidobacteriota; class Vicinamibacteria; order Marinacidobacterales; family Marinacidobacteraceae; genus Marinacidobacterium. The sequence continues at coordinate 18,017 of JAJEFG010000078.1, read as the reverse complement.
CCGCCTTGATGTTGATGATCCGGCACGCCCCCATCTCGATGGCCCGGCGGGCGTCGGCGACGGAGTGCACCGATTCGTCCAGGCAGATGGGCGTCGCGATCTTCCGCTGGAGCGCGGCGTGGTCCCACATGTCGTCGTGTTCGAGGGGTTGTTCGATCATCATCAGACCGAACTGGTCGAGTTCGCGGAAGAGCGGTTCGTCCGCGAGGGTGTAGGCGCTGTTCGCGTCCACCATGAGCGGCATGTCCGGATAGCGCTCGCGCACGCTCCGGACCACGCCGACGTCCCACCCGGGCTTGATCTTGATCTTGATCCGGCGGTAACCGCGGGAGAGCTCGAGCCCGATCTTGTCCAGGAGCTGTTCCACGGTGTCCTGGATTCCGATCGAGACCCCCGAGACGGTGCGCGAACGGGTCCCGCCGAGCACGCCGGCGAGTGGCTTGCCCTGCAGACGCGCGAAGGCGTCCCACACCGCCATCTCGATGGCGGCCTTGGCCATGTTGTGTCCCCGGACCGGGGCGAAGGACGGAACGACTTCGTCCGGATGGGCGTAGTCGTTCCCGGTTGCCACCGGCCACAGGAAATCGCGGATGACGTGTTCGGCGGTGCGGACCGTCTCATAGGAATAGCCCGGAGCGACATCGGCGACGCACTCGGAATGCCCGCTCGCTCCATCGATTGCGGCTTCGAGGAGGAGGAACCGTTGTTCGGTCACTCGCGCGAAGCTGGTTTCGAAGGGGTACTTGAGGTCGAGTCGGAGTTCCCGGATCGTGAGTCGGTCGATCTGCATGCGGCGGCCCCGAATGTTAAGGCTCGCTGAGCAGTGTCGGGTGAGCGCGGGAGCGGGCAGGAGGCGGGTGGGCGCGCTTCGCGGCTCTACAATCGTGGAGCCCGCGGAGAAACAAGGCGTACCTGGTGAAGACGAAGCGATGAGCCCCGAAACCCGCGGTGTCTCCATCCTGGGGGCGACGGGCTCGATCGGTTCGACGACCCTCGAGGTGGTGGACCGCTACCCGGACCGGTTCCGGGTCGTCGCGCTTGCCGCCGGCCGCGCTTCCGATCGGCTCCACACGCTGTGCGAGCGCTACCGCCCGGAGCTCGTGGCGCTCGGCCGGGAAGCGGAAGCCGAGAAGTTCGAACACACCTACGGGAGGCGGCTCCCGGGGACCGAGGTCGCCGGAGGCCCCGGCGGGCTCGAGCGGGCCGCCACCGCGCCGGGCGCCGGGTTCGTCATTTCGGGGATCGTCGGCGCGGCGGGACTCCGCCCGACTCTCGCCGCTCTCCGCGCCGGCAAGGTGGTGGGCCTCGCCAACAAGGAATCGCTGGTCGCCGCCGGGGCGGTGATGGCCCGCGCGGCGGCCGCATCGGGAGCCCGGCTGATTCCGGTGGACAGCGAGCACGCCGCGATTCACCAGTGTCTCGCCGACCGGCGGGACCCCGTCCGCCGCCTCTGGCTGACCGCTTCCGGGGGCCCGTTCCGCACGGCCTCGGCCGCCGAGATCGCCGGTGCGACCCCGGAGCTCGCGCTCCGCCATCCCACCTGGCGGATGGGACCCAAGATCACGATCGACTCCGCGACGATGATGAACAAGGGCCTCGAGATGATCGAGGCGCGGTGGCTCTTCGACCAGCCGCCGGAAGCGATCCGGGTGGTGGTCCATCCGGAGTCCATCATCCATTCCATGGTCGAGTTCGAGGACGGCTCGATCCTGGCCCAGCTCGGAGTCACGCACATGCGCACGCCGGTGCAGTACGCCCTCACCTGGCCCGAGCGCCTGCCGACGGGACTTGCCCCGCTGCCGCTGGACCAGCCGCTCGACCTTCGATTCGAGCCGCCCGATCCGGATCGCTTCCCCTGTCTCCGTCTCGCCGCCGAGGCGCTGGCGGCCGGGGGTGACGCTCCGGCCGTCCTGAATGCGGCGAACGAGGTCGCGGTGGCGGCCTTCCTCGACGGCCGGATCCCGTTCCCCGGAATCCCGTCCGTCGTGGGCGAGACCCTGGCCGCCCACTCTCCCGCCGAGCCGGAAGACCTGGAGGGAGTCGCCCGCGCCGACGCCTGGGCGCGCACCTACGCCGGCGACCTCGTCGAGGACCTCGCCCCCGCCCCCGCTCGCTGACCATGCTCACGCTTCTCGCCTTCGTGCTCGTGGTGGGCACCCTCGTCGTCGTCCACGAGTTCGGCCACTACCTGGCGGCGCGTTTCATCGGGGTTCGGGTCGAGACGTTTTCGATCGGCTTCCCGCCGAACGTCTACCGCCGGCGGATCGGGGACACGGAGTGGACGATCGGCCTCCTGCCGCTCGGCGGCTACGTGAAGATGGCGGGGGACGCGCCCGGCTACGGAAGCGACGATCCCGCCGAACTCCAGAACCGGACCCGCGGGGAACGGCTGGCCATTCTCTTCGCCGGCCCCGCCATGAACTTCGTGCTGGCGGTGGCGATCCTGGCGGGGCTCTTCCATGTCGGCATGGAACGGCGGATCGGTCTGTCCGATCCCCCCGTCGTTTCCTACGTGGCCGAGCGTTCTCCCGCCGACAACGCCGGAATCCGTGCCGGGGACCGGATCGTGAACATCGCCGGCGAGCCGGTTTCCGACTGGCGTAGCGCGATGGAGCACATCATCGTACGGCCGGATCAGGCGGTGGTTTTCGGGGTTGAACGCGACGGCGCGCCGCAGGAGTTTTCGGTCGCGGTGGAATCCGTGGGCGCCGACGACGTCGGGTATGCGGGGATCGCGCCGCCAGCGCCGCCGATCATCGGAGCCGTCGTCCCGGACATGCCCGCCGACACCGCCGGCTTCGCTCCGGGTGACCGGATCACCCGCGTTGACGGCACTGCGGTGGGAAGCACTTCGGAGGTCGCGGCCCTGATCCGTGCCGCCGGAATGCGGGAGATCGCCGTGGCGGTCGAGCGCGGCGGGGGCGAGATCGTCTTGTCGGTCGTTCCCAGACTGCGCGAGGATCCGAGCACCGGCGAGACGGTCCCGCAGGTCGGCGTCCAGTTTCAGCCGCCCTTCCGGGTGGTCCGAGCGGAATCGATCCCGGACGCGGTGCGGGAGGCGGTGACCGAGACGGTCCGCTGGGGCGGTCTCACTGTCGGCCAACTCGGTCGGGTGGTGACGGGGCAGGGCTCCCCGCGTCAGTTCTCGGGCCCCATCGGGATCGCGCAGGCCTCCGGGGAGGCGCTCCGCCGCGGCCCCACCGACATGCTGCTCCTGATGGCGATCCTGAGCCTGAGCCTCGGAGTACTGAACCTGCTGCCGATTCCGGTCCTCGACGGCGGGCAGATCGCGGTGCTGCTCGTGGAGTCGGCGGCGCGGCGCGATCTCAGCCTCGGTATGCGCAAGGCCCTCATGGTCGCGGGGGCCGCGTTCATGCTCCTGGTCTTCGTGCTCGTCATCTACCTCGACCTGTCCAAGACCGGCCTGTTCGGCTGACGGGTCCGCCGGTGTCCCGCAAGGTGCGGGCGGCTAGAACGGTACGAACACGGACGCGGCCAACAGCGCCAGCGCCCCGAACAGCACGCCGTCGATCCGGTCGAGCAGGCCGCCGTGGCCGGGGATGATGCGGCCGCTGTCCTTGCGGCCCGAAGCCCGCTTCCAGAACGACTCGAACAGGTCTCCGAGAGCCGCGGCCGCCGAGATTCCGACCCCGAGCGCACTTCCGATCCCGGGCCCGAGTCCGGAGGAGAGGAGCGGGACCGCCGCCGCGGCGGCGGCGCCGCCGAACGCCAACTGGGCGACGAAGCCCGCCCACGTCTTGCCGGGGCTCAGCGCGGGCGCGAGCCGGGGGCCACCGATGAGCTTGCCCCCGAAGAAGGCCCCCGCCTCTCCCACCATCACGGTGGCGAGCAGGAAGAGCAGGATCCGCCCGCCATCCGCGCCGGAGGTCAGCGCGAGCAGCGCCGCCGTGGGGAAACCGATCCACAGCGCGGCGAGCGTCGCGGCCCCGAGCCAGCCCAGCGTGCGGGGTGTCGCCGGGAGCACGAGCGCGGCGGCCGCGAGGAGTGACATCGCCGCCAGCGGCACCGCGCTCGGACCGCTGGAGACTCCGAAGCCGGCCACCAGCAGCATCAACACCACGGTCGCGGCCAGGCCCGCGGGCGGCACCTTCCCGCCCCGTGAAGCCTCCGGCCCGTCCTCGGGCGCCTGGATCGCCCCCGCCATCCGGATCGCCTCCCGGCAGGCGTAGGCCGCGGCGAGCAGGATGGCGAGCTGGCGCACCCAGGGGGGCACCAGCAGGCAGAGGGCCAGTGTGCCCGAGGCCACCACCACTGCACTGAAGACCCGCCGCATGCCGGCAGCCCGCTAGTCGGAGATTCCGCCGTACCTCCGGCTGCGGCGCTGGTAGTCGAGGATCGCCTCGAAGAGGTGCCGCCGCCGGAAATCCGGCCAGAACGTGGGCGTCGTCCAGAACTCCGTGTAGGCGCTCTGGAAGAGGAGGAAATTGGAAACCCGTTCCTCGCCGCTGGTGCGGATCAGCAGGTCGGGATCGGGGAGGCCGCGGGTGTACAGATATTCCCCGAAGGCGTGCTCATCCAGTTCGGGCGCCTTCCCTTCCTGCGCCGCGCGCTCGGCGATGCGCCGGGCGGCGTCCACGATCTCCGCCCGGCCTCCATAGTTCAGGGCGATGTTGAGGCCGAGTCCCTGGCAGTGCGCGGTGGCGTCGGCGGTCTCCTGCAGCATCGCCTGGACATCGGCCGGCAGTTCGCCCAGTCGTCCGATGGGCCGGAAGCGGATGTCGTTCGCGATCAGGTTCTCGGTCTCGAGCCGCAGGTAGCGCTTGACCAGCTCCATCAGCACGTCGACCTCCTCGGGGGGCCGGCTCCAGTTCTCGATGGAGAAGGCGAACAGGGTGAGGGCCCCGAGTCCCAGGCTGGCGGCGCCTTCCACGGTGTCCCGGACCGACTCCACGCCGGCCGCGTGTCCCTCGACCCTCGGGAGTCCGCGGGCGGCCGCCCAGCGCCCGTTCCCGTCCATGATGGCCGCGACGTGAAGCGGAAGCCGGGTGCGGTCGATCCGCGCGAGGAGTTCGGCGGTTTCCTCCTCGGGAGCGATGTCGATGGTCACGGAGCTCCCGGGCACGGACCCGCCAATTTAGCAGCGCCCGGGAGCCCCGTAGTGCACCCGGTAGAGGCGGAGTCCGGCCGCGGGCGCCCGGAACCTGGGACCCGACGCGCCGGGATCGCGGAGCATTTCGGCAACCCGTTCCGGCGGAAGCTGTCCCCGCCCGATCGCCACCAGCGTCCCCACCATCCGGCGAACCATGTAGCGGAGGAACCCCTCTGCCGTGACCTCGAAGACAAGCTCGTTTCCGGCCTCGACAAAGTGCGCCGTGAAGACGTTCCGGACGGGTGTTTCCGGCTCTTCTCCGGGAGGCGCGGCGAAGAACGCGCGGAAGTCGTGGCGGCCCGCGAGAGCGGCGGCGCCCTCCTCCATGGCCCCCCGCGAAAGTCCGTCGCCGACCGGCCAGGCGTAGCGGCTCCGCAGGGGCGAAACCACCGCCTCCGTCAGCAGGTGATAGCGGTACGTCTTGCCGGTCGCCCGGAACCGGGCGTGGAAGTCCGGCGCGGCCTCCGCCGCGGCGAGGATCCGGATCGCGTCGGGCAGCAGGGCGTTCAGCCCCGCCTGGATCCCCGCGGGAGGAATCGCGGCGGGCGCGTCGAAATGGGCGACCTGTCCTTCGGCGTGCACCCCGGCGTCGGTCCTCCCGGCGCCGATCACGGGCGTCCGCTGCCCCGGGGCCTGCCGGTAGAGCCGCCCGACGGCCGCTTCGATCCGTCCCTGGACGGTGTCCCGGTCCGGCTGCGCCTGCCAGCCGGCGAAATCGGTCCCGTCATAGGCGAGATCCAGGCGCACGCGGGCCGTTGATCCCATGACGCTTCCCTTCAGGGGCGAAACCTCGGGCGGGGGAACTTCGTATTCATGGAACGACGGTAGAAAATTCGGCTTGGGCGCGTCTTGTAGATGAGATCCCTGCCGGACCGCTTCCCCGTTCCTTCTCGAGGAGAGACCTCATGCGCACCACCACCGCAATTCTTGTCCTTTCCCTGGGCCTGCCGGGCATGGCCTTCGCAGGTTCGCCCGAGGAGGACGCCGCCGGTCAGCCGGCGCCGCTCGAGCTGAGCCTCGAAGACGCCATCCGGCAGGCGCTCGAGAACAACCTGAGCGTTCAGATTTCGCGGTTGTCCCGGCAGTCCTCGACCTTCGCGCTGTCGGCTGCCCGCCGGGTGTACACCCCGAACCTGGTGCTGGACACCAACCTCCAGGAGAGCCTCTCACCGGCGGAGAGCCAGCTCGACGGGGCCTCCCAGAACGAGCGCGACAACCTGAACTACAACCTGCGCTTCGAGCAGCAGCTCCCCTTCGGCGCCAACTACGCGGTCCAGTTCAACAACAACCGCCTGGCCACGAACAGCCAGTTCTTCACCTTCAACCCGCGCTACCGCAGCACGCTCAATGCCCAGGTCACGCAGCCCCTGCTCCAGAACTTCCGCGCCGACCCGCAGCGGCGCCAGATCGTGATTTCGCAGAACGGCGAGCGGCAGGCGGGGCACGAGTTCGAGACCAGCGTGCTGGATGTGCTGCGCGACGTTCAGAACGCCTACTGGGATCTCGTCTTCGCCATCCGGAGCCACGAGGTCGCCACGCAGTCGCTGGAGCTGGCCCAGGACCTGCTGCGCAACAACCAGGTGCAGGTGGAGGTGGGGACCATGGCGCCGATCGACGTCCTGCAGGCGCAGGCCGAGGCGGCGGCCCGCGAGGAGGAGCTGATCCTGGCGGAAGAGGCGATTCGCCAGACCGAGGATGCTCTCAAGGCGCTGATCCGCGATCCCGACGGGGTCGGTTTCTGGGATGGGGAGATCCGGCCGGTCGATGCCCCGTCGAACGAGGACTATGCCGTTGACGCCGAAGACGCCATCCGGGTGGCGCTCCAGCGCCGGCCCGAGTTGCGGTCCCAGCGCGTCCAGTTGGACTCCAACCAGTACGACGTCCGGTTCTTCCGGAACCAGACGCTTCCCTCCGTGGACCTCGTCGGGCTGGTTCAACTCACCGGCGTCGGGGGTACGCAACTCCTCCGCGAGGGGTTCTTCGGGCCCACCATCGAGACGATCCCCGGTGGCTACGGCGATGCGCTCTCCCAAATGGGCGGCCTCGACTACCGCGACTGGCAGGTGGGCCTCTCCTTCTCCTATCCGATCGGTCCCAACGAGGCCCACGCGAACCACGCCCAGGCGCAGACCGATCTCACCCGGCAGCGCGAGACCATCCGGCAACAGGAGGTCCTGATCGCCCAGGAGGTCCGCACCGCGGTGCGCCAGGTCGAGACGAACCGGCGGCGGATCGACGCCAGCCGGGTCGCCCGCGAGCTGCAGGAGGCGAGCCTCGACGCCGAGCAGAAGAAGTTCGAGGTCGGGATGACCACCAGCTACTTCATCGTGCAGGCGCAGCGCGACCTCGCCCAGGCCCGGGCCAACGAACTCCAGGCGATCATCGACTACAACAAGGCCATCGTTGCGGTGGAGCGCGCCCAGGGCACCCTCGCCGAACGCTCCCGCGTCACGGTCCGGTAAGGGAACGCCGGCTTGGAACGCCGGTCTCCCGACCGGCACCGCGGCGCGCCGCGCCGCGCACGTCGCAACCCCACCCACCCTCACGGCATCGCCGGCTTGGAGTGCCGTCGCCCCAGCAACCCGCACAACTCGCACGGTTCGCTCCGCCGGTGCCGCGGACACCCCTCCACGATCCCCAGCCGGCTGAGCGCGAAGTCGTATTTCACCGGATCCTCCGGGTCCAACCGTCGGAGGCCCCGCGTCAGGTCCAGCGCCGCCTTCCAGGCCGGGGTCTTCCTCCGGGTCAGGCGCAGCCGCCGGGCAATGAGGAACATGTGGGTGTCGAGCGGCGCCACCAGGTCCCGTGGCTGGAGGCAGTCCCAGAGCCCGAGGTCCAGGCCATCGTCCGGCCGGACGACCCAGCGCAGGAACATGGTGGTGCGCTTCGCCGCCGAGGTCCGCGGGTCCGGGAAGAAGTAGCGGGGACCAGGCCGCGAGCCATCTTCGGCGGCGGGCGGCGCCTCGTCGTAAGCCAGAGCGGCCCGCCGGAACCGCCCGATGCTCGCCGCCAGGTCCACCCGGCCGCCGGACCCGCGGACGACGCCGCGGCCGAACAGTGCTTCCACCGTCCCGTGCTGATCGAGGATGCCGCGCAGCATGACCGCGAGCCGGACGAGGTCCGCGCCACTCGACCAGCGGTGCCGGAAGCCGCCCAGTGCGGAAGCCTCCCGCTCCGGTTCGAATTCCCGCACGAAACGCGCGGGCTGCGGCCCGGTCCACGCGAAGACCCGCTCGAGCGAGGAGCACACCGCGCGGGCGTTCCCATAGGAGAGCGAAGCGGCAAAGAAGGCCGCGATCTCCCGATCGTCGGCGCGCCGGAAGCGGCGGGGGAACTGCAGCGGGTCGGAGCCGAGACTGCCGGCGCCGTGCCGCCGGCACACGCGCTCGACGGCGTCTTCCCACCCCCGCGGCGGCATCAGCGCCCGGCGTTTCGCGAATAGACCTCCCGCCCGCCAACCCAGGTCGCCGCGACCTGCCCCTTCAGGGAGAGCCCGGCGAACGGGGTGCTGCGACCTCGGCTACGGAACGATTCCGGGTCGATCGTGCTCGTGGCTTCGAGGTCGAGCAGCGTGATGTCCGCGGGGCTTCCGGGCCGGAGGTCGCCCCCCGGGAGGCCGAGGATCCGGCGCGGACCCGTGGCGAGCAACCGCACCGCCCGGGCGAGGGAGATCGCGCCGGACGCCACGAGGCGATCGAGCACGAGCGGTACCGCGGTCTCGAGCCCCACGATCCCGAAGGGGGCGCTCTGGAAGCAGAGTCTCTTCTCGTCCTCGTGGTGCGGAGCGTGGTCGGTGGCGATCGCGTCGGCGGTGCCGTCCGCGATGGCCGTCAGGAGCGCCTCGCGGTCGGCGTCGGCGGCGAGCGGCGGCTTCATCTTGGCCGCCGTGTCGTAGTCGCCTACCGCTTCTTCGGTCAGCACCAGGTGGTGCGGCGTCACCTCGGCGGTGACCCGCAGTCCGGCGGCCTTCGCGCGGCGCACCGCGGCGGCGGAACGCGCGGTCGAGAGGTGCGCGATGTGGAGGCGGGCGCCGGTGATCTCGGCGAGGGCGATGTTCCGCTCGACCGCGATGAACTCCGAGGCCGCGGGGATGCCGGGGAGTCCGATCCAGGCGGCGTAGGCGCCCTCGCGCATCGCGCCTTCGCCGGTCAGTTCCAGGGTCTCGCAGTGTTCGATCACCGGCAGGTCATGAAGCCTCGAATACTCGAGCGCCTTCCGCATGACCGCGGGATCGCCCACCGGGAGCCCGTCGTCGGAGACGGCCACGGCGCCGGCTTCCTTGAGCGAGCCGAACTCGGAGATCCGCTCCCCGGCCATCCCCTGGGTGGTGGCGGCGATCGGGTGCACGTGGGCGAGACCGGCCTGCTCCGCCAGTTGCCGGATGTGGGCGGTCACCGAAGGGCTGTCGTTCACCGGATCGGTGTTCGCCATGCAGGCCACCGCGGTGAAACCCCCGGCGACCGCGGCGGCGGCCCCGCTGGCCACCGTCTCCTTGTATTCGAGGCCGGGCTCGCGGAAGTGGACGTGCATGTCGCAGAAGCCGGGCGCCGCCACCAGTCCGTCCACGTCCACGACCCGGTCGCCGGGTTCGGCGAGACCCTCGCCCACGGCGGCGATCCGCCCTTCCGCGAGGCGAAGATCGAGGACGGCATCCAGTTCTTCCACCGGGTCGACGAGGCGGGCCCCCCGCAGGACCACCGGCCGGTCAGCCATCGGTCCGGTGGCTCCTGGGACTGCTGCGGGCGATTTCCGCGAGTACCGCCATCCGGACGGCGACTCCGTTCCGCACCTGGTCGAGAATCACCGATCGGGGTCCGTCCGCCACCTCCGACGAGATCTCGACCCCCCGGTTGAGCGGGCCCGGATGCAGCACGATGGCGTTGTCGGTCCGGGCGAGCCGCTCGCCGGTGAGGCCGAACTCGCGGTAGTACTCGCGTTCGGTGGGGATGAAGGAGGCGTGCATCCGCTCGTGCTGGATGCGGAGCACCATGACCGCCTCGGCGCCTTCGAGGGCCTCCCCCAGGTGGAGCAGCGACCGGACTCCCAGCCTATCGAGCCCGGGGGGAACGAGCGTCGGCGGCCCGCAGCAACGCACTTCGGCGCCCAGCATCGTCAGGAGGCGGGCGTTCGAGCGGAACACCCGGCTGTGCAGCAGGTCACCGATGATCGTCACCCGCACACCGGCGATGCGTCCCAGATGCTTGCGGATGGTGAACGCGTCCAGCAGCGCCTGCGTGGGATGCTCGCTGATCCCGTCTCCCGCGTTGATGACCTGGGCCGTCGGAATCTCCCGCGCCAGCACGTGGGGGGCTCCCGACTCGGCGCTCCGGACCACGACGATGTCGGGCGCCATGGAGGCGAGCGTGCGGGCGGTGTCCAGGAAGGTCTCCCCCTTGGTCAGCGAGGAGGACTTGGGGACGAAGGAGAGAGGTTCCGCCGAGAGACGCTTGGCGGCGAGCTGGAACGACGCCTGGGTGCGGGTCGAGGGCTCCATGAAGAGGTGGGTCACCGTCCGCCCGACGAGGACGGGGACCCGCGGCACCGGCTGGTCGGCCACGTCCTGGTAGCGGGGCGCTTCGTCCAGGATTCCGAGCGCTTCCTCGGGGGTGAGGCCGCGGATACCGAGCAGGTGCCTCATGCCGCGGCCTCCCCGCGCGGCAGCACGACGACCCCGTCCTCCCCGTCCTCTTCTTCGACCCGGACCCGAACCATGTCGCCGTCACCGGCTTCGACTGCGAGGCCCACGAAGTCGGCGGCGATGGGCAGCTCCCGGCCGCCCCGGTCCACCATGACCGCCAGCCGGACGCTCCGCGGCCGGCCGAAGTTGCTGAGCGCGGTGAGCGCCGCCCGGACCGTCCGCCCGGTGAAGAGGACGTCGTCCACCAGCAGGATGTGATGCTCCTCGAGGGCGAACGGGATGCGCGTCTCGCCGATGCGGGGAATGCCCCGGTCATGGACATCGTCCCGGTAGAGATTGATATCCAACTCTCCGACCGGGATGTCCCGGCGGCCGGCGCCCTCGAGGCGCCGGCGGATGCGGGCCGCGAGGGGCACTCCCCGCCGGCGGATGCCCAGGATGGCGAGCGGAGCCGGCGCCTGCGCCGCCACCAGATCGCCGAGCCGGAATAGCGCTGCCCGGAATTCCTCGTTTCCGAGAACCGTGTTCATTCCGGCTGACCGCGCGAATCCTATGCGATCAGAGCATCGAATCGGGGGGGAAGGAACGCCCCAGGCGAGCGGACCGGCTGGCGGCCGCCTGGCTTGCGAGGCGCCTCCGGGTTCAAGCCGTCGCCGTGCGCAGCGCCGCGAGCGCCCTCTCGAAGTCCTCGGCGAGCGGCGTCGAAAACCGGACCGGATTCCCGGTCCCCGGATGCGCGAAGGCGATCTCGGCAGCGTGCAGCGCGGGGCGTTCGAGGCGGCGGAGCGCCGCGCCCGCCTGTCCGCCGCCGCGGCGCGGGGCTCCCGGGCCGTACATCACGTCGCCGGCGATCGGGTGGCCGGTGTGGGCCAGGTGGACGCGGGCCTGATGGGTGCGGCCGGTGTGGAGGCGGATGCCGACGAAGGTCGTGAGGGGCAGCTCTTCAAGGGACCAGGCTTCGGTCTCGGCCTCCCGCGCGTGCCTGCCCCGGCAGCGGTAGCGCTGCCCGTGCTTCGGATCGCGTCCGATGGGTTCGTCGATCCGGCGGTGTTCCCCGAACCGGCCCATCACCAGGGCCAGATACTGCTTTTCAACCTGCCGTTCCGCGAAGGCCGCGGCGAGTTGGAGTCTCGCCGGCTCGGTGCGGGCGGCGACCAGCACCCCGCTCGTGCCCCGGTCCAGGCGATGGACCAGCCCCGGCCGTCCGGGAGGACCGACGCGCGCGATCTCCGGGTATCGGTGGATCAGTCCGTTCGCCAGGGTCCCCTCCCGGTGACCGGGACCCGGATGGACCACCAGCCCCGCCGGCTTGTCGATCACGACCAGCCAGGCATCCTCGTGGAGAACGTCGAGCGGCACCGGCTCCGGAGACAGGGGATCGTTCTCGCCGGGGGCGCCGAACAAGGGGGCGCGGCCGTCGCCCGGAGCCTGGATGATCACCCGCTGACCCGTACGGCAGCGATGACTGGGACGGCGGACCCGCCCGTCGAGCCGGACGAATCCCGCCTCCACCCAGCGCGCCGCTTCGCTGCGGCTGATGTCCGGGAGGCGCTCCGAAGCGATCAGGTCGAGGCGCCGGCCGTCCTCGGCCGCGCCGACCTCGAACTCGAGATGCGTCTCGCCGGCGTCGCTCGGCGCTTCAGGCGGTGCGCCTTCGGAGGACAAGAAGCGAGATCACCGCCGCGGCAACGATCCAGATGCCGACGAACTGCGAGGTGGAGAGCAGCCCGTCCAGCACGAAACCGCGCGGATCGCCGCGGAAGAACTCGATGACGAACCGGGACACCGGATAGACGATGGCCCAGGTCAGGAAGAGCTGGCCCTGGAACTTGCGGCGCGGCGCGAGCCACAGCAGAAAGAAGAAGAGGGCGAATTCGAGACCCGCCTCGTAGAGCTGGGTCGGGTGAAGCGGCACGTTCAGCGGCACCCCGGTCACCGAACTCGCGTAGACGTCGGTGAAGGTGACCGCCGGCAGGCCTTCGGCGGGGATTCCGTAGCAGCACCCGGCGGCAAAGCACCCGAGCCGGCCGATCCCGTGCCCGAGCGCAATCGAAGGCGCCATCAGATCGCCGCCGTGCCAGACGGGAATGCCACGCTTCCGGAAGAACCAGATCGTGGCTCCGACGGCTCCCAGCAGGCCGCCGAAGAAGACGCCCCCGGCCGTGATGAAACCGCCGGGATTCGCCAGGAACCGCGCCGGATCCAGCAGGACCAGCAGCACCTTGGCGCCGACGAGCGCCCCGATCACCAGGTAGAGCCCGAGGTCGTAGATGTGCTGCGGCTGGATGCCGTAGCGCGGTGCGCGTTTCGCCGCCACGTAGAGCCCGCCGATGAACCCGGCGAACATGAGGATGCCGTAGGTGTGGAGGATGGGATGGAAGGTCCGCCCGAAGAGTTCGAAGGAACCGAAGTCCGCGAGACGGGGGAACATCCGTTTATCCCTCGCTCAAGTCTTCCTGGCCCGCCGCGCCGGCTTCACCACGCAGGTCCCGGACGCTTTCGATGATGAGCAGACCGACGCCGGTGCAGATCATCGCGTCCGCGATGTTGAAGGCGGGCCAGTGGGCGCTGCCGACGTAGAAGTCGAAGAAGTCCACCACGTATCCATAGAGGAGCCGGTCGAGGATGTTGCCGACGGCCCCCGACAGCATGGCGACGATGCCGACGGTGGTCATGGTCGTCAGCGGTCCGGCGCGCCACGCAAACCAGACGATCGCGACGAGGAGTCCCGACGAAACGGCGGTCAGCAGCCAAGCCTTCCCCGGAATCGAAGCGCTCCCGAGCAGTCCGAAAGCCATCCCGGTGTTGTGGACCAGGGTGAGCTGGAAGAAACCGGGAATCACCTCCACCGGGCTCCCCATCGCGAGCGACCGCTCCGCAAGAATCTTGGTGACGCGGTCGGCGATCAGAACCCCCGCGAAGAGGGCGAACAGCAGGGGACGGCGCCCTCGGAGGAGGTCGGTCAACGAGCCCGGATTCTAGTCCGGGGTGCCGCTCCCGGGCGCGGAGACGACGCCAGCACGCGGGAATTCCGGGGCGCGTCCCGGGGCGCCCTTCCTTACACTTGCCGCCCTCTCGATAGCGACGTGCCCCAGGACTTCTCGATCCGCGACCTCGCCGGCATGGACGACATGAAGATGTGCGAGGCGATCCAGCAGGAGGTCTGGGGATTCATCGAGCTGGACGTGGTCCCGGCCGGGCTCATGGCGGTCATGGGCCACTACGGCGCGATCACCGCCGGCGCCTTCGTCGGCGGGCGGATGGCCGGTTTCGTGTGCGGGTTCCCCGGGCAGGGCGAGGGAGAGCCGTTCCACCACTCGCACATGCTCGCGGTGCGCCCCGAGTTCCAGGGATCGGGCATCGGTCTGGCGCTGAAGTGGGCGCAGGCCGACCGGGTCCTGGCCCAGGGCGTGCGGCGGATGAACTGGACGTTCGATCCCCTCCAGGCGCGGAACGCGAACCTGAACATCAACCACCTTGGGTGCGTCTCCGCGGTGTATCGCCTCAACGTGTACGGCAACAGCAACAGCCCTCTCCACGGTGGATTGCCGACCGACCGGCTGGAACCGGACTGGCAGCTCGATTCCGAGCGGGTCGCACGCGCCCGCCGCCGCGAGTTGATTCCGCCTCCGGGAATCCCCGATCTGCCGGCGGTCAACGCCGTCGCGTTCCGCGGGGACGGACTCCCGGTGAGTGGCGAGGGGGCGGAGCCAGCCGGCGGGGATGGCGAGGTCCTCTACCTGATTCCCGACGACTTCAACAACGTCCTGAATCGGGACATCGGGCTCGCCATGGACTGGAGAGTCAAGAGCCGCGCGGCCCTGACCGGGCTCTTCGACCGGGGATACGAGGTCGTCCGCTTCCACCGGGACGGCCGGCACGCGGCCTACCGGCTGCGCCGGCGCGACGGATAACTGCGCCGGCGTTCCTGACCCGCGCTCTGCGTCCAGCGCGGTCGCCGCTTCTCGAGGAAGGCCTTCATGCCCTCCTGGGCATCGGGTTCGACCGCGTTCCCGCACATCACTTCCGACATCTGGGCGTAGGCGTCTTCGACGCTGAGGCCGGCCTGATGGTGGAAGGCGCGCTTCCCGAGCGCCACCACGAAGGGGCTCGCCTCCGCGATCCGCTCGACGAAGGCCTGGGTCTCTTCCTCCAGCCGATCTTCCGGAACCACCCGGTTCACGAGCCCCCAGTCGAGCGCGGTCTTCGCGTCCACGAAGTCCCCGGTGAGGAGCATCTCCATGGCGCGCTTCCTCCCCACCGCCCGGCTCACCGGGACCATGGGGGTGGAACAGAAGAGTCCGATGCGGACCCCGGGAGTGGCGAAGCGCGCGGTTTCCGCGGCCACCGCGAGGTCGCAGGCCGCGACCAGTTGACAGCCGGCGGCGGTGGCGATGCCCCTCACCTCCGCGATCACCGGCAGCGGCAGGGACCGGATCGTGTCCATGAGGGCGGAGCAAGCAGCGAAGACGCGGCGCGCTTCCTCCGGGTTCGTACCCACCATTTCGGGCAGGTAGTGGCCCGCGGAAAAAGCGGGGCCGGCGCCTGCCAGCACGATGGCCCGGGCGCCCTCCTCGCCGGCCCCTTCGCGGAGCGCGACGGCCAGCCGGTCCATCATGGCCACCGACAGGGCGTTCCGTTTCTCCGGCCAACGCATCTCGACCCGGGCGGCGGGTCCCCGGCGGACGATGCCGACCTCAGCTTCCGGCATCGGAGTTCCCGCCTCCCGTGAACGGCTCCACCTGTTCGGGCCGCGCCGGCGCCGTGAGCAGGCTGCCGATGATCAGCCCCGAAACCGAAGCGGCCGCGGCGGGATAGATCACGTAGTCGTAGTCGGTCGGGAGAAAGCCGACCCGCTCGACCCCGGCGGTGTTCAGGACGCCGAAGATCAGGGTCGTCACGATCCCCGCGGAGATGGAAATGACGCCCCCGATCGGGCTGGCCCGCCGCCAGAGGAACGCCGCCAGCAGGGCGGGGGTCACCGCGGCCCCCACCATGGTGTAGGCGTAGAGCGCCATGTCCAGGATGCTCTCGAAACGGGTGGTGATGACGAGAGCCAGCGCCGAGAGGCCCACCATCGCGAAGCGCTGGAAGCGGATCACCGTCCCGGAGTCGGCGTCCGGACGCACGAAGCGCTGGTAGATGTCCCGCGCCATCCCGGTGGAAGGGACCAGCAGGAATGTGGTGGCAGTGGAGAAGATGATGGCCACCGCGCCGGCCAGCAGGAGGCACCCCGCGAACACCGGGAGCTGGTGCCGGGCGAATTCGAGGAGCACCGTCTCGGTGGCCCGGGCGTCGAATCCCCCCGCGGTCCGGAACGTGGGATCGTCCCAGTAGCCGGCGGCCGCGAAGATCGCGGTGGCCTCGATGAGGACCTCGATCAGGACCACCCCCACGATCATCCCGAGCACTGCCTTCCGGGCCGCGGCGCCGGACCGGGCGGCGTAGAACTTCTGGTACATGCCGCTCTCGCCCAGCAGGAGCAGCATGGTGGGGAGGAAGAGCCCGATTGCCGCCGCGAGGCCGAGCCGCCCG
Source organism: Acidobacteriota bacterium (assembly GCA_022820545.1). Classification (GTDB taxonomy): domain Bacteria; phylum Acidobacteriota; class Vicinamibacteria; order Marinacidobacterales; family Marinacidobacteraceae; genus Marinacidobacterium. The sequence continues at coordinate 1,734 of JAJEFG010000078.1, read as the reverse complement.
GTGACGGTGAAGTGGGTTTCCGGAAGGACGGCGGTCAGGCCCTCGATGCCGCCCGCGCCGGCAAAGGCGAGCGGCGCCGCGATCAGGATGCTGACGATGATGATGATCCCGTTCACCACGTCCAGGCTGATGACCGAGAGCATGCCGGCGCTCACCGCGAAGACGGTCACCAGCGCTGCGACGATGGTCATTCCCACGTCGGGGTCGAGCCCGGGGAACAGGATGGCCAGCAGCCGGCCGCCCCCCACGAACTGGTAGCCGGCGATGGTCAGGTAGGCGATCGCGATCGCCGTGGTCCCGAGGAGCCGCGCCGCCGGGTGGTAGCGGCGTTCCAGCAGGTCGGGAACGGTGTACTCCGCGATCCGCCGCACCCTGGCGGCGAGGAAGAAGACCACCACGATGCCGACCCAGGCGCCGGCGCTCATCCAGAGCGCGGAGAAGCCCTCGCGGAACGCCCGGCCGGCGCCGCCGAAGAGGCTCCCGGACCCGATCCAGGTGCAGATCAGGGTCCCGACCAGGATCTGCCACGGCACCGACCGGCCCGCGACCATGAAATCGTCCTGGGTGGACACGTTCCGCGCCCGGCGGAGGGCGATGAACACCAGCAGCCCCAGGTAGCCGAGAACGGTGACGACGTAGATCACGGTTCGATCCTATCCGCTTCGGAGGACGGGTCCCGCGCCGCCGGAAGCGAGGCGGCCAGCACCCGGGGAATCCGCTGCAGGTCGGGTATGGACTCGACCGGACCGAATCCCGCTTCCATCAGGATCCCGGTCGCGGCGCCGTGCTGGCCGGCGCCGATCTCGACCAGAACGTGGCCGCCGGAGCGCACCGCCCGCGCCGCCATGGGCGCCAGCCGGCGCAGCGGGTCCAGGCCGTCCGGACCCCCGGCGAGGGCCCCCCGGGGCTCGTGGTCGCGGACCTCGGGTTCGAGCCGATGGATCTCGGCGTCGGGGATATAGGGCAGGTTGGCGACCACCCCGTCCAGCGTTCTGGGGTCGAAGTCCGCCAGCAGGTCACCGTGCACCAGCCGGACTCGGGACCCCAGGTTGCACCTGCGGAGATTGGCGGCGGCCAGCTCGAGCGCCCCGGGAGCGTTGTCGATGGCGAAGACGCAGGCCGCCGGCAGCCGGGACGCGAGCGCCAGTGCGATAGCCCCGGATCCGCAACCAACATCGGCGATGCGGAGAGGGATCGGGCTCGTCTTCGGAAACCGGGCCAGCGTGGCCTCCACGAGGGTCTCGGTCTCGGGGCGGGGAATGAGCGCCTCGGGCCCGACCGTCAGGGTCAGGCCGAAGAACTCCACCTCGCCCAACAGGTGCTGGAGCGGCCGCCGGGCCGCCCGCTCGGCGATCAGGGCGTCGAACGAGCCCTTGACCGCGGCGGGGAGTGGATCCCGCATGCGCGCGATCAGCTCGGCGGCGGACCACCGGGCGGCGGCCCGCAGCAGCAGACCGGCGTCGAACTCCGGAGACGCGATTCCGGCGGCGGCGAGCCGCTCCGCACCGTGACGGAGCGCGGCCTGGACCGTCGCTTCGCTCAGAGGTTGAGGGCCTTCAACCGCTCCGACTGTTCCCGGGCGTGGAGCGGCTCGATCAGCGGATCGAGCTCTCCCCCCAGGACGTTCGGGAGGGAGTGCAGCGTGAGCGCGATCCGGTGGTCCGTGATCCGGTTCTCCTTGAAGTTGTAGGTCCGGATCTTCTCGCTGCGGTCGCCGCGCCCCACCTGCCCGCG
>JAJEFG010000094.1 GCA_022820545.1 Acidobacteriota bacterium | reverse complement strand
GACAACCTGATCGACGAGCAGCAGCAGACGCGCGCCTTCCTCGAGATCAACGGGCCCCTGAGCGAAGGCATCGAGTACCACCTCGAGGGACTGTGGTCGAACGCGGTGATCCCGAACTGGTACACCACGCCGTCCTACCCGCCGTTCCCCCTTACCAGCACGACGATCATGGAGGTGGCGGCCGACCACCCGGGCCGCCAGGCGTTCTGCGCCGCCTACGCCGGCGACCCCAAGGCCGACCCGAACGGGGCCTGCCTCGAGGACGCCCCCTGGTATCTCAACGGCCGCCCTTACGGGAACTCCGGCCCCGGGCGCCGGCTGCGCCGCGAGTCCTCGACGCAGCGGATCGCCGGTGACCTCCACGGGGAGTTCACGCTGGCCGGGCGGGACGCCCACTGGGACGCCGGCCTCAGCTACTCGCGGGCGGAGGGCAACATCAACTTGCCGGCCGTCTATACGGACCGGATCTTCCGCGCCTTCCGCGGATTCGGCGGTCCGGGCTGCGGTGTCGGGGTAACCGCGGACCCGAACTCCCCCGCCGGCATGGCGCTCGGGCCGCTGGGCGGTGCGGTGGCGGGCCAGGGACCCTGCATGTACTACAACCCGTTCAGCAACGCCATCCAGTTCTCCGATCAGCCGGGGTCGGCGCTCGAGAACACCGCCAACCCGGACTACGTGGCCAGCCTGGCGAACTCCGAAGAGCTGCGGCTCTGGCTCAACGAGGAGGTGGACCTCTTCAGCACCACGGACATGTTCGTGGCCGACTTCACCGTGAACGGCAACCTGGTCGAGAACGTGGCCGACTTCGCTCTCGGGTACCAGTACCGGCGGACGCACGCCGACGGCAACCCGAACGACCCGGGTGACGTGACGGTCAATCCCTGTCCGGTCGCGGGCGACATGAGTTGCGCGGCGGGGAAGCGGTTCGGGCCCTACCTGTTCACGAACGTCCACCGCCCCTACGACGCGAGCCAGCAGGTGCAGCGGCTGTTCGGCGAACTGGCCCTGAAGCTCGGACCCCGCGTGGACACCCAGATGGCCGCCAACTACGAGTTCTACGACGTCGCCGGCAGCCGGGTGAACAGCTTCGACCCGAAGTTCGGCTGGCGCCTCCAGGCGGCCGAGAACCTGGACTACTCGCTGTCCTTCCGCGGCTCGGTGCAGACCACCTTCCGGACTCCCTCGCTGGACGACCTGAACACCAGCCCGCTGACCACCCTGGAGTGGATCTCGGAGACCGGCGCCTACCAGGCGGTGGACCGGTTCGGGCGCACGGACCTCGTCCCCGAGCGGGCGTTCACCTTCAACACGGGGGCGGTGCTCTTCCTGCAGGGGGGCGTCGAGGCGACGGTGGACTACTGGCGCTACGACTTCGAGGACGTGATCGGATCCATGCCCTACGACTCGATCTCGAGCCTCTACGCCAGCGGCGACGCGGCCTCCCGGAACGCGGTGGCGCCGTTCATCATCTGTCCTGGCGGCCGGGCCTCGGAGCTGGCGCCAGGGGACCGCTGCGAAGCGCAGAACCTCCAGCGCATCCAGATCGACCTGGTGAACTGGCCGGGACTCACCAGCTCGGGGATCGACACCCACCTCGCGGCCCGGACCGACGCGGGGCCGGGACAGGTCTCGCTCAGTTGGGACTCGACCTACACCCTCGGCTACGACACGAAGGAGTTGCTGCTCGAGGGCACCGACCTCGTCCTGAGGGAGGAAGAGGAGCACGCCGGCTTCCTGAACTTCGCGCACCCGATCGCGGTGCCCCTGCCCCGCTGGAAGAGCCGCTGGCAGGCCGCCTACAGTTGGAACGACTACCGGCTGGCGAGCTACGTGAACTACATCTCGTCCTACGAGGACCAGGGGGACGAGGAGATCGTGCCCCTCATCGAGCCGTTCCTCACCTGGGACATGAGCTTCCTGTGGCGCGGTCCCGGCGGGGTGAACCTCACGGTCTACGGCCTGAACCTGACCGGGCGCATCCCCCCGTGGGTCAACATCGAGCAGGCCTACGACGGGTTCACCCACGACCCCAAGGGGCGGCGGATCAAGGCGTCGCTGAGCTGGCGCTTCGGGAGCTGACGGCCATCACCCCGCCCCGGGCGGGGTGATGCCGGCTAGCTGCCGGGGCCCGCGGCGCGGGCCGCGGACGGGATCAGGTCCGCCACCGCGGCCGGAAGCCGGATCTCCGGCGCGGCTTCGAGCGCCTGCAGGGTGGGGCTGGCGCTCAGCGCGTCGTGCCCGATGGGATCCGCCCGGAGCTTCAGGTGGGCGAAGAGCCGGCGGGTGGGAGCGAGGCGTCCGTTCCGCAGCGCGGCGGGCATCAGCTTGAGGCCGACCGTGCCCCGCACGTTGCCGCCGATGGTGAGGATGCGCTCGCGGTCCGGCTCCAGCGCGACGACGACGTCGCAGTGCATGCGGGCGCCGACGCCGAGGTTCCGGCGGCGCTGGGCGATCGAGGTGTAGCTGCTGCGCCGGCTGCTGCAGAGCAGGTCGCCCGGTTCGACGGCGGCCTCCCCGATGTCGTGGGCGACGAATGCGGCCGGTGACGACGACGCATCGCGGGCGCGGATCGCCTGATCCACGTAGAAGTGGTGCGCGATGGCGCGCTGGAACCGGTCCGGGCTCCCGAGTCCGCCCTCGCACATCACCCAGGAGATGAAGGCGGCGGACCAGGGATCCCGCCAGCGGGAGGTCAGGCCGCCCGGGCCGTTCCAACGCCCGTTCTGGCGGTCGATCATCCACGGCCCGCGCGGCGTCGCCGCCCAGTACCCGCCGATGGTCGGCGCGATGCGCACGCCCTCCGCCGCGTTGGCGGGCCGCCACCACCATCGCCGCGAGCCCCGGGAGTTCCGGGTGCGGGTCGAGGGTCCCGTCTGATCGATCACGTAGAACCCGAAGAAGGCCCACTCCTGGGCCGCGACGTCCACGATGCGCCGCCGGGTCTCCGCGACCGGCAGGTCCCGGCAGCCCGGGGACCGGACGCTCATGCGTCCCGGCGCCCCGTCCACGAGCGCCGAGGGCGGGGTGGCGTCGAACTGCTCGGCCGGCAGCCGCTCGAACGGCGTCGTCTGCGCCGAGGCCTGGCCCGGTGCGGCCAACATGGCCGCGGCAACGGCCAGGGCGGGAGGAATCGTCTTGCTCCAGGTTCCCTTCATTCCAGGTCTCGCCGCAGGTTCGAGGCGGGAAATTATCAGGGCGTACCGCCGGGGACCGTCCGGTCCGGGAAAAACTGCGTGAGATCGCGGGGGAAATCGCTCATCCGCCACGAGGTGCCGGCCTCGGGAACGAGCGTGCGGGTGAAGCCGCGTTCCTCCCAAGGTTCGAGGAGCGCCGGGTCCCGTGCGAAGAGGTGCATGGGCGTCGCCCAGGTATCGCTGTCATGGAGCGAGAGCTTCGGCGGCTGGTGATCGCCGATGACCACGACCAGCGCCGGGCGGGGCGCGAACTCGCGCAGGAACCCGCCCACCACGCGGAACTGGTGCTCCAGGCTCGCCACGTAGCGCTCGGACAGCTCCGCCAGGTCCCGGTAGTCGTCGTGGGCGATCGAGCGGAGGGGCCCCTCGTAGGCGGTCCCCGCGTCGAAGCGGCTCCAGGGCGTGACGTACGGCGGCACCGGCCAGTACGGGATGTGGCTCATGATCAGGGAGACCTTGGCGAACAGCGGCCGGTCCGCGGTGCGGATTTCCCGCTGGTGGAGCGCGTAGAGCGTGTACTGGTCTGGAACTTCCCACCAACCCATCGCCGGCCCCTGGTAGCCGATCCCCTCCCGGTCGTAGATGCGGTCGAAGCCGTACCAGGCCCCCTCGGGCCACTCCCCCTGGATTCCCGGTTCGAAGGCGACGGTCCGGTAGCCCGCTTCGCCGAGCAGACGGACGAGACTGGCCCGCTCGGACCCGATCAATGCCCGGTAGAGCGCTTCGCGCTCCACCCAGACGCCCGAGAGCAGCGAGGCGTGGGCGCGCCACGACCCCCCGCCGAAGGTGGGGCTCTGGACCTGCGCTGACCGGTAGTCGAAGCCCCCGGCGTGCGCGTCTTCGGCCCAGCGCGCGGCCGCCGCCTCGAGCGCGGGCCGCCGTCCCGGGTCCTCGAACGCGGCCACCCCGTAGGACTCGAGGAAGATCACGTAGAAGTCCGCGCCTCCCAGGTCCGGAGCGGCGGGGAGCGGCGGATCGGTGATGGACGCGGGCGGCTCGGCGGCCGGGGCGGCCGCAAGGTCCCGGGCGGCGAGCAGGGCGGAACCTCCGGGCGGGGCGAGCCAGGGGAGGGCGAGCAGGACGAACGCGGCGGCGGCGAGTCCGGCGCGGCGCCGCCGGCCGAGGCGGGCCGCCGCCTCCGCAAGGACGCCCAGCGCGCGGACGATGAGCAGGAGCAGGCCGCCCAGGAGGAGGCCGCCGAGCGGGACCAGGACCGCCGGGGTCAGTACCGGACTCACGGTCGCGAGCATCTCCGCCACGTTCCCGACGTGCGGCAGGTCGCCCGCCGGGTCGAGCGGGCGCCCGAGCAGTTCGAGGGCGATGAGGCCCGCGATCCGGGCGGACGCCGCGACCAGCAGGGTCAGGGCGAGGAGAACCCGGAGCCAGCGGGGAGACCACCGGCCGCCGAGCAGGGCTCCGGCGCCCACCAGCACGAGCAGGTCCGGGGAGGCCGCGGCCGTCGGGCGTACCCACGGGGCAGCCGAGGAGAACGAGATCGTGAGGAGCAGGTTCAGGCCGACGAGCGCCAGGGCAACCCGCGGCCAGGAGCGTCGTTCGGGATGGGGGGTCTCGTTGCTCACCGGAATAACGGCAGGGGGCGCTCCAGCCCGAAGTGCCGGTCCAGGGCCTCGAGGCCGAGCAGCAGGTGGGCGCCGACGTAGAGGAACGCGTCGCCGGGGATGCGGCCGGCGGTGGCGTTCGAGACCAGGAACGGCGCGAAAGCCCGGATCGCGCTGTCGTCCCGGCGGCGGACGCTCATCTCGGTCAGCGTGCCCCAGATCTCGATCCCGGGACGCTTCTGCCGCGCCTCCTCCCCGGTGCGCCCGTAGTAGGCGAGCTTGAGATCCGGCATCCGGTCGCGGCAGAAGCCGAGAACCCGGGAGGCCACCTCGGGCGCGCCTTCGAGCACCGTTGCCGCGATCGCCGCGGCGTTCGAGGTCTGGACGATGTCGTTCGGCGAATGGAGCAGCGTCCGGCGGTCGTCGAACAGCGTGGCCATCTCCGGCTGGAACACGTCATAGATGAGTCCCGCCGGGGAGCGCGCGGCACGGACGACCTCGTAGCTGCGCGCCGCCAGCTTCGCGAGATCCTGCCGGCCGGTTTCCCGGGCCACCCGCGCGACGTAGTCGGGGGCGTAGTCCACCAGGAAGGAGTTCGTGGCGAAGTCCCGGCTGCCGAAGTTGAAGTAGTTGCGGATGAGCAGCAGGCCGGCGGCGTCGCTCGCGTGCCGCGCGTAGCCGTCCAGGATCGTGAGCGCCCGTTCCCGGTCCTCGCCCGCGCCGAAGGCGAGCGCGCTCTCCCAGAACCCCTCGGAGACCCGCAGGGCCTCCGTGGTGCCGGACGCGTCGGGGGCGTCCTCCTCGTCGATGGGGACCGGCGTGCGCCGCCAGAGGACGAAGCCGCGGGTGTAGGGATCGTCGGGCTCGTCCACGATCAGCCGCCGAGCGGCGAACTCGCGAAGCGCCGCGTACATCTCGCGGTCGCCGAGCCGCGCCGCCACCCGCAGCAGCTCGCCCACGTCGACCGCGTAGGCGAAGCCGTCGGCCCGCGCCAGGTCACCGGCGAGCACCCTGCCCCGCACTTCGCCGTGGAGGGCGACGAGCGCCTCCCGCGTCGCCTCGGGCCCCGGCCAGATCGAGCCCCGGCAGGAACCGGCGGCGACGGCCAGGACCAGCCCGCCCGCCATCCAGACCCCGCTGCGCCGCATCCGCCCGAGAATAAGGGAACGTCGCCCTCCCGCCCGGGACCGCCGGTCTTCAGACCGGCACGCGAGGCGCCCCCCACCGGGAGAAACCCTCATGATCGATGCTCCCGCACACCCCGCCTGGCATGAAAACGGCGGGAGCTCGGAGCGCCGGCCTCCGGCCGGCATCGCGGCCGCAGGCCGCGAAACGCACGCCGCTGCCGATTCCCATGGCGTGAACCCAACCGGGAACGGCAGCGCGCCGCCCGAAACGAGCCGGACGTGGGCCCCACCTTCAGGGGAGGAGCGCCATCAGCGCGGGTTTCGCGCTCCCGCGCGATGCCGGCCGCAGGCCGGCGCTCCGAGGCGGCGCCACCACAGCTGCTGGCCAACCCCGCACCGCTGCATTTTCACAGCAACGGGCGCGCCGCGCTCGTCGTAGTCCCGCCCACCCTCAAGGCACACACGCTGGACCTTCCCGCCATCCCACGCTCCGAGTGCATGGAATTCTCCGCGATCCGACCCGCAAAGCGCATGGAGTTCCCGCCCGCCAGACCCGCGGGCCACGCTCAGGCCGCCCGAGTCCGGGCTCCGCGCCGCGAGCGGGCGGAAGCGGTTACTTCAGGAGGGGCACGACTCCGACGACGAATCCGACGATGACCGCGGTCTGCGCCAGCATCGCCCCGAACATCCACTTGATGAGCCGCGTCTCGCGCTCCGCCAGATCCGCTTTGGTGACCATGGTCTCGCGCATCTGCCGGAGTTCCGCCATCACCGGCTCCAGAGCGGCGGCAACGATCTCCGAACTCATGGCGTGTATCCGCTGATTCGCAGTATACGCCGGTTCCGCATCCCATCCGCGCTCCAGGAGCAGATGGAAGAGCGTGGCTGCCCGGGCCGGTTTCGCGGCAACGGCGCCCGGACCGGATGGCGTGGCATCCGCCGGTGGCTGGGCCGGTTTCCCGGGCGGCTCGGTGACTGAAGGTTGCGGCGAGGGTTGGGCGGACATCGAACGCTCCTTTGAGGAATGGAATGGAGGACCCGGGCCCTCCCCTACTTACCTAGACGTAATTCCGGCCCGTTTCTTCTCATTTCCGCCTCCAATGTGGAAAAGTCGAAGCGAACGGGCACTTTCCCGGCCTGCCCGTCCGGCGACTCCGACATGGCGCCGACCTCCCGGAACCCGGTACCGCGACGCGTCCCTTCCGCGCAAACCCACCCCCTACAATGGGCGGTTCCCCACTGGCCGCCCGGGAAGGAGGCACTGCGATGCGTACTTCCGCCGTTGTTCTGAGTCTTGCCGCCGTGCTGGCCGCCGCCCCGGCGGCCGCGCAGCCCGAGTCGCTCGCCGCGCTCTACGCGTTGGGCGGAGCCGTTTCCGACACGAATGGGGACGGCGTCGCCGACCGGTTGAACGCCCGGGTCGTGCTGCCGGGCTCCCCCGCGGCGGCCGAGGTCGCGATCGCCGCGGATCTCGCCGCCCGGCTCGGTTTCGAGACCCTGGCGCTCAATCTTCCGTTTCCCACCGACGCCGAGATGGAGATCGCCGTGGGCGACGAGGCGCTGTCCCGGCTCGGGTTGAGCGGGATGGGTGACCTCGCCGCCGGAACGGGCGCCGTCGAACTGCACACGGCCGGCGACTCCGTGGTCGTCGCGGTCCGCGGCGGTGACGACGCCGGCCTCGCGGCCGCCGCCGCGTGGCTCGCCTCCCGGGCGCCCCACGTGTTCCGGACGGACGGCGAATCCCTCGGAGACGTCGAGGCCGCGGTCATGAACGCCGCCGGGGACGCCGCCTCCGCCGCTCACACGGTGCGGGTGGAGGTGGAAGCCGGCGCGGACTCGCTGGCCTCCGCGGAGGTGCGCGTCGCCGCGGCCGACGCCGCCGCCGCGAACGCCGTCACCTCCGCCGTGGAGTCCGCCGGCGACGACCTGCGCTTCGACAGCCTGGCCACCCTCCGGGTGGTCGCCGCGCACGACGGCGGGGAGTCGGAGGCGTCGGTCAGCCACGACCCGCCCGCGGTGGAATCCGGACCCATTGCGGGCCGGCCCGGTTCCGGCGCCAAGAACGACCTCGCCCTCGGCGTCCTCTACGAGCCCGCGGGACTGCTGGGCGATGCGAACGGCGACCGCATCCCCGATCGGCTGGACTCGCGGCTGGCGGTGACCGCCGAAGATCCGGGCGGCACGGTCGCGCTCGCCGCCCGGCTGGGCCTCGAGTCGTCGGGGATGGACTTCCCGGTGGCGGCCGCCGCGGACGGGATCGACGAGCCGGGCGCCGCGCCGACCCTGGTGGTCATCGGCACGGCCGGCGAGAACCCGCTGCTCGCGGACCTCGCGGTCCCCGACCTCGGAGCCGGCGAGGGCTTCGTCGGGGTGATCCCGGAGGCGTTCGGCAAGAAGGCCGCCCTCGCGATCACCGGCGGCGACCAGGCCGGGCTGTCCCGCGCCCTCTACCAGACCGCCGTGGGCCTGCCCCACCTCGATGCCGCGAACCGCAGGAAGGACCACCCCACCGTGGACGGCGTCGAGTTCAACACCTGGAAGTTCCTCACCCAGCGCAGCCCCGGCGGCCAGGCGGCGGCGGCGCTCTACAAGCTGGAACGGATCGCGGCGGAGATCTCCCATCTCGGGATCCAGAGCTCGAAGATCCTCGTCTCGATCAAGGACCCGGCGCCGGGCCTCGACGACTTCGTCGCCGCGGCGGCGGAGCGGCTGGGACTCGGTGACACGACCGTCGAACTCGACGACCGGAACGTGGACAACGCGGCGGTCATCCACGAAGAGGAGTTTGCGGTCCCCTCCGAGGTCGAGGAGTTCCGGGGCATCGTGCGGGACCGGCTGCTCCCGGCCGTCGGCCGCGGCGACCGGGTCCGGGTCACGGTCGTCGTGAGCGAGCCGGCCGCGGTGCGCCACTCGCTCCGGGACGAGCTGGTGGCCGACCTCCGCGGCCGGGGCGCCTCCGTCTCGGACGGCGACGTGGTGGTCCTTTCCGCGTACCGGCAGGGTTACAGCTGGATCGAGGAGGTCGTCCTGCCCCGGCTGCTGGCGCTCCGGGAAGACGGAACGCCGACCGCGCGCGTCCGGCTGCTCTTCCGCGAGCACCGGCCGCCCCCGGAGTGGCCGCAGCAGGCGATGCACACCCCGCTGCGCTGGCAGCACGCCATGTTCCCCGCCGACGAGATCATGGCCGAGGCGCTGGCGCTCGATCTCGGGGATGTGGCGTTCGAGCTGCGGACGGAAGAGGACGCCCCCGCCTACCGCGTCGTCGCCGAGGACGCGAACGGCGAGGTCGTGCTGAACGAGACGTTCGAGCCCCGGCTCGTGACGCGGCCGTTCATGGACCGGTACCCGGACTACGAACTCATCCAGGTCACCACCGGCGGGATCACCGCCACGGTGGACGGGGAAACCGTCGTGGACGAGCGGATCCGGATGGACGCCGAGGCGTTCTGGGACCACTACCAGTCGGACACCCTGGCCCGCGTCTACGACTACATCATGGAGCTCCACGAGGGGAAGCCGAGGGGCCCGGCCGATGCGCCCTACTTCGGCCAGTTGAAGGTGGTGCTCTCGCTGTCCGAACCGGAGCGCCTGCTGGGGGTGGAACAGGAGGTCGAGTCCACCCACGACGCTCTCCACGAGGACATCTACTTCGTGACCCACACCTTCCTGCGCCACCTGGGACGGAACTCGCTCGGGAACGAGCTGACCTACGGCGGGCGGGTGATCCCCGAGATGCGGGGGAAGACCGACGGGACGCCGGGGACCGCGCACATCCTCTTCACCGGTTTCAAGACCAGCCGGCCGGCGATCGTCGTGGACTACACGGCAGCCGACGGACGCACCGGGACCGTGCGCCGGAACATCCCGAAGGTGGAGGTGGGCCGGCCGAAGGCGATGACGGCGCGGGTGAGCGCCGGCAACACCGGGCTGGACAGCCTCCGGCTCCGGGTGAAGGTGGATACCGACGCGGATGAGCGGGACTACTACGTGGAACGCTACGGCGAGGACGCCGCCGACGAGCGGATCATGTCCGCGGCGCAGGTCACGAGGGTCATGGAGCTGCTCGGGGAGCTGCGCGGGACGGGCCTCTATGCGGATGAGCTGGCGTTCGCGGGGCTCGGCGACCTCGAGGTCGCCGCCGCCTGGGACTGGGGATACGAGCCGGACACGGAGCGGGTGACGACCCTGGCGGCGAATGGAGAGCCGCCGCCCTTCCCGGACATCATGACCTTCCGGGACGCGACCGGGAACGACGACCAGCTCGTGCAGTGGGAATCCCCGATCTCGCCTCCCGAGGCCTACGGGATCCTGGCGCGGATGTCCGAGTTCCCCGAAGCCACCGTTTACAGGATCGGCGAGAGCTACCTGGGCCAGTCCACCTGGGCGATGGATCTGATGCCGCCGATGGACGCGACGCACTGGTCGCAGCGGAAGGCGAGCCTGCTGAAGCCGACCATCGTGTACAGCGCCCGCCAGCACGCCAACGAGGTCTCCTCGACGTCGCATGTCCTGCGGCTCGCCGAGATGCTGCTCACCGATCCCGAGCGCACGAAGAACCTCGACAAGGTCAACGTCGTCGTCCACCCGATCCAGAATCCCGACGGCGCCCAGCTCGCCTGGGACATGCACCAGTACAACCGGGAGCACATCCTGCACGCCGGCTACTGGGGGTCGCTCGGAATCGACTCCACGACGGACAGCGACGAGCCGATGCCGATCTATCCGGAAGCGGAGGTTCGACCCCGTCTCTGGCGGATGTGGCTCCCGGACATCTTCCTGAACCCGCACGGCTATCCGGCGCACCAGCTCGTCCAGCTCTTCAGCGAGTTCAGCGGGCTGGTCCGGGCCGGCCGGCGCACCGAGCGGAACTGGGGGTTCAACAAGGGCTGGTTCATGCCGGGCTTCGACGTGGTGGACGACCCCGAGCTGCCGCGCCACAAGGAGGCGGCGCTCAAGATCCGCGGCTACATCACGAACGCCATCCAGGACACGGACCTGGTGCGGACGATGAACGAGCGGACCTACGACCGCTACCGCCGCTACGGGATGCAGTTCGAGCCCGAGGTGTTCCGGATGAATCTCCACAACGGGGTGAACATCAATATGCCCATCAAGGGCCGGCTCGCGAGCGGGCCGGGGCGCGGGGGCCGCGGCTACGACCCGAAGATCACCATCTGGGCGGGCGGCACCGAGGCGCCCGACGAGCCGGCATACGGCGACTGGATGGAGGTCGTGGCGTCAGCCGGGCTCGCCTGGGATACGGCGGTCCTCCAGTACCTGCTGGATGGCGACCACCAGGTCAACCGGAACACGAGCGAGTTCTTCGGCGGCGTCTCGATCCGGCTGGACCGGCCGCGGCCGCCCGAGGAGAGCGAGGAGGAAGAGGAGGAGTAGAAGCGGCGGTACTGCTTGGAACGCCGGCCAGTCCTCCCGGTGGGGGCCTCCAGACCGGCGCCGCGGGCCTCCGGCCTGCGACGGCGTA
>JAJEFG010000029.1 GCA_022820545.1 Acidobacteriota bacterium | reverse complement strand
CGGCCGGGCCGCGGAAATCTCGAGGCTCCCCGTCGCCGATTTCATGCAGCACGTGTCCCGGCTGGGCATCCCCGTCGTCCGCGGTGACGCCGCCACTCTGAGAGAGGATATGGAAGCGTTCGCTCACTGGCAGAAGGCATCGTCGAAACGGTCGCCGAAACCGACGGCGTCCGCCGCCGCTACCGCAGCGCCGCCAGCACGTCCGCCGCGCCCACTTCGTGAACCTCCGGCGCCCGGGAGCGGCGGCCCTCGGGATCCGGAACGAAGCGGGCGTGAATGACTTCGGCGCCGCTCCCGCCCGGCAGGTGTGCGGAAACCGGCCGTTCCGGCGGGCGGCGACGCCGTCCCTTTGCCGTCCACTTCACCTCGCCCACGAGCAGCCGCTCGCCGTCCACCGACCGCGCGACCACGTCCAGCTCGGGCTCGTTCCGCCGCCAGTAGCGCTGTGCAGGCTCCCAGGGGCCGAGGGCGCCGGCCGGCGAGTCCGTCCGGTGGAGCGTGGGGGTCGTCATCCGGCACAGTTCCTCCCACGCCAGGGACTCGAGGGCCGGACGGGCGCGCATCCAGTAAGCGAGCCGTGTTTCCCGAGGCGCCGCGGCGAGTGACGCGCGGTGGGGCGCAACCACCCGGAACCAGAGCCGCAGAAAAGGATCCTCGATCCGGTAGAGACTGCGTTTTCCGGAGCGCGGCGGGCTCCCGAAGGGAATCTCCCGGTGGAGCAGCCGCATCTCGCAGAGGGTCGCCAGCGGCCCCGAAAGGCTGGAAGCGGGTTTCCCCAGGCGCCCGGCGATTTCGCTGATCCGATGAGAACCGGCGCCGATCACGTCCAGCAGCGGCCGCAGCGACGACGCCGAAGGGGTTTCCTCGCGGAGCAGGCGGTCCGGCTCGTCGTGCAGCGGCCCGGCGGGGTCGAGCACCAGCGAGTCCACCGCGGCTTCGAGATCGGTACCGAACCGCTCCGCGAGTTCCCAGTACCGCGGCGTACCGCCCCAGAGCGCGTAGAGCGACACCTGGTCGCGCGGAGTGGAATCCGGGAAAGCGTCACCCAGATATCCGGGCCGTAGCGGCTGCACCGCGAAGGCCTCCACCGCGCGACCGTAGAGCGGCGCCCCGGCGCCGAGCAGCGCCCCGTGCATCATGCGCCAACTGGAGCCGCTGACCACCATGGACGGGCGCGTCCCGGGGCGGTCGAGCCAGTTCTGGAGGCCGCTGGCGAAGGTCGGGTCCGCCGCGAGCAGGTACGGCAGTTCGTCGAGGATGAACGGCCCGGGCCAGCGCGCCGCCGCGGCTTCGGCCCGCAACCGATCCAGGAACGATCGCCAGTCCGGATACTCCACGGACGCGAAGCCGGGGAAGCGCTCCGCTACCGCGGCGGCCAGATACCGACGCTGGACCGGTGCGGCCGAAAGGTCGGCGACGGTGTAGAGGCCGTCGCGGCGAGAGGACCATTCGAGGAGCAACCGCGATTTCCCGACGCGGCGGCGCCCCCAGATCGCCGTGAAGCTCCCCGGCTGCCCAAGAGCCGCGTCGAGGCGGCGGAGTTCGTCGGTGCGGTCGAGGAAGCGCATCATTATTTGTTACCATATTATATTATACCAAATAATAATGAGTCCATCGCCGCACCCTGTTGAGCTCGCGCCATACGGGTCAGCAGCGGCGTGCGTTTCGCGGCCTGCGGCCGCGATGCCGGCCGGAGGCCGGCGCTCCGAGGCGCCGAAACCGGGATAGGATCGCGCGGCCTTCGCGCCCGACGCGTCCCGAACCGCCGAGAAGCTCCAGCCGACCACCTTGAACCGCTACGACGACATCGTCATCGGGGGCGGCCACAACGGCCTGATCGCGGCCGCCTACCTCGCGCGGGGGGGCCGGAACGTCCTGCTCGTCGAGAAGAACGAGCGCGTCGGCGGCGCGACCTACAGCGAGGAGATCCTGCCGGGCTTCACGGTCACGGTCTTCTCCTACGTGGTCAGCCTGCTGCGGCCGCAGATCATCGACGACCTCGATCTCGCCCGGCACGGCCTCCAGCTCCAGGCGCTCGACGGGACGTTCACTCCCCTGCCGGACGGAAGGGCCCTGACCCGCTGGCACGACCCGGCGAAGACCCGCGAGTCGCTGCTCCAGTTCTCCCGCCGGGACGCGGACAACTACCCGCTCTTCGGGCTCCGGATGCATCAGCTCGGCCAGGGGATCCGGAAGCTGCTCACGATGACGCCCCCGCGGGTGGGGTCGGTCCGTCCGCGGGAGCTCCGCGGCGTGGTCGAACTGGCGTCGCACTTCGCGGGACTGGG
Source organism: Acidobacteriota bacterium (assembly GCA_022820545.1). Classification (GTDB taxonomy): domain Bacteria; phylum Acidobacteriota; class Vicinamibacteria; order Marinacidobacterales; family Marinacidobacteraceae; genus Marinacidobacterium. The sequence continues at coordinate 32,711 of JAJEFG010000029.1, read as the reverse complement.
GGACCGGCGTTTCCACGAGCTCGCGCGGCTCATGACCGCGAGCGCCGGCGACTACCTCGACCGCTGGTTCGAGACCGACGCCCTCCGGGCCACCATGGCGGCCAGCGGCATCGTCGGCACCTTCCTGAGCATCTCCTCGCCGGGGACCGCCTACGTGCTCCTCCACCACTACATGGGCGAGATCGACGGCGCCTCGCGGTCGTGGGGTTTCCAGCGCGGCGGGATGGGCGCGGTCGCCGAGACGCTCGCGAACGCGGCCCGGAGCTTCGGCGCCGAGATCCGCACGAACGCCGGCGTCGAGCGGATTCTGACCAGCGGCGGACGGGCCGCCGGGGTGGTCCTCGAGGGCGGCGAGGAGGTGTTCGCCGGCCAGGTCGCGTCGAGCGTGGATCCCCGCCGGACCTTCCTCGGCATGCTCGACGCGGACGAACTGCCCGGCGAGTTCGTGGAGGCGATCCGGCGCTACCGGTTCCAGGGCTCCTCGGGCAAGGTGAACCTGGCGCTCGACGCCCTGCCCGACTTCACCGCGACGCCCGGTCCCGGGCCGCACCTGCGGGGCGCCATTTCCATCAGTCCCGACAGCCTCACCCTGGAACGCGCCTACGACGACGCCAAGTACGGACGCTTCTCCCGGCGGCCCTTCCTCGACGTGATGATCCCGTCGCTGATCGACCCCGGGATGGCGCCCCCGGGGAAGCACGTCATGTCCATCTTCGTGCAGTACGCGCCCTACCACCTGAACGGCGCGGGCGGCGACTGGGACGCCCAGCGCGACGCCTTCGGGGACGCCGTCATCGGGACGCTCGCCGAGTACGCCCCGAACCTCCCGGACATCATCCTGGAACGCCAGGTACTGACCCCGCTCGACATCGAGCGCCGCACCGGGCTCACCGAGGGCAACATCTTCCAGGGCGAACTCGGGCTCGACCAGCTCTTCTTCCTGCGCCCGGCGGCGGGCTGGGCCCAGTTCCACACCCCGATCCGCGGGCTCTTCCAGTGCGGCTCCGGCGTCCATCCGGGCGGCGGGGTGATGGGCGCGCCCGGAAAGCTGGGCGCGGAAGCCATGCTGCGCGCCGCGGGCGCGACGTGATGCGCGACTCCTGTGACGTCTGCGCCATCGGCGGGGGTCCGGACGCCATCGTGGCGGCGGCGTATCTGGCCGACGCCGGGCGGCCGGTGCTGGTGGTCGGCGAGCACGGGCATCCCGGCGGGGTCGCCGCGAACGTCCAGATCGCGCCGGGGTTCCAGTTCCCGGTCTTTCCCGAAACCCTGCCCTCGGTCGATCCCGCGGTGGCCGCCGACCTCGACCTCGGACGCCACGGCCTGGAGCTCGTCGCCTCCGATCCGGTGCTGACGGCCGTCGGATCGGAGGGCGACTCCTTCACGCTGCCGCGCGACCCCGAGCGGGCCCGGCTCGCCGTCGCCGGACTCTCGGCGCGGGACGCGGCGCGTTTCCCGGAATTCGTCGCCGAGCTCGCCGCGTTCGGCGGCTTCCTGCGGAAACTCCTCGAGCAGCCGCCGCTGCAGCTCGACGCCGGCCTCCCCGACGCCATTCCCGCCGCGTTCGCGGCCCTCGGGCTCGGGGCGAAGCGGGTCAACGCGCTGCTGCGGGCGCTGCCGATGCCCCTGACGGACTACCTGAACGACTGGTTCGAGAGCGACTCCCTGAAGGCGGCGCTGGCCGGCGCCGCGCTCACCGGAACCCGGCTCGGCCACCGCGCCCCGGGGACCGCGGGCCTCTTCCTGCACTTCCACGCGTTCGGCAGTCCCGAGCCCCTCGGCTGGATCCGTCCGGCGCGCGGCGGATCGTCCGCCGTGGGACGCGCGCTCCGCGAGGCGGCGCGGGCCGCCGGAGCCCACCTGGACGCGGAGTCGGGCGGCGTGCGCCGGATCGCAACCGATCGCCGCACCGGGGTGACCGGCGTGGAGTTGCTGGATGGCCGGGTGATTGCCTGCGACATGGTCATCTCCGACGCCGCGCCGGGAACGACGCTCCTCGGCTGGACCGGAGCGGGAAACCTGTCCCCCGACTTCGTCCACGAGGTCGGGAACATCCGCTACCGGGGGACGGCGGCCCGGGTGGGACTCGCGCTGTCGGAGCCGCCGCGCTTCGCCGGCGGCCCGGAGGACGACCCGCGCCTCGGCGGGATCGTTCAGATCGGCGCCCGGATGGACGACATCGAACGCGCGTCCGACGCCTTCAAGTACGGCCGGATCGCGGAGGCGCCGCTCGTGTTCGCGTCACTTCCTTCCATCCATGACAGCGAGCTGGCGCAGGGCGGTGGAGCCGTGCTGGCGGCCACGGTCCAGTCGGTCCCCCAGGACGCCGACGAGGGAGCCGTGCTCGAAGCGACCCTCGGCGCCCTCGAGCGGGCCTTCCCCGGGATCCGGGACCTGGTCACCGCGTCCCGCGTCCTGACGCCCGGCACGCTGGAACGGGGCTTCGGGCTGATCGAGGGGAGCTTCCACCAGGGCGAACCGGCGATGGATCAGTTCTACTCCCTCCGCCCCGTCCCCGGCTTCGCCCGGCACCGAACACCGGTCGCCGGGCTCTACCTCGCCGGGCCGGGGACGTACCCTTATGGCGGGCTCCACGGGGTCTCGGGCAGAAACGCCGCCCGCGCCGTGAACGAAGACCTGGCGAGCTAGGAGGTATCCGATGCCCCGCTTCAAAGCCGGACCGGGTTTCCTGGTCACCGCCGCCTTCATCGGCCCGGGCACCGTCGTCACCGCGAGCCGGGCGGGCGCGGGGTACGGAACGACCCTCCTCTGGGCGGTCCTCTTCTCGGTGTTCGCCACCATCGTCCTCCAGGACATGGCGGCCCGAGTCGGCATCGCCGGCCGGCGGAGCCTCGCCGAGGCCATCCGCGACAGCCTCGCGAATCCCGTGGTCCGCATCGCCGCGCTGGGCCTGATCGCGTTCACCATCCTGATCGGAAACGCGGCCTTCCAGACCGGCAACCTGCTCGGCGCCTCGCTCGGGCTCAGCCTCCTCACCGGACTGCCCGCGGGACTCCTCGTCCTGATCGTCGGCTCGCTGGCCGGCGGCCTGCTGATGACCGGGACCTACAAGATCATCCAGAACGCGCTGGTCTTCCTCGTGGGGCTGATGAGCGTGGTGTTCTTCCTGGTCGCGATCCTCAGCGCCCCGAGCCTCGGCGACCTGCTCTCCGGGTTCTTCGTGCCGCGCATCCCGCCGGACCCGCAGGGCCTCATCACCGTGATGGCGCTGATCGGCACCACGGTGGTTTCCTACAACCTGTTCCTCCACACCAGCGCGACCCTCGAGCGCTGGCCGGACGCGAACCGGAACGACGAGAACATCCGGGAAAGCCGGAACGACACCCTGTTCTCGGTGGTGCTCGGCGGGCTCATCACCGCCGCGGTGGTGGTGGCCGCCACTCCACTGCTCGGGCAGGGCGCCGACGCGGCCGACGCCGCCACCGTGGCGTCGCGGCTCGAGCCGCTGCTCGGGCGCGCGGCCCCGGTCTTCTTCGGGATCGGCCTCTTCGCCGCCGGCCTGACCTCGGCGATCACGGCGCCGCTCGCCGCGGCCTACGCGGCGGGCGGGGCCCTCGGCTGGGGAGCGGACCTGAAGAGCGGCCGGATCCGGCTGCTCTGGGGATTCGTGCTGCTGACCGGAATGGGCTTCGGAATCTTCCTCGGCGCCTCGCCCTACCAGATCATCCTGCTCGCGCAGGCCGGGAACGGGATCTTCCTGCCCCTCGCCCTCATCCTCCTGCTCGTCGTCGTGAACAAGACCGGGATCATGGGCAAGTACAAGAACTCGACCCTCGCCAACGTCCTCGGCGTATTCGTGGTCCTCGTGATCTCCGGCCTGTCGCTGGTTCAGTTGGCCCGGCTCTTCGGCATCGGCGGATAGCGGTACCGAAGGGGACCGGTCGCAGACCGGCACGCGCGCGGGAGGCTGGCCAAACGCACGGCGGTCACCGCCTTCACGGCGTGCACGCCGACTCTGCCAATGCTCTGAGGTTGAGAAGCACGATCTAGTCCGAATCATGACTAGAATACGAGTCATGATTCGGATCAACATCCATGAGGCAAAGACCCATCTCTCCCGGTATGTCGAGCGCGTCACCGCCGGCGAGACCGTCGTGCTCTGTCGGCGCAACCAGCCGGTGGCCGAAATCCGTCCGCTCCGGCAGTCACCGACGGCGCCGCGCCCGTTCGGGCTGGCGAAGGGAGCCTTCTCGGTTCCACCCTCGTTCTTCGAACCGCTTCCGGAAGATGAAATCGCCGCGTTCGAGGGAGGCGGCGAGTGAGGCTCCTGCTTGATACCGCCACGTTCCTGTGGTGGATGATCGGTTCTCCATCCATTCCAAAGGCGACCCGGACCGTCGTGTCGGATCCGGAGAACGACGTTCTGGTAAGCGCCGTCTCGGCCTGGGAAATCGCCGTGAAGCACCGGTTGGGCAAGTTACCCCTGCCGGAGCAACCCGAGACCCTGCTCCCGCGGGAGCGCGAACGGCACGGCTTCCGGAGCCTTGCGCTCGACGAAGCGAGCGCCCTTCATTTGCCGCGCCTCCCACTGCTGCACAAGGACCCATTCGACCGCATGCTCGTGTGCCAGGCCGTTGAACACAGCCTGGCGCTCGTGACCCCGGACCGGACGCTCCGCCAATACCCCATCCGGACCTTGTGGCCGGAGGGATAAGGACCGAAAGGGCGATCGAAACCACCTCCTGTTGAGCGCCCACGCTGCCATGCCGGTAGGCGCTCTACCGAAACGGCAGCGAGAGCGGCACTTGCGGGGCGTTTCTTCCAGCCCGTACCGATCCCCAACGGTCGCCCCCCCAACGTAGCATTCCGGCGTGCGCGCCCCCCGTCCGGTCCGCCGCCCGGGTGGGACTCGGCCCGCCGCCAGCGCGGTAGCGCCCGCGGTCGCGGAGGGGAACCGCCGCCGCGTCCAGAACGCTCCGCCGGGAAGCGACGAACTCCGCGCTCTTCTGCTGCGGCGCTTCGGCCACGACGCGTTCCGGCCGCTCCAGGAGCGCGCCATCCGCGCGGCGCTCGCCGGGCGCGACACGGTCGTGCTCCTGCCCACCGGCGGCGGCAAGTCGCTCTGCTACCAGCTTCCGGCGCTCGCGCGCGACGGACTCACGCTGGTCGTTTCGCCGCTGATCGCGCTGATGAAGGACCAGGTGGACGCGCTGCGCGCCCGCGGCGTCGCCGCCGGCTGCCTGAACAGCTCGATGGACCCCGAGGAAACCGCCGCCGTCCGGCGCGCGGCGGCGCAGGGCGAGCTCAAGCTGCTCTACGTCGCGCCCGAGCGGGTCGCGCTGCCGGGCTTTTTGGGATTCCTGCGGCGCCTCGCCGTCGGCTTCGTGGCGGTGGACGAGGCGCACTGCATCTCGCAGTGGGGCCACGAGTTCCGGCCGGACTACCTGACGCTGGGAGCGCTCCGGGAAGCGCTTCCGGACGTCCCGTTCATGGCGCTGACGGCGACCGCCACCCCACGGGTCCGCGCCGACGTTGCGGGGCGGCTCGGGATGGACGATCCCGAGTTCCTGGTCGCCAGCTTCAACCGCCCGAACATCACCTACGCGGTCCGTCCCAAGCGGCGCTCGCTGCCGGTCCTCATCTCCCTGCTTCGGGAGCGGACCGGGGAATCGGCCATCGTGTACTGCCTCTCCCGCCGGGAGACGGAGACCGTGGCCGCCGCCCTGCGGGACGCCGGGATCGAGGCCCTGCCCTACCACGCCGGGCTCGAACACGACGAGCGCCGCCGCACCCACGAGCGCTTCACGAGCAAGCAGACCCCGGTCATCGTGGCGACGATCGCCTTCGGAATGGGGATCGACGTGCCGGACATCCGGCTCATCGTCCACTACAACCTGCCGAAGTCCCTCGAGGGGTACTACCAGGAGACCGGGCGCGCCGGCCGCGACGGCGAGCCGAGCGACTGCGTCCTCTTCTACACGACCGCGGACCGCAGCACCCAGGAGGGGTTCATCCGGGAGATCGAGGACCCGGAGGAACGCGACCGCGCGCTAGCCCGGCTGCGCCGGGTGCTCGGCTATTGCCAGTTGCGCACCTGCCGCCGCCGCCACCTGCTCGACTACTTCGGGGAGCGGAGCCCGGAAGGGCAGGACGGGTGCGGCAACTGCGACAACTGTCTCGATCCGGAGAGCGACCTCGCGGAGTTCGACGGTACCGAGATCGCCCAGAAGATCCTCTCCGGCGTCCACCGCACCGGGGCGCGGTTCGGCATGGCGTACGTGACCGAGGTGCTTAGCGGCTCCCGGAGCCGCAAGGTGCTGCAGTTCCGCCACGACCGGCTGAGCGTCCACGGGATCGCCCGCGACGTTCCGGCCGAGGACCTGCGCGACCTCGCCGACCAGCTCGTGGACCGGGGGCTGCTCGTCCGTGCCGCCGGGGAGTACCCGACCGTTTCCATTTCCCGCGCCGGCTGGAAGTTCCTGCGCGGCCGCGAAGGGATCACGCTGACCCGCCCGCGGCCCGCACCCCCGGACCCGCCGCAGGCCCGCGCCGCCGCACCCGCTTCCCGAACTCCGAAATCGGACGCGGCACCCGCCGCACCGGCTCCGGAGATCGAGACGGAGTTGTTCGAGACGCTCCGCGGCGTCCGCCGCGAGCTCGCCGAGCGCGACGACCTCCGCCCGTTCCACGTGTGCGGCGACCGGACGCTCCGGGAGATCGCGGCGTACCTGCCGCAGAGCGAGGACAGCCTGCTCCGCATCCACGGCTTCGGCCCGGCGAAGCTGGAACGCTACGGCGCGCCCGTCCTCGACGCCGTTCGCGAGTACGCCGCCGGGAAGGACCTTGCCGACCGGACGCCGACTCTCGGGCCGCCCGCGAAACCCCGGCGCGCCGCCCGCGAGAAGCGGACGCCCACCGTGCTCGCCACCAGGAAGCTCCTCGACGACGGCCGCTCCGTCGGCGAGATCGCCGAGATCCGGTCGCTGGACCTCAAGACGGTGATCGGACACGTCGAGCGCCTGGTGCAGGGCGGGGCGACGCTCGACCTCTCCCCGAGCCTGCCCGCCCCGGAACGCACCGCCCGCATCCGGGAAGCCCTGCTCGCGGCCGGTCCGGACGCGCTCCGCCCGGTCCGCGAGCACCTCGGACCCGGCACCTCCTACGAGGAGATCCGCATCGTCCGGGCGAGCCTCGGTCCCTCGGCACCGGCCGCGCCACCGGCCGGCGACCCACCCGCCAGTTGAACCCGCGCCCCGGCGCGGCCGCTGCAACTCTCTCCCCTGGCACGAGCGGCCACACGCCGCGAACCGCGCGAACGACCTGCTGCGAGTTCCTCGAGGGGTGTGACTGGTGACAGTCCGGCGGACATCTACTGTCACTAGTTCCGGGCCAGCCGAGCCCATCGCGGTAACTACTAACAGTCCGCCGGTCCCCTTTCCGTCACTAGTTGCAGCCCCTCAGACCCCTCCAACGTACCCAGTTCGGCCGGAAAGAGCTGGCCATTGTTACTAGTTCGGCCCCGGCAGAGCCTCCTAACATAACTAGTTACGGCCAGCCGACCCCACGACCGTAACTAGTTCGGGACTGACCGACCGCGTCACTGGTACCAGTTGCACCCACGTGACGCGGAGCGTCATGAACTGTAACGGAAGGCCCCTATAGTCATTGTGTTAGCGTCGCGCGCCGCATGTCCGCGCTCCGCCTCTTCGAGAGACCGGAAGAGACACCGCCAGGACTCGACGCTATCCGCGCGTGGCTCCGAAAGCCGCGGCCACGACTCCACGGACTCTGGATCTGGATTCGCTGGCTCCTCTCCGGGATTCCGGCGGCCTACCGGTACGCCAAGGAGAACTGGCCGGCGGCCCGCGAGCGGATTCGCCGGATGGCCAAGCAAGGCGAAAAAGTAGCCCGGACAGCGGTACGGGTCGGACACGCCGCCCGCGACTTCGGCGGGGGGATCGTCCGCAGCACCCGCGCCCTTCGCGGCTCCGACGGCAAGGTCACCGGAACGACCGCGAAAGTCCGGGAGCTGGGCCGCGCGGTGCGCGGGCTCGGCGGCCGGCTGACCGAGGGCAGCGGCGGAATTGCCGCGGCGCTCTCCAGCCTTCACCGGCTGACCCTTCCCCCTTCGGGCGAGAGCCGCATCGGACTCGGTCTCCTGGATCCACCCGAAGAATCGGATCGGCAGGCTTCCAGCTCTCCGGTCCGTGGATTTGCGAAGGCCGAGAAACCAGGGGCACGGGTCGCGGCCCGCACCGAGGAGAACCGGCAGCCGCTGCTCCCGCAACCCGCAAGCGCAACGAGCGGTGAAACCCGGCCGAAACCCCGTCCGTCGACAACCCCGGGCCGTCCGCCGGTAGTCCCTCCTCCTGCAGAAGATCACGAGGCGCGCTTCAAGGATCTCCCCGGAGTGTTCCTCCCCCAGGTGAAGGCCGTCGGCGAGCGCCCGCACCCCGAGGCCTTCCGGGCCCTGATCCTCGACATCTGCCTTCACCGCGAGTGGACCACTCCGGCTCAACTGGCGCGCTGGTTCGACATGCACCGGCGCGGCCTCGCGAACCGCCACCTCCGGCCGCTCCTGAAGGCGGGCCTGCTGGAACGCCGGTTTCCCGACCGTCCGAACACTCCGAAGCAGGCATACCGCACCCGTCGCGAGAGGTGGCCGCCGCAAGGAGCCCGAGACTCCAGTTCCTGATTCGCCCTGGAGACTCCTGTCCCGTCACCAACCTGCCGCATGCCGAAGTTGCCGTCCCGCTACCTCGACACGCTGGCCATGTTCGAGGACTCCGGCGGGGAGAGACTCCGATACGCGGCGACCGGGTTTTTCTGCCGCTACTTCACGGGCGGCGCCGAAGGGCGCACCCTGCTGTTCCTGGTGACGAGCGGGCGGGCGGTAAGCGGCGATCTCGGCAAGACGCTCCTGATCTGCGGGCGTCGCCGCGGATTCCGCAGGACCAGCTACCTTGCGGACGGCCGGAACCGGATCGCACCGGGAGACTGGCTGGTGGACTCCGAAAGGGATGTCGCTCTGTTGCCGCTCGATCCGGAGCGGCTCAAGGAGGACGCGATTCGCTGCGAGACATTCGATCTGCGGGGCGGCGCTCTGGAGGGCTCGCAACTGAGGCGACACGGCGTCGGGGAAGGCGACGACGTGCTGGTGCTCGGGTTCACTCCCGAGCGCCTGCGCTTCCGTCCGGTAACGATGGTGCGGAGGGGCATCATCGCCCGGATCCAGGACTTCTACGGGCGGCGGTCGCCGACCTTCCTGGTGGACGCCACAACCTTCGCCGGCAACACGGGGAGCCCGGTGGTCATCAGGCCCGGACGCGGCCGGGGAGGCCAACCGCTCACCCATCCCAGACCCCATCTCATCGGCCTCGTCAGCGACTCCCTGCCGAATCCGGAGGGGCCGGTTCGGCGCACCGATGACGGGCTGACCATGCTCGTCCAGGTTCACACCGGGTTGGTCCGCATCGTTCCGGTTGACGCGATCCTGAGGCTGGTAAGGATGGCTGCCGGGGGCGGCTCTCCCTGAACCGAAACGCCGTCGGGAGGAGCGCCCAGTCCATGCGAACCAGCGAACGGCCGCATCTCGACACGGTGGTCCTCCTCCATACCTTCGACATCGAGAATCGGTTCTGCGGCGTCGGCACGGGGTTTCTTTGTCACGCGCGGCACTCCCACCGCCGGACCCGGAGGTTCTTGTTCCTCGTGACCAATGCCCATGTCGTCAAGCATGCCGGCCGGCGCATCGATGTGCTTTTTCGACCCAGCGGCGCAGAAGAGGCCTTCGTCCATTCGGTAACCGCCAGGAGCGGCGCGGGTCCGGGCACCTGGTTCACTTACCGGACCGATGATGTCGCGGCCCTGCTGCTGGACCCGACGCATCTCCCCGACGAAATCCAGGTCCGCAGCTTCGACGTGGAAACCGACACCCTCTCCATCCGCGAACTCCGGCGACTCGGGATCGCGGAGGGGGCCGAGGGCCGGCTCGTGGGATTCGTGGAGCGTGCGCGCCGGAAACGCGCGGAGTATCCGGCGCTTCGATCGGTAACGCTGGCGGAGATTCCGAGACGGTGGGGCCTCCTGACGCCACTTCTCGTGGAAGGAACAATGTTCCCCGGTAGCAGTGGCAGCCCCGTCATCCTGAAGCCGGAGCCGGGCTTCGGCGACCGTCCGGATACGGACCCGGACGGCAAGCTGATCGGCATCACGTACGCGATCGGGCCCCCGGGCGGTGCGAAGTTGCCCGACGGCGCGGCGGCGCCGATCCGGATCGACGAAACCGCGACCCTTGCTCACCTGGTTCCGGTGGACCCGCTCCGCGACCTGCTTCACGGCGCCGTCGCGAACACCCTCCTCGCCGAGGCCTTCGGGCCGAAGGTTCGGCGGGTGAAGGATTGGCTACGGCGAAAGAAGAAGGCGTAGCACCACACTCCCAGCGCTCGGCGTTCGGGGCGAGCCGAGACCTGAACAAGACCTGCCGTTTTGGTAGTATTACCTCCATAAACGCAGCAGAAATGGAGTTTGTACGTCGATTCTTCCAGCCTCCGGAAGCCAGTCATTTCCTGTTCGGACCGCGGGGCACCGGAAAATCCACCTTCCTGATGCAGGCGTTCGCTGACGCGCTCTGGGTCGATCTCCTCCGGCCCGAGGTCCACCAGCGCTTCGCGGCGCGTCCCGAACGGCTCCGGGAACTCGTGGACGGCAATCCCGAGGCGAAGGTCGTCGTCCTCGACGAGGTGCAGCGGGTCCCCGCCCTGCTCGACGTGGTCCACCATCTCATCGAACGGCATGGCCGACGGGCGGCGCCCCGCTTCGTCCTGACCGGTTCCTCGGCCCGCAAGCTGAAGCGCGCGGGCGTCAACCTGCTCGCCGGCCGGCTGCTGCTGGAGCGCATGCACCCGTTCATGGCCGCCGAGTTGCCGTCCTTCGACCTCGCCGCCGCGTTGCGCCGGGGCATGCTGCCGGTCGTCTGGGATTCGGATACGCCGGACGCGACGCTGAACACGTACGTAGCGCTCGCCATCCGCGAGGAGGTGCAGGCCGAGGGCCTGGTGCGCCGGCTGGAGGACTTCGCCCGTTTCGTGGAGGTCATCTCGTTCTCGCACGGCTCCGTCCTCAACATCGCGGAGGTGGCGCGCGAGACGCACACGGGCCGGAAGACCACCGAGGCCTACATCGCGATCCTCGAGGACCTCTACCTGGCGTTCCGCCTGCCCGTGTTCCGGAAGCGGCAGAAACGCCAGCTCGTCGCGCATCCCAAGTTCTACTGGTTCGACGCGGGGGTCTTCCGGTCCGCGCGTCCGGCAGGTCCGCTCGACCGGCCCGAGGAGATCGACGGCGGCGCCCTGGAAGGGCTCGTGGCCCAGCACCTGCGCGCCTGGATCGACTATTCGGGCGTCGACGCAAACCTCTCCTACTGGCGCACCAAGTCGGGGAACGAGGTCGACTTCGTCGTCTACGGCGAGGATGGACTCCGGGCGTTCGAGGTGAAGAACGGCGTGACAGTCCGTGAACGCGACCTCAGGGGACTTCGGGCGTTCCTGGAGGACTACCCGGAGGCCGAGGCGCGGCTGCTCTACCGGGGGGACGAGCGGCTGGACATGCGGGGCATCCGCTGCGAGCCGTGCGAGGCGTACCTCGCGGGCATCCGGCCGGGCCGAACGCTCGCGTAGCGGAGTCGCGCGCGGTTCCGCTCCCGCTCCCGGCGAGCCGCATCGAGCCGGCCGGCTCGCGTCAGAATCGCACCCCGGTGGCGAAGTGGAGCCGGGCGCCTCCCTCGAAGTTCCGCGCCGCGTCGAGCCGGAGGGTGAGAACGGCCGCGTTCAGGAAGACGCCGGCCCCCGCGCCCCGGAGGAACCGGGCCTCGCCGATCCGGTTCGCCGCGCCGAAGACGGCGCCCGTGTCGAAGAACGCCCGTACGCCGATCTTCCCGAAGGAGAGCGGTGAGGTGAGGGGGAGCCGCAGCTCGCCCGACACGACCGCCAACCGGTCCCCCGCCCGGACGCCCACCCGGTGTCCGCGCACCGCGCCGATGCCGCCGAGCAGCGGCTGAGCCCACGGCGGCAACGGAGCGCTCGCGCCGCGGTATTCGGCCCGGACGGCGAGCACCGACTGTCCGAGGAGACCGAGAAAGCCGCGCGCCTCGATGCGCGGAACCGAGACGACGGCCGGACCGCGCTCCCGGTCGAGCCAGCTCCAGCTCGCCTCGGCGAACACCGCATCCCGCGGGAACGCGGCGTCCCGCCGGGTGTCGAGCCGCAGCCGGACTCCGTACGTCGCCGCCCGCTCCGTCACGCCCCCGAACCGAACCTCGTTCCAGACCGCTTCGGTCGAGGCCACGAGCGCGGTTCCGATCCGCCGGTCGGCCCCCAGCCGGGCCGCGAAGCGCCGGTCCTCGACGAGGTAGTGCTGGTTCTCGATCCGGGTGGCGGCAACACCTCCCCGAAGCACGTGGACGAGGCCCGCATTCCAGCGCTTGTCGAACTCGATCGCGGCCTGCCGCCGCCCGCCCAGGCTGAGCGGCGCCGCGAGCCGGCTCCGCTCGCCGAGCGCATCGGTCACCGCAAACCGGGCGCCGTAGGTGACGCCTTGTCCCTCCGCGTAGCCGAGGATCGGCAGGAAGAACGTCTGGCGGGTCGCGGCGCGCGCCGCGCGGATCCACCGGCCCGCGCGACTCGCGGGGCCGGCGCGGGGCGCGCCCGCCAGCTCCCGGACAACCACCACGAGGGCCACGGCATCCGTTCGCGTCAGGGAGGTGTAGCGCTTCCGCACCTCCACTTGGTCGAACCAGCCGGTGCCGCGCAGCCGCGCCGCAACGACCTCCGCGGTTCCCGGCGCGATCCGGTCGCCGGGCCGGACGCCGGCCAGCTCGATGATGTCGGCGTCCGGGATCGAGTGGTTCCCGTGGACCCGCACCTCGGTCACCTTTTCGGTCTCCGGCTGTCCGGCGACCGGGGCGGGAGCGATCAACAGGACCAGCGCGATCCCGCGCGCGCCGCGCCGCCGGCGCCTCACCGCCGGCGCCTCGTCCCGAGCAGGCGCGCCCGGACCTCCGCCTCCCGGTAGTCGAGGAACGCGCGGCGGAGCCTCACCCGGGACTCGCCGAGCGCCGTCGTGACGCGCCCGGCAAAGGTCATCGACGACGGCATCCAGACGTCGCCGACCGGCGTCATTTCGAGGGCTGCGTCGAGTTCCTCGACGCGGAGGAGCCACCGGCCGGGAAGGAAATCGGGTCCCGGGTTGTGGAACGCGTACCTGACGACCTGCAGGAGTTCGGGATCCACCCAGACGGTGACGAAGGACGTCCGCTCGAAGGCGCGTTCGATGCGCTCTTCGTCGTCGTGGTCGTCCGGATCGTCGCAGCAGGTTCCCGGGGGATAGCTTTCGATGCGCAGGACCTCGCGCCCGGCCAGCGTCTCGCGCCCCGCGAGGTAATGGCGCGCGTCAGGCTCCGCCGCCCATTCGAGGAAGTAGTAGAAGTCGTTGATGAAGCGCGGTTCGAGGTCCTCCGGCTCGCCGCCGGAGCGCCGTTCCGCCTCTTCCCCGATCCACTCGTCCTCGGAGCGGCGCCGGCGCGTTTCCCCGATCTCCACTCCGTCGAAGCGCACCGGGCTGCGGACCGCGAGTTCGTCGTGGACGTACCACGCGTACTCGCGCCGGAAGCCGGAGAACCGGACCAGGCTCGGCGCTTCCAGTTCGAACTCCTCGATCTCGCGGAAGACGAAGTCGCCGAGACGCCGCCAGGAGTCCCGGTTCTCCAGCACCCGCGCCATGAAGACGTCCACCTCGCCGGGACCCGCGGGAGGTTGCGCGGCGGCCGGGGCGGCGATCAGCACCCACGTCGCGAGGAAGCGACCCAGGGGCCGCGCGACGGCATTCATGCGCGGCGCGGATCCGGGAGCCGGTACGGATGGCATCGCCGGGGATACGTCGGACCGCACCGGTTTCTTACCCTGGCGGCCGGTGCCGAAGCACCGTGCGCTCTCACTGGAACGGGCCGCCCGGGTTTCACCACCGCCGTAAACGAGGCGTCCGGGGGCGAAGTTCCGGGTGGACGTCGCCGAACCGGGCCGGATCGCAGGCGCGCGCCGGCTTCGGCGAACGGGAGCTACGGCAGTTCGCCGTTCAGCTCCATGTACACCCGGCGGAGCGCCATGCCTCGCTGACTCTCCCGGAGCGACCAGGTCTCGAGGTCGCCGAAGTCGGCCTCGGCGTCGGCTTCCTCGGGGGTGAGGCCCATCTCGTGGAGGCGGGTGGACTCGGCGATCACCGTCTCGATCGCCTCGATCGCGACCTGCAACTCGTCGCGCAGCACGTCCGGGCTGTCCACGAAGCCGTGTCCGGGGATGTTTACCCGGGCGCCGATCTCCTGCGCCCGCCGGAGCATCGCGACCCACTCGGTCGGATAGGCCGAGCGCATCGCCGGATAGACCCGGTGGAGGTATGCCTCGGTGAGGAAGAGCACGCTCTCTGCGGGCAGGTGGACCACCAGGTCGCCGCCGGTGTGGGCCCGGCCCAGGAACAGGATCTCGATCATCCGGCCGCCGAGCGTGAGGTCCATCCGGTCGGAGATCACCGTTTCCGGCATCGGGATCTCGGGAATCCGCTCGCGGATCCGCTCCATCGCGGCCACCGAGTTCTCGTGGACGATGTACTCGACCCCCTCCGGGAACGCGCCGTTCCCCGCGGTGTGGTCGCCGTGGTCAGAAGCGATGACCACATGGGTGATGGGCTGGTCGGTGACCTTGCCGATCTCCTCCACCATCCGCGCGGTCTCCTCGAAGTTGCCCTGCCCGTCGGCGACCAGCACCCCTTCATCGGTGACCACGAACATGCTCACCGTGGTGAAGAGCTCCTCGCCGGCGGCGCGGAGCTGTTCGTAGGAATAGACGCCCGGCGCGAGTTCCTGAATCCGGGGGAAGTCGGCCTCGGTGAGGCCGCGCTTGAAGGGGTCCGCGGTACGGGCCGGAGCTTCGACCTCCGGTTCGGGTTCCGGCGCGGGGGCCGGTTCCGGGGCGCCACAGGCGAACAGCCCCAGCGCGCAAAGCAGCACCTTCAACGAGTTACGAACCACGACCGGCCTCCCTCACTCCGCATGCCAGACGATTGCGTCGCGGAGCAAAGCCGATCGTACCTGCTCCCTCCCGGCATCGGAGTCCTTCCCGCCGCCCGCCTGCGGCGAGCTGTGCCGGCCTGAAGGCCGGCGTTCCCAGCCGGGACGCCACGCGTGCATGTAGGAACATAGGCCCCGCCGGGGCGGGTCCGCCACCGGGAACAGATCATGAAGATCACGCTGCCGACAGCGGCAACGAGCCAACCGCCTAGCATCGTCCCGCGCCTCCAGCGGCGTTCCCGGAACTTGATGTAGGGGAGCTCCGGATGCCCGAAGGAAGCGGCCAAGGCGGCAAGGACGCGAGGAAGGACGCGAAGAAACTGATCTTCACGTTCGAAGTGAGCGTCCTGGACCAGGGCGAGGACGGGTGGGAAGCGCGGTGCGACGACGGCGACCTCCACATCACGGGCGTCGAGAGTCAGCGGCTCCTCGTCGAGAGAGTGAAGGAGCACTTCCTGAAGATCGGGGACGAAATGGGACCGGTGGGTGATCGGGTCCTGTTCAACCTGCTGCTGGACTGTGCCGATCCCGACGCCGCCGCACCGGCGGAATCACGGCAGGACCGGCAACCCGAAGCCGAAGGACCGAAGTCGAAAGGAGCAACCCTGCAAGCCCGATTCGCCGGATTCGAGGGCGACGTCGAAGACCTGAGATCCAGAATCGACGACCTCGAGGACGAGGTCGAAGACCTCCAGTCCAGAATCGACGGCCTGGAAACGGCGCTGCGCTAGCGCGGACCTCCGAGCGTCCCCGCCTCGCGTAAGATGCGGGGTTCCCCCGACCGGGGAGGAGGGACCGTCATGCGGCTTCCGTTGCTTCGTCTGCTGATCGTTCCGGCCGCCTTGCTGGCCGCTGCCGCGACCGCCCAGGACGGCTACCAGATGCCGCCCGAGGACATCGTGCGCATCGCCGAGGCGCCGCCGACGCCCGGGATCTCGGTATCGCCGGACAAGGTCCACACGGTGCTCACCCACCGCGCGAGCCTGGTCCCGCTCGCCGAGCTCTCGCGGCCCGAGCTCCGGATCGCCGGCCTCCGGATCGATCCGGCGGCCAACGCGGCGAGCCGGCGGCGGATGTTCCGCGCGCTCACGCTCAAGGCGCTCGACGGCGGCGCCGAGACGGCGGTCACCGGGCTGCCGGACCCGCTCCGCGGGGACCACCTGAGCTGGGCGCCGGACGGCTCCCGGTTCGCCTTTACCCACACCGGGGACGACGGGGTGGAACTCTGGACGGTGGACGCCGGGAGCGGCGCGGCGACCCGCGTCGTCTCCGGCGTCAACGCCATCTTCCGGAACACCCCGTTCCACTGGCTCGGCGACAGCGCCCATCTCGCCGTCCGGGTCGTGGACGCGGGCCGCGGCATGCCGCCCGAGGCCCCGGCGGTGCCCGAGACGCCGGTGATCCAGGAGTCCACCGGGCGGGTGGCGCCGGCCCGGACCTATCAGGACCTGCTGACGAGCCCGCACGACAACGCGCTGTTCAGCTACTACGGGGCGGCCCGCGCGGTCGTCGTGGACCTCTCCGGAGGGGCCACCGAGATCGCCGGCCCGGGGATCATCGACCGCTTCGCGCCGTCGCCGGACGCGAACTACCTGCTCGTCAGCACGGTCCACGAGCCGTTCTCGTGGCTGGTGCCCTATTCGCGGTTCCCTCACCGGATCGAGATCCGGGACCGCAGCGGAGCGGTGGTGCGCGAGGTCGCCGACCTGCCGCTCCATGAGGAGATCCCGATCGGGCGCGACTCGGCCCCCACCGGACCCCGGTCCGTGGGCTGGCGGGGCGACCACGACGCCAGTCTGGTCTGGACCGAGGCCCGCGACGGCGGCGACCCACACGCCGAGGCGGCGGTCCGCGATGTGCTGGTACAGCTCTCCGCGCCCTTCGAGGGCGAACCCGAGCTGCTGCTCCAGGTGCCGCTGCGCATGATGGGAGCGACCTTCGGCGGCGGCCGCGGGGTGGCAATCACCCGCTGGTGGATCAACCGCGCCGAGCAGATCTGGAGTATTCCGACCGCCGGGAGCGGCGAGCCGACCCTGGCCTTCGATACCTCCTACGAGGACCGCTACGCCGCGCCGGGAACGCCGCTGACCACGCGGAACGAACGGGGCGCGCGGGTGCTCCTCACCTCGGCGGACGGCTCGAAGGCGTACCTGACCGCCGAAGGGGCCTCCCCGCAGGGCAACCGGCCCTTCGTGGACGAGTGGGATCTCGAAACCGGCGAAACCCGGCGGCTCTTCCAGTCGGACGCCGACTCCTACGAGACGCCGCTCGCGCTCCTCGATCCGGAAGCCGGGCTGCTGCTCACCCGGAAGGAGACCCGGACGACGCCTCCCAACTACTACGTGCGCGATCTCGCCAGCGGCGGTGAAGCGAGCGCCATCACCGACATCGCGCATCCGTACCCCGGCCTCCAGGGCGCGGGACGCGAACTCATCCGCTACCAGCGGAACGACGGCGTCGAGCTGAACGCGCTGCTGCACACCCCGCCGGGCTACGACGCGGCCCGCGACGGTCGCCTGCCGCTGATCGTGTGGGCCTACCCGCGCGAATACAAGAGCGCCGCGGCCGCCGCGCAGGTCCGGGATTCACCGCAGCGGTTCAGCTTCGTGAGCTGGGGCTCGGCGCTCTACTGGCTGACCCAGGGCTACGCGGTCATGGAGAACGCCACCATCCCGATCATCGGCGAGGGCGACAGGGAGCCGAACGACAGCTACGTCGAGCAGCTCGTCGCGAGCGCCCGGGCCGCGGTGGACGAGGCGGTCCGGCGCGGGGTCGCCGATCCGGAGCGGACGGCGATCGCCGGACACTCCTACGGCGCGTTCATGACCGCGAACCTGCTGGCGCACTCGGACATCTTCCGGGCGGGGATCGCCCGGAGCGGCGCCTTCAACCGCAGCCTCACCCCCTTCGGGTTCCAGAGCGAGCCGCGGACCTTCTGGGAGGCGCCGGAGATCTACTTCCGGATGTCCCCGTTCATGCACGCCCACCAGGTCAACGAGCCGATCCTGCTCATCCACGGCATCGTGGACAACAACTCGGGCACCTTCCCGGTGCAGAGCCGCCGCTTCTACCACGCGCTGAAGGGCCACGGCGCGATCGCCCGGCTCGTGATGCTTCCGCACGAGAGCCACGGCTACGTGGCGCGCGAGTCGGTCATGCACACCCTCTGGGAGCAGCACCAGTGGCTCGAACGGCACGTGAAGCAGGCCGCGCCACGGCTGGAGACGACCCAGGAGATGAGCCGGCGGTAGGAGGAGGGAGCGCCGGCCGGTTCTCGCGGTAGCGGCCGGCGTTCCCACGCGGCGGCGCGGTGAAGTGTGTAACGCTTGCGCCCATGAACCGCCGGCTCTTTCTCGGAACCTCCGCCCGGGCGGGACTCGTCCTGCCCTTCGCGCGCGCTCTGCCCGTCCTCGGTCAGGAGCGGGCATTCCAGCACGGGGTGGCGAGCGGCGATCCGCTCACCGACCGGGTGCTGCTCTGGACGCGGGTTTCGGGCTCCTCCGACGAGCGGGTCGCGGTCCGGTGGCAGGCGGCGCGGGATCCCGGCATGCGGGAGATCGTCGCGGAGGGCGAGGGTGCGACCGGGCCGGACCGGGATTACACCTTCAAGGTCACGGCGCCCGGGCTCCAACCCGGCACCACCTACCACTACCGCTTCGAGGCGCTCGGCGAGCAGTCGCCGGTGGGCCGGACGAGGACCCTGCCCCGCAACACCGACCACGTCCGGCTCGCCTTCGTCTCCTGTTCCAACCTCCCCTTCGGCTACTTCAACGTCTATCGGCGGATCGCGGAGCGCGACGACCTGAACGCGGTGCTCCACCTCGGGGACTACATCTACGAGTACCCGAACCGGGGCTACGGGGACGGCACCCGTTTCGGGCGGGCGCCGCGGCCGGACAAGGAGATCACCACCCTCTCCGACTACCGGACCCGCTACGCGCAGTACCGGTCGGACCCGGACCTCCAGGAGGTCCATCGCCTCCATCCCTTCGTCTGCGTCTGGGACGACCACGAGATCACGAACAACGCCTACACCGACGGCGCCCAGAACCACCAGATCGAGGACGAGGAGGGCGACTGGTTCGTCCGCCGCACGGCGGCGGTCAAGACCTACTTCGAGTGGATGCCGATCCGCGAGCCCGAGCCCTGGCCGAGCCAGCGCACCTACCGGACCTTCCGCTTCGGGAAGCTCCTTGATCTCATCATGCTGGACACCCGGCTCATCGGGCGCTCCCGGCAGGCCGAGTGGGGCGACGTGGAGGGGATGCGGCACCCGGACCGGACGCTCCTCGGCGAACGCCAGGAACGCTGGCTCTACGGCGAACTCGCGGCCGCCAAGGCGGCGGGAATGCGGTGGCCAGTGCTCGGGCAGCAGGTGATGATGGGGCCGATGCTGGACGCCGACGGAAATCCCCAGAACCCCGACCAGTGGGACGGCTACGAGGCGAACCGCGACCGGCTCTTCGGGTTCCTCGAGAGCGAGCGGATCGGGAACCTGGTGGTGCTCACCGGCGACGTCCACCAGTCGTGGGGGATGGACGTGCCCCGGAATCCGCTGGCCGGGTACGACCCGGACACCGGCGCCGGGTCCTACGGGGTGGACTTCGTGACCACGGCGGTGTCCTCACCCAGCTCGAAGCTGCGCCGGCTGGGGAACGAGGAGGCCATCGCCGCCGAGGTGGCGGAGGAACTCGCCGCCAACCCGCACAAGAAGTTCGGCGAGGCGTTCCACCGCGGCTACTGCGTCCTCGACCTCAGGCCGGACCGCATCCAGAACGACTGGTACTTCGTGCCGACCGTCGAGGAGAAAACGGACCAGCAGCGCTGGGCGGCCGGGATCCGGGTGGCGTCCGGTACCCAGCACGGCGTGCGCGCCGACGGCCCGGCGTAGGCAATGGCGGGACCGAGCGTCGTTGCCCAACTCACGGCGCTGATTCAGACAACGGTCGCCTGAGGAGCTGACGGCTCCCCGCGAGGCGCGTGAAGTAGCTTCTCGCAGGCTGTCGGCGGTCGACCGCGTTCTGCGGGCCGCACGGACCGCGTGCCGGCTGAAGCGGCCCAGTTGCTGAAAAAATGCGGCCGTGCGGGGTTGACCAGCAGCGGTGGTGGCGCCGCCTCGGAGCGCCGGCCTCTGGCCGGCATCGCGCGGGAGCGCGAAACCCGCGCTGGTGGCGCTCCCTCCCCCTGAAGGTAGGGCTCACGTCCGGCTCGTTGCGGGCGGCACGCAGCCGCTCCCCGTTCGGATCACGCCGCAGGGAATCGGCTGCGGCGTGCGTTTTCGCGGCCTGCGGCCGCGATGCCGGCCAGAGGCCGGCGCTCCGAGCTCCCCCCGTTCGGTTCCTTCCCTACTCCGCGCGGCGGACGCTGACGATGGGCACCGGGTCGTTCAGGATCTGGCCCTGGACGACTTCGCTGGCGGCCGGGGCGTCGGTCGGCAGCCGGTGGATCTCGTCGAGCACTTCCATGCCGCGGACCACCCGCCCGAAGGTCGCGTAGCCGAAGCCGTCGCGCGTCGGGTCGTCGGCTCCGGTGTCGAGCACGAAGTTGTCGCCGACGTTGAAGAAGATCTCGGTGTTCGCGGTGCCGGGTTCGTTCCGGGCGTAGGCGAGCGTCCCGCGCTCGTTCCGGATCCCGGTGTCCTGCGTCAGCTCGTGCGGGACGGGCGGGAAGGGCGGCTCCGCATCGGCCTCGCCGCCGTCGCGGACCAGCATCGGCAGGCTGCGCATCCCGCCCTGCACCACGTCGTGCGCGTCCCCGTTCGCGGTGTGGGTCGCGCGGTAGAACGTCGCCGCGCCGTCGTAGTGGCCGCCGTCCACGTAGCGGAGGAAGTGCGCGGCCGAGAGCGGCGCCCGCTCGGGATAGAGCTCCACCTCGATCTCGCCGAGCGTGGTCTCGATGACCACGTTCACTGTTTCCTCGGCAACCTCGGCGGGCGGCGCCTCCGCCGGCTCCTCGGGGGCGTTCGCGCCGCACCCGGCGAGAAGCGCCGGCAGGACGGCAAGGGAAACGAGGGTCTTGGACATGGCGTGCTCCGCGCGGAAGAACTGCGAGGCCGGAGAATATCCGGCGGCCAGCGAATCCATCCGACGTCGTGAAAGAGACCATCGCCCTTGCCGGCTTGTGGACCGTTCTCTGCCTCGCGTCCCCGGCCGCCGCCCAGGACCGCGAGGCCCGGGCCGTCCGCATCGACACCCCGCCCCAGGTGGACGGCGTGCTCGACGAGCCCTTCTGGGCCACGATCCCACCCGTCACCGGTTTCAGACAGCGCGATCCGGTGGACGGCGCGCCCGCCAGCGAACGGACGGAGGTTCGGATCGCCTACGACCGGGACAACCTCTACTTCGGGTTCAAGCTGTTCGATTCGGAGCCCGGCCGCATCCTGCGGAACATCCTCGACCGGGGCGGCCGGATCAGCAAGGACGACCGGATCGTCATCGCCCTCGACACCTACCTCGACCGCCGGAACGGCTACATCTTCGAGATCGGCTCGCTCGGCACCCAGGACGACGCGCTGTTCACCGACGAACGCCTCGAGCGCCCCGACTGGAACTGGGACGGCGTCTTCACCACGGAGACCACCGTCAACGCCGAGGGCTGGGTGCTCGAGATGGCGATCCCGTTCACCACCATCCGCTTCGCCGACGTGGAGGAGCCGGTGATGGGGATCGCCATCCAGCGCTCCATCCGGCGGAAGAACGAGAACGTCTACTGGCCCCACATCGGCCAGGACTTCGTGGGCGGGATCGCCCAGGCGTCCCGGTACGCGACGCTGACCGGGCTCCGGGACGTCCGGCGCGGCCACCGGCTCGAAGTCAAGCCCTACGCGTCGCTCGGCGGCCAGCAGCTCGCCGGCGAGCGCGACCTCGAGCGCCAGTCGAAGGCCGGTCTCGATCTCAAGTACGGACTGACGTCCAACCTCACGCTCGATCTCACCTGGAACACCGACTTCGCCCAGGTCGAGACCGACAACGTCCAGATCAACCTCACCCGGTTCGACCTGTTCTTCCCGGAGAAGCGGGAGTTCTTCCTCGAGCGGGCCGGCCTCTTCGAATTCGGAACGTCCCGGGAGACGGAGGTCTTCTTCAGCCGCCGGGTGGGCCTCGACGGTGACATCCAGGGGGGCGCCCGGGTCACCGGCCAGGCGGGTCCGATCTCCATCGGGGCGCTCGCGCTGAGAACCGGCGGGACGCCGGCGGCCTCCGACTCCGCCACCGGCGGCAGCGGAGCCCCGGCGGCCTGGAACTCCGTCCTGCGCCTGCAGGCCAACCTTCGGGAGCGGACGACCGCCGGGGTGATCGCGACCAGCCTCGACCGCACCGGTGGGCGCTCGAACCGGGTGGCCGGAGCCGACTTCCACACGAGGTTCTGGAGCAGCTCGTCCTTCCGCTTCTGGGGGGCGCGACTCTGGGATTCACAGGCGAACGGATCCGGCCCCGGGAAACAGGCCGCGCGCGCCGAGCTGGATCTGGAGAACGACCGCTACGCCCTGTCGGTGGACCGCGTCCACGTCGGCACGGACTTCGATCCCGCGCTCGGTTTCGTCCGCCGCCGCGACATGGACGAGTGGCAGCTCTGGGGCGGGTTCCGGCCCCGCTTCGAGCAGAGCGGCTGGGCGCGGCGGTTCTCGGTCTGGGGAGGCGGCGTCCGCACCCTCGGGACCGGCGGCGAACTCCAGTCGGAACGGCTCTCCTCGAACGCGGACTTCCTGTTCGAGTCGGGCGAACGGGTTTCCCTCGTGGTGGACGACCGTTTCGAGCGCCTCCACGGGCCGGCTTCCATCAGCGGCCGCACCCTCCCGCCCGGGGACTACGACTTCCGTTTCTGGGAGGCCTTCGCGAGCACCAACGAGGCCCGGATGTTCTCCGTTTCGCTCGAAGGGTCCCGGGGCGATTTCTGGAGCGGCCGCCGCACCCGCTACGGCGGCCGCGGGGTCGTCAAGACCGGGCCGCACCTCACCGTCGGCCTCCGGCTCGCCCGGAACGACGTTTCCCTGCCGGTGGCCGACGGCGACTTCACGACCACGCTGGTCGCGGTGGATCTCGTGGGCGCGGTCAGCCGCAAGCTCTTCGCCGCCGCCCTCGTGCAGTGGGACAGCCTGTCCAGGGAACTCCAGGCGAACGTCCGGATCGACTGGATCCACACGCCCGGCAGCGACCTCTTCCTCGTCCTCGACACCGGCTACATCACCGACGACACGCTGGACCCGCGATTCGACCCCTGGACCCGGCGGACCGCGGTCGCCAAGCTCACCTGGCTGAAGGCGTTCTGACCCCCGGCCGGCGGTCGGCGGGCACTCGGCGTCAGGGCACGGACGGCTCACGGCCAGAGTGAATTCTCGGCGAGTTCCCGGCTGAACCGCAGGGCCGGCCAGATCTCGATCCCGTCTTCCGTGCGGAAGGAGTTGCGACCGCCGTAAACCAGCACCCGGCGGGCGAGGCCGGGCAGCTCCGCGACGGCCCGGAGGCCCCGGAGCATTCCGGCGTGGTAGCGCGAGCCGGCCTTGGCCTCGATGGCAAGGAATTCCCGATTGCGGCGGAGGAGGAAGTCCGCTTCCACATTCGACTCGGCCGGCGCCCAGTAGCGGACCTCGTCGAAGAGTTCCCTTTCCTGGGCGTACGCGTTGAGCAGCCCGAGGACCCAACCTTCGAAGAGCGCGCCGCGCTCTTCCGGAGCGAGTGGCCCGCGGATGCCCTTCGCCGCCCGAACGAGCCCGGGATCGGTCCAGTACAGCTTCGGGCGACGCCGCTCGCGGACGCGCAGCTTCGCCTCGAACGCCGGCAGCCGCGAAGCGAGGAGCGTGTCCTCGAGGACTTCGAGGTAACCGGCGACGGTGTTCCGGGCCACGCCGGCGTCGCGGGCGATTCCGGACACGCTCAACGTCTGCCCGTGGAGGAGGGCGGCGACGGGCAGGAAACGGACGAACCCGCCCAGGTTGCGAACCGCTGCTTCAGCGCGGATCTCTTCTCGCAGATACAGCGTCACGCAGTCGCCCAGGGTCTGTCCGGGATCCTCCGAGGCGAGCACCAGCGGCAGGGATCCGATGCGCAGGGTCCGTTCCAGCTCGAAATCGGCCCCCATTTCTTCGGGCGCCAGCGGCAACATCTGCTTTCGGGTGGCCCGTCCGGCCAGCAGGTTGGTGCCCGCCGCCCGTAGCTTGCGGGCGCTGGACCCCAGCAGGGCGAACCGGCGCCCGCGCTCCTCGATCAGACGGTGCACCTCGTTGAGCAGGGCGGGAGCCCGCTGGACTTCGTCCACCACGATCCACCGCCCCTCCGGAACGCCCGCGACCATCTCGGCAAAGCGACCCGGCCGTCCGATCAGGTCGTGGAACAGGGCCTCGTCGAGCAGATCGAAGCGCGTCGCCTCGGGAATCGCGGAACGCGCCCAGGTGCTCTTGCCGACTCCGCGCACGCCGAACAGGAAGAAGCTGCGGCGAGGCCGGGTGGTCAGGCGCTTGTATAGCATGACAGCAGTTTGCGGCGTATTTTGCCATAGTCATGTCCGTTCGGTGTCGCCAGGCGCCGGGGGGAGCTGCCTTTTCCGGGCGGGGTTGCGACGTGCGCGGTGCGGAGCACCGCGGTGCCGGTCTGGAGGGCCCCACCGGGAGAACTGCCCGGCGTTCCAAGCCGTTTCGGCATCATGACCGGCGGGGAACGCCGCCCGTTGACGCGCACGCCGCCCCCGCCTATCGTCGCGTCGCTCCGGCCGACCCCGGAGCGAATCGAGGAACCCGACGTGAAGAAGTACCTGGTGCTCTACCACATGCCCATGTCGTTCATGGAGATGGCGAAAAACGCCGATCCGGCGGAGATGCGGGCCGGGATGGAGGCGTGGATGGCCTGGTTCGGTCGCTGCGGCGACCAGCTCGTGGACATGGGGACGCCACTCGCGGGCGGGCGCCGGCTGACCGCGGCGGGGAACTCCCCGAGCACCCGGAACGTCGTGTGTTATTCGATCGTGCAGGCGGAGAACATGGAAGCGGCCGAGGCGCTGCTGGCTGACCACCCGCACCTCGCCTGGTCCCCGGACTGCGAGATCGAGGTGCACGAGATGACCGGGGGGTCCGGCTGATCCAGCGGTCCGTCATCCGGAGCGTCGCGGCAGCCCTGCTGCTCGGCGGCTTCGTGATCGGAACGCCCGCGCCAGCCCAGGACCGCACCGCGCGGGCGATCCGCATCGATACCCCGCCACGCATCGACGGGGTGCTCGACGAGCCCTTCTGGGCGGACATCCCGCCCGTAACGGGCTTCAAGCAGCGCGATCCGGTGGACGGCGCGCCCGCCAGCGAACGGACCGAGGTGCGGATCGCCTACGACGAGGACGCCCTCTACTTCGGCTTCATGTTCTTCGATTCGGAACCGGACCGGATCCGCCGCGACGTCCTGCACCGGGGCGGGCGGATCGACAAGGACGACCGGATCATCATCGGGCTCGACACCTACTTCGACCGCCGGAACGGGTACATCTTCGAGGTCGGCGCACCCGGCACCCAGGACGACGCCCTCTTCGCCGACGAGAGCCTCGACCGGCCGGACTGGAACTGGGACGGCGTCTTCACGACCGAGACCACGGTGAACGAGGACGGCTGGGTGCTCGAGATGGAGATCCCGTTCACCACGATCCGCTTCGCGGACGTGGAGGAGCCGCTCATGGGGATCGCCTTCCAGCGCTCCATCCGGCGGAAGAACGAGACCGTCATCTGGCCGCACATCGGCCAGGAGTACCGGGGCAACATCGCCCAGTCTTCGCAGTACGCGACCCTGACCGGGCTGAAGGACGTCCGCCGGGGCCACCGTCTCGAGGTGAAGCCCTATGCCAACCTCGGTGCGCAGGCGTTGAACGGCCAGGACGGCTTCGAACGCGAGTCGAAGGCCGGCCTCGACCTGAAGTACGGGCTCACCTCGAACCTGACGCTCGACCTCACCTGGAACACCGACTTCGCCCAGGTGGAGACGGACAACGTCCAGATCAACCTGACCCGTTTCGACCTCTTCTTCCCGGAGAAGCGCGAGTTCTTCCTCGAACGGGCCGGCCTCTTCGAGTTCGGAACGACCCAGGAGACGGAAGTGTTCTTCAGCCGCCGGATCGGGCTCGAGGACGACATCCTCGGCGGGGGCAGGCTGACGGGACAGGCTGGACCCATCTCGGTCGGGGCGCTGGCGCTCCGGACCGAGAGCCGCGTTCCCGACGTGGACGCCGGCGCCTGGAACTCGGTGGTGCGGCTCCAGGCGAACCTCCGCGAACGCACCACGATGGGGGTGATCGGCACCAGCCTCGACGCCGGGGGATCCAGCAGCCGCACCGCCGGGGCCGACTTCGTCACCCGGTTCTGGAGCAGCTCCCAGTTCCGGATGTGGGGCGCGCGGGTCTGGGACTCGGAGGACGGCGGAGCGGAGGAAGGCAACGCGGCCGCCCGGGCCGAACTGGAACTGCAGAACGAACGCTACGGCCTGCGGGTCCAGCGCACCCACGTCGGCAAGGCATTCGACCCGGCGCTCGGCTTCGTCCGCCGGCGCGACCAGGACCAGTGGAACGTCCGGACCGCCCTCACGCCCCGTTTCGAGGCGAGCGACTGGGCGCGAAGCTCCTGGATCCAGTTGAACGGGGAGCGGATTCTCGGCACGGACGGCGAACTGCAATCGCGCCGGGCGGGATCCAGCCTGGGATTCGTGTTCGAGTCGGGAGAGACCGTCGCGTTCGACTGGACCAGCCGGTTCGAACGGCTGCACGGCCCGGCCTCGATCAGCGGGCGGTTGCTCAGCCCGGGGGACTACCGGTTCACCTCCTTCGCGCTGGGCGCCCGCACCAACGACAGCCGGGCGTTCTCCGGCACCGCCTTCGGATCCACCGGGAGCTTCTGGGGCGGGGACCGGAGCGAGGTCCGGGGCGGGGTCAGCCTCAAGACCGGGCCGCACCTCACCATCGGCGCCGACGTCGCGCGAAACGAGATTTCCCTGCCGGTGCCGGACGGCGACTTCGCCACCACCCTGATCGCGGTGAACGTCCAGGGCGCCGTCAGCCGCAAGCTGTTCGCGGGCGCTTTCATCCAGTGGGACAACCTCTCGAAGGAACTCCAGGCCAACATCCGGGTGGACTGGATTCACACCCCGGGAAGCGACCTCTTCCTGGTCCTCGATACCGGCTACATCACCGACGACACGCTCGACCCCCGGCTCGACCCCTGGACCCGCCGGACGGCGGTCGCCAAGCTGACCTGGCTGAAGGCGTTCTGACGTACGATTCGCCGCCCCCGGAGGAAAGCCCATGACTTCCACTCGTTCCCTGGCTCTCGCACTCGCCGGTCTGGCCCTGATCGCCGCCCCCGCCGCTGCCGAGAACGACGTCGCCGACGTCGCCTCGCTCCAGACCACCTTCGAGACCGCGGTCGCGGCACTCAACGGCGGCAACCTGGACGGCTTCCTGGACACCGTCCACGAGGAGGCGCTGTCCTTCTACGCCTGCGGCCCGACTTCAGGGAAACAGGGACGCGAGGCGTGCGCCATCGACTGGAACCTGTTCTTCAACAACACCACCGGGGCGGAATTCCGGACCAGCAACGAGCAGTACCGGGTCATCGGCGGCACCGGCATCGCCTACGGCGAGTACGCGCTTTCGGTCCTCTACGACGGCAAAGAGCGGATGACGGTCCACGAAGGCCGCTACACGATGACCTACATCGACGTGGACGGCCGCTGGCAGATCATCATGCAGCACAACACCCCGGCCGGCGACGACCCGCAGCCGGTGAAGAACCTGCGCCAGCCCGGCCGCTAGGAGTCGATCGCCGCCGCCAGTTCCGTCAGGAAGTCCGCCGCCCGCGCCGGGCCGAGCCCCTCGAGGTAGGCGTCGAGCTGTTCCCGGCTCCAGCCGGAGTCCGGGGCGTGGTCCGCGACCATCTCCGCGGCCAGACCGATGAGCGGCGTTCCCCCGGCGTGGGCGCCGTCGGCAACGCGGTAGGCGCGCTCGAAGCCCTCGACGAACGGCTGGGAGGGCGAGAGCGCCTGGATCTCGTCGCTGAGCCGGCGAAGCTCCGGGGCCAGCTCATGGGCCTCCGGGTTCGCGCGCAGGCTCCGGGCAACCGACTCGAAGACGTCTCCGAAACGGGCGCGGGGCTTCATTCCCCTATTGTCGCGTGAGCGAAGGCGTGAAGCACGCGCTCCGTGACAGCCGTGCGCTATCGTCGCCGCCGTCAGCGCGAGACGGCCAGGGAGGTGACGGTGCCGGACGACGCAAACTACGTCGAGTTCAAGGGGGTCTCGAAGACCTACGACGGGGTCACTCCGGTGGTGGACGGGCTCGATCTCCAGGTCGAGAAGGGCGAGTTCCTGACCCTCCTCGGACCCTCGGGTTCCGGGAAGACCACCTGCCTGATGATGCTGGCCGGTTTCGAGGCGCCGACGGCCGGCTCCATCCGCGTCCGGGGCCGTCCGATCGGCGATCTGCCTCCCCGGAAGCGCGGCATCGGGATGGTGTTCCAGAACTACGCGCTCTTCCCGCACCTGACGGTGGGGCAGAACCTGTCCTTTCCCCTCGAAGTGCGGGGAGTGGATCCGGAACACACCCGCAACCGGGTGGCGCGCGCCCTCGGCCTCGTCCGGCTCGAGGGATACGAGAACCGCAAGACCACGCAGCTCTCCGGCGGCCAGCAGCAGCGCGTCGCGATCGCCCGCGCCCTCGTCTTCGAACCCGATCTCGTGCTCATGGACGAGCCGCTCGGCGCACTCGACCGCCGGCTCCGGGAGGAGATGCAGTACGAGATCCGCCGCATCCAGCGCACCCTCGGGATCACCTGCATCTACGTGACCCACGACCAGCAGGAGGCGATGGTGCTCTCCGACCGGGTCGCGGTGTTCCACGACGGCCGCCTCCAGCAGATCGCCTCTCCCGAAGGGCTCTACGAGGAACCGATGCGGAACTTCGTGGCCCGCTTCATCGGGGAGAACAACCGGCTCCCGGGGCGGATCGAGAGCATCGACGGCGCCGTGTGCGACGTCCGGGTGGGAGAGGCGCTGATCCAGGCCCTCCGGGTGGTTCCCGCCGAGGTGGGGGACGAAACCACCCTCTCCATCCGGCCCGAACGCGTGAAGCTGGCGCCCGAGCCCGGGCTCTACCACAACGAGTTCGAGGCCGAGGTGCTGGACCTGACGTTCCTCGGCGACCACCTGCGGGTCGTGGTGCGTCTGCTCGGGAACGACGACTTCGTCGTGAAGATCCCGAACATCGTGGGGCACGGCGCGGTGATCCCGGGCGACCGGGTCCGCATCGGCTGGACGCCCACCGACTGCCGGGCGCTCGACCACGAGCCCGAAGCGGCGCCGCCGTGAGCGCCTCCGGCCTGCGGCGGCGCGGCGCCGCACTGGCGCTCCTGGCCGCCCTCGGCTGTTCGTCGGGGGACGGGGACGCGGGCTCGCTGACCGCCGTCTCCTGGGGCGGCGCCATGGCGCGCGCCGTCAACAAGGCGCAGTACGAACCCTTCGAGGCCGCTACCGGCGTGACCATCGCCCGCGAGGACTACAACGGCGGACTCGCGGAGATCCGCACCCAGGTGGACACCGGGAACGTCCACTGGGACGTCGTGGACCTCGAGACCTTCGACAGCCTCCGGGGCTGCGACGAGGGCCTCCTCGAACTGATGCCCGACGACCTCCTGGGGCCCGGCGCGGACGGCTCCGCGCCGGCCGAGGACTTCTGGCCCGGCACGATCACCGACTGCGGCATCGGGAGGATCTTCTACTCCACCGTCCTGGCCTACCACCCGGACCGCTTTCCCGGTGAGACGCCGGCCACGCTCGGAGACTTCTTCGACCTCGAGCGGTTCCCCGGACGCCGCGGGATGCGCCGCAGTCCGCTCGTAAACCTCGAGTTCGCCCTGATGGCCGACGGCGTGGCACCGGAGGAGGTCTACGCCGTCCTGGACACCGATGCCGGGATGGAGCGGGCGTTCCGGAAGCTGGACACGATCCGCGACTTCGTGGTCTGGTGGGAGGCGGGCGCGCAGCCCCCGCAGATGCTCGCCGACGCCGAGGTGGTGCTGTCCACCGCCTACAACGGGCGGATCTTCAACGCTCAGGTCGCGGAAAACCAGCCGTTCGTCATCATCTGGGACGGGCAGGTGCTGGACTTCGGGCAGTACGGCATCGTCGCCGGGACGCCGAATCTTGAGGTCGCCCTCGACTTCGTGCGGTTCGCCTCGACCCCGGAGTCCATGGCGCGGGTCAGCGCCGAGATCGCCTACAGCCCGGTGCGCCGGTCGGCCCTGCCGCTGGTCACGACACACCGCGAGACCGGGGTCGCGATGGCGCCGCACCTGCCGACCAGCCCGGAGAACATGGGCCGGGCGCTGGTCAGCGACACGCGCTGGTGGAGCGAGCACCTCGACGAGGTGAACGAGCGGTTCAGCGCCTGGCTGGCGCGATGACCGAGCCGCGGTCGGTCGGCCCGCCGGCCAGGGCCCGTTTGCGGGCAGCGGGGCTGACGCTCCCGCTGGTGGCCTTCGTCGGCTTCTCGTTCCTCTTCCCGCTCGGGACGATGCTGTCCCGGAGCGTCTACGACCCGCTCGTCGCCGACGCGCTTCCGGAGACGCTCGCCCTCCTCGAGGAGTGGGACGGGGAGACCCTGCCCGGGGAACCGGTGTTCGCGGCCGCGGCGCGGGAGCTCGAAACCGCGCTCGGAGACCGGCTCGCCGGCAGGCTCGGAGGGCGGGTGAACCGGGTGGCGAGCGGGATGCGGAGCGTGATCGTGCGCGGGGCCCGGGCGGCCGCGGAGGCCCCGGCGGCAACCGCCCGGGAGACCCTCATCGCCGGGGATCCCGCCTGGGGAGACCCGGCGACCTGGCGGGCGATCCGGACCGCCGGCGAGCGCTTCACCGTGCGCCACTACCTTCGCGCCCTCGATCTCGACCGCGACGCCGGCGGGTCCGTCGTCCGCCAGCCCGAGGAACTCCGGATCTACGTCCCATTGCTGCTTCGGACGCTCATGGTCAGCGGGGCGGTCACCCTGCTCTGCCTGCTGCTCGGGTATCCGATCGCCCACCTGATCGCGAACGCGCCCCCGCGCCGCGCCCGCTGGCTGATCCTGCTGGTGCTGGTCCCCTTCTGGACCTCGCTGCTGGTGCGGACCACCGCCTGGATCGTGCTGCTCCAGACCCACGGGGTGGTCAACAGCCTGCTGGTCGCCCTCGGGATCGTCGCCGACGACGGGCGGATCGCGATGATCTACAACATGACCGGCACGCTGGTCGCGATGACCCACGTGCTGCTGCCGTTCATGGTGCTGCCGCTCTATTCGGTGATGCGGACCATCCCGCCGCACTTCATGCGGGCGGCGTCCTCGCTGGGCGCCAACCGCCGCCAGTCGTTCTTCCGCGTCTACTGGCCGCTGACCCTCCCGGGGACGGCGGCGGGTTCGCTGCTCGTGTTCATCCTGGCGATCGGCTACTACATCACCCCGGCGCTGGTCGGCGGGTCGAGCGGACAGCTCTTCTCGAACATGATCGCCTTCCACATGCAGACCTCCCTCAACTGGGGGCTCGCGGCGGCGCTCGGCGGGATCCTGTTCGTGGCGGTGGGCGCGCTCTACGTGGTCTACGACCGGCTCGTGGGGGCTTCGAGCCTGAGGCTCGGGTAACCGGCGATGTTCGGCCTCAAGGACGGCGCCGTTTCCAGGGTCGTCTACCTGGCGTTCTGCGCCTTCGTCTTCGTGTTCCTGGTCGCGCCGATCCTGGTGATCGTGCCGCTCAGCTTCAACGCCGAGCCCTACTTCACCTTCACCGAGGGCATGCTGCGCCTCGACCCCGACGCCTGGTCGCTCCGCTGGTACGAGGCGCTGGTGGACGACGCGCGCTGGTCGCGGGCGCTCCTGAACAGCCTGGGGATCGGGCTGGCCGCCGCCGTCCTCGCGACGGTGCTCGGAACCGTCGCGGCGCTCGGACTTTCGAGCCCGGCGATGCCGCTCCGGCGCGTGGTGACCGGGATCCTGATCTCGCCGATGGTGATCCCGGTGATCATCGCGGCGGCGGGGATGTTCTTCTTCTACTCCGACCTCCGCCTCACCCAGTCCCACCTCGGGCTGGTCCTCGCCCACGCGGCGCTCGGCACCCCGTTCGTGGTGATCACGGTGACCGCCACCCTGTCGGGGTTCGACCGCAACCTCGTCCGCGCCTCGCAGAGCCTCGGCGCCGGGCCGCTCACCACCTTCCGCCGGGTGCAGTTGCCCCTGATCGCACCGGGGGTGCTCTCGGGCGCCCTCTTCGCCTTCGCCGCCTCCTTCGACGAGGTGGTCATCGTCCTCTTCATGGGCGGACTGAACCAGCGGACCATCCCCCGCCAGATGTGGTCCGGCATCCGCGAGGAGATCAGCCCCACCATCCTGGCGGCGGCCACCTTCCTGATCGCCTTCGCGCTCCTCTTCCTCTTCGCGGTAGAGCGCCTCCGCAGCCGCACCCGGTAGGGAACGCCGGCTTCAGCCGGCACGCGGCCCGCAGGGCCGCAGAGCGCGCGACGCACCCTGTGGGGAAGGCGCAAGCGGCTTGGAACGCCGGTCTCCAGACCGGCACGGGGGGGTGTCCCCCCCCCGCCCCGGGCCAACCCCCCCCACCACACCGGTCCCCCGGGGAACCCCGCGAAAGGCGCAA
>JAJEFG010000065.1 GCA_022820545.1 Acidobacteriota bacterium | reverse complement strand
CGAACGCGGCCCATCCCTCATGACACAACGCACCAGCCGCCACGCCGGAACCCGGCGAAATGCGGTGCCACAGCCTCCCGGCACGGACCGTAACTCAACGAATATCAACGAGTTCCAAAACCAAACTGTTAAAGATGAGTCAGACCGGCACGCGCAGTGCTCCGCACCGCGCAAGTCGCAACCCCACCCAGAAAACGTGGCTCCCACCTCGGCGCAACCCTCCCCAGAGCAGGCAGCACGTACGGCTTGGAACGCCGGTCTCCGACCGGCACCCGCGCGCCGAGAGGCGCGCGGAACCGCACGTAGCCAGTCCGCCTCACCACGGAAACTCCTGGGACCGCCGGCCTACGAGCCGGCACCGCGACGCGCAACCACTTATCCCCAATCCACACGGGACGGGCAAAGGTCAGTGTCGATACCGAATCGGTCGGCCGGTGGTCCCCACCCGTACCAATATGCGCCCAAGGAGACCTCTTTCACCGCACGCTCACCTGATATCCCCCGTCTCCTCCGCTCCAAAACTCGTGACGATGACGAAGTAACCCCCGGCGTAGGGCGCCCGGAACTCCACGCGCGCGTTGGTTTCCGATCCGCCGTCGTCATCCGTCGCGATCGTCGCACCGTCTCTTCCAAGCACCCTCAAATAGGCATCCAACTCGTCAGAGTCCATCTGGACCACCACCTGCTGTCCCGCACTCGCGGTAACTCTCCATACGTCGTAGTGCGCACCGTCCTCCCAAACATCGTCGGCCAAGGTGAGGCTGCCACGGTGAGCCTGTCCGGGCGCCAGCGTTCCCTCCGGCACCACAAGACGCCAGTACGCCTCGCGTCCCCGAATGTCCCACGCGAGATCCACGGGACGCTCGCCATCGTCGTTCGCCGCCCTCACGTCGGCGCCCGCATCCAGCAGGGCATCCAAGATCGCAACGTCGTCCGTCCAGTTCGCGGCGATATGCAGCGGCGTGTCCCCATCCTGGTCGCGGGCCGTCGGATCGGCCCCTGCTTCCAGCAGCGCCCTGACCACTGGAGCGGTCACTTCCGGGTGTATCACGGCTTGATCAAGCGGGCTGAGCCCGTAGTCGTCGAGGCTCACTTCCGCTGATCCCGTGTCAGCGCCGGTCCGTCGCCTACGACACCGCCAGATGGAGGGCCGTCGCCCTGCTGACCGTCCGGGCCTTCGGATCCGCCCCCGCCGCCATCAGCGCGGACACCGCCTCCCGTCCGGCGAGCGGAACGGCGAAGTGGAGCGGAGCCCAGCCATACCGATGCGCCCCGTTCGGCTGGGCGCCATCGGCGAGCAGGGTCTTCACCACCTTCGCGTCGCCCTCAAGGGCGGCGAACTGCAGGAGCGACAGATGCTCGCGAGCGCCCGCTTCCAGCATCGCCGACACCACGCGCTGATCGGCGTCGTAACTGAGTGCCGAGTGCAGGGGAGTGCGCCCATCGTTGCTCCCGGCGAAGGGATCGGCGCCCCGGCCCAGCAGCGCCTTCGTGACTCGGCCGTTCCCGCTCAATACGGCGGCCGAATGCAGGGACATGTAGCCGTTGTTGTCCTTGGCGTTCAGGTCGGCGCCGGCCTCCAACAGGTGGAAGACGACCATGGGATTGCTGTTTCTCGCTCCGTGGTGCAGCGGTGACAGTCCACGGTCATCCGGAGCGTTCGGATCGGCGCCGGCCCGCAATAGCAGACTCACGATGGTCGGGTTGGAGGTGAACCGCGCAGCCTGGTGCAGGACGCACGGGGTCCACGCATCAAGCCCCCTATTCCTCGATGCACCGCCGGAAGCGGCGGATGTAGTCCCAGCCGTCCCTCCCTATCCAGCAGTCCTCGGCCGGGGCAGATTGAAAGGACGCGGCTTCACGTCACGCGCCGGAGCTGCTGTCTGGGCGAAAAGTAATAAGGACCTTTCCCGGAATACCGTTGTACTCCGAAACATCAAGGGAATACTGTGCATCCGAGTCGAGATTGATCGACAACTGAGAGTTCAAACCGCTGCCGCCATCGTCATCCGTCGCGATAGGGCCGGTGTGATCGTCGTCCCGGGAGAACAGCTCAACTTGCGGATCAATGCCATCGAAACCGATCACGTCGATCGTGTACCCCGCGGTCTCAGCGACCGTGAATGCCAACACGTTCCCGGATGGCCCGATCTCAAGTTCCCTATTGTAGAACCCTGCTACTTCCGTGATTCCAGTCTCCACAGGTACGACACCTGGCCTGCCATCAGATGTAATGTTGCGACCTGCGCGCACGAGCAAAGCGTCTCCAGTGGGCGATAAACGTATCGAGCCGATGTCATCGTACAAGAACCTCACAAGTCCCTCTGCCCGCAAGAAATACAAGTCAGACCGAAACCGCTCGTTACCGACGTTGTCAAACAAGAGCCTCGATCTTCGCGACTCATTACTCAATTCGGCGAGTAAATCAACCAAACCACGGTCACGAACGACATGCAGCATCTCCTCCTCTTCTTCAGACCTAAGAAAGCGCGCAATTGTCTCCACTATGGCATGTTCGCATTCGTTGGACGTCACACTGTCAACGGAGTTCTCACACGCCGCTAGGGATCTAGAATGCTCGACTTCTCGATGCAACGCGACCGCCCGATCGTGCGCCGCCGCCTTGCGACCCTCGGACGAAGCGTCGTGTCCTAGAAAGAGGCTCTGGAAGTTTGTCTCCCCACGGAATGCCACAAGGGCGATTCTGATCAGGTCATTCGTTGGTAAGATAAAGGCACCAACGGAAAACAAACCCACGACGAGGATCCAGAACTTCGCGCTACTCTTCGCAAGGACTCCCACCGTGATTGCCGCAACTAGTGTAATCGCTGCCAATACAGTCAGTTGACTAACTATTCGCTGAACGTCTGCGACAGACAATGCGGAGAAGATCACAAGAAACAGGCCAATCGCGGCGACAACAAATATGCCCACTGTCAAGCAGGCAAAGATCATCAACAGCGGTTCGTCCGCATTCCAGAGAAGGTCACGAAGGGCTTTCAGACGGCTCACTGGTCGTGATTTGCGCACATCATTCTCTGGCATTTGCTCCCTCTTCCGAATAGGTAAATTGCGAGTCCCAAGTATCCGACTTGCCGTTTGACTTCCGACCTACCTGTCGCGCGCGTGGCGGCGCTGCGAATACCCGGCACGTCCTTCGGACTCAATCGGAATTTATCCCTTATTCCGACGCCTGACGAACTGGACTTCGGACACGAACAATTGAACGCGCGCTACTTCCGGCTTGTCCGATGGTCATTGCCGCGGACTCGGAACCTCTGATCGCGGCCGCGGAGAACCGCGCAACATCGCGTCCATCGCCCGCATCTCGACCCCGCTGGCCCCATCCGGCGCGTTCTTCGTCACCTTTCAACGGCTCGGCGGACACACCGCATCGGAGCCGCTCCCAGGTTGGCGGACCGCGGCACAAGCGGCGCCGGTTTTCGCGCTCCCGCGCGGCCCCTGCCGCGACGACAGGGCCGGCCAAAAACCGGCAGTCCCGTCGCTGCGCTGCGCCCACGACCGTTTCGAGAAATCGCGTCCGGCGCTATCGCTCCTGACGCACCCCCCTCACGAACGTGACGTAGAACGTTTCGCCGTCCGCAGGACGCACCACCCAGCGGCCGTGTTGCTCGCCGTCCAGGTACGGCCCCTCCTCGACCTGTCCGTCCGGGTACCTCAAGATCCAGCGGCCGTTCCGTTCTCCGTCCCTGAAGGGGCCTTCTGCGACGCTCCCGTCCGTAAACGTCTGGACCCAGTGACCATCCCGTTCGCCGTGCACGTACGGGCCCTCACCAATGTCGCCGTCGGCATCCTGATCCACCCAGTGGCCATTCCGCTGCCCATCAACATACGGACCTTCGTGGATCGCTCCATCGGCAAACTTCAAGACCCATCGGCCGCTTCGCTTACCGTTGAGATAGGGGCCCTCGTGGACCCAGCCCTCACTGTCCCGGATCACGGACTCTCCATGGGATCGCCCAAACCGGAGTGTCCCCTCGTTGTCCTGAGAACCCTCAGGGTTCGTCCAGGTCAATGTTCCGAGCCCTTGGGCAAACCCGGCCGAACACTCTCCCGTCCAGGTCGCTGTCTCGTCGGGCTGCGGGTTCGGATTCCACACGTAGCACCCGGGATGGGTCACCAGTTCCATCCAGCATCCGGAATCCGCCGGCTCCGTTGAGCACTCCGGCGCGTCCCGCCGCTCCAGAATCCCGTCCACATCCTCAAGCAGCGCCACCGCCTCCCGGTAGGACTCCGCTTCCCGGCCCGCGACCGTCAGGTACGCGGTCACCGACTCCTTCGCCGCCCCCAGCAGGCCCACCGCGAACGCCACTCGCGCGTGCTCAACACGGGAATCCAGCGGCAACTCCAGTTCATGCTCCTCCGCGAGGGCGAACGCCTCCCCCATCGCCTCCGCCGCCGCGTCGAGATCGTCCGCCTCTACCAATCGCTCGGTTCGCAGAAGAAGCTGATCGAGCAGGACCGGCGGCGGGAGCTGGGTCGCTCGTCCCGGTGCGGCCACGGCCAAACCGAACACGAATAGGAGTGGGCTCAGACGGAACGGGTTCCTAGCGGACCCAGTCAGAGGACGCACCGCCATGACCGGACCGGGTGCCGCAGGAACCAAAACTGGCACACCACGTCAGTCTTGAATGCAGGAGGTTGTTCTTGCGCGCACTCCCCTCCATGACTCGCAACAGCAATTGCCTTCACAATAAAGAGACTAGCTTGGTGATGGCTGCTTTCTTGGAACGAACAATCGAGCGGCCTTTTCGCACCAGGGCTTCAATATTGGTCTTGCTCGTCTCGTCCAAGGCGTCAAAGCCCGTATCCAGAACAGCGTCGAAACGAAAATACCGGCGATTCGCACCATTGGAGGGCAGGAGCGAGTTGAGGTGGTGGTCGACAACGTCCTGACTGCCGTCCATCATCACACTGACAATTGGTCGCGCCCACTGCCAAAGACCCCAGTCCTTCGCGTCTTCATAGGGATACCGCTCGGTAGCTTTTCCGGTTCCCAGTGAAAGGAGCACAATACGATCTGATGCCTCACCTTGGGAAAGCGCCTCGACATATCCACACATAGCCGGTGTGTTCGCGAAAACACCGCCATCCACCAGTACTCGTCTCTTTGGATCCCCAGCTGGGTTGGCGAGGAGTTCTGGCTCAAAGTATGTGGGAGCTGCGGTCGTTGCCCGCACAGCCTCTCTAAGGCTATGGTCCCGAGAGTTGGACTCTCTCGCCTTGGATGTCTTGAAGAAATATGGTTTTCTCGCTTCTATGTCGTAGCTCGGAAAGACGACGGGAACAGTGCATTTCGCAATGGTAGCGGCGCCGAACGTCTCTTTGAGAATCCGCTCCAAGTTGCTGTGATCGTATTTCTCCTCGAAGACGTGGGACTGCAGACGCCTCCCGAAAGATCGGACAAATATCTCGCGTCCACGATTTACGTAGAGATCGAGCATTTGCTCTGCGGAGTACATCGCACGACCGTTGCCATTCGGCATCGTTAAGCCAGCCGCCAGTATTGCTCCAGTAGATGTTCCAGCGACCAAATCAAACATGTCGGCGATTGGCCTGTTTGTCGTCTTCTCAAGGTGACTGAGCACGACAGCAGGGATGATGCCGCGAATACCGCCACCATCAATGGACAGGATACGAAAGAGCTTCTGGGTGCCGCTATTTGGCATTCGATTCACACGATGCTAGGAGACGCGGAAACTCGGCGGGTACAAGTGAATGAGGCACACCGTCGTTGGGTTTCTTGGCGTGACTCGGCGGGACCGTCCCCTGCCTGTCGAGACCGAGGGCTTCTCTTCGGAGCAACGAGAGTGAGGAACGCTCCTGCTGGTGTGATGTGCAGGTTGAGCATTGACCTACGGTTCGTGGAGAGGCTGACCAGGCGCGGCGGGAGCCGTCGGGTCGTCAATGAACAGTTGAACTCCCCAGTCGCAGGAGCCTGTGCACGACACCATCTCGACCGACAACGTTGTGATGCCGGAATCGACCGGAGTGAAGACCAGAACTGGAATGCCGCTAGGCGAAACGTCAGAATCGAGAACTTCGGCCGAGGAGTAGGCAGTCAGATCGAAATCGGTGCAACCGAGATCACATATTCCTTGGACCGTGTACCGGACTCCCGAACACGTATGGACCTGGACGCTCGCCGATTCTCCGGCGTCCAAGGTTCCAGTAAGGGGACCATGGGACAGAATGCTGCCGTCTTCGTCCATCCTTTCCCTTATGCCCTCAAGCACGTCCGCAACCCATCGGTCGAGAGATTGGGCAGACACGCGGATGGGCGTTGCCGTGACCATCAGACCGCCGATCAGGGCGATGGTCGCCAGACGATGGAACCTCCGCGGGAAACAGCTCGCCCCCCCCAGAGCCACCCCGTGGACAGCGAGCCGCATTCCTCCACGAACGCGCACTGCGGAATCGGGGAACGTCATGCTCCTCTCCCTACCGCACTGCGTCCAGCGTCACGCTCGCTCCGCATGACGCAACGGACAACGAGAGTATTCCGGAGCGATCCTTGTCGCTTTGAACGCTGTAGGATGTGGCGGTCAGCACGGATCGTCGGCAGTAGGGGTCGCTTGTCGTAGAAGTCGAAGTCGGGTTTATCCCTTACTCCGACGCCGGAAGAACTGCATTTCGAACACGAACAATTGAACGCGTGTTACTTCCGGCTCGTCCGATGGTCATTGCGCAGACTCGGGGCCCTCTGATCGAGGCAGTGATGAACGGCGTAACGCGGCCTCCACCGCCCTCGTCCTGGTGCGGCGGCGGCCAACCGAACACGAGCGCGAAGGGGCTCAGACCGACCCGGTTCTCGATAACGGGGTCTGCAGGGCGTGAATCTCCGGACTGACGGGGGTCAGGGCGGATGCGCACCCATGTGAGGCGGTCCGACCGTTGGTCCGGTCGCGCGATTCGCCCTCCCTACGCCACGCGACGCGATTCCTGCCCCGCAACGAACACCGCGGTTACCTCGCCCGCGTCATTGACCACAAAACGCACCCGATCCGCATCGGCGCTCGATCCGTCGCTCTCCAGCCGGAATACATGAGCGGAACCCGTGGGCCGCAGCACGCCGGTCGCGCCGTTCTGCTGCTGGGAAAGCGGGAACAAGACCATCAATCGGTTCTCGTGGCGGAGGATCGTGGTGTCGCCGCCGGAGCCTCGATAGGTCCCAACGTAGCGGTCCCAGTCAGAGGACCACGTCGACGCCCCGCCATCGCCGGAACGAGGCGCGGCGGGAGCCGTCGCGTCGTGAAAGGACAATTGGACTCCCCAGTCGCAGGAGCCCGTGCACGACACCATGTCCACGACCAAGGTCGTGATGCCGGATTCGGCTGGGGTGAAGTTCAGAATCGGCACATCGTCAGGCAGAACGTCAGAGTCGAGAAGGTCGCCGGACGAGTCATGAGCAGTCAGGTCGAAATCGGTGCAACCGGCATCACATATCCCTTGGGCCGTGTACCGGATCCCCGAACACGTATGGACCTGAACGCTCGCCGACTCGCGAGCGTTCAGTGTGCCCGTGAAAGGAGCATGGGACAGAACGCTGCCGGCCTCCGCCTCCCTTTCCCTGATGGCCTCAAGCACATCCGCAACCAAGCGGTCGCGAGATTGTGCGGACACCCAGATGGGCATGGCGGTCAGTATCAGACCACCGATCAGGCAGGCGGCCACGTGACGGCCGGCCTTCCGCAGAAACCGATCGCCCTCCCCCTGAGCGTCCTTGCGGGCGACGGGCCGAATCTCCGGGTTCGTATGCGGCGGGGAACGGTAGGGCACGTAGCGGACCTCCTCAGGAACAGTCGCAACGTCCGACCCGGCCTGTCGGGATGGCGAGCCGGCATGACTTTGGCCAATTCAACGCCTTCCTCGACAGGTGCTCTGCGGCGTTGTACCCGAGCGGTGGCGAGCAGCCTTTCCTCCACCACCGAGCCCGACGCAATCAGTTTCGTCGCCACCCGGCGCCAGGAAACTGAAAACAAGAAACAAACAGCTGAACGGAAGGCGCAGCGGGTCCGCGTTCACAGAAAGATCACGATCTCGCGGCGATTTTGAACAACTAGTTCACGCCCCCGCGGCTAGCGTCGCTTCCCGTGGTACCTGCGTTGGTCACAGTTACAACGGAGTGCTGCACTCCCTGAGCCTCCGCCGCTGGCGGTTTCAGCGAGCCGCACGGCTCTCGTCAGCGATAACGCAGTGGCCCCGCTGTTTTGACCGGCGGCGAGCGCGTAGGGAGTTTGGAGCGGGGTGCGCGGCGATCCTTCTTCTTCTCCTCGCCACCACACCCGCGAGCGGGCTCCAACTCCCCCCGGAAATCGTGCTGGACCAGCTCGTGCTGCGATCCGAGCGGCTGGTGGAGGCCGACGATCTCGACGCGGCGGTGGTGGTGATGGACGAGGCGTTCGCGCTCGTGGCGGAACACGGGCTGGAGTTGCCGCCGGACGTCCGCTTCGAACACGCGCGGTTGGCGTTGGCGGTGGGGCTCCTGGAGGCAGCGAAGGCGTCCGTCACCGAATACCTGACGGTCGCCGGCCGGGATGGGGATTCCTACGAGGCCGCGGTGGCGCTGCTAGAGGACGTCGACCGGATCCTGGAGCGGCGGGACGCGCCGGACTGCGCCGGGCAGCCGGAGGGGACCGAGTGCTGGATGGAGCTCGAGAACCAGGCGGGTTGCCACGTCTGGAATGAGGGCCTCGAGCCCGAGGCGGTCGCCGAGTGGACCGGCGCATGTTCCTCGGCGTTCGTGAGCGGAACCGGGACGCTCACATGGGAGTGGCCGCCCGACAACCGACAGGAACACGAGGGCGCAATGCGGTTAGGAAAGCAACACGGCCGCTGGGACATGCGATTCGAGGGCGGCAACACCGCGGAAGGCCGCTACCGGTTTGGCAATCGGCACGGCGACTGGGTCTGGGAGTATCCGGATGGGCAGGTGGAGAGTTGGCCGTACGTGGACGACAAGCAAAATGGCCACTGGGTGATCGAGCCTGCGGATGGCGGAAGGCAGGAAGGGCCGTATGTGGATGGCAAGCAACACGGCCACTGGGTCCAAAGATTCGCTAACGGAAGCGTCGGCGAGGGGCCATACGTGACTGGCGAGCGGAACGGCCACTGGATCTGGACCTACGCGGACGGCCAAGTGGAGAGTGGGCCGTACGTGGACGGAGAACAACACGGCCGATGGCGGGTGAGGTTCCCGGACGGCGTAGTCGAGTACATCGAGTTCGTGCGTGGGGTGCGCCAAGACCACTAGCCCGCAACTCCGGCCTCTCCTGACTGACTCACTCGGCTCCGCCGCGTTCCACCTCCTGCGGGAGTCAGCGGCTCCAACATGTCGCCGGAGACCGCTCGGCGGCTCCAACGTGTCGCCGGGACGCCGCAGGCTGGGCCGTTCCAACACTCGGTGGTCGAGAACGCATGCGCTGCTGGATTGGGTCTGCTGCGGTGCCGTCAGCGCGGGTTTCGCGCTCTCGCGCGATGCCGGCCAGAGGTCCGGCGGTCCAAGCCGGTCGTGCCGTTCTCCTTCATCCTGGGTCCGGAGGGTTCGCACATATCACGAAACATGTCGCAGGAGCGGAGCCGACTGATCGTCGGCAGGTCGCAGTGGCGGAGTCGGTTCCACAGTTCCACTACACGGCGTCCGAAGAAGCGCGCCACCCACGTCGGCCTGCTACCGCCTCATCGTTGCTGGTTCGGGGTTCGCCACGCGTCCTTTCGGTACGGGAACGGATGAACCGCTTTACAGACGGCGCAAACGAGTCCACCACGGCGGGCCTGCGTTCACAAGAAGGTCACGGTTTCGCGGCGATTTTGCACAGTCAGGTCACACCCCCACGAATAGCGTCGTTCCCATTGGAACTGCGTTGGCCACAACTGCACCGGAACTGCGTCCGGCAAGAACGCGACCACCAAGGCCGGTCGCCGTGGTCTGCGGCGCCCTCGACGGCATCGTCGCCGCCATCTCTGCGGCGAGGAGCCTTCCGCACCGAGCCGCGACTTCGCTCTCCTCGCGGAAGCCCCGACTACCGACCGCGATTCGCATCACGAAACGACAGTGAGCGACGCCAACCCCCCACCTCCCGCCGAAACCCACGAGCGCTCGAATCAGCCCGACCTGCGGGTCGGCTTCGTGCTCCTGCCGCAGTTCACCCTGATCTCCTTCGCGGGGTTCCTCGACGTACTCCGCCACGCCGCCGACGAGGCGGACCGGGGCTGCCAGATCCACTGCGCCTGGCAGATCGTCGCGCCGGCGCTGGACCCGGTGGTTTCCCGCGGCGGCGTCGAGGTGAAGCCGCAGGCGCGGCTCGGCGATCCGAGCCGCTTCGACTGCATCGTCGTGGTGGGCGGCCCGCTATCGGGGTCCGGACAACTCCCGTCCGCCATCCTCGCGTTCCTCCGGCGGGCGCACGACGCGGGACGGCTGATCGCGGGCCTCGGCACCGGCTGCTTCACCCTGGGGGCCGCGGGTCTTCTCGACGGCCGCCGCTGCTCGGTGCACTTCCGCCACGCCGGGGAGTTCCGGGCGCGGTTTCCGAAGGCCGAGGTCGCCGTCCATGAGATCTACGAATTCGACGGCAACGTCGCGACCTGTCCCGGCGGGACCGCAGCGATCGACCTCGCGGTGGACATCGTCTCCGGCTACTGCGGCCGGTCGCGGGCGACGAAGGGCCTCGCCGACCTGGTCGTGGACGAGCACCGCGCGACCTTCCATGTCCCGAGCCATCCCTTCCACGACCTCGAGTGCTGCGGCGACGAGCGGGTGGAGATGGCGACGCGGATCATGCGCCAGAACCTGTCCGGCAATCGCTCCATCGGCGACCTCGCCGGCACCCTGCACCTGACCGCGGGCCAACTGGGCCGCGCCTTCCGGGCCCATACGGAACTCACCCCGACGGAGGTGTGGCGCGCCATGCGACTGCAGCACGCGCGCTGGCGCCTCTTCAACACCAGCCACTCGGTCAGCCGCATCGCCCGTGAGTGCGGGTTCGCGGACGCCCCGCACTTCATCCGGTGGTTCCGGCGGGTGTACGGGCAGACGCCGCAGACGGCGCGGCGGGAGCGCGCCGCGGCGCGCGAGCGGAACGAGGGGTTGCGGGGCGATGCGCAGGCGTTCCGGCGCACGATGGATCGCCGGGACATCGAGCCCCAGGGGGACCTCCCGGGGAATTCGCGTCAGGGCACCGAAAGCCGCCGGAGGACCCACGTGCAAGGCCCGGTCACGTGATCGCGCGGCAGCGGTTCTGCGTTTCGGCGCTCATCACCCTCCTGCTCGCCGCAGCTTCCGGTTGCGGCACGGACGGAACACCCTCGACGCCTTCGGCAACCCCGGCGCCATCACCCGCCCCGTCCCCGGCACCCGAACCGGAGCCGGAGCCTGGCCCCGGCTTGGACATCTTCGAATTCCCGATGCGTGCCATCGCCATTTCGGGGAACTGGGGGACGAACCGCGCGGTCGCGCAGGAGTGGGAGGACGCCGGCGGCGCCGACAGCCTCATCCCTCCGGAGTACGTCGGCTGGCTCCGGGAGATGCACGCCGACTGGATTCTGATTT
Organism: Acidobacteriota bacterium; assembly: GCA_022820545.1. Lineage (GTDB taxonomy): Bacteria > Acidobacteriota > Vicinamibacteria > Marinacidobacterales > Marinacidobacteraceae > Marinacidobacterium. The sequence continues at coordinate 18,189 of JAJEFG010000065.1, read as the reverse complement.
CGGCAGCCCTCCACTACGAGGACAGCACGGACAGCACCATCTCGCGGGAAACCGGGCGGGATCGCAACGTCCCCACCTGGCGGGACGGGACGCTCCGGCAGGTCATCCGCGAGTTCCGGGAACAGGGGTTCGACGTGTACCTGACGCTGGCGTTCGAGGCCCACGAGGCGGAGGCTTCGGCTCGACCCCTCTACCGCGGCCTGCTTGGGGATCCCGCGCCCCCGCACGCCGGCGGCGTGCCGGCAGACGAGCATTGGGCGGGGCTGATCCGGCCCGAGAACTGGCCGTGGCGGCCGGACCATCCGGATCACGAAGCGTTTACCGCCGAGTTCTGGGAGACCTATACCCAGCAGGCCGAGCACTTCGCTGCCCTGGCGGAGGATGAAGGGGTCGCTCTCTACTCCCTCGGCACCGAGACGGATGCACTGTTTCGTTCCCGGCCCGACCCCGGTTACATGAGCAACGATTTCGGGGATGAACTTCGGGCCATGGTAGACCGCGTCCGGGCCGTCTATTCCGGCCGGCTGACGTACGACATGCACTACAGCACGGTGATGGTTCCGGATCACTACGGCCGGGGCTCCGGAGCCGGCCATCTCTGGGAGGACCTCGGCCTCGACATCGTCGGCATCAGCGGGTGGTTTCCGCTGACCGACACCCCGCCAACGACGGTCCTCGGCGTTCCCGAACTCCAGGCGAGCTACGAGGCCATCTTCCGGGACCACCTGGTTCCGCTTGCTGGCCGCAATGCCGGCCGCCCGCTGGTGTTCACCGAGTACGGGTCCATCGACGCGGTGGAAGCGCCCGCGGACCCATCTTCGGGATCGCGCCATGAAGAGTTGATCGTCCCGTCGGACGCCAACCGGAACGGGCTGGACGACGGGGAGGAAGCCCAGGCCAACATCTTCCAGGCGTTCTTCAACGCTTCGGCCCGCTATCCCGGGATCGTGAACGGCGCCTTCTTCTGGGACAACTGGATCGCCACCGACGCGATGTGGGCCGATTATTGGCTCGGCAGGAGGAGCTTCGCTTTCCGCGGGAAGCTGGCGGAGGCAGTGGTGAGGGACGCCTATCGCAGCCTGGCCGAAGCCGCGAGGTAGGGCCCCGGGGGCGGGATGGGTGACCGGACTGGATAACGGAGCGGCTACCGGGCGGTGTCCGTCGCCAGCGGGGCCGGTCGCCTCCTGGCACACCTCGCTATTCGGGCACCCGGAACCGCAGGGGAGCGTTCGGGTCCCGTACCGCCGTGCCGCCGATGACCAGTTCCGCGCCGGCGGCGTGTTCCCGCACGTCAACGTTGGCGCACCCCGGTGTGCCGGGATTCGCGGCGTCGTCGATTGGCGGGAACAGTTCGCCGTCCCTCACCGGGATCCAGCGCATGCCGACATCGCGCACCCGCGCCCGGCGGAACGCGGCGCGCCGGAGCGGCTGGTCGAGGCACGTCGGCTGGTCGCGGGCGAAATCCTCCACGAAGGAGGTGAAGTAGTCGAGAAAACGTCCCCGAAACGTTCGAAGCGTTGCGATGAAACGCCCGTCGCCGCCGGCATCGAGGTCCGTCACCCGCAGGGTGAACAGGTTGGCGCGCCCCTCCGTCTCCCGGGTCAGCTCGAAGCGATAGGTCTGCCCCGCCGACCACGGGTAGACCAACTCGCACTTCACCCCGCTTTGTTCGTGATCGAAGCGGAGACAGTCCGTTCCCTCACCCATCTCGACCACCGCCGCCTCGCTTTCCGGCGCGTCCCAGAACGAGAACAGCATCTGCCGGTCGGCGAGGGTGCCGCCGCGCTGGAGTCCCGCATATCCCACGAACGACCCGACGTTGATTGCGGCGTAGAAGGTGCCCTCCGGCTCCGCCAGGGGAGTCATGTCGATGGAGAATCCGGTCGCTTCAACGGTCTTGTAGCTGACGCTGGCCGCGGACCACGGTGGACGCGGAGGGGCAACGCTCACCGTGTCGAACTCGATGCTCCGGCCTCCCCCGGGTTCGAGCAGCGCCAGGACCAGCCTCCCGGGGCCGGGGAAGCCCGGAATCCACGTCGCCACGGTCCAGCCGTCGGCGGCCGTCCGCCCCGACGCCGGGAAGACCCACCCGGAGTGCTCGTCGGTAGTCCACTCGTAAGGCGTGCCGGGCGGCAGTCCGTCAACCACCAGCGCTCCCGGCGCGACCTTGCCGGCCTCGGCCGGGTTCATCGGCTCGGGTTCCGGCAGGGGCAGCGGCGCCAAGGGACGCGCCGGCGTGGTGGGCGGCGCAGCGGGCTGGCCGTCGGTCCCCGCGCCGCAGCCAGCGAGCACGAGGAGGGCGACGGCGACGCGCACGAGGGGCATCGCGCGAAATCCGGGGCCCGGCGGAGAGATCAACGGTTCGTTCTCCCCTGAAGCTCGGCGAGCGGGTCGTCGGTGTAGGGCGCGCCGCGGCCGAGCGCGAACGCCAGCCGGGCGTGGTATCGCTCCGTCTCGGAGAAATCGTCCGCGTCCAGGACGAACGACATCGTGTGCCCCGGGCTCGCTTCAACCTGGTGAAAGCCGAGCGCGTTCCCCACCATGTGCAGGATCATGCTCCGCCCCGGGCACCTTCCGTCTTCCATCCCCTCCGCGTTAAGGATCACCGTTCCTTGCAGGGCGCCAACATGGGTTGCGAGACCGCTGCAGAACCGTTCGCCATAGTTGTCGGTTACCGCCCAAACGTCGATCCAGCCCTCTCGCCCCATTGGGGTGCCGCTGACCCGAATCGTCTGCGTGAAGGGGAGTCCGGTGAGTTGCTCCCAGGCGTCCCGGATGCCGTCCTCGATCTCCTCGATCTGGCTCTCGCTGAACGCGCCGCCCCATACCCCGTCCTCGTTCTCGCCCGGGACGGGGGTGTGGATCACGAAATCCGGCCGCCCGGAATACACCTGGGCCGTCCGCTCCTCGACCGGCCGGCCCGCGTGAGCCTCGGCGCAATGGCCGGGGGGTTCTCTGCCGGTCGGACAGACGAGCGCGTTGAACACCATCTGCCGCCAGAACTCGAGGTCGAACAGGTCGGGGGCGAAACCGGCAAGCAGGTCCTCCACGACGACCTCGATCTCGCCGGCGGCGGTTTCGTAGCGGGGATGTGAGGCCGTGAGGGTGAGCGTCGCTTCCCCGGCCTCGACGCCGGTGACGGTCCCCTCGAAGACGCCGGCCTCCGGGCTCTCTCCCGCGACGGTCGCTTCAGGCCCGCTGGAGCTGATCTCGTAGGTCGCGCCCTCGACCGCCTCCGAGAGACGGGCAACGAAGGTCTCGGCGGTCCACCTCCCGACCGTGATTGCCTCGGGCAATTCGGCCCAGGTAAGCGGCGAGGGCGGCGGTGGGGCCGGCACGGGCGTCGGCGTGGTGGGCGGGTTGCTGTCAGCGCCGCAGCCGAGCGTGAACGCCGTGGCGAGGGTGATGAGGAGTCTCTTCACCTGTGCGTTCTCCTCGTTGAGGGAGCGGGCCCCTACCGGGCTCTCCCTTCCAAAACGGCGAGCGGGTCGTCGGTGTAGGGCGCGCCGCGGCCGAGCGCGAACGCCAGCCGCGCGTGGTACCGCTCCATCTCGGAGAAACTGTCCGCATCCCGCATGAAGGACATCGCGTGCTGCGGGATCGGCTCTACCTGGGAAAAGCCGAGCACGCTCCCCACCACGTACAGGACTACGTTCCGGGGCGGGCAACTCCCGTCTTCCATCGCCTCTGCGTTGAGGACCGCGGTTCCCAGCGGCGCGCCAGCGTCAGATACGGCGCCGCTGCAAACCCCTTCGGCATAGCTGTCGGCGACGGCCCACAGGTCGATCCATCCCTCTCGTTTCGCGGGAGTGTCGCTGACCCGGATCGTCTGCGTGAAGGGGAGTCCGGTGAGTTGCTCCCAGGCGTCCCGGATGCCGTCCTCGATCTCCTCGATCTGGCTGTCGCTGAACGCGCCACCCCATGCCCCGTCCTCGTCTTCGCCCACGACGGGGGTGTAGATCAAGAAGTCCGGCCGCCCGGCATACACCTGGACCGTCCGCTCCTCGACGGACAGGCCCCTGTGCGACCCGCACACGGGCCTGGTGTCCCCGGTCGGACAGAGGAACGCATCGAACACCATCTGGCGCCAGAACTCGAGGTCGAACAGCTCGGGATCGAGGCCGGCGAGCAGGTCCTCCACGACGACCTCGATCTCGCCGGTGGCGGTCTCGTAGCCGGGATGGGAGGCCGTGAGGGTGAGCGTCACTTCGCCGGCCTCGACGCCGGTGACGGTTCCCTGGAAGACGCCGGGCTCCGGGCTCTCGCCCTCGACGGTCGCCGCCGCCCCGCTGGAGGTGATCTCGTAGGTCGCGCCTTCCACCGCCTCCGAGAGACGGGCGACAAAGGTCTCCGCAGTCCACCTCCCGACCGTGATTTCCTCGGGCAACTCGGCCCAGGAAAGGGGCGAGGGTGGTGGCGGCGGTGGGGCAGGCGCGGGAGCCGGCGTGGTGGGCGGCGTGCTGTCGGCGCCGCAGCCGAGCAGGAGCACCGTGGCGAGGGTGATGGTGAGTCCTTTCATGACGGTTCTCGTTTGGTCGAGAGGGCGGGTCGTTACCGAGCTCTCCGTTCAAGCACGGCGAGGGGGTCGTCGGTGTAGGGCGCGCCGCGGCCGAGCGCGAACGCCAGTCGCGCGTGGTACCGCTCCATCTCGGAGAAGTCGAGCGCGTCCACTGAGTAGGACAGCGCGTGGTCCGCGGCTTCTACCGGGTAAAAACCGAGCGCGCTCCCCAATACGAACAGGATCACGTTCCGGGGCGGGCAACCCCCTTCTGCCATCCTCTCAGCGTGGAGGAGCGCAGTTCCCAGTGGCGCGCCAACATCGGATAGGAGGCCACTGCAAAACCCTCGGTCTTCGCTGACAGCCCACACGTCGATCCATCCCTCTTGTTCCGCGGGGGTGGCGCTGACGCGGATCGTCTGCGTGAAGGGGAGTCCGGTGAGTTGCTCCCACGCGTCCCGGATGGCGTCCTCGATTTCCTCGATCTGGCTCTCGCTGAACGCGCTGCCCCGAAACCGGCGCTCGTCTTCGAAGACGACCGGGGTGTAGATCATGAAGTCCGGCCGCCCGGGGTACACCTGGACCGTCCGCTCCTCGACGGACAGGCCCCTGTGCGACCCGCACCCGGGGCTGCTGCTCCCGGTCGGGCAGATGAACGCATCGAACACCATCTCCCGCCAGAACTCGAGCTCGAACAGCTCGGGGTCGAAGCCGGCAAGCTGGTCCTCCACGATGATCCCTATCTCGCCGGTGGCGGTTTCGAAGCGGGGATGGGAGGCCGTGAGGGTGAGCGTCACCTCGCCGGCCTCGACGCCGGTGACGGTTCCCTCGAAGACGCCGGGCTCTCCCCCTCGACGGTCGCCGCGGCCCCGCTGGAGGTGATCTCGTAGGTCGCGCCTTCCACCGCCTCCGAGAGACGGGCGACGAAGGTCTCCGCCGTCCACCTTCCGACCGTGATTGCCTCGGGCAACTCGGCCCAGGCAAGCGGCGAGGGCGGTGGCGGCGGGGCTGGCGCGCCGGGCGCCGGGGTGGTGGTGGTTCCGCCGCCGTCGCCGCAGGACGCGAGGACCACCGCGGCGAGCGCCGCAAGGGCGCGCGGCGCCATCGCCCCCGTACGACCCGCGGGGCGGCGAACCGAGAGGGCAATGCGTCCTTTCATCGTGGGCTCTCCCACTGCGGACCCCGATCTCGTGCGGTTCCGCAGCGTGATCACTCTCGCGCAATTCCTGTGAAGAACACGTTGCAGAAGGACCCGCAGTCGTCACTGTTGCGTGAATGTTCAGTCCGGCCTGGCGCCGTGATCGGTAGGTTCGTTCGGTCCTCGCGCCGCAGGCCGCCGCGTTGTGACGGCTTTCGCACAGTCTTCCGTGAAAACACGTCACAGAAAGACCTCTCTTCATCACTCTTGCGTGAACACACGACCATAAGGCGGCGTTCCAAGAGGCGATCCACCTACGGAACAGTCTGCACTCCGTCCCGAAGAGTGACAAAAACGGTCTGGGTGCGCTTTTCTCCCACGCGCTTGTGAAAAAAGCGACACACAACGGAATTGCATTCGTCACGATTGCGTGAATACAGTCCGACTTGGCGCCGTAAATTGACATGTGACAGGGCTTGGGGTCGGGAACGGAGTCGAAGCACCGATTCCGTGCCGGCCATGGCGACGACAGAGACCGGAATCGCATGACGGAAGACCGAGTGAAGGGCGGCGACGCACCGCTGCGCGAGGTCGAGAGGTTGCGCCGGCATCTCTCCAGGCTCAGTTCGGCAAGCCTGCGCATCAGCGCGAGTCTCGATCTCGACACGGTCCTGCGCGAGACCGTGGAAAGCGCTCGCGAACTGACCGGCGCCCGCTACGGCGTCATCGCCACCATCGACGAGACGGGAGCGCTTCGGGACTTTGTCACGTCCGGCTTGACGGACGACGGGCGCCGGCGGCTGGTGGAATGGCCTGACGGGCCGCGCCTGTTCGAGCATTTGCGCGGTCTGTCCGAACCCTTCCGGATCGCGGACGTGCCCGCCTTCGTGCGTCCCCTGGGCTTTTCCCCGGAGAGGCTGCCGTCCAACACGTTGCAGGGCACCCCGATGCGCCACCGCGGCGTGCACGTCGGCCACTTCTTCCTCGCGGAAAAGGAAGGCGGACAGGAGTTCACAAGTGAGGACGAGGAGATTCTCGTCCTGTTCGCCTCCCAGGCAGCGGCGGCGATCGCCAACGCGCAAACGTACCAGGACGAACAGCGGGCCCGCGCCGACCTCGAGGCGGTCGTGGATACCTCTCCGGTGGGAGTCGTGGTCTTCGACGCGAACACCGGCGGGGTGCTTTCGCTCAATCGCGAGGCGAAACGGGTCGTGGAGCAGTTGGGCTCGCCGGACTGTCCCCTGGAGGACGTGCCCCGGCTGCTGACGTGCCGGCTCGCCGATGGGAGGGAAATCGCCTTTGACCGGTTTCCCCTGAGCACGGAGCTGGCTCGCGCAAGGACGGTGCGCGCGGAGGAGATCGTCCTGTCGACTGCCGACGGCCGCAAGGTCACGCTGCTCTGCAACGTAACGCCGATCACCGCCCATGACGGCGCCATTGCTTCGGTCGTCGTCACGTTGCAGGACCTGGCGGCCCTGCAGGAGCTGGAGCGCATGCGCGCCGAGTTTCTCGGGATGGTGAGTCACGAGCTGCGGAGTCCGCTGACGTCCATCAAGGGTTCGACCACGACGGTGCTCGGCGTCTCCGCGGGTTTCGATGCGGCGGAAATGCTCCAGTTCTTCCGCCTGATCGACGAACAGGTCGATCACCTCACCGGAATCATCAAGGACCTGCTCGATGTGGGACGCATCGAGGCAGGCACGCTGTCGGTTTCGCCGGCGCCTTCCGAGATTGCGGCCCTGGTGGACCAGGCGCGGAACACCTACATGAGCGGCGGCGGAAGGCACACGGTGGTGATTGACATTCCGCCGGAACTGCCTCGCGTCATGGCCGACCCGCAGCGCATTGTGCAGGTGCTGAACAACCTGTTGTCGAACGCCGCCAGACACTCGCCCGAAGCGTCGCCGATTCGCGTCAGCGCGGAACCGGACGGCCTTCATGTCGCGATCTCCGTCTGCGACCTGGGCGCCGGCATTCCGCCGGAGCAACTGGCCCACCTGTTCCAGAAGCACTCGGGCACCCGCGACGGAGCGCAGGGTGTCCGCAGTGGTTTGGGGCTCGCCATCTGCAGAGGTCTGGTCGAGGCGCACGGCGGCCGGATCTGGGCAAAGAGCGCCGGCCCGGGAAGGGGCGCCCGGTTTACGTTCACGGTCCCGATGGCGGGAACCGGGGCCGTCGAAGCGACGGAGGCCGACTCGGTACGGGCGCGGCGGGGGAGCGTCGGGGGCAGGACGCGACAGCCGCGTGTCCTCGTGGTGGACGACGACCCGCAGACGCTGCGATCCGTCCGCGATGCGCTCTCCACCGCGGGCTATTCCACGCTGGCCACCGGAAACCACCGGGACCTGTCCAGCATCATCAGCGCGGAAAAACCGCAACTGGTCCTCCTGGACCTCATGCTGCCCGGCACCGACGGGATCAAGCTCATGGAGAGCGTGCCCGCGCTGGCTGATCTGCCGGTCATCTTCATCTCGGGGTACGGCCGGGACGAAACGATCGCCCGGGCTCTGGAGTCCGGCGCCGCCGACTACATCGTGAAACCGTTCTCGCGCATCGAGCTGACGGCGAGGGTCCGGGCAGCGCTCCGGCGGCACGCGGAGCCCGGACGCTTCCTGCTGGGAGACCTGGAGATCGACTACGACCTGCGGCGGGTGACCCTGGCCGGCAATCCGGTAGCTCTGACCGCCACCGAGTACGAGCTGCTGCGGGTGCTGTCGGCGAACGCCGGTCGGGTCGTGACGCACAGCGCCCTTGCGCGCCAGGTCTGGAATGGACGGCGCTACGGCAACCCGAAACTCGTCCGCGCGTTTGTCAGGAAGCTCCGCTACAAGCTGCACGATGACGCGAACGAGCCGGCCTACATCCTCACGGAGCGCGGAGTCGGGTACCGCATGCCGGCCGGAGACGAAGCGTGAGGCGCTGACGCCAGCCCCTTACGTTCCCACTCACGGCGCGGAATCACCGCGACGGCGAACCGGGATCTACTCCGACTCCGACTCCAACTCGTCCAGCGACACCGGCCAGCGCGGGTGGCGCGCGGCCTGGAACGCCGGTCTCCAGACCGGCACCGCGGCGCTCCGCGCCGCGCACGGCGCAACTCCACCTGCGCTCACGGTGCGTACGGCTCCTACTGCTCGCCCGACAGCTCCGCCTCCAGATCGTCGAGCGCCACCGGCCAGCGCGGATGGCGCGCGGCCCGGATCTCCGCGAGCGGCCCCGCCACCACGGTGGTGAAGCCCGCCGGATCCAGGTACTCCCGGGCGACGCGTTTGACGTCCGCGGCCGTCACGGCCCGGACGGCTTCGGGCCAGCCCATCAGCCGGTCAGCGCCTCCCCGGCGCACCTCTTCGACCGCGAAGGTCAGGCTCGCATCGGACGCGAGTTCGAGCGAGCGCTGCCACACGGCCCCGAGCAGCCAGCCCTGCGCCCGCGTGACCTCGGCCGCCGTCACCGGCTCCGCCGGATCGTGCATGCGCGCGATCTCCTCCAGGCTGTAGCGGACGAGGGGCCCCACCGCCTCCGGACGCCCGCCCGTGCGCACGAGGAGCAGCCCGGTCCCCGACGCGGTCGCCGGGACCTCGAAGTCGTCTCGGTTGGCGAGGCCGCGCCTCTCGCGCGCGGCGATGTTGAGGCGCTCGGCCAGGATGAACCTGAGGACGGCCAATGGGGCCCGATCCGCGTCCGGAACCGCGCCGACCACGCGGCCGATCGCGATCCAGCCCTCGAGGCTGGGGACGTCCACCGCGTGGAAGCGGCTCGGCGGCTCGGCGGGTTCGACCAAGGCGGACGCCGGCGCGGACCCGCCGCCCGCGGCCCAACCATCCGTCGCCGACTCCAGCGCCGCTTCCGCCTCGACGCGGGAGACCGCGCCCCCGATTCCGAACACCACGCGGTCAGCGGCCAGGCTCCGGGCCGCCAGCGCCCGCACCGCGGCCAGCGAGACCGAGGTTCCCGGCTCCGGCGGGGCCAGCGGGTAGCCGCCGAGCAGGCGCTCCAGCTCGACCTTGGGGCGGTAGCCGGCGCCGACGATCCCGGCCATCGGCGTGTCGTAGCCGGGTCCCGCCCGGCAGTTGCGGATCGTCTGAGCGTCCAGATCCGGATCGCGGGTGATTTCGACCAGCAGTTCCAGCCCCGCGCGCCAGTCCTCCGGCAGCACGTTCAGAGAGAGGTGGGTGGCGTCGAGGGTCTCAACGGCGCTCAGCGAGGCGCCCAGTTCCGCGAGGCGGAGCGAGAGCGGGTCTCCCGCTCCCGCGGGACCGCGCGTCGTGAGGAGATGGGTCAGGAGCGCGGAAGCGCCGGCCTCTCCGTCAGCCTCGTGGAGCCGCCCGAGGGGCAGCGCCGCCGTGACGCGCACCAACGGGTCACCCGCGGCGGGCACGATGTAGGCCCGGACGCCGCTCGACGCCTCGAAGAGGGCCTCGGCGGGATCGGGCGGGACAAAGGTGGAAGGCCCGCCGACGACGTCGCCCGGAGCTGGCCAGTCGTGCTCGAAGATCGGGCGGGAGCGGCCAGGGAGGGTGTTGTCGGAGTCGCACGCGGTGAGGGTGAGGGCAGCCAGAACGACAAGGGCAAACAGCGGCGCGCCATGCGCTGGCCTGCGGCCAGCGCGTGCCGACCGGAGGTCGGCGTTCCAGGCCGTGAGTGCCACCTCTGCCGGTGAGCTCCACGCCGAGGCGGGAACCACCTGTTCCGAGTGGAGTTGTGACGTGCGCAGCGCGGAGCGCGGCGCGTGCCGGTCTGGAGACCGGCGTTCCAATCCGCCGCGCGTGCCGGTCTGAAGACCGGCGCTCCCACCGCTCACTGCTCCTGCCCCCGCAGCTTCGACCACGCGAAGTCGAGCCAGCTCGGGCCGCTGCCCGCGGGGGGCTCGGCGCGGGCCGTCGCGATCACCCGGTTGGAGGGTACGAAGTAGGCCGCCGCGACCCGCTGCACGTCCTCCGGCGTCGCCGCGTCGCGCGCCGCGATCAGCTCGGGCAACACGCTCCAGTGGTTCATGGTGTGGTGGTGGCCGATCAGGAAGGCGAGTTCCTGGGTGTTTTCGAGGAGCTCCGCCCACTCGACGCGGAGGCGCTTCTTCGCCCGCGCGAAAGCCCCGGCGTCGATCCGCCCCTCGCGGAGATCGGCGACCGTGTCGAGGAGCGCGCTCTCGACCGCCGCGAGGTCGCTGTCGCTCTCCGCGTGCGCCACCAGGTTGACCGCCCCCGGCGACCCGAAGCGGTAGGTGTGGATGACACGGAAGTCGGCCGCGGCCGACGCGGCAACCCTCCGCTCCGCCAGCGCTTGCCCGGCCATCCCGTGCGGGCCGCCCAGCAGCGCGGCGATGAGGTCGAACACGGGCCGGTCGGGGTGGCCCATGCCGGGGATGCGGTAGCGCAGGTGGACCTGCGGCGAGAGCGGCTCCGTCCAGTCGAGCCGGATGGATCCGCCGGGCACCGGCTCCGCTTCGACGTCCAGATCGAGCGGGGGCTCCGGCCCGCGGGGCAGCGCGCCGAAGTAGCGCTCGGCCAGCGGCAGGACCTCTTCCATGGTCGTGTCGCCCACCAGCACCAGCGTCGCGTTGTTGGGGACGAAGTAGTCGTCGTAGATGCGGTACGTCGCGTCCCGGGTGAAGTTCCCGAAGTCGCGGATGTGCCCGCCGTCGGGGACGAAGACCGGGTGGATCTGGGCGGTGACGCCGTCGATGGACTCGTTGAAGCGGGTCTGCGGGCGGCTCTTGCCCCCGAGGATCTGCTCCACCACCGTGAAGCGCTGCGACTCCCAGCCCCGCTGGATCGCGTTGACCAGCCGGTCCGCCTCGAGCCGGAAGAAAAGTTCCAGGTGCTCGGGCGGGAGCGCCATGTTCATCTCCATGTAGTCCTGCTCGGTGCTGGCCGGCACCGGGTCCGTGTGGCGGACGTAGCCGCCGCTCTGCATGTACCACTTGTAGGAGGTCCAGAAGTCCCGGTACTCGTCATCCCGGTCTTCGAGCTCGTAGAGCCGCTGCCGGAGGGCCTCCATCTCGGGCGTCATCGGCCAGTCGAGTTCGTCGTAGAAGACGGCCCGCTCGCGGAGCCGGTTGCGCTCGCGGTTGCGGAGCGCGATGAGCTCCTGCTCGGTGTCGTGGATCTCCTGGAGGATGGGCAGCTCGGCGGCAAGGTCGCGGGTGCCGACGGTGGTCGTCCCCTGGTGGATGACGTGCTCGAGGAAGTGGGTGATCCCGTGCTGCCCCACCGGCTCGATCATCGAGCCGACGCGCACCCACAGGTTGGCGGCGACCCGCGGCCGGCGGTGGTCCTCGGCGAGCAGGATGGTGAAGCCGTTGTCGAGCACGTGCTCCTGGATCTGGAGCGGATTGGCCGGCTGGGCGGCGCCGAGCGCCGCCACGGCCGCGACCGCTCCGGCGAGGACGAGTTTCTTCACCGGCCGTCCTCCTCCGAGCTGCGCTCCGGTGGGCGGCACTCCGGCCACGCTTCGCCCTCCGGCATGGCCCGCCGGTCCCGGGGCATGGGCTCCGCATCCTCGGACGCCAGGTAGGCGAACAGCGCGGTCATCAGCGCGTCGTCGCGCAGGTCCTCGAAGACGATCTTGTCGAAGCTGTCCCGGTTGGTGTGCCAGGTATAGGTGCTCGTGTCCCAGCGGTTCGCGATCTCGGGGTCGTCGAGGCCCTCGCCCACGTGGAAGCTGAACGCCGGCACCCCCGCGCACAGAAAGGACGCGTGGTCGGTCCCGCCGGCTTCGGGCATCCCCGGAATCTCCAGGGTGACCAGGTCCGACAGCTCGCTCGGGATCTGCGCGAGCCACTCGCCGAAGCGCGCGCCCGCTCCGGCGAACCCCTGCATCGGGATGAAGGTGACCGGCCCGGTCCCGTGATCGATGTTGAAGACCGTATGGGTGCGTTCGAGGATCTCGGGATGGTCCTCCACGAAGGCGCGCGAGCCGTTGAGGCCCTGCTCCTCGCCGTTCCAGAGCGCCGCCAGGATGGTGCGGCGGGGGTTCGGGACCGCCGCCTTCAGGATGCGCATCGCCTCCATGATGGCGACCGCGCCGGTGCCGTTGTCGAGCGCCCCGGAGGAGCCGTCCCAGGAGTCGTAGTGGCCTCCGAGGATCACGAACTCCTCCGGCTCCGCGGTGCCCGGAATCTTCGCGAAGGCGGTGGAGACCGGCGCCTCGCCAAGGAACTCGGCCCGCGCGTCCACCCGCAGCACCGGCTCCTGGCCGTTCTCCGCCAGCCGGAAGACGAGCCCATAGGCCTCGCAGCTCAGGTCCAGCACCGGGGTCCGCTCCAGATTGGTCCCGAAGACCTTGATGACGCCCCAGCCCTCCGACCACTGTGACCGGATGATCCCGGCGGCGCCGGCGGTGTCCAGCGCTTCCGGCAGGTTCCGTCTTTCAATGCCCGCGCTCTCGTAGCGGTCACCCCAGTCCTCGACCAGCCGCTCCTGCTCCTCGGCCATGCGGGCGAGCGTCTCGGGCCGGCCGAACCACTCCAGGTTGTCCCGCGGGCGGCAGCTCGCCACCGGCGGGGAGACCAGCACGAACTTGCCGCGCGCTTCGGGGAGCCACGCCTCGAACGCCTCGGGCGTGTCCGCGTCGGCAAGGATCACCACCCCCGCCTCGACCGGCCCGTCGGTGGCCGGGCTCCAGGCGGCCGCCATGCCCTCCAGCGTGCGCACGCGCGGCGCGACGAGATCGATGTGGCTGATCCCCCGCTCCCATCCGCGCCAGGTCCCGTACTGCTCCTGATACGCCTCGATGCCCCACTCCCCGAACGTCTCGACCGCCCAGTCGTTGGCGGCGGCCATCCCGGGAGAGCCGGTCAGGCGCGGCCCGATCACGTCCATCATGACCTGGCCGAGTTCCATCACCTGGGAGCGCTCGACGCCCTCCTCCCAGATCGCCCGGATCACCGGGTCGTCGGACGGAAAAGCCGGCCCGGCCTCTTCCTGGGACGCCGCCGGCCTCACCGCGACGGTCGCCAGCGAACAGGCGATCCATACCGCGCGCCGCATTGCAAAACCCTGTCCGTCCCCCTACCTTATCGGTTCGGCGTTCCCGATCCCCATGCGTCTCGCAGGCAAGCGCGCCCTGGTCACCGGCGGCTCCCGCAGCATCGGCCGGGGCATCGCCCTCGGACTCGCCCGCGAGGGTGCGGACGTGGCGGTGGGTTACCGCGGCAGCCGCGACGACGCCGAGGGCGCGGTCCGCGAGATCGAGGCACGGGGGCGGCGGGCGGTCGCCGTCCAGGGCTCCACCGACTCCCAGGCGGACGTGGAACGCATCGTCGCCGACGCGCACGGCTTCCTGGGCGGCCTCGACATCCTGGTGAACAACGCCGGGGTCCTGAAGCGGACGCCCCTGCTCGAGATCAGCGAGGAAGAGTGGGACACCATCCTGGACGTCAACCTGAAGGGCTACTTCCTGGTCGGCCAGGCGGCCGCGCGCCGCATGATCGAGGACGGGACGCCGGGCGCGATCGTCAACGTGTCCTCCGCCGGACAGGCCGTGGCCGCCCCGAACCTCACCCACTACTGCGTGTCGAAAGCCGGCGTCGAGATGCTCACCAAGCAGCTCGCGCTGGAGCTCGCGCCGCACCGGATCCGCGTGAACGCCATCGCCCCGGGCCTGATCGAGACCGACATGAACCGGGCCGACATCGCGCGGGAGGACTTCCGGAAGCGCCGGCTCGCCCGCATCCCGCTCGGCGAGATCGGCGTCCCCGACGACCTGGTGGCGGCCGTGGTGTACCTCGCGTCGAACGACGAGGCGCGCCTCGTAACCGGCGCCAGCCTGTTCATCGACGCCGGCCAGACGATCTGGGGCGCCTGAGTCCGCGCCGCGACCGTCCGGGCGGCAAGAGGTTGGACATGCGTCTCGCATGTTGTCATGCTGTACGCATGAATCGAAACATCCAGATCCGGAACGTTCCGCCGGCGATCCATCGCCGCCTGAAGGCGCGGGCCGCGACCGAGGGATTCACGATGTCGGCCTACCTTCTGCGGATGATCAACTCGCACCTGGAGCGCCCGAGCCGGCAGGAAGTGCTGGATCGCATTCGGGCCCGCCCCGTTTTCGGTCAGGACGTGGACTTCGCCGAGATCATTCGGGAAGGCCGCAATTCGCGCTGATGGTGCTCGACGCGTCCGCGGCCTTGGAGCTGTTGCTGCGGACCCCGGGCGGGGCCCGGCTCGCCGAACGGCTCGAGGCAGGCGAGCCGGTCCATGCCCCTCACCTGATTGACATCGAGGTCGCACACGCGCTCCGCAAGCTGGTGATGGCGGGGATGCTGGATGCCCGGCACGGCGCCGAAGCCCTGCAGGACCTGGCCGATCTGGACATGGACCGGCATGCGCACGCGCTCCTGCTCGGCGGCATCTGGCGGTGGCGCCATAACCTGACCGCATACGACGCGGCATATGTCGTGCTGGCGGAAGTCCTCGGACAGCCGCTCGTGACCGGAGACGCCCGGATGGCGGCGGCGCCGAATCTCCCCATTGACGTCGAACGAGTCTGAACCGGGGCGCCCCGGGCGCGGTCCATCGGCGGCCGCGTCATCGCCGGCGCGGCCGGCCCTGGGCCTGTCGATGCTGGCGGCCCTGCTTGCGGCATCCTGCCGAGGTCCCGAACCGGACCCGCCCGCCTGGACCGTCCGCTTCTCCCACGTGCTCTCGACCAGCTCCGAGTTCCACCTCATGGCGGAACGCTTCCGGGACCTCATGGACGAGCGCACCGGTGGACGCTTCCGGGTCGTCATCTATCCGTCGGGACAGCTCGGCGGCGAGCGGGTGGCCTTCGAGCAGATCCAGGCCGGGGCGGTGCAGGTCGCGATCACGGGCACCCCCGTGCTCTCCGGCTGGGTGCCCGAGACCCAGGTGTTCGACCTTCCGTTCCTCTTCGAGACCCGGGACCACGGGCTCCGGGTGATGCAGGGCCCCGCCGGGGACTGGTGGCGGGACCTCCTCCTCGAGCGCACCGGGGTCCGCTCGCTCGGGTTCCTCGACTACGGGTTCCGCCACGTCTACAACCGGCGCGGACCCGTCGAGGCGCCCGGGGACCTCGCCGGCCTCAAGCTCCGGGTCCTCCAGAACGCGACCTATCTCGCGGCCTACTCGGCGCTGGGGGTCCAGGCGACCCCGATGAACTACGGCGAGGTCTATTCGGCCCTCCAGCAGGGCGTCATCGACGGCGGCGAGGCGAACGCCATCGGGTTCGTGAGCAGCCGGCTCTACGAGGTGGCGAAGTTCTACAGCTTCACCTCCATCACCTACAACCCGATCACGCTGCTGGTGAACGAGCCGTTCTACCGGTCGCTGCCCCCGGACGTCCGGGAGCTCGTGGACCGGTCGGCGGCGGACGCGCTCGCCTACCAGAGCGAGGTCGCCCGCCGGATGGAGGCGGACGCCCTCGAGGAGATGCGCGCGAACGGCGTCGAGATCTCCCGCCCCGACCTGGCGCCGTTCGCGCCATCGGTCCGGCCGCGAATCCGGGACGAGCTGGCGGCCCGCCTGCCGGACGGCGAGGCGCTGATCGCCCGGCTGGAGGCGGAGGCGGAAACGGCGGCCCGGGCCGGCCCGGGACCGCGCAGCCGATGAAACGCGTCAACCGGATTCTCGTAGCCGCCGAGACCGTCGCCGCGGGCGCCCTGGTCATCACCGTCGGCGTCGTGGTCCTCCTCCAGGTCCTGATGCGCTATCTCTTCGCCACCCCGAACCCCTGGAGCGAGGAGCTCTCGCGCTTCGCCTTCATCTGGGTGTCGCTGCTCGGGGCCTCGCTGGCGGTGGAGCGCCGGGCCCACTTCGGGTTCGACCAGGTGACGAAGAAGCTGGCTCCGCGACCGAGGCGGGCGGTGGAGCGGTTCGCCTGGGCGGTCGTGCTGGCGTTCTCCCTCGTCCTCATCGCGACCGGAATCGCCCTGATGGAACTCACGCTTGGCGAGCGCTCCGCGGCGCTGAACCTGCCCGTCGCGCTCGTCTATGCCGCGGCGCCGGTGTCCGGACTGTTGATGGCGATCCACCTGCTCGCCGGGCGGAGCGGCGGCGGCGAGGAGACCGACTGATGGGCGGCCTCCTCCTCGGCGCCTTCGGCGCGCTGGTGGCGGCGGCGGTACCCATCGGCTTCGCGCTCGCCACCGCCGCCGTCATCGCCATCGTGGCGGCGGACCTCCCGCTGGTCCTCATCCCGCAGCAGATCGTCGCCGGGATGGACTCGTTCCCGATGCTCGCCGTGCCGCTCTTCATCCTGGCCGGCTTCCTGATGGACGTCGGCGGGATCAGCCGCCGGCTGGTGACGCTCGCGCGCTCCCTCGTCGGACACCTCCCGGGAGGACTCGGGCAGGTGGTCATCCTGGCCGAGATGTTCTTCTCGGGCGTCTCGGGCTCCACATCCGCGGACGCGGCCGCCATCGGGGGCATCATGGTCCCCCAGCTCACCGCGAACGGGTACAGCCGGGAGCGCTCCACCGCGATCGTCTCGGCGGCCTGCGGGATGGGGATCCTGATTCCGCCGGCCATCGTGATGGTGATCTACGGCGTCATCGGCGGAGTCTCGATCGGCGCCCTGTTCGTCGCCTCCATCGCGCCGGCGCTCCTGATCGCCGCGGGCCTCATGGCGCAGATCGGGTGGCAGGCCCGGCGGCAGGGATGGCCGGCCGGCGAGCGTGCCTCCTTCGCGGACATCCGCCGCGCCGGGACCGACGCCGTCCTTCCCCTCTTCATGATCGTGGTGATCCTGGGCGGCATCCGCTTCGGGTTGTTCACACCGACGGAGGCTGCCGCGGTCGCCGTCGCCTACGCGCTGCTGCTGGCCGGGCCCGTCTACCGGTCGCTCTCGGGCCGGGACCTGTGGAACAAGATCGTCCAGACCGCGGTGGTTTCGGGAATGGTGCTCTTCGTGGTGGGCGCCGCCCGCCTCCTGGGCTGGGTCCTCGCCGTGGAGGAAGTGCCCCAGGCGCTCGCGTCCTCGGTGGTGGGGCTCGGCGGCGGCGCGGCCGGCTTCCTCATCCTCACGATCCTGGTGTTCCTGCCGCTCGGCGCCATCCTCGAGGGCGTGCCCGCGGTCGTCATGCTCACGCCCATCCTGCTGCCCATCGCACGCCAGCTCGGGATCGATCCCGTCCACTTCGGCGCGGTGATCGTGGCGACCCAGGGCATCTCCGTCTTCCTGCCGCCCGTGGGGGTGAGCCTGCTGGTGGCCTGTTCGGTGGGCGGGGTCGAGCCCGCGAAGGTCGCCCGCCCGCTCTGGCCCTACCTCGCGCTCATGCTGGCGCTCACGCTCGTCATCGCATTCCTGCCGGGCGTGGTCCTCTTCCTGCCGAACCTGCTCGGGTACTAGCGCGGTGTACGCCGCGATGACGCCACCGGCTCAGTTGCTGTGAAAATGCAACCATGCGGGGTTGGCCAGCAGCCGTGGTGGCGCCGCCTCGGAGCGCCCGCCGCCCGCCGGCATCGCGCGGGAGCGCGAAACCCGCGCTGATGGCGCTCCTCCCCCGGAAGGTGGGGCCTACATCCGGCTCGTTTCGGGTGGCCCGCAGCCGTTCCCGTTGGGATAACGCCATGGGACTCGGCTGCGGCGTGCGTTT
>JAJEFG010000092.1 GCA_022820545.1 Acidobacteriota bacterium | reverse complement strand
CGGGCCGGGGCACAAGTCCCGAAAAGGTGCTCATTGGCACTTGGGTCCGGTTGGTTGCTCCCGGCCTGGTAGCCGTTCGCTGCTTGAACGTCCTTTCGATCTACAGCAAAGCGTTCAAGAACGGTACAGGGGTCCGGGGGCACCCCCCCGGCCAGAGTTTCCGTGCAACGGAAACACATCTGGCTCCTCCACAAACCGCAGAAACCAGCGCCCCCGTGGGGCGCCCGCGCCAAAGCCGGCCGGACCGCCGACTCTGGACGACGGACGAACCCTGCGCGAAGTTTCATTCGCGCAGATCGTGCAGTCCATCGAATCGAGGAGGAATCGAACGATGGCACGCACGAAACGAAGCCGCCGGAGCTATGGCGCCGGCGAGTGGGGCCGGAACAGGGTCCGGGTGTTCCCAGACCCGAAAACCGGCCTGTTCCAGGTGGAGTGGCGCGAGAACGGGCGGAGGCTCACCCGGTCGCTCGGACACCGCGACTGGGTGAGGGCGAAGAAGCAGGCGGACGAGTTCGCCGCAGGCTTCATCGACGCGCCGGGCGGCAAGAAGGAAGCCGAGCCGCTCACTCTGGAACGGCTTTTTGAAATCTACGGCGAAGAGGTGACGCCCACGAAGCGGCGGCCATCCCGGCGGCGCGACGGGGTCGTGTTGGCGATGTTCCTCAAGTTCTTCGGCAGGGACCGACGACCCGAGACCCTGTCACAGCGGGACTGGGACCGGTTCATCCGGCAGCGCCGCGCGGGCACGGTCGGCCCCAGCGGAAAGCCGGTTTCCGACCGGACCGTCGAGCACGACCTGACGTTCCTGATGGCCGTGCTCAACTGGGCGGCGAGGTCGAGGGACGAAGAGGGCCGCCTGCTCCTCGACAGGAACCCGCTCAAGGGTCTCAGGAAGCCCGTCGAGAAGAACCCCAACCGGGTCGTTCTCACGGAGGAGGAGTACCAAGCACTTCTCGGGGTCTCGGAGCAGGTCGATTGGCGGTTCCACGTCGCCCTCGTGCTCGCGCACGAAACCGGACACCGGATCGGCGCGATTTGCAACCTCAGGTGGCCGGACATCGACCTTGAGGGCGAAACGGTGCGGTGGCGGGCGGAGCATGAAAAGACCGGCTACGAACACACGACGCCGCTGACCGACGAGGCGGCCGCCGTCTTGGAGGAGGCGCGGCGGATGAACCCCGGGAGCGACAACGGTCCGGTGCTGCCCGCGACCGTCAATCCCTCGGAGTGCATGGGCTTCCCGCAGGCCCGTTTCTTGTGGAAGCGGGCGGAGCGGCTCGCGGGACTCGAACCGAAGCGCGGAAGGGGCTGGCACTCGCTCAGGCGGAAGTTTGCTTCCGACCTGATGGACCTTCCGCTCAAGGTGCTCTGCGAACTCGGAGGCTGGAAGGCGGCCAAGACCGTGCTCCGTTGTTACCAGCAGCCCGACGAGGCGCAACTCAGGCAGGCGATCCGAAGCCGCCGCAGGCCGCAGCCTCGGGCCTGAATCCAACCGGCGGGAACGGATTGGCGGGAATCGCGCCAGCGGATTCCATAACGTCAACACTCACAACAGTATCCGCGCCTGATGGCGAATGCTGGGCCAACACAAACGTTCTCCCTGTTGTCCTTGGGACTGGCGGGACGCCTGACCGCCGACGACCTTGACAACCTGCCGGAAGAGAGGGTCCGGCGCATCACCCGTGAGGAGGAATCTTGAGATGTTGACACGACGAGACTGGCTTCGCACTTCTGCGGCCGCGGGCGCGGCCCTCACCCTGAACCCCCCGATCCTGCGCGCGCTGAAGCGCCAGGAGATGATGACCCGGACGATTCCGGGTACGACCGAGCAGCTGCCGATCGTGGGGCTGGGGAGTTCCGCGACCTTCTCGCGGGTCGCACGCGGCGACGACACCAGCGCACTGGCCGAGGTGTTGAGCGCGCTGGTCGACAATGGGGGCACCGTCTTCGACACGGCGCCCAGTTACGGGTCGTCGGAAGAGGTTGCCGGACGCCTCGCGACGGAGCTGGGGATCACGGACCGCATCTTCTGGGCGACCAAGGTCAACGTTGCGCGGCGCGGCGCCGGTGCCGATCCTGCGGCGGCGCGGGCCCAGATCGAGCGGTCCTTCGAGTTCTTCGGCGTGGACGAGATGGAGCTGATGCAGGTGCACAACCTGGGGGACATGCCCACGCAGATGCCCATCATCGAGGAGCTGAAGGCCGAGGGGCGCATCCGCTACATCGGCACGACGCTGACGCCGCGGGGTCCGCAGTATCAGGGGCTGATGCAGGCCATGCGCGACTACCCCCTCGACTTCATCGGCGTGGACTACGCGGTGGACAACACCGATGCCGCCGACGAGGTCCTGCCCCTGGCGCAGGAGCTGGGGATCGGCGTGCTCGTCTACGTGCCCTTCGGCCGCACCCGGCTGTGGTCGCGCGTGGGCGACCGCGAGGTGCCGGATTGGGCGCGCGACTTCGACGCCCACAGCTGGGCCCAGTTCTTCATCAAGTTCGCTGCGGCGCACCCGGCGGTGACTTGTGTGACCCCCGCCACCAGCAGGGCCGAGCACATGATCGACAACCTGGGCGCGGGCCTCGGACGCCTGCCGAACGAGGACGAGCAGCAGCGGATGATCGAGTACGTGGACGCGCTTCCGCAGGCCTAGCCCCTGGAGACTCCGTCATGATCGACCGACGCCGCTTCATCGGAACTTCAGTCGCCGGGGGCGCGGCCGCCGCTCTTGGCGCCACCGCGTGTGCCCCCGACGCGCCGCAGGGCGCGGGAGTGGATGGCGATGCGCGCGGGGCCGGCGAGGTACCGCCGTTCGAACTCGACGAGGCGACCGTCGCCGACCTCCAGGCCGCGATGGAGTCGGGCGAGCGGACCGCGCGGTCGATCACGCAGCTGTACCTGGACCGGATCGATGCGCTGGACGGTCAGGGCCCGGAGTTGCGGTCGGTCATTGAGACCAATCCGGAGGCGCTGGACATTGCGGACCAACTGGACGCGGAGCGGGCGGCGAGCGGGCCGCGGGGGCCTCTGCACGGCATCCCGGTCGCGCTGAAGGACAACATCGACACGCACGACGGGATGACCACCACGGCGGGGTCGCTTGCCCTCGAGGGGTCGATCCCGCCGCAGGACTCGTTCATCGCGCAGCGGTTGCGCGAGGCGGGCGCGATCATCCTGGCCAAGCTCAACATGAGCGAGTGGGCGTACTTCCGCGGCGAGCGCGCGACGAGTGGCTGGAGCGCCCGTGGAGGGCAGTGCCGCAATCCGTACGCGCTCGACCGCAACCCGTGCGGGTCGAGCTCGGGCTCGGGTACGGCCGGCTCGGCCAACCTGTCGGCACTCACGATCGGGACCGAGACCGGCGGGTCGATCATGTGCCCGTCCTCCATCAACGGCATCGTGGGGATCAAGCCGACGGTGGGGCTGTGGAGCCGGTCGGGCGTCATCCCCATCTCGCATTCCCAGGACACGGCGGGGCCGATGTGCCGCACGGTGCGCGACGCGGCCGTCCTGCTGGGCCCCGTGACCGGCGTCGACCCGCGCGACCCGGCGACGGCGGCCAGCGCGGGCAACTCGCTCGCGGACTACAGCCGGTTCCTCGACGCCGGTGGCCTGCAGGGTGCGCGGATCGGCGTGGCGCGCAGCTTCGGGGGGTTCTCACCCGAGGAGATGGCGCTGTTCGAAGACGCCGTGCAGGCGATGCGCGAGGCGGGTGCGGAGATCGTGGATCCGGCCAACCTGCCGGACGCGGCCTGGAACGACGAGCAGCCGCTGCTGGTGCTCGAGTACGAGTTCAAGGCGAACCTGAACGCCTACCTCGCCTCGCTGGGACCGGACGCGCCGGTGAAGACCCTGGCCGAAGTCATCGAATTCAACGAGCGCAACGCCGATGTCGAGATGCCCCACTTCGGACAGCAGCGGCTGATCGCTTCCGAAGCGCGCGGCCCGCTCACCGATCAGGTGTACCTGGACGCCGTCCGGACCATCCAGCGCGGCAACCGCGAGGACGGGATCGACGCGCTGATGGACGAGCACAACCTCGATGCGATCACCGCGCCCACCATGGGAGTGGCGTGGAAGACCGATCACATCATCGGCGACCGGCTGACCGGTGGGTCCAGCGCCGGGCCGACATTTGCATTCAAGCAGCGACTCCGTTTGTGGGATTGAACTTACGAGAGTTGCGGCCCGGATTCCCGCTGCTTGGCTCCCGCCAAGTCGTAAACCTCGACCTCAACGCCTCCGGCGGGCTTCCAACGCGTTCCTAAGCTGTCCTTCGTCGGCTCGCTGATAGCACCGGAGCACCGTCTTGGCCGTCTTCCAGCCGCCGAGTTGGCAAAGCACCTTCAGCGGCTGATCCATGAGGTCGGAGGCGAACTTCCGCCTCAGCGAGTGCCAGCCTCTTCCGGGCTTAGGCTCCAGTCCCGCGAGCCTCTCGGCCCTCCTCCACCAACCCTGGGTCAGCGCGCAACTCATGCAGGCGGAGAGGTTCCTCGGCGCGGGCAGGATCGGCGCGTCACCCGATCCCGGGTTGATCCTTCGCGCCTCCGCCAGAGCGGCGAGCGCCTCGGGCGTCAGCGGCGTGCGGTGTTCGTAGCCCGACTTGTCGTGTTCGGCACGCCAGCGCACCGTTTCGCAGTCGAAGTCGATGTCGCCCCACCGAAGCTGGCGGATGGCACCGATCCGGTGCCCGGTTTCGTGCGCGACCACGAGCGCGACGCGGAACCGCCAGTCCATTTGGCCGGACACCTTCAGAAGCGCCTGGTACTCGCGTGCGGTGAGGACGACCCGCTTCGGATTCTTCTCGGTGGGTGTCCTGAAGCCCTTGAGCGGGTTCGATTCGATCAGCAGGCGGCCCTGTTCGTCCCTCGACTTCCCGGCCCAGTTGAATACCGCGATCAGGAACTTCAGGTTGTACTGGATGGTCCGGTCCGAGACGGGCCTTCCGCTCGGTCCGATCCTACCCGCGCGCCGCTCCCGGATGAACCGGTCCCAATCCCGTTGCGACAGCGTCGCGGGATCGCGCTCGCGTCCGAACAGCCCGAGGAACATCCGGGTTGCGGCCCGGTCGTGCCGCCGCGAATGCTCGCCTTTGGTGGGCGTCACCTCTTCCGTGTAGATGTCAAAAAGCCGTCCCAGTGTGAGCGGCTCGGGCTCGGCTTCCGCCCCGCGGTTCAGGTCCGGGCCGCCGAACCCGGCGGCGAACTCGTCCGCCTGCCTCTTCGCCCGCGACCAGTCGCGGTGCTTTAGGGACCGGGTGAGCCTGCGCCCGTTGTCCCGCCACTCGATCTGGTACATGCCGGTCTTCGGATCCGGGAACACCCGGACCCGGTTCCGGCCCCATTCGCCAGCGCCGTAAGAGCGCCGACTTCGTTTCGTGCGTGCCATCGTTCGATTCCTCTCTCGATTCGATGGACTGCACGATCTGCGCAACGGAATCTCGCTTGACGACGCCTGATTGACCAGTGCGTGGCACCCGTGCCGTTCGCTTCTCGAAAGTGCCGAGGAGCGGCCGCCGGAGGCCTGTCCGCATCCGGGACTGCGCCGGACTGCTTGGGACCTCCACTCGCGGGCGCGGCTTGACGCGGCCCGGCGCGCGCTCCCCGATTCCAACCGGAAGCGACACGCGGCGATGAGGAAGGGAGTCGCATGCACAGCCGAACATTCAACCACGGGCGACCGCGCTGATCGCCCATCTCGGGGGACGCGAGAGGGCTCTGGAGACCTTCGGCTGGACGGGCCGCCGGGCCGAGTGGATCGCCCTGGCATGTCTCCACGGCGGCGTGTTCACCCGCTTGCAGTGGACGAGTTTCCTGGGTTGCCACCCGGAGAAGGTGCGGCGGGCCGTCCGCGCCCTCGTCGCGCAGGGCTTGGCCGTCGAGGAGGCCCCGGCCGACGGCATCCACAGGATCGGCCGCGTGTGCCGGATAAAGGCCCGCAGGGTCTACCGGGCGCTCGGAGCCGGGGAGTTCTTTCGGCGGCGGCGGATCACCTCCCGGGACGTTCTGATGCGACGGCTGCTCGCGCTCGACCATGTGCTTGAGCGTCCCCGCCTGCCGTGGCTGCCGACCGAAGCCGAGAAGGTCGCCGCGTTCGAGGCGCTCGGGATCGAGCGCCGGGTCCTGCCCCGGCGGACCTACCGGGGCGCGGCCGGGAACATCCGGCGCTACTTCCACCTCGGGTTGCCGCTCGCGCTGGACGCCGAACGCGCCATCTTCGTCCACGTCGATCCCGGCTACGAGACCGCGACTGCGCTACGCGCCTGGGGCGCGGCGCACCATGACCTTTGGACGATGCTCCGGGATCGCGGACACGGAATCGAAGTCGTGGCCGTCACGCGGACCTGGGAGGCGTCGCGCCGAGCCCGGACGGTGCTCGGCAACTGGGCGAGAGACCCGCGCCCATCCGAGTTGGACGCGGGGATCCGCCGCGAGATCGACCGGATCGAGCACGTTCTCCGTCACGGGGACGCCCGGGAGATCGAGGAGGTTTGCGGCACCATCCAGGGCGGACTTGTCCGGCTGTCGGCACTCCGGAAGCACGCCCGTCGGCAGACCGGCCGGGGGCTCTTTAACCGCGTGGCCACATGGCGGACGAAACGGCTCCGCCGGAGGCTGTTCTGAAGGGGAGTCCGGCCGTCCCGGTGCCGAACGGGCCATGTGTATTTGATACCAAGGGTCGCCGGACACGAAATTGCCGTTTGGATGGACACGGTATCGGTCGTCCAAGTCAAGAGCGGACTTGCGGTTGAGCCACGTCCAGCGGAGCGCGGGTGCCGATCCTCGCTCCTCGTACGTGGACGGGAGCGACCCCCCTGTTTCGATGCCCAGTGCGGGCATCGCGGAGGGTTGGGATGTACACATCCCGGACACCCTCCCCGGGGGTCGCTCCCATACATCAGTCCCATGCGGGAAGGCCGTCGAGCCCGCGTTCCGCGGTTGGCTGCGTCCGTGCGCCGAAGCAGTCGCCTCAGGGCCGGTCGTGGAGGGCTCAGAACGAGACGTACCCGCCCATCTGGAAGAGCGTCAGGGTGCCCCCGGAGGCCTCCCCGAGGTGGAGGATGAAGCG
>JAJEFG010000002.1 GCA_022820545.1 Acidobacteriota bacterium | reverse complement strand
GATCGGACCCCGGGCCACGTCCCTCACCCACTCCCCGACGAGCTCCGCGGTCAACTGCTCGCGGAGCCACTCGTAGCAGGCGGCGCTCCGGCCGACGATCCCGATGTTGGCCGCGTCCCCCTTGTCTCCGCTGCGGGCGTGCGCCACCGAGCCGAGGGGTGTCTCGATCAGGGGGCCCGATGCCGCGACGCCGGTCTGCGAGCGCTTGGCGGCCGCCGACGGCGCGTTCGCCGGAGCGGTCGGCCCCTCGAAACGCACCTTTTCCTCGCCGACCACGGTTTCGGTCCCGCCCGCGGCGACCCGGATCACCCGGACGGACGCCGGGACCCGGTCCCGGGGAACGAGCGCCGGCCAGTAGCCGACCACCTCGGAGATCGCCGGGGCGCCTCCCGTGACCGCGAGTCCGGCGGGACCGCTGAGGATGAAACTGGGGAGCAGCTTGCGGAAGACGTGCAGCGGCTCCCGGGTCGGGCTCCAGGCGGCGAAGCGGACGAGTCCCTCGGACGGATCGAGGCGCGCGGCGTCGGCGAGCCCGCGCTGGGCGGCGTCCGCGCCCGCGAGGTCCACGCGGAACTCGGCGGGGAAAGGAACACCCGCGGCCTCGCAGTCGGTCCGCAGCCGATCCCGGAAAGCGGCTTCGAGGGCCGCCGTCTTCGCCCGGACATCCGGCCCCCCGACCACCAGGCTGCCGCGGGTGCTGAAGCCGCCCCGGACCGACGCGCTCACCTTGAGGTCGCCGGGAGGCGGCCCTCCCCGCGCCCCCCGGACCCGCACCCGACCCTCTCCCGCAGCCGTCACGGTGAGACCGGAGAAGTCCACGGTCGCGTCCGGGCACAGGTAGCGCTCCGGGTCGCCCATCTCGTAGAGCAGTTGTTCCCGGACGACCGCAGGGGACACCAGGCCGCCCGTTCCGGGCTGCTTCGTCAGCACGAAGGCGCCGTCCTCCTCGACCTCGACGACCGGGAAGCCCTCGTTGCCGAGTCCGGGAACCCGCTCCCAGTCGGTGAAGTTCCCGCCGGTGGCCTGCACCCCGCACTCGATCAGGTGTCCCGCCACGATGCCGCCCGCGATCCGCTGCCAGTCATCGGGGTCCCAGCCGTGGGCGTGCCGGATAGGGGCGAGGGTGATGCCGGTGTCCGTGACGCGCCCGGTGACGACCACGTCCGGCTGATGGGCGAGCGCCCGGACGATCGGCTCGGCGCCGAAGTAGGCGTTCGCCGACAGGACGTCGGCCCGCCGGGGCCCGAACGGATCGCCGGTTTCCAGGTTGTCGAACCGGATCCCGTCGTCGAGGAACGCGTCGAGCCGGCCCAACAGGTCATCGCCGTCCACCACCGCCACCGTCAGTTCGACTCCGGCTTCCGTCGCCGCGCGGAGCACCGCGCGGGCGCAGCCTCCCGGATTCACCCCGCCCGCGTTCGTGATGACGGTGATCCCGCGTTCCCGGATGGCGCCGAGGAGCGGAGCGACCTGGCTCACGAAGTCGCGGGCGTAGCCGGCCTCGGGATCCCGGGCGCGCTGCTTTTGCAGGATGCTCATCGTGATCTCGGCCAGGAAGTCCGCGGTCACGAACTCGGGCGGCTCCGGCCCCAGCACCTGGGACTCGAGCGCCCGCGGGTCGTCGCCCCAGTAGCCGCCCGCGTTTCCGACCCGGACGGTTCGCTTCACGCCGGCGCCTTTCGTTCCCGGATCCCTACATCCGGAAGATGCCGTGGCCGGAGTCCCGAACGGGCGCGTTCGCGGCGGCGGCCAGGCTCAGGGCGAGCGTCCGGCGCGTGTTCCGCATGTCCACGATGCCGTCGTCCCAGAGGCGCGCGGTCGCGTAGTAGGGGCTCCCCTCGCGTTCGTACTTCTCCCGCACGGGTGTCGCGATCTCGTCGGCTTCGGCGCCGCTCAGCTCCTCGCCGGCGCGCTCGCGCTGATCGCGCTTGACCTGGACCAGGACGGAGGCGGCCTGTTCCCCTCCCATCACCGAGATGCGGCTCGCCGGCCAGGACCAGGCGAAGGCCGGATCGTAGGCCCGCCCGCACATGGCGTAGTTGCCGGCGCCGAAGCTGCCGCCCGCGATCAGGGTGAGCTTGGGCACCTCCGCGGTCGCCACCGCGTTCACCATCTTGGCCCCGTCCTTGGCGATCCCGCCCTGCTCGTAGCGGGCCCCGACCATGAACCCGGTGATGTCCTGGACGAAGAGCAGCGGCAGACCCTCGCGGGCGCAGAGCTGGACGAAGTGCGCGCCCTTCAGCCCGCTCTCGCTGAAGAGGACGCCGTTGCTGGCCACGATCCCCACCGTGATCCCCTCGATACGGCCGAAGCCGGTCACGAGCGTCGTCCCGTAGCGCGCCTTGAACTCGTCGAGGCGGCTTCCGTCGAGGAACCGGGCGAGCGTCTCGCGGATGTCCACCCGGACCCGGCGGTCGCGCGGCCAGATGCCGAGGATCTCGTCCTCCGGATAGTCGGGCGGCTCGGGGTCGGCGTCGCGGATGGGGCTTCGGTTGCCGGCGGGCAGCCGTCCGACGGCTTCCCGGAGGATCCGGATCGCTGCGGCGTCGTCCTCGGCGAGGTGGTCCGCCACCCCGGAACGTTCGGTGTGGACCCGGGCCCCACCGAGTTCCTCGGGACTCACCTCCTCGCCGGTGGCGGCCTTCACGAGCGGCGGGCCGCCCAGGTAGATGGTCCCGGTGCCCTCGACGATGACGGCCTCGTCGCTCATGGCGGGGACGTAGGCGCCCCCCGCCGTGCACATGCCCATCACCGCCGCGAGCTGCGGGATGCCGCGGGCGCTCATGACCGCCTGGTTGCGGAAGATCCGGCCGAAGTGGTCGCGGTCGGGGAAGACCTCGGCCTGGAGCGGCAGGAACGCTCCTCCGCTGTCCACCAGGTACACGCAGGGCAACTCGCAGCGGGCCGCGATCTCTTGGGCGCGGAGATGCTTCTTGACGGTCAGCGGGTAGTAGGTCCCGCCCTTCACGGTGGCGTCGTTCGCGACCACCATGACGAGTCGTCCCGAAACCGAGGCCACCCCGGTGACCAGGCCGGCGGCTGGAGTAGGAGCCTCGTAGCAGTCGTGGGCGGCGAGCGGTCCGATCTCCAGAAACGGCGAACCCGGATCGGCGAGCCGTTCGATCCGCTCCCGCACGAAGAGCTTGCCCTGCTCGGCGTGGCGGGTCCGCGCCCGGCCACCGCCCCCCTGGCGGGCCTCGGCCAGCCGCTCCTGGAGCACCTCGCAGAGTGCGCGGTTATGCGCCTCATTCGCCCGGAACTCGTCGGAGTCCGTCGAGATATGGGACTTGAGCCGGGCCAAACAGTGCTTCCTGACGCGGCGTGATTCTAGTGAGGGGCCCGGAACCGCCTCCCCATGGCGCGCCGGCCGGGACCGCCGGTCTTCAGACCGGCACGCGCGGCGCGCCGCGCCGCGCACGTCGTAACGCCCCCCATCCTCACGGCGCGCCGCTTGAACTCGCCAACCCCGTTATCGCCCCAAGCTCGAGCCCGCCGACTCCGTTATCGCCTCATGTTTGAGCCCGCCGACTCCGATATCGCCCCAGGCTCGAGCCCGCCGGCCCTGATATCGCCCCAAGCTCGGGCCCACCGACCCCGATATCGCCCCAGGCTCGAGCCCGCCGGCTCTGTCATCGCCCCAAGCTCTGGGCAGCCGGCTCCGGAATTGACGCATGCTCGGCCTGCTGTCGCGGTCAGCTTCTCGTCGGCTCGAACCTCATCCACGCTTCTGCGCGCCATGGAACACAGCCACGACCTCAACGCCTTCGTCATCGTGTGTGTATACGACGATGTACGGGAGCCCGGGAACGACAAGTTCCCTCGTACCGTGAACCTGACCAACACGACCTGACTGCGGGAACAGGCGCAAACGTGCGACCGAGCGAAGGACGCGATCCACGACGTCCCGCGCTCCCGACGGGCTATCTGCCACGATGTAATCGCGGATGTGGGCGAGGTCACTGATGGCGGATAACCGCCATCGGAGCCTCATCGCATGAGTTTGTGCCCAAAGAAGGCGGCGACCTCTTCGTGCGTGGAGTAGCGAGGAGCCGTCGTATCGAGGCGGCGAGCGACTTCTTGAGCCTGTTCCCTGGTGAGCTCGACCGCTGGCGGCCCGTCCACCAGACTCAGCAGCATCTGTGCTGCCTCGTCCTGACGATCACCGGGCAACTTCTGGAGCTTCGCAATCGCTCTTTCCAGCAACTCGGTCATAGGGTGATTTTATCTGGGTCAGCACCATCGACAGGCTCGGGACGGGGTTCCTCTGGAAGCCGCCACCCGCACCAACTCCGAGGCGGGACGCCCACCGGACATCGGCTCGCCGAGCACGGACGGTGGACGCTGCCGGTACCCGCTCCTCAGTCTCCAAGCCGCGACCGGCCGAGCATCCGGACATAAACTCGCCGGCCCTGGAGGATTGCCCGTGAACGCACTCCGCTCAATCTCGATGGTCGCCGGTGGGGGCCTCCTCGCCGCCAGTCTTTCCGCCTGCGGCGGCCCCGGCGCCGGCGACCTGGAAGGAGACACCACCGACCCCATGACCATCTTCGACGAGGCCGTCGGCCGTTTCGAACAGGCCCCGCTCGCTCACCTCCCGACCCCCTTCGAGGAGATGCCCACGCTCGCCGCGGAACTCGGCGGCCCCCGCCTGTTCGTCAAGCGCGACGACCAGACCGGGCTCGCCTTCGGCGGCAACAAGGCGCGGAAGCTCGACTTCATCCTCGCCGACGCGGTCGCGAAAGGCAGCGACAGCGTGATCACCTGGGCGGGCGTGCAGTCCAACTGGGCGCGGATGACCGCCGCCGGCTCGCGGCGGCTGGGCATGGACCCGATCCTCGTCCTGGCGCGCCGGGAAGACCAGTCGGTAGCGCCCGCCGACGGCAACCTGCTGCTCGACCGGATCCTGGGCGCCGACGTGCGCATCATCGAGCCGGGCGAAGACCGGGAGGCGATGGTGGACGAGATCGCCGCGACGGAACGCGAGGCGGGACGGAATCCCTACGTGGTGTCCGTGGGCGGCTCGCGCACGGGTGGGGACATGGTGCTGCCGCTCGGCTCGGTCGCCTACGCGAACTGCTTCCGGGAGCTCGTCGCCCAGGCGCGCGACGCCGGCGTGACGATCACCCACGTGGTCCACGCCTCGGGCTCCGGCAGCACCCAGGCCGGGCTCGTGGTCGGGGCGAAGATGCTCGCGCCCGACGTGCGGATCATCGGGATCAGTACCGGCGGCAGCAAGGCCCCGAGCGAAGCGAACGTGCTCGCCATCGCGCAGGAGACGGTTGAGGCGATGGGGCTCGACCTGGAAGTCGGCCCCTCCGACGTGGTGGTCCACGACGAATACGTCGGCGAGGGCTACGGCATCCTGAACGAGGACGTCGTGGAGACGATCGCGTTGACCGCCCGGACCGAGGGAATCCTCCTCGATCCGGTCTATACCGGGAAGGCCATGACGGGTCTGTTCGACATGGCGCGCAACGGCCAATTCAGCGACACCGACGTGGTGGTCTTCCTCCACACCGGCGGCACCCCGGCGCTGTTCCCGTACCGGGAGGGCTTGCTGGAGGACTTGCCGGGACCGACGGACGAGTGACCCAATGACCAGGGAGAACCCGCCACACCCCGGCCTGTCAGTGCTGCATGACTGCATCGAGCCGCTGGGGTTGACGGTCGCTGAAGCCGCAAAAAAGCTCGGAGTCAGCCGGAAACAGTTGTCGGCGTTAGTGAACTGCCGCGTGGGGATCTCCCCGACGATGGCCATTCGGCTCGAAAAGGTGTTCGGCGGCGGCGCCGGGGCCTGGTACCGGTTGCAGGCGAACTACGACCTTGCGCAGGCGGTTGCGGCGGCGAAGGACCTGCACCTCGAGCGGCTCTGGCCGAAGGCCGAGGACTCCGAGCGGGTCTCGGGGTAGCTCGCCGCACCAGACCTCGGCGCCGAAGGGGCGGCGGGAATCCCGCAGCTTGGGTCCTCTCTGGCCGGAGTCGCCGGCCGCCGAGCCGGTTCCCGCGTAGCCCGGCGCTACGGCCGGGATCGCGACCGCCGCGCCCAGGCGGCGGCGAGACCGCGGTCGAAGGTGACGAGATCGGTCGCCTGCCGTCGCAGGCAACAGGCCAGATGGACGAGATCGCGCGCTTCGAGCTCGGGGTGGCGGTCGGCCAATGTCCGGGCAAGCGCGACATCCTCCGGCTCCAGCGACCACACATCCGAGACCACCCGTTCGACCAGTCCGAACGCGTCGTCGCAACGCTCCAGGAGTCGGCGCCGCGAAAACACGTGGAGCACCTCCTGAAGGACCTCCGCCGAGGTAACGAACTCCGTACTGCTCCGCATCCCCCGGTCGAGCACGCGAAGGGCTTCCTCCCTCAAGGGATGCGGTCGTCCGACCGCGAACAGGAAGACGTTCGTCTCGATGAAGGTCACGCGAACTCTTCGGGCCCGCGAATCTTCGAATCGAGGATGAGCTTCTTCGTCTCTTCCCAATCGGGTTCGCGGTCCGGACCACCGCCAGCGGCCGCCCGTTCCCAGCATCCCTCGAGATACGTGCGCAGCTCCTCCGGCGTGCCGAAGCGTCTTGCGGCCGGGCGGCTGATTCTCTCCTCCGCGGCTTCGCGCAGCCAGGCGCCGAGCGACTTTCCCTCGCGGGCCGCCTGGCCCTGGTAGCGGACCTTCTGGGCCTCGGTAACGATGAGGTGGATT
The DNA here is from genome assembly GCA_022820545.1 of Acidobacteriota bacterium. Taxonomy (GTDB): domain Bacteria; phylum Acidobacteriota; class Vicinamibacteria; order Marinacidobacterales; family Marinacidobacteraceae; genus Marinacidobacterium. The sequence continues at coordinate 66,303 of JAJEFG010000002.1, read as the reverse complement.
CTGGACATGTCGTTGTGTTGCACATCTAAAGTGTGCATGTGCAGGCCAGTGTAACACCCAGGAAACGCTCGCGCACCGGCATGGATTCGCGGAGAGCGCCATCGACGCGGGTTTCGCGCTCCCGCGCGATGCCGGCCGGAGGCCGGCGCTCCGAGCCGACGCCCCTGCTCAGGAACCGATGCGCGGTGCCGGCTGAAGCCGGCGGTCCAAGCCGTAGCGTGCTTCAGCGGGTCGGAGCGACCAGCACGGCCCCGGTGACGCCGGCCTCCTGAAGCGCGCGGTTCAGGTCGGCGACGCCGTCGCCGAGGAGGGTGGCGAGCCGTTCGAGGATCGGTTTCGCTTCCGCGTCGAGGTCCCGGAAACGCTCGAAGGAGCCTCCGGTGGGGCGGCCGTAGTTCTGCGCGATGTGCCCGTAGAGATAGGCGATCTGGTTGTCCAGCCGCGGCGTGAAGTTGACGGGATCCTGACCGGCCTCGTTCTTGGTCTGGATGAGTTCGTCCTCGACCTCGGTCAGGCCCTTCCGGAGGGTCTCTGACGCCTCCTCGAGTTCGTCGGTCCAGCGATCCGCCTCCCGCGCCCGCTTCTCGACCGCTTCCAACTGGTCGCGGGCTTCCCGGAGCGCGCCGATCCGCTCGTGCACCCGTTCGAGCAGCGCCTGCGACTGCCGCACCAGGTCGTGCTGCTGGCGGAGATCGTCCTCGGTGACGGCCGTCCGCGGGTCCTTCAGCACCTCGAACCGGACGGGATCGCCCCGGACTTCCTCCGCACCCTCCTTCCGGAAGGACAGCGAGGCGGCGTAGGACCCCGGCATCACGAACGCCCCGCCGGTGTAGGAGATGGACATCACTGCGCCCTTCAGGAGTTCGGGACGCTTGTACTTGAGGTCCCAGGCGATCCGCTGGAGCCCGGCTTCCGTTTCCAGCACGGCGTCGGGATTCGGCGGATCTTCCGCGGACTCCTCGCGTTCGGCGCCGGGCGCCGGCTTCCGCTCGAACTCCCGGATCACCTCACCGGTCGCGTCCGTGACCGTGAGGCGAAGCTCGTCACCCTCTTGAAGATCCCCGGGCAGGAAGTAGTGGAGGAGAGCCCCCGCCGGGCGGTTCTCGGGCGCGCCCGGACCGCGGAACGGCCGGCTCCCGCCGGTGGCCAGCCGCACTGCCGTTCCCGCCGGCAGGAGCACCGGCGCGTCCCACGCACGGCCCGCCAGCGCCCGCACCGGCGTGAGGTCGTCGAGCACCCAGAACGACCGGCCCTGGGTGGCCACCAGCAGCTCGTCGCCCGCCACCTGCAGATCGGTGATCGGGGTGGCCGGAAGGTCCCCGAAGGGAACGAAGCGCTCGCCGCCGTCCAGACTCAGGAAGAGCCCGAACTCGGTCCCCAGATAGAGGACGTTCTCGGCCCGGGGGTCCCCCCGGACCACCCGCGCGGGGTGACCCGGCGGTATTCCCCCGTCGCTGCCGAGACGCGTCCACGTCGCGCCGAAGTCCGTGGTGCGGAAGACGTAGGGCTCGAAGTCGTTCTCGCGGTACCGCTGCACGGCGAGGAGAACCCCACCGTCGTGGCGCGCCGAGACGTCCAGGCTGTTCACGGTGCCGCCGGCCGTCATGCCCGGCGGGGTCACCTCGGTCCAGGAGGCACCGCCGTCCCGCGTCAGATGGACCAGGCCGTCATCGGTGCCGGCCCAGATGACGCCGGACGCGCGGGGCGACTCGCCCAGGGCGAAGATCGTTCCGTAGACCTCGACGCCGGTGTGGTCGTGCTGCACCGGACTGCCCGGCAGGGCGCCCTTCTCCGGATCCCCCACCGTGAGGTCGGGCGAGATGGTCGTCCACGAGAGGCCGCCGTCGGTGGTCCGATGGACGTAGTTGGAGGTGTGGAAGACGACCTCCGGGTCGTGCCCGGAAACGACGATCGGGGCGTTCCACTGAAACCGGTAATGGAGGTCGCGCGGGGCCGTTCCGTCAGCGAGTTCGGGATAGACGATCACGTTGCGCGCGCCGGCCTCGTCGCGGTCCTGCCGGTCGATCTGGCCGATGTAGTTGCCCGCGTAGGTGAGTTCGGGCCGGCCCGGGGTCACGGCGATGTGCCCGCTCTCGCCGCCCGCGACGTCCCACCAGTGGGCCTCGGCCGAGAGGCCGCTGTCGGTCCAGGACGGCACGCTGATCGTCGAGTTGTCCTGCTGCGCCCCGTAGAGCCGCCGGGGGAACTCGTCGTCCACGGTGAGCCGGTAGAACTCGGCGGTGGGCTGGTTGTGGATGGAGGACCAGTTCTCGCCCCCGTCGAGGGTCACGGCGGCTCCCCCGTCGTTCGCCTCCACCATGATCCGGGAGTCGTTCGGGTTGATCCACAGGTCGTGGTTGTCGCCGTGGGGGACGGGCGCCGTCCGGAAGGACCTGCCGGCGTCCACCGACTTCAGGAAGGGGGCGTTCAGGACGTAGACGGTGTCCGGATCGGTCGGGTCGGCGACCACGTGGCTGTAGTACCAGCCGCGGCCCCGCAGGCGGCGGTCGCCGTTCACGCGTGTCCAGGTGTCTCCGCCATCCTCGCTCCGGTAGAGCCCGCCCCGCTCCTCGGCGGCGGTGACGAGCGCGTACACCCGGCGCGGGTCCGACGCGGCGATGGACACGCCGATGCGGCCAGTGGGGTGTTCCTCGGAGGCTACCGGCAGCCCGCCCCCGAGCCGTTCCCACGACTCGCCCCCGTCCCGGGTCCGGTAGAGACCGCCCTCGGCGCCGCCGTCGATGAGGGTCCAGGGTTTCCGCTCCGCCTGCCACATCGCGGCGAAGAGCTCCCGCGGGTTCGCCGGGTTCATCGCGAGCTCCACGGCGCCGGTCGCGTCGGAAATCTGGAGCGACGCCGTCCAGGTCTGCCCTCCATCCTCCGTCAGGTAGACCCCGCGCTCCGGCGAACGGCCGAAGATCTGGCCGAGCACCGCGACGAAGGCCCGATCCGGATCGTCCGGATCCACGACGATCCGGCCGATGAGGCCGGCGGCCTCGAGGCCCACGTGGGTCCAGGAGCGCCCGGCGTCGGTGCTGCGATAGACCCCGTTGCCGACGGAGATGTTGCCGCGCGGGCAGGCGGAGCCCGTGCCCACGTAGACCACGTTCGGATCCGAGGGCGCGACCGCGACCGCGCCGATGGAGCCGACGGCGAACTCCCTGTCCGACAGGTTCGTCCACGAGACCCCGGCGTTCTCGGTCTTCCAGACGCCGCCCCCGGTCGAACCCATGTAGAAGACGTACGGCTGGTCGGGAATGCCGGTGACCGTGGTCACCCGTCCGCCCCGCGACGGTCCCACCATCCGGAAGTCGATGTCCCCGAGCACCTGCGCGGGCACCTCGAATCCGTCGGGGACCGCCGCGCGCTGGACCGGCCCCTGCGCGGTGGCGGGCGCGGCCGCCGCCCCGAGCAGGAGCAGGGCGCGCGCGAACGGCCCGGCGACGTTCACGCGCCCTCCGGGGCGGCGGCGCCGACGACGGCTTCGACCTCGATTTCGACGAGGTACTCCTCCCCGATGAGATCCGCGTAGGTCAGCGTGCAGGCGGGCCGGACGGACCCGAAGAACTCGCCGTGGACCCTGGCCACCGGCTCCCAGTCGGTCCCCGGCTTCACGTGGATCCGGGTGCGGACGACGTCGTCGAGGGTGCCGCCGAGGGACTCGATCGCGGTGCGGACCTTCCCGATGGCGTATCGCGTCTGTTCGGCCGGGTCGCCGATCGCCACCGGCCCGTCCGGCCCGGTTGCGGTGGTGCCGGAGACCAGGATGCGGTCGCCGATCCGGGTGGCGCGGGAGTAGCCGAATTCGGTTTCCCAGGAGACTCCGCTTCCGACGTGTCGGCGTTTCATGGGTGGCGCCTCGCCGTTGGCAGGCCGAACTGCCATCCGGCGGGTCGGGGTTTCCGTGTTTCGCCCGCCTGCGGCGGACGATGCCGGCCGGAGGCCGGCGCTCCGACTCCGCTTCCGACGCTTCGGCGTTTCATGGGTGGCGGATTGTAGGAGCCCTGGCCGCCGGGTCCCGTCTCCCTGCCGCCTGAGCATCCGTGGCGATGAACCGCCCGCAGCGCTGCGCGCTGCTGTGCCGGCTGAAGCCGGCGTTCCAAGCCGTTGCGTCACCTCCACTCTCGAGCGCAACGCCGAGGTAGGAGCCGCCTTTGCCGGGTGGGCTTTACGACGTGCGCGGCGCGGAGCGCCGCGGTGCCGGTCTGGAGACCGGCGTTCCAGGCCGGCAGTGCCATCACGGCGCCGCCGGGGCGCCCTTCTCCACGAACATGGCGTCGCCGTAGGAGTAGAAGCGGTACTGGCGCCGTACCGCCTCGCGGTAGGCGGCGAGCACCGCGTCCGTTCCGCCGAGGGCCGCGACCAGCATGAGGAGCGAACTCCCGGGGAGATGGAAGTTGGTCAGCATCGCGGAGACCACCCGGAAGCGGTGGCCCGGGAGGATCAGCAGCGAGGTCGATCCGGCGATGCCGTCGCTCTCGAGAACCCCGGGGGTCTCCAGCACCCGGACGGTGGTCGTCCCGACCGCCACCACCCGGCGGCCCTCGGCCAGTTGGGCGCGGACCGCCCTCCGGGTCGCGTCGGGAACGAAGAACCTCTCGGCCGCGAGCTCGTGGTCGCGTGGGTCCTCGACCCGCACCGGGGCGAAGGTCCCGTAGCCGACGTGAAGGACCAGGTCCACGATCCGGATGCCGTTCGCGCGCAGCCGGCCGAAGGTCTCGGGTTCGAAGTGGAGACCGGCGGTCGGCGCCGCCACCGAGCCGGGGAATCGCGCGTAGACCGTCTGATACCGCTCCCGGTCCATGCCGTCCGGCCCTTCCGGACCTTCGGGATCGCGACGGATGTACGGTGGCAGGGGCGTCCGGCCCGCCTGCTCGGCAAGGTCGAGGATCCCGGCGGCGCCGGCAACGATCCGGATCTCGCGCTGCCCGCCGCCGAGGTCCGTGCCCACCTCCAGACGGACCGGGTCTCCCTCGCCGGCGAGCAGGCGGACGCCCGGTCGCAGCGCCGGCCGGGTGAGCGCCCGGAAAAGCCCTCCCGGTTCCTCGCCCTCCGGGAGGATGAACACCTCGACGCGCCCGCCGCCCGCCTCCTTCCGGGCCGGCACGCGGGCGGGAATCACCCGGGTGACGTTGCGGACCAGCAGATCATCCGGCCGCAGCAGCGCCGGGAGGTCGGGAAAACCCAGGTGCGCCGTCCGGCCGCCGGCGTCGAGATGGAGCAGGCGGGCATCGCTCCGCGCCGCCGGCGGCGCCTGCGCGATGAGTTCCGCCGGCAGTTCGTAGGCGAAATCGGAAGTCCGCAAACTTCGATCGGCCGTATTCGCTGCCGGGGTCAGGTTTGGGCGCTCGGTGTCTCCGGAAACAGCGTCCCCGAGGCCGCCCGCCCCAGGTGCCTGGCGCCCCGGTCGGTGATCATGCGTCCCTTCGCCGTCCGCCGCAGGAAGCCGCGGTAGATGAGATACGGCTCGTGGACCTCCTCGAGCGTGCGGTTGTCCATCCCGAGGGTGGCGGCGAGGTTGGCCACCCCCACCGGCCCGCCGGAGAAGTTGTCGAGCAGGCTCTCGAGGATCTTGCGGTCGAAACGGTCGAGCCCCTGTTCGTCGACCCGGGCGATCTCCAGCAGCGCGAGCGCCGTCTCCCGGCGGATCGTTCCGTCGCCGCGCACCTCGGCGTAGTCGCGCACCCGCCGCAGCAGGTTGTTGGCGACCCGCGGCGTCCCCCGGGCCCGCGCGGCGATCTCCTCTCCCGCATCCGGCTCGAGATGCACGCCCAGCACCCGCGCGGCGCGCGCCAGGACCCGCTCCACCTCCGCGACGGAATAGAACTCGAGCTGGTGGACGAGCGGGAACCGGTCCCGCAGCGGGCCGGTCAGCAGATCGGCGCGGGTCGTCGCCCCCACCAGCGTGAACGGCGGCAGGTCGATGCGGAGACTGTGGGCGCCGAGTTTCTCGCCGACCATGATGTCCACGTAGTGGTCCTCCATGGCCGGATAGAGGACTTCCGCGACGGCGGGCGCGAGGCGGTGGATCTCGTCGATGAACAGGATCTCGTTGCGGCCCAGCGCGTTCAGCAGCGCCACCATGTCGCCGGTGCGCGGCACGAGCGGCCCCGCGGAGGTGTGCATGTGGCATTCGAGTTCCCGGGCGAGCACCGCGGCGAGCGAGGTCTTGCCGAGGCCGGGCGGTCCGTGGAGGAGCACGTGATCGAGAGCCTCTCCCCGGGCCCGCGCCGCGCCGACGCTGATCTCGAGTTGTTCGAGGACCGCGGTCTGGCCGACGTACTCCCCGAAGTCCCGGGGGCGGAGGGTCTGGTGGAACTCCTCGTCCCGGCGGCCGGGGGAACCTTGCGGCGCAGCCATGCAGCGCTCCCGTCAGTTCTCCCGTCCGGGTCCGGGGGCGGGAAGCGAAGTGAAGTCGGCCCGGTCCCCTTCGGGCGCCGGCAGGTCGAGGATCCGCATGAGATCGAGCGCGTTGCCGCGGGCGAGGACTCCTTCGCGAAGCTGATAGTCGAACTCCATGGCGCCGTCCACCACCCGCTCGGTGAAGTGCATGTTGCGCACGCGGCCCGGCAGTTCGTGAGCCAGCTCCGTGAGCGAAAGGTCGTGCGTCGTCATCACGCCGACGGCGGATCGCCGGCCCAGCTCACGCAGGAGCGCGGCGACCGCGGCGCGGCGGTCGTCCGAGTTGGTCCCCTGCAGGACCTCGTCCAGCAGGAAGAGCAGCGGCTCCTCCTTCGAGCCGGTGTTCAGCACCGCCTTGAGCGCCAGCAGTTCCGCCAGGAACCGGGAAACGCCGTCCTGGAGCGAATCGTGAACGGCGATCGAGGCGCCGAGGGCGAGCGGCCCGAGCCGGAAGGTCGTCGCGGCGGTCGGCGCACCCATCCGGGCCAGGACGACATTCACGCCGATCGTCCGCAGCAGGGTGCTCTTCCCCGACATGTTGGAGCCGGTGACGATCAGCATGTCCGCGTCCCCGCGGCCGAGGCGAACGTCGTTCCGTTGCAGGCGCGCTTCCGGGATGAGCGGATGGCCGAGGCCCCGGGCTTCGAAGCCCGGCACGTCGTCGAACTCGGGGAAGACGTGTCCGGGGCGCTCGATGCAGTACTGCGCGAGCGCCAGGAGCGCGTCGAACTCCCCGGCGGCCCGGACCCATCCCCGCGCCTCCTGCTGGTGACGGCGGCGCCAGCGCTCGATGGCCCACCGGTGGTGCGTGCCCCAGAACAGCATGGCGGCGACCGGCGCAAAGAGCAGATTCCGCCGCGCGGCGAGGCGGACCTGCAGCCGTTCCAGCTTCCCGAGCGCCGCCTCGGCGCGCGCGAGGCGCTCCGCCAGGCCCCGCAGCAGCGGCGACTCGAATCCCGCGGAGGTGACGGAGAGCGCGATCTGCCGGATGCCGGCGATCTCCGATTCCATCAGCCGCAGGACGGTTTCCTGTTCCCGTACCTGGGACCGGAGCCAGAGGCCCCAGGCCGCCGAAAGGGACACCGAGGCGAGAAAGAAGGACGCCTCCCCCGCGGTGATCCACCGCAGGAGCCCCCCCAGCATGGTCGCGCTCAGCAGGACGGCCAGGACGGCGGGCAGCACTTCGGGCTTTCGGCCCGCAGGTGCGGCGGCGGGGTCCTCCTGCCCGTCGCCGGTCCCGCCATCCGACGCCAGCCAATCGAGCACCACCGACGATCGGGTGCTCGGCCAGGGCTCCAGCGCGCCCGTCGCCGCGAGCGTCTCCTGGATTTCGATCCGGGCCCCGAGTTCCCGAATGGCAAGCTGCCGGCCGGTGACCTCCTCCGGCGCCGCGGACCGGAGCAGCCACCCGGCGAGCGTTTCGCCGCCGGTGTCGGTCCGCCAGTCCGCCAGCCGCTCGAAGAGCCCACCCGATCCGAAGAGATCCAGATGGTCGCCGAGATGACTCTCCCCGAGTTCCGACACCCGGTGGCGCCGGTCCGCGAGACGATGGTCCTCGTCCGCCGTGTTGCGCTGGGCGGGAGTCCCCCCACGCCGGATCGCGGCCGCCGGGGTGCCGGGGCTGCCCGGCTCTCCCTCCGTGTCCCGATCGACCCGGACCGCGGCCCGGTGGTAGAGCTGGGCAACGTGGTGGACGCCGCGCGCCCGGTTCAGGAGACGTTCGTGCACGAACGCCAGCCAGACGAACAGGGCGCCCGGGACGAGGACCCACCACGGGGACCAGAATCCGACGTCGCCGGCGCCGAGCGCCAGGGCAAGCGCCACCACGACCACCGCCAGCCGCGCCGTCGAGATGCGGCGGACCCGCGTGAGCAGGCCGGACGCCTCGGTCAGCCGCTCGTTGGCCCGGCCCCAGAACTCGTTGGCGTCGGCGGGCGAGGGAGAAGGGGTGGTCATGCGGATCCTCGGGAAGAGAGGCGATGGAGAGCCGCCTTGAAGAGTTCCTGGAGTTCGGCGTCGGGCTGCTCGGCGCGGACGGACTGCACGACTTCCTCGATGCGGCGCCGGTCGGTGAACTGCAGGTTCGCGAAGGCGGTGACCAATTGTTCGTGGACCGGATCGCGCGGCGCCGGGGGCGGCGCGTCGCTCTCGTCGTCGGGAAGCGCTTCCGCGAGTTCCGTGATGAGGCGGCGCGCCAGCTTCGCACCGACTCCGGGCGCCCCCTGGAGAAACTTCACTTCCTTGTCCCGGATCGCCTGGCGAAGCCGGGGAACGGAGAGCGACAGGAGATTCAGCGCCACCGAGGGGCCGACGCCGTTGACCCCCCGGAGCTGATCGAAGAGGAGCGCCTCCTCCCGGCTGCCGAAACCGTAGAGCTGCACGGTTTCCTCGCGGTGCAGCAGCATGCGCACCGTGAGGCGGACCTCCTCCCCGGGCGCCGGAAGCCGCGACGCGGTGCCGGAGGACACCTGGAGCCGGAAGCCGATGCCGCCCACGTCGATCAGTACATCTCCATCCCCCGTGTCCAGGAGCCGGCCGGCGAGGCGCTCGATCACCGCGGGCGCCCCTGCACGGCGCGGGTCAGGCGGGCCTCGGCTCGCCGGGCGTCGAGATGGCAGATCGCGACGGCGAGCGCGTCCGCCGCGTCCTCCGCGTCCGGCGGCTCGGCCATCCCGAGGCGTCTCGCCACCATAACGGCGACCGCGCCCTTGCCGGCCGCCCCGTAGCCGGTCAGCGCCTGCTTGACGCTGCGCGGGCTGTACTCGGCGACGGGAAGGTCCGCCGCCGCTACCAGCACCGCGCCGCGCGCGTGCCCGAGCGTGAGGGCCGCCCCGGCGCTCGCCGCGCTGAACACCGCTTCCACCGCGACCTCGTCGGGATGGAGCCGCTTGATGACCTCGCCGATCTCCCGATGAAGCCGCTGGAGGCGCAACACGAGCGGGTCGCGGGGCGGGCAACGGACGACCCCGAAGTCCACGACGCGCAATCGGCCCTCCGTCTCGTCCACCGCGCCCCAGCCGGCGATCCGGGAACCGGGATCGAGCCCGACGACGCGAATCCCGGGCCGGGTCCCGGAATCACCGGCGGCCTTCGAGGGATCCAAAGGAGGCTGCTCGGTCAGGACGCCGCGGCGTCCAGTTCTTCGTCGTCCATGTCGAAGTTCGCCCACACGCCGGTCACGTCCTCGTGATCTTCCAGCGCCTCCATGAGCTTGAGGACCCGCTGGGCTTCGCCGCCGGCGACCCGCACGTGCTGGGTCGCGAGCATGGCGATCTCCTCGCTGTCACAGTGGATCCCGCTCGACCCGAGGGCGTCCCTGACGGCCCCGAACGCCTCGGGCGGGCAGCGCAGGTCCCAGTGCCCGCCGTCCTCGAGCACGTCGCTGCCGCCGCTCGAGAGGACGAGGTCGATCAGGTCGTCTTCGGAGGCCTGGTCCTTGGGCACGAGGAACTGGCCGGCCTTTTCGAACATCCAGTTGACGGAGCCGCTCTCGCCCAGGTTCCCGCCGTACTTGGAGAACAGGTGACGGACATCGCTGACGGTGCGGTTCCGGTTGTCGGTCGCCGCCTGGACGAAGACGGCGACCCCGCCCGCCGCATAGCCCTCGTAGCTGGCGTCTTCCAGCCGGAAGCCGGGGAGGTCCCCGGTGCCCTTCTTGACGGCGCGGTCAATGTTGTCGCGGGGAACGTTCCCGGCCTTCGCCTTCTCGACCGCCAGCCGCAACCGCGGGTTGAACTGCTGGTCGCCGCCGCCGATGCGGGCGGCCATGGTGACCTCCTTGAGCAGCCGGGTGAACGCCTTGCCGCGCTTCGCATCCACGATGGCCTTCTTGTGGCGGATCGAGTGCCATTTGCTGTGTCCCGACAACGAGCGATTACTCCTGGTGCTTCCGGCGGCGTGTGCTCGAAAAATCGTAACCCAAGCCGCGGCGCTCACCTCGGCCTCCGGCACGCCGCACGGGGGCGGTCTCACCCCCCTCGAAACCGCTAGTCGTCGAAAACGAACGCCGGCTCCGCGTAGTAGCGGACGCGGCCGGTCTCGAAGCGGCCGGCCACCAGATCCTCGAGGCGGCGGCGCTTCTCGTCCAGCGGAAGGTTCGTCTCCAGGAACGACAGCGGAAGATTGAAACCCAGGACCCGCCGGGGGACCAGGAACCGGGTGATCCCCGACGGCAGCCGCGCGCCCGCCTCGGTCGTGGCGAGCACCTGCTCCTTCGAAATGTCGGAATACTCCAGCAGGCCGCCGAACTCCGGGTAGGCGGACCGGACCTCGTCGAGGTCGCGATGCGCGATGCGGGCGAGCCGCGCGCGCGGATGCGTGTAGCGCGTGCAGAGCTCGCGGAGCGCCGCCGCCCGCTCCCGGGGACCCGGATGGCTCCAGAGCACCGTCACCTCCCCGGCGGGTGACCAGATGCGGCAAAGGGGCTGTCCCTCCGGGCCGGCCGCCTCGCCCGGGCGCTGGAACCACGCGGCCGTCGGCGGATCCTCGAGGATCAACGCCGCCTCCCGGCCGCGGATCACATGGTTCCAGTGCGTCAGACCCAGGGCTTCATCCCCGAAGGTCTCGGTCTGCACGAGGGCATGCTGCATCCCCATGCGCCGCAGGGCCTCGATCCGGTTCGCTCCGTCGAGCAGCAGCCGGCGGCCGTCCTCGAGGCGAGCGACGATGGGAGGGTTCCGCAGGATCCCGTCGGAACCCAGCCGCTCGATCAGCGCCGCCACCCGGGCGAGATCCACCTCCTCGTGCAGCCGGATGTCGCGGATCCGCAGGACTTCCATCGCCGGAATCCCGGCCTCGCGGTGTTGCTTCTCGCGGCTGGGCATGAGGAGCGGCGATTGTAGAGTCGGGTGCGGGGGGACGGCCGGAACGAAGCGACAAGTCAGTGCGCCGGACGAGGCCGGTATTGGTAGGATTTCCGGTTCCCTCACCCGGCTTCCCGCCATGTCTCCCGACTCCCGCATCCGATGGTTTCCCGTTCTCGGGCTTCTGCTGGGCGTGGCTCTGCTCCCGGCCTGCTCGGGCGGCGGTGACGACACCATCCGAATCGGAGCCGCACTCCCCCTGAGCGGCAAACACGCGAACGTCGGCGGGTTCTTCCGGGACGGCTACCAGCTCGCCGTCGAGGAAGCGAACGCGGCGGGCGGTGTGGAGATCGACGGGGTCCGGCGGCCGATCGAGCTGCGCGTTTACGACGACAAGAGCGACGCCTCCATCTCTCCGAGCCTCCTGGAGCGGCTGATCGCCGTCGACGGCGCCGTCGCCCTCCTGTCGGGGTATTCCACTCCGCTGGTCCAGGCGCAGGTCATCGTGCCGATGCGCCGCGGAATCCCCTTCATGAATGCCGGCGGCGCGTCGAAATCGATCTTCCGCGAAGGAAACCAGTGGGTCTTCGGGGCGCTCAGCCCGGTGGAGTCGCTCGCGAGCACGACGCTCGAGTGGCTGATGTGGGAACAGGACCAGGATCGTCTTCCCAGACCGCTCCGGGTTGCGATGGTGTGGCAGAACACGGACCACGGCCGCGAATACCGGACCGGCGTCCACGATGTCATCGAGGGACAGGCGGACCGGTTCGAACTCGTCCTCGACGAGTCCTTCGAACACCTCTCGAGCGACCACACGTCGCTGATCGTGAAGGTGCGTTCGGTCGAAGCGGACGTGTTTCTGTCGGACGCCCACGAACCCGACTTCCTGCTGCAGCACCGCGCCTACGTGGAGCAGGGACTCGGGCACATCGCCGTGAGCTACGGAGCGCGCGGCCCGGAGCGCTCGGTTCGCGAGGGCCTTGGCGAGGCGGTTTCCCACCTGGTTTCGGCGCAGTGGTGGACCCGGGCGCTGCCCTACGAGCGGTCACGGCACTTCGTCGAACGGTACGAGGCGCAGTTCGGGGGACCGGTAACCGAGTACTACCCGGCGGTCGCCTACGAAGCGGCGCGGGCGCTGATCGCCGCCATCGGAAACGCGGGCTCCACGGAGCCGGAGGCGATCCGGGACGCCCTCAAGAACCTCGAGTTGGACGACTCCCTGCTTCCGGGGGGCCGGCTCTATTTCCCCGAAGAGAGCCGCCTCCAGATCGAGAACCGCTGCGTCATCGTGCAGAACCAGCCGGAGGGAGGAGTCCGCATCGTCTTCCCGCCGGATGCGGCGGAGGGACCCGCCTACCTGGGAAGCTGAGACGGCCACCCGGCGCCGGTCGGAGCGGGGCGTCGATGGCACCAGGGACGCCGACTGACGAACCCGCACCGTGGTTGACCTGCTCTCCGTCCTGGCGTCCGGGATCCTGGTGGGCACGGTGTACGCCTACATGGCGTACGGGCTCGGCCTGATCTACGGCGTCCTGCGGGTCGTGAACCTTGCCCACGGGGCCTTCCTGACCCTTGGCGTGTATGTCACCTGGTGGCTCAACACGACGTTCGGAATGGACCCGCTCGTTTCCATCCTGATCACCGTTCCCCTCGGCTTCGCGCTGGGAGCCACCGTGGAGCGGACCCTGGTGTTCCGTCTCCGGGACAGCCCGCCGGTCACCACCCTGCTCCTGCTGTTCGGGGTGTGGCTGATCGTCCGGAACGCGCTGTATCTCATTTTCGGCGGGGCCGACCGGTCGCTCCTGACGTCCTACTCGCTCGAGTCGCTGGCGGTCGGACCGCTGACGCTGAGCATCCCGCGGCTGATCGTGTCCGCCTTCTCGCTGCTCGGCTTCGTGGTGCTGGCCCTCATGCTGAAGCGGACCTGGTCGGGTCTCGCGCTCCGCGCCGTGGCTCAGGACCGCGAAGCCGCCGCCCTTTCCGGAGTGCCGGTGAACCGGGTGTGGGCGGTCGCCTTCGGAATCGGTTCCGCGCTGGCGATGTCCGCGGGAAGCCTGATGTCGCTGTTCTACTCGGTCACTCCCGAGTTCGGCGCCCGTTTCCTCCTCAAGAGCTTCTGCGTCGTCGTCCTGGGCGGGCTCACCAACATCGGCGGAATCCTCGTCGCCGGCATCGGGCTCGGCATCGCCGAAGACCTGACCGCGTTCTACATCCACACGGGCTACCGGGACGTCGTGAGTTTCCTGGTCCTGACCGCGGCGCTCGTGATGCGGCGGGCCGATTCGGACTGATGTCGTCCTTCACCCGGCGCCACCTCTTCCTCGGGGTCGGGGCGCTCGGCGGACTGGCGCTGATCGCTCCACTGCTGCTCGCCAATCCCTACAGCTCGCGGCTCGCCCAGCTCCTGTTCATGAACGTCCTGCTGGCCAGCGCCTGGAACCTGGTGGGAGGCTTCGCCGGGCAGATCTCGTTCGGCAACGCGTCCCTTTTCGGAGTGGGCGCCTATGCCACCTCCATGCTGTGGCTGGCCGGCTTCCATCCCTTTCTCACAATGCCGGCGGCCGCGCTTCTCGCGGCCCTCTACGGCGTGGCCTGGGGATGGCCCTGCCTCCGGCTTCGCGGACCCTATTTCGCCATCGCCACGATCGGGGTGGCGGAAGCGACGCGGATCGTGGCGAACCACATCGAAGCGGCGGGCGGCGCTTCGGGCCTCACCCTGCCGCTCGAGCAGGACCTGGGGCCCGTCCTGCTCTACGCGCTCGGCGCGGTCCTCGCGGTGGCATCGGTACTCGTCAGCGCCGCGGTGCGGCGTTCGCGTCTGGGCCTCGGACTGATCGCGCTGCGCGAGGACGCGCAGGCCGCCGCCGCTTCCGGCGTCAACGTCGCCCGGCAACAGGTCACGGTCTTCGCCGTTACCGCGGCACTGACCGGACTCGCCGGCGGCTACTACGCGGTGTTCACCCTCTACGTGGTCCCGGAGAAGGTGTTCGGCTTCGATCTTTCGATCAGCCTCGTGCTCATGGTGCTGGTGGGGGGGATCGGCACCGTGATGGGGCCGGTTCTGGGCGCGGGGATCTACCTCTTCCTCGAGCAGTTCGTGCTCGCCAGCCTCGCGGACATCCACCTCGCGGCCTTCGGGGCGCTGCTCATCTTCATCATCCTGCTGGAACCGCGCGGGGCGGCGCCGCGCCTCGCCCAGTTCGTGAGGCTGATCCGAAGGAGGTTTGGATGAGCGGGCCGGCCGGGGGATCGGCCCTGGTCGAGGCGCGCGGTGTCGTCAAGCGCTTCGGCGGCCTCACCGCGGTGCACGGCCTCGATCTGACGCTCCGGGAAGGGGAGATCCTCGGTCTCATCGGCCCGAACGGCGCCGGCAAGACGACTCTCTTCAACCTCCTGAGCGGCCAGTTCGCTCCCGACGCGGGGAAGATCCTTCTGGAGGGGCGGGAAATCCACCATCTCCCCTCCCACCGGATCTGCCGGCTGGGGCTCGCCCGCACCTTTCAGGTTCCGCGCCCCTTCCTGGCCATGACCGTATCCGAGAGCGTCCTCGTGGGCGCCCAGTTCGGACGGCGGGTTCCCGGGACCACCGCCTCCGAGACGGCCGACCGCTGCGTCGCCCTGACCCGGCTCGAGCCCCGCCGCAACGCCCCGGTCCATTCGCTGAATCTGGCCGAACGGAAGCGGCTGGACCTCGCCCGCGCGCTCGCAACCCGACCCCGGGTCCTGCTGGTCGACGAGGTCGCCGCCGGGCTCAATCCCACCGAAGTCCGTGAAACGGTCGGAATCCTCCGGGAGGTTCACGCGGCCGGGATCGGCATCATCTACGTCGAGCACGTCATGGAGGCGGTCATGGACATCTCCCACCGCGTCCACGTGCTCGACCACGGCGCCACCATCGCCATCGGGACGCCTGCGGAGGTCACCCGGGACCCCGCGGTGATCGAGGCATATCTGGGCCGATCGGCGGGTTCTTAGGAGGTTGCGCCGATGAGTCTCCTCGAGATTCGCGACCTGAAGGTCCGCCGCGGTGGCGTGCCGGCGCTCCGCGGGGTCACCTTCGAGGTGGACCGGCGGGAAGTGGTGGCGCTGCTCGGGGCGAACGGCGCCGGCAAGACAACGACGCTGCGTGCGATCAGCGACCTGTCCAAACCGGAATCGGGTGAGATCCGGTTCGACGGACGCTCCATCGTGGGCGCCTCCTCGACGCGGGTCGTCGAGGCCGGCATCGCGCACGTACCCGAGGGGAGCCGGATCTGGCCCGAAATGACTGTGGCCGAGAATCTGCGGCTGGGCGCCTATGCCGTCCGCCGAAAGGGCTCGCCGGCCAAGCGTTTGGACGCCGTCTTCGAACTCCTGCCGCGGCTCGCCGAGCGCGCCGGGCAACTGGCGGGCACGCTTTCCGGAGGAGAACGCCAGATGGCCGCGATCGGCCGGGCGCTCATGGCCTCGCCAAAGCTCCTGCTCATGGATGAACCGTCACTGGGGCTCTCGCCCCGGGTGGTGGACACGGTGTTCGACACCATCCAGGAGATCCGCAGGGACGGGGTGGCGGTGCTGCTCGTCGAGCAGAACGTGGTGCGCGCGCTCGAGATCGCGGAACGCGCCTACGTCCTCGAAGGCGGCAGGATCGTCCGCCAGGGAAGCGGAGAGGAACTGCTCGACGATCCCGAGGTGCGCCAGGCGTATCTCGGACGCACGGCGGGCGCCGGATCTCCGGGGACCGGCGACTAGGACCTCAGTCCTCGGCATGGCCGGTCAGCCACGCTGACCGGCGCACGCGGGTGCGGGCTACTCCGAGAGCCAGCCGGTGATGGCGACGAACTCGCCGTTCTCGACGCGCTTCAGCGTCACCGCGTCGAATCCGAGGTGACTCTCATCGGAGAACGTCACGGGATGACCCAACAGGCCCTGCCAGTTGTCGAGGGTTTCGAGCGCGCGAATGAGGTTGATTCGCCTGAGGTCCTCTCCGGCCCGTTCCATGCCCTCGTGAGCCAGTTGAGCCCAGGCCATTCCCAGCATGGCGTAGTCCCCGAAGGGCACCTCGGGCGCGTAGTCGGCGAGAATCTGCTTCACCAGGCGGGTGGAGTCCGAATCCACCGAGAGGTCCGGAGTGGTCGAGGCCACGATCGCTCCCTCGAACGCCTCGCCCGCGAGATCGATCATCGCCGTATCGGCCATCGCGAACCCGCCAAGCAGGATCGGGTTCCAATCCGGATCGGCGGCGATCGCCTTCACGACCTCGGCTCCGTACTCGGCGACGCCCCAGATGACAATCGCCCCCGCCTGCTTTTCCTTGAACTCGGCGAGGGCAGCTTCCATGCCGCCTCCCTCCTTCGGGCTGCGACGCATCCCCACGTCTTCCGGAGCAGCCTCGGGCCGGCCCCACCGGCCGCCATCAACCCGCTGGACCCGCCACAGGACCCCTTCGCCCCCAGTCGGGTACTCGTGCCAACCCTCACTGGTGGGGTCATCGGTCCGCGGGCGCCGGGGACGGCTCGAGATTCGCGCGTAGCGCACTTCCACGCCGTCCGGAAGCGCGGCCGCCACCTGCTCGTAAAAGCGCCGCACGCCCAGCCGGTAGCCCTCCTGCCCCTGGATCCCGAAAGGGGTGTCCTCCGCCAGCGAGGCGATCCGGCTCACCCCGAGTTCGCTCATCGCATAGCGGGCCAGGACCTGCGCCGCGGTAACGGATGTGGGCAGAATGGAGAAGATGTAGGCGTCGAGCGGGTCTGTCCATTCCCGCGCGCTGGAACCGGGGTTCACCCAGGGCACCAGCCGCAACCCCACCGCTTCCCTGACCGCGAGGGTGTTGGCGCTGCTCATCCCGCCCACCATCGCGAAGACCTGCTCCTCCCGCAGCAACTCCTCCACGAGAGCGGGCGTCTGCTCCGGGTCCCCCTGGTCGTCCTTGAGGCTCAAACGGACCATGCGGCCGTGGATGCCCCCCTGATCGTTGAGCCACTCGAAGTAGGCGGCCATCGAGCGCCCCACGTTGCCGAGCGCCGCGTAGGGGCCCGTCAGCGGAGCAAAGCTGCCCAGCTTGATCTCCTCACCGCTGACACCGATGTCCGGCCCGCCGCAGGCGCTGGCCATGAGAGCCAGGCAGAGCCCGGTTACGAGGATGCTGCGACGCCAGCGGCTGGCGCCCGTGGTGGATGGCGGACAGTGGAAACGCACGGCGGAACTCTCCTCCCCGAAGCTGTGGAAGTTGTGGGAAACGCGTTGAGCGGGCGGAGAAATTTAGCATAGGGACGCCCCTCGAAACGACCCCGAGACCCGTGGCGCCGATTGCGATTCCACCCGGGGACGAACGCCCGCGTCCCGCGGGCGAAGCGCCGCCCGCCGAACCGTCCGGTCGGGAAAAGGCTAGGAAGACGCGGCCGGTTCCGGTGCGGAAGGCGAGGTCGCCGCAGGCGGCTGGGGAGGCGCGGCCGCGGAGCGGGTGGCCTTCTTCCGGGTCGCCTTCTTCCGCGTGGCCTTCTTCCGCGTCGCCTTCTTCCGAGTGGCCTTCTTCCGGGTCGCCTTCTTCCGCGTCGCCTTCTTCCGGGTCGCCTTCTTCCGCGTGGCCTTCTTGCGAGTGGCCTTCTTCCGGGTGGCCTTCTTCCGGGTCGCCTTCTTCCGAGTGGCTTTCTTCCGGGTCGCCTTCTTCCGCGTCGCCTTCTTCCGGGTCGCCTTCTTCCGCGTCGCCTTCTTCCGGGTCGCCTTCTTGCGCGTGGCCTTCTTGCGAGTGGCCTTCTTCCGGGTGGCTTTCTTCCGCGTGGCCTTCTTCCGGGTCGCCTTCTTCCGGGACGCCTTCTTGCGGGTGGCTTTCTTCCGCGTGGCCTTCTTCCGCGTGGCCTTCTTCCGGGACGCCTTCTTCCGCGTCGCCTTCTTCCGGGACGCCTTCTTGCGGGTGGCTTTCTTGCGGGTGGCCTTCTTCCGCGTCGCCTTCTTCCGCGTCGCCTTCTTCCGGGACGCCTTCTTCCGGGTGGCTTTCTTCCGAGTCGCCTTCTTCCGAGTCGCCTTCTTGCGCGTGGCCTTCTTGCGCGTGGCCTTCTTCCGAGTCGCCTTCTTCCGAGTCGCCTTCTTGCGCGTGGCCTTCTTCCGCGTGGCTTTCTTCCGAGTGGCCTTTTTGCGGGACGCCTTCTTCCGGGTCACCTTCTTCCGGGTCACCTTCTTCCGGGACGCCTTCTTACGGGTCACCTTCTTCCGCGTCGCCTTCTTCCGGGTGGCCTTCTTCCGGGCGGTTGTCTTCCTCGTGACCTTCTTGCGCGACACCTTCTTGCGCGACACCTTCTTGCGCGTTGCCTTGCGCGCTGTCGTCTTGCGCGCCAACCGCTTACGTGTCGCCTTCTTCCGAGTGGCCTTGCTTGACGCAGCCGCTCGGGAGGTAGTCCGGCGTGCGGCAGTCTTCTTTCGCGAGGCTTTCTTTCGGGTGGCGCTGCTACGCGATGCCACGCGCGCCACTACTTTCCTGCGTGTGGCTTTCTTGGCCGACCGCCTGACCTTTTTCTTCATTACAGTTCTTTTCACCCTTCGCGAGGAATCCGTTCGGGGGATAACGAACAAACGAAACGACGTTCCGCTGCGTAACCCGCAACTTGAGCGTAACACTGCATTCCAACTTTGGTCAACCGATGAAACCGTCCGAACGCAGTGAAGTTCGCAGGTCAGAATGGGCCTGCTAGTCTTGCCGCCCACATCGCTCAATTCCTCCACCGACTATGAGGAACATGTTTGGGGACGCGTCCAGTAACGTGCAGACCTCGGTCCGACACCGCCTCAAGGTCTGGGCCGAATACCTCAAGATCGAACATACGCTGTTCTCGGTTCCGCTGATCTACGCGGGAGCATTGTTGGCGGAACCTCCACTCACCCCGCGCACGGCGGTCTTGATTCTCGTCGCGGCCACGGGAGCGCGCACGACGGCGCTGGGGCTGAATCGCATCCTCGATCGCCACCTCGACGCACAGAATCCACGTACGGCGAATCGCGCGTTGCCGGCGGGCGCGATCTCCCTTCGGGGTGCAGTGCTCGTGGCAATCCTCGCGTTCATCGTCGCCCTGACGGCGGCCTGGGCCATCTCGCCCCGTTGCCTGGTCATCGCTCCCATCCCGCTGGCGGCTTTCGCCGTTTATCCGCTGCTGAAGCGAAACACCAGATGGGCGCACCTGGGACTCGGCGTTACGCTCGCGCTGGGCCCGCTATGCGGGTTCTATGCGGTGGCTCTCGAATGGCGAGGTCTCTTTCCGATCGTGATGCTGTCCGCCTTCACGGCGCTCTGGTCCGCGGGCTTCGACATTCTGTATGCAACCCTCGATGAAGAGTCGGACCGCAGGACCGGTGTCTTCTCGCTGCCCGCGGCTATCGGAAGCCGGCAAGCTGCGAGAGTCGCTGCCGGAATGCATGCCCTCGCGTTCGCCGCTCTTATGATTCTGTTCTCAACGTCGCTTCATGGTGCAGTGTCCGGTCTCCTGTTCACCCTCACCGGCGGCCTCTTCGTATTGCAACATCTGCTCCGGCAGCATGTGAATCTCGCGTTCTTTCACGTGAACGCCGTGCTGGGTTGCGTCGTCTTCCTGGGCATTCTGCTCTCCCAACCCTCCATCCCGGGCTCATGAGAATCGTCGTCGGCATGTCGGGCTCCTCGGGAGCGGTCTACGGTGTCCAGTTCCTGAAGCGCTGTCCGGGCGAAAAACACCTCATCGTGTCCCGCTGGGGAGAGGAGGTGCTGCGGCTCGAAACGGGCCTCGCACTGGATGACCTGAAGGGTCACGTCCGGCGCGTTCATCGCGACTCCGATCTGGCCGCACCCTGGTCGTCGGGTTCGAACCGCTACGACGCCCTGGTGCTGATCCCTTGCAGCCTTTCGACGCTGGGCAAGGTCGCGAACGGAATCGCGGACACGCTGATTACCCGCGCAGCTCAGGTCGCCCTCAAGGAGCGCATGCGCCTCGTCCTCTGCGTACGCGAGACACCGTGGTCCACCATCACCCTGCGGAATGCCCTCGCGGTGTCCGAAGCGGGTGGGATCGTGATGCCCGTGGCTCCTCCCTGGTACCGGAACCCCGACTCCATGGCCGAAGTCGTGGACGGCTTTTGCGACAAGGTGCTCGGCGTTCTGGGACTCGGCGACGCTCCCGGCTGGCGGGAAGAAGAGACCCGGTAAGCGTGGAAGCGGCGGCCTCCGGGCCGGCGCGCTCATGCTAGGCTTTTTGGCCCTTGATTGAGGCCCTCCCGCGCCCGGGATGCCGAACGCATCCGGCCTCTTTCCCGAGCTCCGGAGACTCCCCGTGCTGATTGCCGAAGGCGTCGCGTTCCGCGACCGATCCCTGGTTCCGATCTGGGAGAAGGTTCTGGCCGGAGACCGCCTCGACTTCGACGACGGAATGACGCTCCTCCGGACCGTCGACGTTCCGGCACTGGGGCGGATGGCGGACCACGCCGCCCGGGCTCGCAACGGGGACCGGGTCCAGTTCGTGGTGAACCGGCAGATCAACCCGACGAACCTGTGCGTTCTTTCCTGCGTCTTCTGCGACTTCGCCGCCAAGCCGGGGGACGCGCACGCCTACGAACAGTCTCTCGAGGAAGTCCTCGCGCAGGTGTCCGACGAACTATCCGAGGTCCATATCGTGGGAGGTCTGCACCCCAAGTGGCCGTTCGCCCGGTATCTCGAGATCGTTCGCGAGATCCATCGGAACTTTCCGACCGTCCAGATCAAGGCGTGGACTGCCGTCGAAATCGACTGGTTCGCCCGGCTGGAGAAAACCAGCATCGAGGACATCCTGATCCAGTTGAAGGAGGCGGGCCTCCGGACTCTCCCCGGGGGTGGCGCGGAGGTGTTCTCGGACCGGGTCCGCAAGGAGACGTTCAAGACCAAGATCGGTCGTGAACGCTGGTTCGAAGTGCACCGGGCGGCTCACCGCATGGGGATCATGACGAATGCGACCCTGCTCTACGGGCACATCGAGACGCTCGCCGAACGGGTGGATCACATGATCCAGCTTCGGGAGGCGCAGGACGGCCGCGATCCGTCCGGCGCCGGGTTCCAGTCGTTCATCCCGCTCGCCCTGCAGCCGGGCAACACCGGGCTCGCCGAGCGTCAGGCGTCGGTGCTCGAGGACCTCCGGACCGTCGCGTGCGCACGGCTGCTCCTCGACAACTTTCCCCACGTCAAGGCTTACTGGGTGATGCTCGGCGAGGACTCGGCGGCAATGGCGCTGAACTTCGGAGCCAGCGACCTCGACGGAACCATCGGCGAAGAGAAGATCGCCCACCTCGCGCAGGCGACGAGTCCGGTGGGCGTCGCCCGGGAGCGGCTCATCCAGATGATCCAGGACGCCGGCAAGGTCCCCGTGGAGCGCGACGCGCTCTACAACGTGGTGCAGGTCTGGGAGGCCGCCTGACCGCCGGCGGGCCCGGTTCTCCTTCGTGCGCCTGCTGCTCGGGCAACTCGCCTATCTCAATACGCAGCCCTTCGAGCCGTTTCCGGGGCTGCGGGTGTTCCGCGCGTCTCCGTCCGAGATCGGCCGGCTCGCGGCGACCTCCGAGCTCGACGCCGGACTTCTTTCGGCGGGAGATCTGATTCGCAACGAAGGGCGGTACTCACCGCTGGGAGACCCGCACGGCGCCTTCGGAATCGCTTGCCGCAAGAAAGCGGGAAGCGTGTTTCTCCTGTCGCGGCGCCCACCGGAGCAACTCGGTGGAAGGATCGTCGAAATCACCAGGGAGACCTCGACGTCGGTACTCCTCCTGCGGCTCTGGCTCGAGCAGCGGCTTGGCATCGAGCGCCCGGAGTACCGCCTGGGGGTCACGCGGGAGCACGAGGCCGTCCTCCTGATCGGCGACGCGGCGCTTCGGGAGCGCGAACGGCCCGACCCGCGGTTTCCCTACCGTTTCGACCTTGCGGCCCGCTGGAGAGACTGGACCGGACTGCCCTTCGTCTTCGCGATCTGGAGCGCGCGCAGGTCGTTGACCTCGGCCAAGCGGTCCGTGCTCCAGGAAACGATCGCCGCCTCACTCGAGCGGGGCGTCGAGAGGATTCCCGAAATCGCGGCCGACGCGGCGGGGCCGCTGGGTGACGAGGCGACCATTGCGGGGTATCTCCACGATTTCACCTACCGCTTCGACGAGCCGGAACGCCGGGGTTTCGAGACCTTCCGGCGACTGGCAAGAAACGGCAATCTCATTTCGTCGCCACCGACGATGCAGGAGAACGGCATGTCATGTTGAACAGCGCGATGGACCGGATCCGGCGCAAGGTGGAAGGCCGCGTCCGGTTATCGGAAGCCGATGCCGTCTGGCTGATGGACGAGGCGCCCCTGCTTTTCGTCGGAGAGCTTGCAAACCACGACCGTTTCCGCCGGCATCCGGAACGGGACGTCACCTTCGTGGTCGATACGAATCCCAACTACACGAACGTCTGCGAGGTGGACTGCACCTTCTGCGCCTTCTATCGCCCTCCGGGACACGCGGAGGCCTATACCCATTCCGTCGAGGACATGCTGGACCGCATCGGCAGGGCCGTCGAGCAGGGCGCCACGACCGTCCTCCTGCAGGGCGGAGTCAACGAATCGCTACCGCTCGACTATTACCTCGATCTGGTCCGTGGAACGCGCGAACGTTTTCCGGACGTGACCCCGCACTATTGGTCGGCGGTGGAAGTCGAAGGTATGGCCAAGGTCAGCGGGCTCGGCATTCGTGAGGTCCTGATCCGGCTCAAGGAGGCCGGGCAGGACACGCTCCCCGGCGGCGGCGCCGAGATCCTGAGTGACCGGGTGCGGCGGAAGGTGTCCCACAAGAAGGGGGGAACGTCCGCCTGGCTCGATGTGCATCGCGAGGCGCACGCCGTTGGGTTCGTGAGTACCGCAACGATGATGTACGGCCATGTGGAAACGACCGCGGACATCGTCACCCACCTGTCGAGCATCCGCGAGCTGCAGGATGAGTTCCATGGATTCACGGCGTTCGTGCCCTGGAGTTTCAAGCCGGGCAACACTCCGCTGGTCCGGAAGATCCCGCACTACGCAGGGCCGAACGACTACCTCCGTATCCTGGGTGTCTCGCGGCTCGTGCTGGACAACTTCGATCACATCCAGGCATCGTGGTTCAGCGAGGGAAAGAAGGCCGGCCAGGTCGGCCTTCACTGGGGCGCCGACGACTTCGGAGGCACGCTGCTCGAAGAAAACGTTCATGCGTGCACGGGCTTCATCAATCGAACGAGTATCGACGAAGTACAGATCCTGATCAGGGAGGCCGGTTTCACTCCGGTCCAAAGGGACACCAAGTACCGCACGTTGCGTCCGGAACAGTCGGCCGGGACTCCCGCCTGAACCACCCGGCGTACCAAGGGTGACCTGGGCCTTCGCGGCGGCGCTCCTCGGAGTACTGGTCCTTTCGGCCTTCTTCTCGGGATCGGAAACCGCCTTCATGGCGGTGCGGCTGCACCGCCTGCGCGCGCTGGCGGTCCGCAGCCGCAAGGCCGCCGCCGTTATCCGGGTGGCCGAGCATCCGGAGCGTTTCCTGGGAGCGATCCTGACGGGAAACGTCTTCGCCAACGTACTCGCCGGCGTGCTGGCTACCGTGGTGCTCTCGGCGGGAGCGGAGACGACCGAGGAGCGCGCCCGCGCGGCCACCCTCGCGACGCTCCTCGTCGGCGCCGCCCTGCTCGTCTTCGGCGAGATGGTGCCCAAGAGCATCGCCGCCCGCCACTCCGAGAAGTGGTCGCTCGGCATGGTGCGCCCGGTGCAGGGATTGCTGTGGCTCCTCGGTCCGATCGCCGCCGCCCTGTCGTGGCTGGTGACGAGTCTGCTGCGGGTCTTCGGCATCTCGCGTCCGGCGCGCGAAGCGACCATCAGCGCCGCCGAGATGCGGGAGAGCCTGCGCTTCGGATTCCCCGACGCCGACGCCGTCGAACGGCAGGTTCTGGTGAAACTCGCCGATGCCACCGGGCGGCGGCTCACCGAGGTCATGACCCCGAGGCGGGCGATCGTGGCCGTCCCCTTCGGCGCGGAGGTCTCGGAGACGATGCGGCTCTTCCGCCAGCACGGCCACACCCGGCTCCCGGTGGTGGGGAGCACGCTCGACGACGTGCGGGGCGTCCTGGATCTTCGCGACGTCCTGCCGGCAGTCGAATCCGGCGCCGAATTCCGGCCGGAGAACCACCTGACGCCGGCACGCTTTTCTCCGGGCACCGCGACGCTCGCCCAGGCGCTCGTCCAGATGCGCGAACAGTCCTGCCGCATGCTCATCGTGGTGGATGAACACGGGGGCGTCGAAGGGCTGGTCACTTCGAGTTCGCTTCTCGGAGCCATCCGCGGTCCCGGACCGGGCGAGAGTGCGCCGGGGCCGGGAGGGAGCTTTCTGCTCGACGGCACCGTGACCGTCTCCGAGGCCAACGCCGAACTCGCCGAGCACGGACCCGGCCCGGGCGGCCCGGAAGCCAGGGTCGAGATCCCGCCGGGGGACGACTACGACACGGTGGCGGGATTCGTGCTCGCCCGAACCGGCCACATCCCGGAGGAGGGGGAAACCGTCTCGATTCCGGGCGCGGTGCTCCGGGTGGTGGCCGTGGACGGCCACCGGATCACCCGGCTCCGCATCGAGCCGGTCCCGCCGGAGCCTTCCGGCTCGGGGGCGAAATGAGGATGGGGCCTCGGACAACGCGTGATCCCGAGGTCTCCCGGGCGTCGCCTCAGGGGGACAAGGGACCGGGGCGCCCGGTTGTCGCGGCCGTTCGGGAGGCCCTCGCCGCCGGCCTGGACTGGTTTCCGGACGATGCCGGGAACCGGTCCGTCCTGGTCGGGTTTTCCGGTGGCATGGACTCGACGGCTCTTCTTCACGTCCTCGGCGGACCCGGCGGGGTGCGCGAGAGGGCCGGCGGACCGGCGCTGCTGGCGGCGCACCTCGACCACGGGCTCCGTCCCGACTCCGGGGAACAGGCCAGGTTCGCGCGGACCGTCGCTTCGTCACTCGGGATCGAATGCGTCAGCGGGCGGCAGGACGTCCGGGGCCGCGCCCACCGGGAGGGACGCTCGATCGAGGAGGCCGGCAGGCTGGCCCGGCTCGATTTCCTTGCCGAAATCGCCCGGGAACGACGCGCCGCCACCGTTCTTCTCGGACACACCCTGACCGATCAGGCCGAGACCGTCCTGCTCCAGTTGGCTCGCGGCGCCGGAAGCCTCGGGCTCGGCGCCATGGCCCCCGTCCGGAACGACGAGCGCGGACTCGTGATCGTCCGGCCCCTGCTTTCGGTTTCGCGGACCGAGATCACGCGGCTCGTGACGGAAGCGGGATGGCCGTTCTATCCCGATCCGACCAACGAACTCGAGGGATTCACCCGCAACCGGATCCGGCGCCAGGCCCTTCCGCTCCTGCGGGACTCGGTGAACCCGCAGGCGGAAGCGGCGCTCGGGCGCACCGCCTCGCTCCTCCGGGACGACGAGGAGTGGCTGAGCGAAATCACCTCCGAACGCTTCCGGGAGGTGGCGAGCGTGGTGGAACGCGGCGGCTCCGCCTCCGTCCGGTTTCCGGCCGCCGCGCTCGGAGCGGCGCACCCGGCGCTGGCGCGCCGGCTCGTCCGGGAAGGACTCCGGATCGCCCGTGGAGATCTGCGGCGGATCGGAGCCGTGCACATCGAAGCGGTGCTCCGTCTCGTCAGGGCGGGCCGAGGCGGATCGTCGGTGAATCTCCCGGGGGCGGTCGCTCGCCTCGAGCAACGGGTGCTGACGGTCTCGCCCGCCCAACAGGCCCCCGGCGGAAGCGCCGATGGGTCCTGAAGCGCTCCGGCCCTCCCGCGTCACACCGAAACGTTGCCGGGTTCCGGGGCCGGCCCGGCCGGGAGACCCGGGCGCAACCTATAATTTGCCGGGACTCCTTCGCATGTGTAATGAGAAAACCGAGAGCCGGCGAACACGGTTGCGCGGCCTGTTTCGCGCAGACCGTTGAGTTGAGATGAGTTCGACGATGAAGAACCTCATGTTCTGGCTCACGGCCTCGCTCGTGCTGATCCTGTTCTGGAACGTTTCGAGCCGCATCTCCGAAGAGGAGAACGAGCTTTCGTTCACCCAGTTCATGCAGCGCGTGGAAGAGGACAAGGTCACCGACGTCCGCATCAGCGGAACCGGCGCCGGAAGCGAAATCACGGGAACGGACGTGGAGGGCAATTCCTTCAAGACCTTCGCGCCCGAGATGGAGGGCCTGGTGTCCACCCTGCTGGACCGCGGAATCAACGTGGAGGCCGACGACGCCAGCCGCACTCCCTGGATCGTGACCCTGCTGAGCTGGTTGCCGATCCTCCTCATCGTGGGACTCTTCTTCTTCCTCATCCGGCAGATGCAGGCGCCGGGCAACCGCGCCATGTCGTTCGGGCGCAGCCGGGCGAAGCTGACGTCGAACCAGCAGAAGAAGGTCACCTTCAAGGACGTTGCGGGCGTCGACGAGCCGAAGGAAGAACTGCAGGAGATCATCGATTTCCTCAAGGAGCCTCAGAAGTTCCAGCGCCTCGGGGGACGGATTCCCAAGGGGGTGCTGCTCATGGGACCTCCCGGAACCGGCAAGACCCTGCTCGCCCGCGCCATCTCCGGGGAGGCCAACGTCCCCTTCTTCACCATCAGCGGCTCGGACTTCGTAGAGATGTTCGTCGGAGTCGGCGCCAGCCGGGTGCGCGACCTCTTCGAACAGGGCAAGAAGAACGCCCCGTGCATCATCTTCATCGACGAGATCGACGCGGTCGGCCGCCAGCGGGGAGCGGGGCTCGGCGGCGGCCACGATGAGCGGGAACAGACGCTGAACCAGTTGCTCGTCGAGATGGACGGCTTCGAGTCCAACGACGGCGTGATCCTGATCGCTTCGACGAACCGGCCCGACGTGCTGGATCCGGCGCTCCTCCGCCCCGGACGCTTCGACCGCCGGGTCGTGGTTTCCCTGCCCGACATCAAGGGCCGGGAGGGAGTCCTCAAGGTCCACAGCGCCCGCATCCCCTTCGAATCGGACGTGGACCTCAGCATCATCGCCCGGGGCACTCCCGGCTTTTCGGGGGCCGATCTCGCCAACCTCGTGAACGAGGCGGCTCTGAACGCGGCGCGGTACACCCAGAAGAAGGTCCGCATGGAGGACTTCGAGCAGGCGAAGGACAAGGTCCTCATGGGCGCGGAACGCCGCTCGGTCATCATGACGCCGGACGAGAAACGCACGACGGCGTATCACGAGGCCGGACACGCCGTGGTGGCGGCGCTGCTCGAAAAAGCGGACCCGCTGCACAAGGTCAGCATCATTCCGCGCGGAATGGCGATGGGGGTGACGATGCTGCTGCCGGAGGACGATCGGCGCACCCACGACCGGGACTACGTCGAGGCGATGATCGCGGTCAAGATGGGCGGCCGGCTCGCCGAGGAGATCGTCCTGGGGCAGGTCACCACCGGAGCGTCCGACGACATCCAGAAGGCGACCGACCTGGCGCGCCGCATGGTCTGCGAGTGGGGGATGAGCGAAACGCTGGGACCGCTCACGTTCGACCGATCGAACAACGAGGTGTTCCTGGGGCGCGATCTGGCGGCCCGGAAGGACTACAGCGAGAGCACCGCGAAAGCGATCGATGCCGAGGTGCATCGCATCGTGGACGACGCCTATCACCGGGCGAAGAAGCTTCTCGAGGACAACCGTGACCGGCTGGCGGCCGTCGCCGAGGCGCTCCTCGAGCGCGAAGTGTTGAGCTCCGAAGAAGTCCAGCTCGTTCTCGAAGGGAAACCGCTTCCCGAGCCCGCGCCCGCTCCGGCCGCGTCCGACGAAGAGTCCGCTGACGCCGCTCCGGAGAAAGTGCCCGGGCGGGTCGCCATCACCCCTCCCCTGGTGCCTGAACCCGGCGGCGCCACCTGATCGGGTAGGGGCGGGCTCGTGGCGGCAGAGCACCTCGCCTGAACCAGATTGACCGAAAGAATCCTCGAGCTGGCCGAGACGCTCGCGGCGCGCCTGTCCTGGACGGACGTCCTGGACATCCTCCTGGTGGCCGGGGCGATCTACGTCCTGCTGAAACTCATCGAGGGACGGCGCGCTTCCCAGATGGCCTTCGGGACCGTGATCGTCGGCGGCCTGCTGCTGCTCACCGGGTCGAGCCAGCTCGGGCTCACCACCGTTCAGTGGATCGTGCGCAACACGCTGCCCTACCTTGGGATCGCGATCATCGTCCTCTATCAGGCGGAGATCAGGACCGGCCTGGCCCAGATCGGCGGCGGCGGTTTTCTCCGCGGCCGGCGCCGGGATCCGGACCCGCAGCGCGCCACCATCGGGACCCTGGTCGACGCCGCCACCGATCTCTCCCGCCACCGGGTCGGAGCGATCGTCGTCTGGCAGGGAAACATCGGCCTGAAGAGCTATGCCGATTCCGGCATGCCGCTGGACGCGCAACTGAGCTCGGCGTTGCTCGTCTCGCTGTTTCAGCCCACCTCCCCGCTCCATGACGGAGCCGCCATCGTCAGCGGCGACCGGATCGTCGCGGCCCGCTGCGTACTTCCGCTCTCCCGGCACGACGCGGAAGGCGGCTTCGGAGGAACCCGGCACCGCGCCGCGCTGGGCCTTACCGAAGAGACGGACGCCACGGTGCTGGTCGTCTCCGAGGAGACCGGGCAGGCGAGCGTGGTTGCCGGCGGCCGGATCGTCCCGGTCGCCGATCGCTCGGACCTGGAAGCGGAACTCGCGAGGTCGCGTCGAGCCCCGTCCGGCGCCTCCACGCCGGCGCCGGCCCGCCGGGTCTCGAGCCCGGAGGTCGCCCGGTGAGCAAATACGGCGCGGGGTCCGACTCCTTCCGCGCGGTCGAGATGTTCCGCGCCATCCTGGCGCTCGGACTCGCGTTCGGCCTCTGGTTCTTCGTCGCGGACGAGCAGGGGGCCGAGGTCCTCGTTTCCACACCCCTGGAGCTCGTCAACGTCCCCGCCGGACTCGAAGTCGTGGACCAGTCGGTCCAGGAGGTGGACGTGCGGCTCCGGGGCGCCTCCGGCCTGCTGCGCGACGCCCCCGTCCAGGGACTCCGGGCGCGGCTCGACCTGACGGGGGAAGCCCCCGGCGAGCGCACCTGGTTTCTCGGAGCCGAGGCGGTGGAAGCCCCTTCGGGCGTGCAGGTGATGCGGGTGGACCCCCCGCAGGTGCTCCTGCGCCTCGACCGCACCCTGACGAGCACCGTCCGGGTGAGCCCGCGAGTGCTCGGCCAGCCGGCGACGGGGTTCGAGATCCACAGCGTCGTGATCGAACCCCTCGAGCTCGCGGTGGAAGGGCCCGAGTCGCTGCTGCGCGACACGGCGCAGATCACCACCGAGCCGATCTCCGCACAGGGACTGCGGGAGACCTTTTCGCAGCGCCTGCAGATCGAGCTCGATCCCGCCCTGCGTCCCAGTGTCCGCTATGTCGACGTCCGTCTCGAGATCGGCGAAGCGCGGGAAGCCCGCGAATTGCGGCTGGCGGTCTGGATCACGCCGGGCGAGCCCGACGAACCTCCGTGCCAGCCGGCCGTGGCCGAGATCGTGGCCAACGTGCGCATCCCCCGGAGCATGCTGAACCAGGTCGACGAGTCGAACCTCTTCGCCGTGGTCTCCTGCACGGGGCTCGAGGAGGGCACCTACGAAATCGTTCCCGAGCTGCTCTTTCCCGAGGCTCCCGAGGCGCCGATCGGCGTCGTTTCCTTCGATCCGGAGACGGTCACGACGGTCGTCGGTTCCCCGGAGGAACTGACGACTCCGGCCTGGGAAGGCGACTGATCGCGCCGTCATGACCGCTCCCGCCACCGCGCGCCCGCGTTCTTCCGCGCGCGAGTACTTCGAATCGATCTGCGCCGCGGTGATCCTCGCCCTGTTCGTACGCACCTTCGTCTTCCAGGCCTTCAAGATCCCGACGGGCTCGATGCAGGACAACCTGCTCATCGGCGACCACCTGATGGTCAACAAGATGCTCTACCAGGACGGCGGCGCCGGCGTGCTGCCGTCGCGCGACGTGGAGCGGGGCGACGTGGTGGTGTTCAAGTTCCCCGAGGAGCCCGACCGGGACTTCATCAAGCGGGTCGTGGGGCTCCCGGGCGAGACGCTCCAGATCGGACGCCAGCAGGTCCTGATCGACGGCGATCCCCTGCCCGAGGACTACACCCGGTTCGTTCACGGCGGACAGCCCGGAATGCGGGAGTACCGGGTGCCGGACGGACACTATTTCGTGATGGGAGACAACCGGGACAACAGTCACGACAGCCGTTTCTGGGGCGCGCTTCCCGCCGAGAACATCAAGGGCAAGGGCCTCTTCATCTACTGGTCCTACGGGGCGCCGCGTGAGGAATACCTGGAGACCAGGCTGTCCCGGCGCGTCGTGGACCTGCTGCTGCTGCCGGTGCGGTTCTTTTCGCGGACCCGCTGGGACCGCTTCTTTACCCCGGTCCACTAGGAGCGGCTTGGAGCCCCCACCGGGAGAAACCGTCACGATCGGTCCTCCTGCGGCCGGAGCTCGGAGCGCCGGCCTCTGGCCGGCATCGCGGCCGCAGGCCGCGAAACGCACGCCGCAGCCGATTCCCATGGCGTGAGCCCAACCGGGAACGACTGCGCGCCGCCCGAAACGAGCCGGGCGTGGGCCCCGGCTTCGGGGGGAGGAGCGCCATCAGCGCGGGTTTCGCGCTCCCGCGCGATGCCGGCCAGAAGCCGGCGCTCCGAGGCGGCGCCACCACAGCCGCTGGCCAACCCCGCACGGTTCCATTCTCACAGCAACTGGCGCGCCGCGCACGGCGTAACACCCGTCCCCCCGCACGACTCTTACGGCTTGGAACGCCGGCTTCAGCCGGCAGAGCCCGCCGGAGGCGGGCGTCGGCACCCGCGACTCACGGAGTCCGGGGGCCGAAGATCGCGGTCCCGACGCGGATCGTGGTGGCGCCCTCGGCGATGGCCGTCTCGAAGTCGTGACTCATGCCCATGGAGAGCTCGGGGTCGCGAGGCAGCAACCCTTCTTCGGCCAACCGGCCGCCCAGCTCCCGGAGGCGGACGAACCAGGGGCGAACGACCTCCGGGTCGGGATCGAACGGCGGCATCAGCATGAGCCCGGCGAGCCGGAGACCGGACAGCCCGGATATCTCTTCCAGAGCGCGCGGTAGGCCGGCCTCCGGAATTCCGAACTTGGAGGTCTCGCCGGCCAGGTCAACCTGCGCCAGAACCCGGATCGGAGGACCGCCGGGCGGGACGACCCCCTGACGGACCATGCCGCTCAGCCGGGTGGCCAGGGCAACGCTGTCCACCGACTGGATCACGGGAAAGAGTCCCGCGGCCTGCCGCGCCTTGTTGCGCTGGAGGTGTCCGATCAGGTGCGGAGTGACCGAAACCCGGAGACCCGGCAGCTTCCGGGCCGCCTCCTGGATCCGGTTCTCCCCGAAGTCGGTGACCCCGAGCGCGGCCGCCGCTTCGATGTCCGCCGCCGGCCGCGTCTTCGAGACCGCCACCAGCCGTACCCCTCCCTCGTCCCGCCCGGCGCGGCGGCAGCTCTCCGAGATCCGGTCCCGCACCGCGGCGATGCGCTCGGCCAGCGACGGCGGGTTCACGGCAGGGACTCCAGGAACCCGGTCGCCTCGTCCAGCCCCGTGATCAGCGGGAAGGGCGGCAGGCTCCGCAGCAGTCGCCGGCCGTAACCCATGCGGACGAGGCGCGAGTCGAGAACGGCTGCGAGCCCGACATCCTGCCGGGTCCGGATCAGCCGGCCGAGACCCTGCTTCAGGGTGAGGGCCGCCTGGGGCACCGAGTAGTTGGCGAAGCCGTCGCCGGTCGCCTCTTCGGCCCGGTCGGCCCGCGCCCGGTGCAGCGGATCCGACGGCACCGGGAAGGGCAGCTTGTCGATCACCAGCAAAGTGAGCGCATCTCCCGGCACGTCCACTCCCTCCCAGAACGAGCGCACCCCCAGCAGGACCGCGTTCGGCGTTTTCCGGAAGGAGTTGAGGAGCGCCGCGTGGCCCCCGCCCCGCTGCTGCCGCAGCACCGGGAAGGGACAGGCCGTCCCGAGCACCCGGCCCACGCGGTCCAGGTTTCCCCAGCTCGTGAACAGGATGAGGGCCCGGCCCCGGCTGGCGCCGACCAGGTGGAGGATCCGCTCGGCGGCGGCGTCCTGAAACCCCGGGTCGCGGGGATCCACCAGATCCCGCGGGACGTAGAGCCGCGCCTGGTCCTCGAACCGGAAGGGTGAGGGCACCACCCTTCCCGAGGCCGCCGTCACCCCGAGCGCGTCGGCGGCGTAGTCGAAGCCGCCGTCGAGCGCCAGCGTCGCGGAGGTCAGGACACAGGACTTCAGGGGATCGAAGAGCCCCTGCCGCAGTTCGCCGCCGGGATGCACCGGAGCGGTGCTCGCGAAACAGGTGGGCCCGCGGCCGGTCCTGGCCTTGCCGTTCCCGTTTTCCGGACGCGCCGTTTCTCTCCGGAACACGCTCCAGTGGACGTAGTCGGGCCGCGGCGTCATCAGCGCGCTCAACTCGGTGCGGAGCTCGGTGATGCGCTTCAGGAGCCGCTCGGCGCCGGTCTCGCCATCGCTCCCGTCGGGCGGCGGGTTCTCTTTCAGAGCTTCCCGCACCTTCAGGAAGTGACCTTCGAGGGCCTGGAGTTGCAGCGCGGCCGCCTCGGCGTGCTCCCTCGCCTCGGAGGGCAGACTGTCGGGATGGAACAGCCGCGGCCGGTCGTCGCGGTCCGGGGCGAGCGTCTCGAAGAGCTCCCGGTACGAGCGCCGCAGCTTGCGGACGGCCGGAGGGGACGCGGGTTCCGGGGCGGAGCGCTTGAGGAAGCGCGTCAGATCGGTTGCGAGCCGGTCCGCCGCCGCCCCGGAGAGCGTGCTCGAGAAGCCGTGCGTGGCGGCGTCCTCGAGCCGGTGGGCCTCGTCCACGATCAGGTGGTCGTATTCGGGCAGCACCTCGCCGAAATCGGTCTGACGCACGATCAGGTCCGCCACCAGGAGGTGATGGTTCACGATCAGGATCCGGCTGGAATGCGCCTGTTTCCGCAGCGTCGTCAGGTGGCACTCCTCATAGTGAGGACAACGGCGGCCGATGCAGTTCTCGGAAATGGTCGAAATGCCGCGCCAATAGTCGGTCGGTCCCCGGAGTCCCCGAATCTCGTCGCGATCTCCGGTCTTCGTCTTCTCGGCCCAGGCGGCGATCCGCCGCAGGTCGGTACCGCGCCGGGCATCGAGCTTCAAGTCCCCTTGCGTCTGGAACTTCGCCCACTCCAGGCGGCAGAGGTAGTTCTCCCGGCCCTTCATGCGGGCCACCGGCACGCGGCTTCCCAGGAGACCCTGAAGCTGGGGGAGATCCTTCTCGAAGAGCTGGTCCTGGAGGTTCTTGGTCGCCGTCGAGATCACCACCCGCTCCCCGCAGAGGAGCGCCGGGATCAGATAGGCGAACGACTTGCCGATCCCGGTCCCCGCCTCGATCATCAGCGACCCGTCCCCGTTCAGCGTCTCCTCGACCCGCGCCGCCATTTCCACCTGCCCGGCCCGGTGTTCGAAGCCGGGCAGCGACTCGGCGAGCACCCCGTGGGGACCGAGGAAACCGGCCGCCCGGCTCATCTCCGGCGCGCCCCCGCCGGCGGCCGGCCGGCGCTCCCGCCGTTCACGCGGCCGGCGTTACGTACAGCGGGAACCCGGAGGCCAGTTCGGCAACCTCGGCGGCGATCCGGGCGAGCGCCGCCTCGTCGCCGGCCGAGCGGAGCGCCGCATCCATCAGGCGCGCGACCTCGGCCATCTCGCCCTCCCGCATTCCCCGGGTGGTGAGCGCCGCCGTACCCAGACGGATGCCGCTCGCGATCATCGGCTTCTCGGGATCGAAGGGGATGGTGTTCTTGTTCGCGGTGATCCCCGCGGTCTCCATGGCCACTTCGGCGTCGCGGCCGGTGATCCCCCGGGCCCCCACGTCCACCAGCACGAGATGGTTGTCGGTCCCCCCGGAGACCAGCCGGAACCCCAGCCCCATGAGCGCCTCGGCCAGCGCCCTGGCGTTCGCCACGATCTGCCGCGCGTACTCCGCGAAGGACGGATCGAGCGCCTCCCGGAAACACACCGCCTTGGCGGCGATCGTGTGCATCATCGGCCCGCCCTGGATTCCGGGGAAGGTGATCCGGTTGAGGGCCTTTCCGTACGCCTTCTCGTTCCAGAGAATGAGCCCTCCGCGCGGCCCCCGCAGCGTCTTGTGTGTGGTGGTGGTGACGATGTCCGACCAGGGCACCGGACTCGGAATGGCGCCGCCTGCGACCAGGCCGGCCACGTGCGCGATGTCGGTGACCACTTTCGCCCCGACCTCGTCCGCGATCTGCCGGATTTCCGCGCTCGGATAGAGGCGCGGATACGCGCTCGCGCCCACCATGATCATCTTGGGCCGGTGTTCCCGGGCGAGTTGCGCCAACTGGTCGAGATCGAGCCGTTCGTCCTCCCGCCGCACCCCGTACGCCACGGGGTGGTAGAACTGCCCCGAGAAGTTCAGCGGGTGGCCGTGCGTGAGGTGTCCCCCCTGATCGAGGGCCATGCCGAGGAAGACGTCGCCCGGCTCCAGGATTGCCTGGTAGGCCACCATGTTGGCCTGGGAACCGCTGTGGGGCTGGACGTTCGCGAACCGGGAACCGAAGAGTTCCTTGGCCCGGTTGCGCGCCAGCCGTTCCGCCTCGTCGACGTGGATGCAGCCTCCGTAGTAGCGCCGGCCGGGATACCCCTCGGCGTACTTGTTGGTCATCACCGAACCCGTGGCTTCCATGACCGCGTCGCTCGCGAAGTTCTCGGACGCGATCAGTTCGAGACCTTCGGACTGGCGGACCTCTTCGGCATGGATCGCGGCGGCGATTTCGGGATCCCGCTCGGCGAGACGGGGACCCAGGTTGCGGCGGGAGAACGTTTGGCTCACGGGAACGCCAGTATAGGACCGGCGCGATCTCTCCGGACGGGGCGAGCGCCCCGGGTCAGACCAGGTAGGCGGCCGCGAACCCGAGCTGGGCGACCATCATCATCAGGTACATGTGCCGCCAGGACACGTGGTTGCTGTCGGTCGCGAGTTCGTCGGGCCGGCGCAGCATGAGCCACGCGGTAAAGGCCCCGTAGAGCACGAGCGCGACGCCGAGCGCGTCCAGCAGCACGGGGTTGCCGGTCAGCAGGCCGGTGCGGACCCCCACGGGAATCAGCACGAACGGCAGCACGAAGAACGGTGCGATCCGCCATGCCGCCCCCCGGGGGCCGTGCACCACCGGGAGCGTCCGGCAGCCCCCCGCGCGGTCTCCGGCGATGTCGGAGAAGTCCTTGGTGGTGGTGGCGCCGAGCAGAAACAGCCCGAAGATGAGCCCGATGAACCAGGGTTCCGGATCGAGCACCGTCTTCAGCGCCGACCAGCCGGCGACCTTCAGGAGCAGCCCGCGGGGAATGGCGACGGTCAGGTTGGCCAGCATGCCGAGGCGCTTTGTCCGGAGCGGCGGCGCCGAGTACATCCAGACGAAGACGCTCGCCACCACGACGATCCAGAAGCACTCGCGCCCGCCGCCGGGACTTACGAACCAGGCCGCAACCAGCGACAGCGCCCAGCACACCGCCGTGAACCACCACGCTTCCACGAGCCCCAACCGCCCCGAAGGCAGGGGCCGGTCCGGTTTCGTGATCCGGTCGATCCCGAGGTCGCAGATCTGGTTCAGGGCGTTGCTGGCCGCGTTCAGGGTGGCGGCCATGACCGCCCCCAGGACGGGATAGATCCAGGGAACGGTCTCCAGGGCGGGCGGCGCTCCGTACGCGGTGACGCTGCCACTGAGGAAACCGATCAGGGGGGGCAGCAGGGTGAATGGCCGCGAGAACTCGCGGTAGAGCGCCAGCCGCTCGGAGACCACCCGGGTCATCCGCCGCCCCCGGTGGAAACCCATCCCCACCCGAACGCCAGGAGGCCGCCGGCAAGGA
Source organism: Acidobacteriota bacterium (assembly GCA_022820545.1). Taxonomy (GTDB): domain Bacteria; phylum Acidobacteriota; class Vicinamibacteria; order Marinacidobacterales; family Marinacidobacteraceae; genus Marinacidobacterium. The sequence continues at coordinate 30,208 of JAJEFG010000002.1, read as the reverse complement.
CGGAAACCGCGTTGACTCCGTCGTTGTCGAGAGTCCCACGGACCTCGAGCGGGGAGAGCAGGCCTTCGAGGAGGGCGGCGAGGAATCCGGCGGCGGCCACCGGCAGCAACCACGCCGGCGGGATCAGCCCGCCCCCGGCGGCGACGCCGCAGATCACCAGGGAGGCCAGGAGCCCGGCGGCCGAACCCGCGAAGCTGATTCCGCCGGGCGTTCCGGCGGGCGCCCGGGAGAGGCCGGGGAGCCGCCGCACCGTCCCTCCCAGGGATTTCCCCACCTCCGAGGACACCGTGTCGGCCGCCGCGGTGGCGAGCGAACCGACGAACGCGGCGGCGGCGGGGGCGCCCCAGGAAACCGGAGAGAGACCCGCCAGCACGCAGAAGAGCACGGGCGGTCCGCCGTTCGCGACCACCTGCCTCGGCCCCCGGGCGCCCCCCCGGGCCTCGGCGATCCCGAGGGCCCGCTTGCGGGTCCAGCCCAGGCGGGTCACGAGGGCGCCGAGCGCGAAATAGAGGAGCAGCACCACGTACCCGGGCCCGCCCAGGCTCCAGACGACCGCGGCGCCGACCGCGAACCCGGCGAGCGCACCGGCGCCGGTGACCGTTCGGAGCCGCCAGCCCAGGAAGGCGAGGACGCCGTTCAGCGCGAGGAGGGGGAACACGGGGCGCTACGCGGGAGGAAGGGGCATGAGGGGGCCTTCGGCTCGGAGCGCCGACCTCGGGTCGGCATCGCGGCCGCAGGCCGCGAAACGCGCCCGGCAGCCGACGCCCGTGGCGTGAGCCGAACCGGGAACGCCGCAACGCCGCGGGAACGGAGACGGGCGCGGCCCCTGGTGCACGGGGCGCACCGCCGTCCACGGAGGTTTCGCGCTCCCGCGCGATGCCGGCCGGAGGCCGGCGCTCCCGGCGTTCCGGGCATCAGTAGTAGCTGTCGCGGCCACCCGCGCCGAAGCCGAAACTGGTGAGTCCGCCGAGGGTGACGCTGAAGTGGAAGATGTTCTCGCTCCGGCTCACGAGGTTGTAGCGAATCCATTCGACGTTCAGCCCGCAACACTGGAACAGGAAATCGGTGCGCAGCCGGATGTTGGAGAGTCTCCGTTCCGTGAGGTCGTAGTTGACGTCGAAACCGGTCCGAATCACCTCGGTCGGGAAGAAGTCGGTTCCGGCGCGGAGGTAGCTCTTCGCATCCACCTCTTCGCTTTCCGGGCCGCCGACCCGGCGGGCGCGGCGGGACCAGTTGAAGTTGAACCTCCGGTTGGAGAGCCGGTCCCCGACGCGCAACCCGGTGCGGATGGAGGTGAACAGCCGCTCGTCCGGATCCCACTCCATGGTCCAGTCGCCGTTCACGCTCTGGTCCGGGGTGAAACGGAAATCCGAGCGGATGGGGGATTTCCGTATCTCGACCTCGCTCTCCTCGAAGGAGGAAGACACGTAGCGGGAGTCGTACGCTCCCGCCGTCGGGTCGAAGTACCAACTCTGCTGGATGCGCCAGGTAATGACGTCGGTCGCCGACGATTCCTCGACTCCGTCCCGGTAACGCTTGGCCAGCAGGCGGTTCACCAGCCCGAAGCTGATCTGGTTCGCCTGCGTGGAGCTGTCGTAGCGGTCGAAACGGTTGACGTAGTCGGACTGGTCGTCGCTCTTGCGGTATTCCCAGTTGGCTTCCGGCTCGATCAGGTGCTTGAAGCGGGCGGCGTAGAAGTTGCCCGGGGTGTCGAAGATCCGTTCGAACTTGGGACCGGACAGTTGCAGGGACGTGCCGTAGAACCGCCGGCTCAGTCCCAGTTCCGGATTGAACTCGTCCGTCTCGGGGTCTATCGAACCGCCGTAGCGCAGGTACCCGGCGTCAATCTCGGCCCGCAGCTGCAGGAACGGGATCTCGGGCAGTGAAAGGCCCAGGGTCGGCCCCACGAAGAGCCGGTTCCACTCCTGAAAATCATCACGGCGTGAGCGGCCCACGCGCACGTAGTTGGCCTCGTAGCCGAGCTGGACGAACTGACCCAGCAGATTCAGGTTTCGCCGGGTGATCGAGAACTGCGGCATCGTCTGCCGGCGGCTGCTCCTGGACGTGTACTGGGTGTCCTTGCGATCGATCTTGAACTTGATGCGGTGACGGAAGAGCTGGCCGCTGAGGTCCACCTTGGAGCGCTGGAACCGCCGGGTCGAGCGCGAAAACGAGTCCTGGAAACGGCGGCTGAAGTCGAAGCTCGAGAACATGTCGCCGGCGGCGCTGAAACGGAATCGCGCCGGCAGCCGCTGCGCCACGTTGAAGCTGAGCGAGTACTCGCGGTTCTCGGTGGTCTTGTCGTTGATGACGAATCCTTCCGCCTCGCCCCGGGAACCGCTGTTCCCGCGATACCGGTACTCCATGCCGAGCCCGGTGCCCGCCACGGTGAAGTGGTCCACGCTGAACGTCGCATCCATCGAGCGGTTGATGGCCCAGTAGAAGCCCTGGCTGATGAGGTGTCCGCGGAGGTCCGAGCGGCTGTAGCGCGGGATGAGGAAGCCGGTCTGCCGGCCGTCCTCCTCGAGGGGGTAGTAGAGCGCCGGGAAGTAGGTCACCGGCAGGTCCTTGACGCGAAACGCGACGTTGCGCAGCCACACGTGTTTTTCCGGCCGGACGACGGCGCGGCCGGCGGTGAACTTCCAGCGCGGATTCGGCTGGGCGCAGGTGGTGAACGCTCCCCCCTCGATCGCGAACGCCCCGTCGTCGAGCTCCTCGAGGGTCTCGGCGACGAAATGAAAGTCCTGGCCGAGGATCCCCCGGGCATTCCGGAAGACGGCCGTGCCGTCCTCGAGGCTCCCTTCCATGGACTCGGCGACGATCTTCTCGTCCCGGCGTTCGAAGACGACGTTGCCCTCCGCCCGCACGCTCAGCGCCTCCTCGTCGATCTCGATGCGGTCCGCCTGGATCCGGAGTCCTCCGTAGGCCACCTGCGCGTAGCCGTCGAGGACGACGTGGGAGCCCTCGCGGGTGACGTGCTCGGCCCGCGTGATCATGGTCCCCGCCGGCGGCGGGTCGTGGCTCCACGCCACGGGCGGCGCTTCCCGCTGGTTCCGATTCCGCTGCTGGCCGAACTGGGCCGGTGCGCCCTCGGCGAGAGCGGGAACGATCAGGGCAAGAAGCAGGAGAGCGTTGCCGCCCTTCCACTGCTGGCTCCCGGCGCGAGCCGCAAGCCGTCTTCGCGCAGTCACGATGGGATTCCCCGTCCCGGCGCCCGCGCTGGGCGGGACCCTTCTAGCGAGCGGGCTCGTAGTAGGGGTTCGTCCCGGCGGCGTGGTCCGTGGTGTCCAGGATGGCTCCGATCTCCGGAACCGCCCGGCGCAGGATCTTCTCGACCCCCTGGCGGAGGGTGGCCGTGGCCATTCCGCACCCCTGGCAGCCTCCTCCCATGCGGATGAAGACCTGGTTCCGCTCCACTCCGACGAGGTCGATGGTTCCCCCGTGGGAGGCGACGGCCGGGTTGATTTCGTCGCGCAGCACGGCCTGGACGCGGTCCCGGATGTCCTCCGGCGCCGGGAGATCGGCGAGTGCCTCGGGGTCCACCGCCGGCTCGGCGCCCTCGAGGACCGACCGGATCCGCTTTCCCGCCTCGCGGCCGATCGGCATCCAGTTGGCCTGGTTCTCCGCCGCCGTCACCGTGATCAGGTTGTCCTGGATCAGCACCCCGGAGACGCCGGGAATGCTCAGGAGTTCCCGCGCGAGCGCCGAGTTCTCCGTGGGTCCCGCGGAGTCGAAATAGACCGAACCCCCGGAGAAAACGGGACGGTCCACCACGAAGCGACAGGTCGAGGCATCGCGCGGCTCGGCCCGGATGCGGATCGCGGGAGCGGGCGGCGGCAGGGACATGCACGGAAGCGTAGCAGTCTGCTACGCAAGGGAAAGACCATCCCCGGGAAGCCCGAGTCGCCAAGCGGCTGGAAATCCACGAAACGTGGATTCCCCGATTCAGGGCAGTGAATCGCCCGGGTTGTTTCTGAATCGAACCGGCGCACCGGATACGGAATCCAAGGCGCCGAAAAACCGGACGTCAGGAGTTCCGGGGCGATCTCGCGGCCGGAACCGCGGATTCCCGGGGTAACGGCGGCCCGCCGCCATCGGGAGGTCCGGGCGCACCCCTTGCGCCTCCTTGGGGACATGCACGGCAGCGCGCCGCCGCCGCTGCGGGCTCCGGAAACGGCACGAATTCAAAAAACGCCGGTCCCGTCCCGCGCGCCGGGCGCGAAGCCGCAACCCCACCCCCCCAAAGGAGATGTATTCCCCATGAAACCACTCATTCCACTGGCGCTCGCGCTCTGGGCGCTGGCCGGCTCGACCGCCTTCGGCCAGACCGCCGGAGAAATCGAGGGCCGGGTCACCGACTCCCAGGGTCTCGCCGTGCCCGGCGCACGCGTCACCCTCTCCGGCGAAGCCCTCATCACTGAAGCGAGCGCGATCACCCTGAGCGACGGCTCCTACCGTTTCCGCTCGTTGCGGCGCGGCGCCTACAACCTCCGCTTCGAGATATCCGGATTCCAGACGCTGGTGCGCGAGGGCATCATCGTCGAAGGAAACCGCACCATCACCGTGCCGGTGACCCTCGAGGTCGCCACCGTGGCGGAAACCGTCACCGTCACCGGTGAGGCGCCGGTGGTGGACGTGCGGACGACGGCGCTCTCCACCGACTTCGGGACCGAAGCCCTCCACGAAGTCCCCTCCGCGACCGACGTGTGGGCGGTGCTCGCCCAGACTCCCGGCGTGCGCATGCGCGGCTACGACGTCGGCGGCAGCCACAAGAGCCAGCAGACCGGCTACGAGAGCTTCGGGATCCGCCGCCAGAACCGGATCCTCGCCGACGGCGTGGACACCACCGAGGGCGAAAGCGGCACCGGCTTCTACTTCGATTACTACTCCATCGAGGAGTTCACCACCTCGGCCGCCGGGGCGGACGTGGAGATGACCGGGCCCGGTTCGATGGTGGTGATGACCATGAAGAGCGGCGGCAACGAGTTCAGCGGCATGCTGCACGGCGACTACGAACATGAGTCCTTTGTCGGCAACAACGTGGACAGCGAGCTGGAGGCCCGCAATTTCACGGGCAATCCGAACATCCTGTTCTGGGAGGCCCACGCCGACCTCGGCGGCCCGATCGTGGAGGACCGCGCCTGGTTCTACGGCTTCTACAACCACTTCCGGATCGACAAGCAGATCTCCGGAGTGGACCCCAACCTGGCGACCGACCTCGGCGACTTCGACCAGTTCGGCGGCAAGGTCACGGCGCAGTTGACCAGCCGGGACCAGCTCATCGCCTACACCAACTACCAGTTGAAGGAGAAGCCGCAGCGCGGCCTGTCGAACACCGTCGGACCCGACTCGGTCCTCGCGCAGGCAAGCTGGAGCTGGGCGCACAAGGGCGAATGGCAGCGCGTCTGGGACGACCGCACCTTCTCGACGTTCGCCGTCAAGCACTTCGGGTTCGGTTGGCCCATGGTCCCGCAGGTGGATCCGGAGTCGAACCCGCCGCGCTTCGACCAGGCGACCGGGATCCATACCGGCGCCGGCTGGAACACCAACATCACGGGAACGCCGCCGTTCACGTTCGAACGCTGGAAGCCGCAGGTGACCGCAACCCTCAGTCACTACGTCCCCGATTTCCTCGGCAGCCACGACTTCAAGGTCGGGTACGAGTTCCAGATCGACAGCCGGAAGTTCGGCGCCAACTCCAACTCCGGCCACGTCCGCTACATCGACGACAGCTCGCAGGGCCGGCCCATGGACGTGGACCAGATCGCGCTGTTCAGCATGCCCGCCGACGGCCAGATCAACGCCGACTCGCGGAACACCCACCACGACGTCTTCGCCCAGGACACCTGGCGGCCGCATTCCAGACTCACGCTGAACGTCGGCGTCCGTTTCGGGCAGCAGCGGACCCATTTCCTGGACTCCGAATCGAACCCGCTCTTCGCCGACTTCTTCCCGACCGGCGTGACCGAGGGTCAGACGCTCGTCACCTGGAACACCTGGGCCCCCCGGCTCGGGGCCACCTACGAGATCGCGCCCGGGACGGTCCTGAAGGGTCACTACGGCCGCTACTACGTGAACCTCGCGGACGCGCACCGGCGCGCCGATCCGGCGAACGTGGCCTGGGTCCGGTTCGATTTCCTCGACCAGAACGCGAACGGGCTCTATGACGGCGCTCAGGAACTCGGGACCCTCCGGGCCGAGAGCGGCGCCACCGGCACCGCGATCCGTGCGCTGGGAACCGCGGTGAACCCGGACCTCCAGAAGGAATTCGTGGATGAGTTCAGCGTCTCCTTCGAGCACGAACTCGTCGCCGACACCGCGCTCCGGGCGTCCTACGTGCGGAAACAGCTCAATGCCGACAGCGGCCAGTGGAACGTCGCCCAGCAGACGGCGCTGCTCGAAGGCCGCGGCATTCCCTGCGGTACGGACTTCGACTGCCCGGTGAACGCGCTCACCGGCGCGCCCATCAACGTGCAGCGGGTCCCGGACGACGTGGCCAACGTGGTGGACATCCGCACCGACACCTTCCCCGGGATGGAGGCCAGCTACGACACGATCCAGTTCGCCGCGAACCGCCGCTTCGCCGGCGGTTTCTTCGTGCAGGCGAGCTTCGACTACCAGTGGCGCGACGAGTATCGCGCCGCCTCCGGGGAGTCCCGCAGCCCGCTGACTGCCGACCCGATCGACGTGGGCTCCGACGGCCACGGCACGGTCTGGCAGAACCACAGCCGGGACGTGGACTTTCGCCAGGAGACCACGAACTGGAACGGGCGGCTCCTCGCCCGCTACGCGCTGCCCTACGGCGTCGCGGTGTCCGGGAACATCCGCTACCAGAGCGGTTGGCCCTGGGCGCCGATCCAGCGGGTCTCGATCCCCGGCTCAGGCACCCAGCCGGTGTTCCTGTCGAACCTCGACGAGAACCGCTCGGATGACGTGACGATCGCCGACTTCCGCATCGAGAAGGGGTTCGATGTGGGTAACGGCGCACTCTTCACCGTGATGGTGGACGTCTACAACGCGTTCAACTCCAATGCGGTGTCCAACTTCAACCTGCGCACCGGCTCCAACTACAACAACGTGATCGCCGCGATCGACCCCCGCGCCGCCAAGGTCGGCCTTCGCCTGACCTTCTGACGGCTTCCCCGTGGTGGCCGGCCTCCCGGCCGGCCACCCGGCCCCCCGGGCGCGATGGCGCCTCGGAGCGCCGGCCTCCGGCCGGCATCGCGCGGGAGCGCGAAACCCGCGCTGATGGCGCTCTTCCCCCCGAACGCGGCCACGTTCGTCTCGCTGCGGTGGTCCCTCCCCATTCCCGGTTCGGATCGCGCCACAGGAATCGGTGGCGGTCCGCGTTTCGCGGCCTGCGGCCGCGATGCCGGCCGGAGGCCGGCGCTCCGAGCCCGATGCGTTCCCGCCGTTGTCATACTCGGCGGGGTTTGCACGTGGACCGAACGTGGCGGTTTCCCCCGGTCTAGAATGCGAACGTGCCTTCGGCAGCGGTCGCGGATCGGACACGGCGGACGCCGGTCTCCGCGCTGGAGTTCGCCGGTTGCGTTCCCGCGCGGGTGAGCGAAACCGAGATCATGGGCCCGGAATGGGAAGGGCGGCGGATCGAGTACTGGGAGGCGGCGACGGAGACCGCGTGGCTCGCGCGGGAGCCGCCCAGCCCCTACCACGAGCGGCCGGCGCAGCGGCTCGCGCAACTCGTCGAGCGCATCTGCGAAGCGCGGGGTTCGGGCGCGGAGTGCTTCGGCGCCATGGACCTGCGCATCCGGGAAGTGGACGGGACCCTGACCGACATCATGCAGGCGGACCAGTCCCTCATCCTGCACCCCGACCGGGTCCGGCTCCCGGGGCTCGCGCACCTGATCGTGGGGGAACACGACCTGCCGGACGTGGTGCTGGAAGTGGACAACACCACGGACGTGCGCCGCGGGAAGCTGATCGCGTACCGCGAGTGGGGCTTTCCGGAAGTGTGGGTCGAGGTCCCCGAGGCGGGGTCGCCGAGCCGGCCCCGGCGCCGCCCGGTGCGGCTCGTGATCTACCTGCTCGAGGGCGATGAGTATCGGGAGTCGGACGAAAGCCGGGCGTTTCCGACCTGGCGGGCCGCGGAGATCCACCAGGCGCTGAACGAGCCGGCGATGTCGTTGGAAACCGAAGCGGTCCTCTGGCGGGTGGGACGGGCGCTCGGGCAACGCGAGGGGACGAGTTGGGAGGACGATGCCCAGTTGCGGCGGGTGGCCGGCCTCGGCCGCGCCCGGGGCATCGCCGAGACCGCCGTCTCGATGTTGCGCGGGCGCGGCATCGAGACGGCGACAGACCGTATTCTCGATGCCGTGCGCCGTGCTTCCCCGGAAGAGGTCGTGGAGGCCGCTCAGCGCGCCGGGAGCGAGGCCGAGTTCCTCGCCCGGCTTGGCCGCAGCCAGGCGGGCGACGATCCGCCGCAGGCGAAGTGACCGGCGCAGCCCGCACCTCCCTGCCGAGGCGCCGGTGACCGTAAACGCCGCGGCCCGACGGCTGGGCCGAGCGCTCGCCGTGACCGCGCTGCTCGTTGCTCCCACCGTTCTCGCCGCCCAGCGCCGAGAGCCCATCCCCTCGCCGTTCGCGCCCCTCGGAATCCAGAAGATGTCCGAACTCGCCACCCAGGTGGTGGCCGGGACCATCGAGAAGATGGAATCAACCTGGAATCACGACCATTCGCGCATCTACACCCGGGTGACCATGCGGGTCGAGCGGGTGCTGTCCGGTCAGGCCGGAAACCGGATCGTCTTCCGGATCCCGGGCGGCACGGTCGGGGAAACCACGGTGATGGTCTCGGAGATGCCGCACTTCCGCGTGGGCGAGGACACGGTCGTCTTCCTGCGGGGGACGCGGGGACGCCTGCCGTCGGTCCTCGGCGGAGTGGAGGGAAAGATGCCGCTCTCCCGCGCGAGCGACGGGAGCCTCAGCCTGCTGTTCCCGATCCGTGCCGCGCCCGCCAGCGAAGCAAGCGGGGTCACCCACGCACTCGACGACCTGGAAAGTCTCGTGCGCGGCCACACCCTACGCAGATAGGGCGACGCGCGACTAACGCCGACGCCGATCCGGCGGCAGGTCCACCGCGCCGCGCACGTCCTCGTAGTCGATCCGGGACCGGCGCGTTCCGGTGACGGTCAGGCCGCCCTCGACATCGCGGACCCGGACCCGGCCGGACCCGGCATCGCTCACCCGCACGTTACCGCCGACGCCTTCGATCTCGATGCTGCCGGAGCCGTCGTCGGTCACCACCACGTTCCCGGTCACCCCGTGCACCCTGGCGCTCCCCGAGCCGTCCTCCAGCATGACGCTGCCCGCGACCTCGCGGATCGTGAGACTCCCGGAGCCGTCTTCCACGGAGACATCCCCGGTCACGTCCTCGATCCGGAGACTTCCCGATCCGTCCTCGACCCGGATGTCGCCTCGGGCGCCGGTGATCCGCAGGCTACCGGACTGGTCATCCACCACGACGGCCCCCACGTCCGTGACGGTGGCCGCCCCGGACCGGTCATCGAGGTCAATGGCGGTGCCGGTGGGCACCCGGACCGTCAGCGCAATGCGGGCGTAGCTGGACCCGATGCTCCATCCGCTCCGGGGATATCGCGTCTCCAGCCGGTTCCCCTCGAGCGTCACCGCGAGGCCGTCGAGACGCTCCTGATCGGACGCGCAGAGCACCGCCGACACCTGGAACTCCTCGAGCCCGGCCTCTCCGGCAATCTCGACCGGACCGGCGCCGCTCTCTACCCGCAGCGTCCCGGCCGCCGGGGCGCTGAGTTCGCGGACATCCCGGAACTCGCAGCGTTCCTCGTCCCACTGGACGCCCGCGGCGTGCAAGTGGACGGGATGCCCCGCGCACGCCGCCAGCAGGGCCGCGGACGCGAGCAGCATGAGCCAGAATCCGGTTCGGGTCGTCTTCGTCATTCCGTGCCTCCCGTGGGGCTCGCAAGACGGCTGTTCCGTAGAGCGGCCCCGGACACCCACAGATAACGTCCGGCCGGCAACAGCGGTTCCGCCGCTCCTTATACTGAACGGACTTTGAGCCGCCGCGCGGGGATCCACTTGACGGCGGCGCTCGGTATCGCCGCGCCTGGCGCCGGGTTCGCGTCCGCGCAGGGCTTCACCGAGGTGACGGAAGAAGCCGGCATCCGCTTCGTCCACGACGCGGGGGACGAGGGCAACTTCTCGCTTCCCGAGATCACGGGGGCGGGGGCCGGGTTCTTCGACGCCGACGGGGACGGCGATCTCGACATCTACCTGCTCCAGGGCGGCCGGCCCGCCGACCCCGCGGGGCCGAGGCCCGGGGCGCCCGGCAACGCGCTCTACCTCCAGGGGCCTCCGGGATCGTTCACCGACGCGAGCGCCGCCTCGGGAACCGCCGATACCGGGTACGGGATGGGCCTCGCCGCCGCGGACTTCGACGGGGACGGCCGCACGGACCTGTTCGTCACCAACTACGGGCCGGACGTCCTCTACCGAAACCTCGGTGACGGGCGCTTCGAGGACGTGACCGCCAGAGCGGGCGTGGCCGGTGAGGGGTGGTCCTCCTCGGCGGCGTTTTGCGACTACGACGCCGACGGGCGCCTCGACCTTTACGTCGTCCGCTACGTGCGGAACGATCCGGGGAAGTTCTGCACCCAGCAGGACGGCAGCCGCGATTACTGCAGTCCGCAGGTCTTCCCGGGGGTCCACGACTACCTCTACCGGAACCTCGGCGACGGACGCTTCGAGGACGTCTCGCTCGCCGCCGGATTCCGCGCCGTGCACGCACCGGGGCTGGGCGTCGTCTGCCACGACTTCGACGGCGACCGCCGCCTCGATTTCTACGTGGCGAACGACGGCGAGGCGAACCAGCTCTGGCTGAACCAGGGTGCGGACGGTTTCGCCGACGACGCCTTCCTGGCGGGGGTGGCCCTGAACGACGCCGGACGCCCGGAAGCGGGGATGGGCATCGCGCTCGGGGACGTGGACCACGATCTGGATCTGGACCTCTTCATCACCCACGTCGCCGATGAAACGAACACCCTCTACCGCAGCGACGGCGCCGATTTCGGGCTCTCGTTCGCGGATCGCACCGGTCCGTCGGGACTGGGGCCGGCGAGCATGGCCATGACCGGTTTCGGAACCGGCTTCGTGGATCTCGACCTCGACGGCGCCCTCGACCTCGTGGTGGCGAACGGACGGGTCCAGCGCAAGCCGCCTCTGCCCGGAGCGCGCGGCAACTCCTTCTGGCGGGCGTTCGGAGAGCCGAACCAGGTGTTTCGCAACGGGGGCGCCGCCGGCGGAGACGCCCTCTTTTCCGAACTGGGGGGCGCGGGGGACTTCCCCGGCGTCATCGAGGTGAGCCGCGGCCTCGCCCTCGGCGACTACGACGAGGACGGGGACCTCGACCTGCTCCTCGCGAACGCGGAAGGGCCCGCCCGTCTCTATCGGAACGACTTCGAGCGGCAGGGGTCGGCGCTCCGGGTGAGCACGCTCGACCGCGACGGGGAGCTTTCCTTTCCGGCCGTGGTCACCGCCGTGTTCTCCGGGGGTAGCCGGTCCGTCCGCCGGGCCGACCCCGGCGGGAGCTATCTGGCCACCGGCGATCCGCGGGCGTTTTTCGCGGTTCCCGCCGGCGAGCGGGTGGACGAGTTCGTGGTCGTCTGGCCGGATGGCGCCCGCGAGGCCTTCCCCGGGACCGCAGCCGATGCCGTCAGCGTTCGCCGCGGCGCCGGCGAATCCCGCTGAAGACGATGGCGCGCTCCCGCCAGCCCCGGAGGCGCCGGGCCGAAAAGCCCCGAACGACCCTCAAGGGAGCAGCCGAGACCCGCGGACCCGCTCGCCGGCCGCCGGACCGGAACCGGACACCGGAGAAGACGCGATCCGCTGAACGGGGTGGAAACTCCCGCTTTCTCTGGGTCGCCGCTGCCGCCGCCGTCGCGATCGCCGCTTTCCTCCTGGTGCGGGGAGGTGGCCCGGATCTTCCCGATCCACCCGACCCCGATCTCTCCCGGACAGAACCGGAGGTCGCGGAAGTGATCGGCCGGGCCCGGGCCGGAGTCCTCGATGACCCCGGCTCGCCGGACCGCTGGGCGGCGCTCGGCGCCGCGTTCCTGGCTCACGAACTCCACTCCGAGGCGGCCACCGCGTACGCCGCCGCCGGAGCCCTGGCCGAAGACGACTACCGCTTCTCGTATCTGCGGGCCCGGTCGCTCTGGCGCGTGGATTCCGGGCAGGCGGAGGCGGCGGCGCTTGAAGCGACTGGTCTGAATCCGGGCTACATCCCCGCCTACCTGCTCGCGGGACAGCTCGCGGAAGATCGGGCCGATCTTGAAGCCGCCAAGGGCCACTACCGGACCGCGCTCGACCGGCTGGGCGCGACCCGTGCGGCACCGGCCAACACCGCGGCCGCCAGCTTCCGGCTGGGGAGGCTGCTTGCCGGCGACGGCTACCTCGAGGAAGCCCTGCCGCTTCTCGAGCAGGCAGAGGCGCTCGCCCCGGAGTCCGGGGCCATCGCCGCGGCGCTCGCCCGCGTCTACCGGCGGACGGGTGACGGCAGCAGGGCGCGGGCGGCCGCCGAGCGCGCCCGGAGCCTCGAACACGATCTCATGATCAGCGATCCCCTGATGGACGCGGTGAACAACGTGGCGGCCTCGGTCATCGGCAAGGAGCGCCGCGCCTTCGCCGCCGAGGGCGCTGGCCGCCCGGAAGTCGCGGAGCGGCTGCTGCGGGAGATGATCCGGTCGCGCCCGGACGCCGCGGACCTCTACTACAACCTCGGCAACAACCTGTCCCGGCAGGGCAGGAACCCGGAAGCCCTGGCCGCCTGGGCCACCGCGCTCGAGAAGAACCCCGACCACGTCTCGGCGCTCATCAACTCGAGCATCGTGCTCGCGCAGTCGGGAAACCTCGACGAAGCGGAACGCCGCTGCCTGCACGCACTCGAAGTCCAGCCGAACCATCCGGGAGCGCTCTCGAGCCTCGGCAGCATCGCGGCGCTGGGCGGCCGGAGAACCGAGGCGCTCCGGTGGTTCCGGAGGGCGCTGGAACAGGAGCCCGAGCGCGCCGGGACGCACGACTCGATCGCGCAGGTGCTGGCCGCGAACCGCCAGTTCGCGGATGCGATCCGTCATTTCCGAATCGCCGTCGCCAAGGAGCCGTTCCGGGGCGACTACCGGCTCGGGCTCGCCGCGACGCTCGCCTCCACCGGTGACTTCGAAGGCGCCTGGGAGGTCGCTCACGAAGGCCGCCGGCTTGGAGTCGAGCTGCCCGCGGACTTCCTGGGAATGCTGCGCCAGGCGATGCCGGAACCGGCCTTCCGATAGGGCGCCGGACTCCGGCGAGCACCCGGAGCGCTCGGGGAGTTGGACATCGGGGAACGTCGGACCGTATGATCGGTCCACGATTTTGGATTCCTCGCGCCATTCCTGGATTGACCCAAGCCACCTGGTTTCACAAACCATTGAAAAATGTGCGATTGCAAGACACAAGGCCAGGTTTGCGGGTGGCATATCCGTTGCGGGAAAGGCGTATCCATTCTTTGTCTTACCCCATGAAGGAGGGACCATGAGAAAGATTGTTCTCGCTCTTCTGTTCGTGACGATTGCCGTTCCGGCACTCGCGCAGCAGCAGTACGGGCGCCTCGAAGGCGCGGCGCGTGACGCCCAGGGACTCGCTCTCCCCGGAGTGTCGGTCACCCTCTCGGGTGAGGCCATCATCGGAGGCCGGAACGCCACCACCGACGTGGACGGCTCCTACCGGTTCCAGGCGCTGCCTCCGGGCGACTACAACATCCAGTTCGAACTGAGCGGCTTCCAGACCGTGGTGTTCGAAGCGATCCGGGTAGTGACCGGCTCCACGTTCAACGTGGACGCCGACATGCAGATCGCCACCGTGGCGGAGACGGTCACCGTGACCGGCGAGTCGCCGGTGGTGGACGTGAAGTCCACCGGCGTGGCGGCGACCTTCGACAAGACCCAGCTCGACGAGGTTCCCACCGCGACCGACATGTGGGCGGTGCTGCACCAGAGCCCCGGAGTCCGGGTGCAGGGTTACGACGTGGGCGGCTCGCACAAGAGCCAGCAGTCCATGTACGAGACCTTCGGCGTGCGGAGCCAGAACCGGGTCCTCTACGAGGGCGTGAACACCACCGAGGGCACCGGCTCGGCCGGCGGCTATTACGACTACTACGCCATGGAGGAATTCCAGGTCTCGGCGCAGGGTGCGGACGTGGAGATGTCCACACCGGGCGCGCAGATCCAGACCACCGTCAAGAGCGGCGGTAACGATTTCTCCGGTCTGCAGAGTGGCGCCTGGAACCCGGCCAGCCTCATCGCGGACAACCTCGACAGCGAACTCGAAGCCCGTGACGGCACCCCGTCGCCGGTACTTCAGTTCTACGAGTTCCACCTCGATCTCGGCGGTCCCATCGTTCGCGACAAGGCATGGTTCTACGCGGCCTACAACAACTTCTACATCGACACCGCGATTTCGGGCGTGGACCAGAGCCTCGCGACCGACATCGGCGACTTCGACATCTTCACCGCGAAGCTGAACTACCAGGTCACCGAGCGCGACCAGCTCATCGGTTTCTCGACCTGGTCCTGGAAGCGGAAGCCCTTCCGGGGACTCTCCGCGACGCGCCCGGCCGAATCCATCCTCGCGCAGGACTACTGGATCTGGCTGCACAAGGCCGAGTGGCAGCGCGTCTGGAGCGACCGGTTCTTCAGCAACATCATGGTGGGGCACATGGGCACCACCTGGCCGATGGTGCCGAACGTGGATCCTGTGAACGGCAAGGAGCCCCGGATCAACCTCGCCACCAACCACTGGTCGGGCGCCGGCTGGCAGCCGTTCACCAGAAACCGCTGGAAGCCGCAGAGCACGGCGCAGTTCAACTACTACGTGCCGATCGGCAACGGCAGCCACGACTTCAAGTTCGGCTGGGACTGGCAGATCGACAGCGAACTCTCCGGCTGGAACACGAACTCCGGCGCGTTCCGCTACCGGGACGATCCGGCGCAGGGCCGCCCGCACAACGTGCACCAGGTGGACATGGTCGGAATCCCGAACCTCGTGGACAACCGGAACACGCACATGGATTTCTTCGCCCAGGACGTCTGGACGGTCAATGATCGTCTGACCCTGATGGCCGGGTTCCGGGTGGGCAGCCAGATCCTGTCCTTCCTCGAGTCCGACAACTCGCCCGGCAGCGCGTGCCAGGACGTCCTGCAGTGCCAGTTCGAGTTGCCGTCCAACCAGAGCCAGATCCTGCAGCACGTCTTCGGGACCGGCGGCGTGACCCCGGGCGATACGGTGTTCACCCACTGGAACGTCGCCCCCCGGGTCGGGCTGACCTACGACCTGACGGGTGAGGGAACCACCGTTTTCAAGAGCTACTTCGGCCGCTACTACTCGAACATCGGGACCGGCCTCGGTTCGGCGAACCCGGGCGGACAGCCTTCGGCGCGGTACGAGTTCCTCGACCAGAACATGAATGGCGTCCTTGACGATTCGAGCGAACTGGGTCAGCAGCTCTCGTTCACCGCGGGTGCGGGATCAGGATCCACAACCCCGATCGATTCGAACTGGACGCTTCCCTGGGCCGACGAGTTCAGCGCCGCGCTCGAGCACGAGCTGACCGCCGACCTCGGCGCGCGCGTGTCCTACGTGTACAAGCGGATGCGGAACACGTGGAGCAACTACGACCAGGTGGACGCGCTGAACCGGAACACTCCGATCACGATTCCGACCTGCGACGGGTGCCCCGCCGGGTTCAACCGGTCGTTCAACCTGCTCCTCTACCCCGAGGATCTGGTCGGCAAGACCGAGAACCTGACCACGAACCACCCGGCCGGGGAGAGCGACATGGACTTCCACACCGTCTCGCTCGGCCTCAACAAGCGGTTCCGGAACAACTTCTTCTACAACGTGTACTTCGACTACCAGTGGCGGTCGGAGCCACGGAGTCCGGGAACGTCAGCGACCTCCTGGGCGGCTTCCAGCCCGCTCTCGTCCGATCCCACCGCGCAGGGGTGGTTCATCAACTACGACCAGGACATCCCGACGGTCCAGGACACCACGACCTACCAGTTGAAGGCGTCGGCCCGTTACGTCCTGCCGTATGACATCGCGGCCGCCGGCACCTACCGCTACATCAGCGGCTGGAACTACGCACCCATCCACCGGAACAGCGTCTATGACGGCCGGGTGACGGTCTACTCCTGGCTCGGCCTGATGAGCGAGAACCGCTCGCCCAACGTGACCGTGGTGGACTTCCGTCTGGACAAGACGTTCCCACTCGGGGACGCCATGAACGTCCAGTTGATGTTCGATCTGTTCAACGCCCTGAATGCGAACACCGTCGTGAACTTCCAGTTGATCGACTCGGTGGTGCCCTATCAACGAATCGTGGAGTACCTGAAGGGACGAACCGTCGGGCTTTCCGCGAGGTTGACCTTCTGATCTGACAGGAGGCCAGCCAACCGGTTTGGCCACAACGGCATGGGCCCGTCGGCTCCGCGAGGAGCCGGCGGGCCTTTCCTTTTGCGCGTGACTCGGCGAACATCACGTTCCGTGCGCGTCTCCCGCGGCTTTGCTGCTCTCGGCCTTCTAATGCTGGCTGCGGCTTCCGGCTGCGGCGCGGGCCCGGACTCTCCGCCGGCGGCAACCGGCGAGGCAGCTCGCCCGATCCCTCGCAATCCGCTGGAGAGTCCCGAAGCCGGTGTCGGGGCGGAAGTCTGCGGCGCCTGCCATGCGGACATCGCGGCGACGCAAGCCGAGCATCCGATGGCCCAGACCGCGGGCGCCGTGACCGGGGAGACCCGCGACCGCTGGTTCTCGGACGAGATGCTGGCGCGGGCGGTCTCCTGGCCGGAAGGGATCGGAGCGCGACCGGCCTACGAACTCGAAGCTGACGGAGGGGTCCGGTTCGAAGCGCCGGGCGCCGATCCTCCTGCGGCGCCGGTGGATGCCGTTTTCGGATCCGGTCTTCGCGGCCTCACGCCCGTCGCCTTCGCGCCCGGAGGCCGGCTGCGGGAACTCCGGCTGTCGTTCTCGCACGCCCGGGATGGCTGGATTCCCACGCCGGGCGGGGAGGACGACGAAGACGCGCTCGGCAACCTCGACACGGTCGAAGAGAGCGCGAACTGCATCGGCTGCCACGCGACGGCGGTGGTCTGGGACGACGAGGGCCGCTTCGATCCCCACCGAGCGGTGCTGGGCGTCTCCTGCGAGCGCTGCCACGGCTCCGGCATCCCGCATGTCGAGGCCCAGGCCGCCGGCGGCGACCCGGGACCCATCTTCCACCCCGGAAGGCTCTCGCCCGCCGATCAGGTCGCTTTCTGCGGGCAGTGCCACCGCCAGCCCACCGACTTCGAGCCGCGGGAGATCCTGGCCCGCGACCCGCTGCTCGCCCGCCACGCCGGGGCGAGCCTGATGATGAGCGCGTGCTTCCGGGAGTCGCCTCCCGAAAGCGCCATCACGTGCACGGGGTGCCATGACCCGCATCGGCCCGAGCTTGCCGGACCGGAACGCACCCGCGCCGTCTGCTCCCGCTGCCATGCGGATGCGGCGTCCGCGCACCGGGAGACGGCCGTTTCGGCAGAGGCCGACTGCGCCGGCTGCCACCTGCCCAGCCAGAGCGAGGCGTTCCACGGTACTCCTTTCACCGATCACTGGATTCGCCGTCCCGGGGATTCGTCGAGCCCCGGATCCGCTGCCGGCCGCCGCGAACTCGCCTGGCTCGAGGAGCTCTACGGGCGCCGCATACCGGAAGAAAACCCGCCCGCGAAGGCGGCTCGCCTCCGCACCGGCCTCGCGGAACTGCTCCATATCCGCGGCGCCCGAAACGAGGCGCAGGCGCTCTTGCGGGAAGCGCTCGCGGGCGGTGCGGACTACGAGACCCGCTTGAAGGCGGGCGCCCTGTTCCGGGACGGCGGGCGGATTACCGACGCTCTGGCCGCATTCCGGGAAGCCGCCGCCGAGAGGCCCGGGACACCCCACGCCCACTACGAATTGGGACAAACACTCCTTGAATCCGGCGACTCCGGAGGCGCGGTCGGACCGCTCACGACCGCCGCCGAACTGAGTGCCGACTCTGCGGGGGTGCACGCGGCGCTCGGCGCCGCCCTGCTCGGCGCCGACCGGCCAGCCGAGGCGATCGCGGCACTTCGCGACGCTCTCAGGATCGAGCCGGAGCTGCCCGCAGCACTCGGCCCCCTGGCCGGGATTCTCGCGGCCCATCCGCGCCGTGACCTGAGGAGCCCGGGCGAGGCTGTGCGCCTCGCGGAACGCCTCGCGGGACAGTTTGCGTTCCAGGAACCACGCTCCCTGGATCTCCTGGGGGCGGCCCTGGCGGCAACGGGGGACTACGCCGGCGCGATGCAGGCCGCGGAACGCGCCGCCACGCTGGCCACGAACGCCGGCGCGGCCGCCGATGCCGCGGCGATTGCGCAACGCCTTGAGCTCTATCGGGCCGGCCGTCCTTACGTGGGTCCGCTGCCGGCGACCGCCCTTCGACCCTGACGCCGGGCCGCGGTAATTCCTGCCGCGCGCCGCATCCCGGCACCCGGGTACACTGCCATGCGCGGTCAGCTCGCAGCTGGCCTCAAACCTCCCAAGGAGCAACACGATGCGCGATGTGAAGATCCTTCTGATTGCCTGCGCCCTGGCGCTGGGCGCCTACGGCTGCGGAGGCGCCGCGGCCCCGGAGATGGAGGAACCGGCCGGGAGCCCCGATCTGGTGCAACGGAACCTGCCGAATCCGAACCCGGTGGTGATCACCCAGTGGGCGGATCTCCCGGACGCACGCACCTGGGGCTCCACCGCGGGTGTGGACATCGACCCTGACGGCCACGTCTGGGTCTACGACCGGTGCGGCGCCAACGCCCTCGCCGGCGGCTGCGAGGAGAACCCGGACGTGAATCCGGTCCTGAAGTACGACCGGCACACAGGGGAGCTCCTCGCCGAGTTCGGAGCCGGTCTCTTCGTGCTGCCCCACGGACTGCACGTGGACGATGACGGCAACGTCTGGGTCACCGATTCCCAGGGGAACGAGGCCGGCACCAAGGGTCACCAGGTGATCAAGTTCAGCCCTGACGGCGAAGTGCTCCTGCGCCTGGGGGTCGCCGGACAGCCAGGAACCGGTCCCGGACAGCTCTACGAGCCCTGCGACGTCATCACGGCGCCGAACGGCGACATCTTCGTCTCGGACGGCCACAGTGGTCAGAGCCCCGATCCGCCCGAAGGCCGGACCGGACGCATCCTCAAGTACGACTCCGAAGGGAACTTCATCAAGGAGTGGGGCATCATCGGGTTCCGGCCCGGGCAGTTCCGCACCCCGCACGCGCTGGAGTTCGACTCCCAGGGCCGGCTCTTCGTGGCCGACCGGGGCAACCACCGGATCCAGATCTTCGACCAGGACGGCAACCTGCTGGACACCTACTACCAGTTCAGCCGGATCAGCGGGCTCTTCATCACCGACGACGACATGCTCTACGCGATCGACTCCGAGTCCACGGAGACCAACCATTACGGCTGGCTGAACGGGGTCCGCATCGGCCACGCCAGCGAGGATAAGGTGACGGCCTTCATTCCGCCGCACTACCCGGCCGAGGGACGGGTCCTTCAGGGTGTCGCCGGCGAGGGCGTCGCAGTGGATGAGGACGGCAACGTGTTCGTCGCCGAGGGTCCGGCCTCACGACCCACCGCGGGCGGCGGTCTCACGAAGTACGAGCGCGCCCCGGAGTAATCCCTCTCCGCTCGATCCACTGCGCGGCGGGCGGATCGGGACCGCTGCCCGCGTGGCTCCGTACCGAGTGTGCGACAGGACGCTACATTTGCTACACTGGCTTGATGCGGACGATCACCCAGCGCCAACTCCGGAACGATTCCGGGGCCATCCTCCGTCAGGTACAAGCCGGTGAGCAACTGACCATTACCCGCAACGGCACGCCAGTGGCCGAATTGAGACCGGTATCTCCGCGACGGTTTGTGCCGCGGGGCGTGATCGCCGCCGCGGCCGCCAAGGCGCCGCGAATCGACGCCGTCCGGTTTCGCGCCGACCTCGACGCGGTCGCGAATCCGTTGATCGACATCTGACCCGCTCCCGGTTCGCCAAGGGCCAATGACACCCCGCGGCCTCCTCGATACATCGGTGGTCATTGATCTGGACTCGATCGCCCGCGACCGACTGCCGGACGAGACCGCGATTTCGGCAATCACGCTCGCCGAACTGGCCGCGGGTCCCCACGCGGTAACCGATGAGCAGGAGCGTGGCCGACGGCAAGACCGCCTGCAGTGGGCCGCCTCGAGGTGGGACCCGCTG
This sequence comes from Acidobacteriota bacterium, assembly GCA_022820545.1. Classification (GTDB taxonomy): domain Bacteria; phylum Acidobacteriota; class Vicinamibacteria; order Marinacidobacterales; family Marinacidobacteraceae; genus Marinacidobacterium. The sequence continues at coordinate 9,891 of JAJEFG010000002.1, read as the reverse complement.
CCGTTCGATGGCGAGGTCGCCCGCGCCTACGGTCGCATCTACGCAACGCTGCGCGCCCGCGGACGCACGAGCCGCCGCCGGGTCCCTGACCTTCTGATTGCCGCCACCGCCCTGGCTCACGACCTGCCGTTGTTCACGCGAAACCCCGACGATTTCGCCGGTTTGGAGGCCATCGTCCAGATCCAGGTCATTTGATCGCGGTCCACGGCCCTACGGTGCCCCCGCTGCGCGTGCTTCAGGAAAGTAGGGCGTTCAGCTTGCCCAGGGTCTCGCTGACCACGTGGCGCGGGGCGGTGGCCGCCAGCGTCAGGCGCCGCACCCGCCAATCGAGACTGCGTACCTGATCCGCCAGAACGGCGCCCACGATGGGCCCGCCCGGCGGCATCTCCACTTCGAAGGGATATCCCTTCACCGTGGAGGTGATCGGAGCGAACAGGGCGACGCTTGATTGCTCGTTGTATTCCCGCGGACTCAGGACAAGCGCCGGGCGATGGCCCGCCTGTTCGTGCCCGGCTTGCGGATTGAAGTTCAACCAGACGAGATCGCCGCGGTCGGGAATACGGGGATCACCTACCACGCTTCCGCACCCTCGGTCGTACCCCAGTCCATTTCACCGTGGCGGTTGTCCGCCGTGATGCCGGCAACCAGGTCCCTGAGGTCGTAGCGCCGCTTCCGAAGGATCACCTCGTCCCGGCGCGGGACGATCTCAACGACGGCCCCTTCCCGCACGCCCCATTGCTCGGCGACGGGCTTGGGGATCCGGATCGCGAGGCTCGCGCCCCATCGCGAGACAGTCGTTCGAGCACCCATGGGAGTCTGTTCTGAGATATCTATAGTATATCTCTTGGACCATCAGGCCGAGTTCGGAGATCACCATCATCAGGCCCTCCGGCACACCCGGTGGGCGATGTAAGGCCGGTACTCACGTTCGTTCGGCACAGCATCATCGACGCGGGTTTCGCGCTCCCGCGCGATGCCGGCCGGAGGCCGGCGCTCCGACGCGTGACGCAACAAAGCGAAAGGCCCGCCGCCCCGGAGGGCGGCGGGCCTTGAAGGTGCTTGAGCTAGGAGATCCTAGAAGGTCAGGCGGGCGCTGAGGCCGACCGTGCGGCCCTGAATCCACTCGATCGTGGTCCGGTACCGGCTGCCGGCGCTCATGATGAAGTTCGTCTCCGACGCGTTGTTCAGCGCGTTGAACAGGTCGAACATGAACTCGATCTCCGCGCTGTCGCCGAGCTGGAAGCCCTTGTCCACCCGGAGGTCGACGATCGAGACGTTGTCCGAGGTGCGGTTGCCCAGGTTGTCCAGGAAGATCGTCTGGGTTCCGACGTTTCCGATGCCCACGCTCAGGAGCGGCGCCCACGGGAAGCCGCTGACCAGGCGAAGCGTGCCGGCCACGCCGATGTCATAGGGCATGACGTAGCGCCCGGCGCCCTTGAACTGCCAGTTGGAGACGCTCTGGATCAGCGGGATGAACCCGTACTGGTAGGTCCAGCCCACGCCGACCGGGTCGGTCGTCAGCGGGCTCGTGCTCTGGCCCGGGGTCCGGCCTTCGTTCCGCCACTGGTAGTCGAAGTAGGCGTTCCAGAAGAAGTTGTTCCGGAACCGCTTGTTCACGCCCAGCGAAATCGTCGTCCAGTTGAAGTCGGCTTCGCCCTCCGGCACGTTCGTGATGAGGTTCTCGCTCGTCGGAGCGCCGTCCGGAAGGTCGTAGACCGTCAGCATGGTGCCGGCGAGCCCGTCCGGACAGGAAGCCGGGCAGGGAACCTGCTTCTGGTTGGTCAGCCTGCCGGCGCGGGCGATATTCACCGGCTCGAGGAACGCACCCGTCTGGCGCTTGTGCACCAGCGAGGCGCGGAACCCGAGGTCGGCGCCGATCTGCTGCTCGAACGAGCCGCTGACCTCGTCCACGTAGGGCTGCGTGGTGTTCGGGTCCACGGCGGCGCCCACGGGAGGCCGAGTGAAGTCCTGGCCGAGGCCGGCGCCGGTGCTGCCGCCGAGGCGGTCGCCCAACTCGTGCACACCGTCGAACAGACCGTTCATGTTCTGGTCGAGGAACGTGTAGGTGACGCTCTTGTTGCCGCCGGGGTTGGTGCTCTGCCAGCCGCTGTTCATGTTGTGGTAGTAGCGTCCCCAGTAGCCCTTGACCACGCTCCGGCCCTCGCCGGTCACGTCATAGGTGAAGCCGAGGCGCGGGGCGATGTTCCACCAACTGATGACGTTGCTCTCGGCTGGGACTTCGGCGCCCGTGCCGAACAGGAGCGGCAGCGCCGCCGCGACGTTGGCATCAACGTCCGCGATTTCCCGGAGGCATCCGAGCGTCGCGTCACACGCGCCGCCGGGAACGTTGTTCGAACCGAGGTAGCCGATCCGCTGACTGCCGAAGCGCACGCCGGCGTTGACCGTCAGGCGGTCGGAAAGCGTCCACACGTCCTGGAAGTAGGCGTCGATGTGGGTGTTCCGGTCGTAGTTCAAGTTGGGGAAGCTCTGGAAGTGGATCTCGTTCACGTTGTGGGGCCGCGGCGGATCCTGGCTGCTGTTGTCGAGGTAGCGGACCGCGCCGGAGTTCGCGTTCCAGCCGAACTGCCTCTCGTCAATCTGCATGTCCCAGCCGAACTTGAGGTCGTGGCTTCCGCTCTCCGTCGGCAGGTAGTAGTTGAACTGGCCGGTGGAGTGCGGCTTCCAGCGGTTGAAGGTGAAAGGCCGCCAACCCGCGCCGGACCAGAAGCTGGTGCCGCTGTCGAAGCGTGGCGGCGCCGTGGCCGGGTCCACGGCCGGGGTCATCGGCCAGCCGAACCCGAAGTGGTTCACCTGGATGTTGCTGTAGAGACGGTCGCTCCACACCCGCTGCCATTCGGCCTTGTGCAGCCAGGACCACGAGTCCTGCGCGAGGATGGACTCGGCGGGGCGGTTCGCGGAAAGCCCGCGGAAGGGCTTCTGCTTCAGCGACCAGTGGTGGAAGGTGATGAACTGGTCCCGATCGGTGATCTGCCAGTTCGCCTTCACCGTGAACATGTCGAAGTCGCCGAGGTCGGTACCCTCGGATTCGGGCTGGCCGGAAATGATCCGGTCGATGACGAACCGGTTGTAGGCGGCGTAGAACCACGCCTTGTCCCGGATGATCGGGCCGCCGAGGTCGATGTGCGCCTCGTAGAACTCGATCACCGGCGCCGTGGTGCCGCCCCGGCTCGTCAGGTCGGAGGTGAGGTTGTCGGCGATCATGTCCGGCGGCTCGTAGGCGAAGTGCTCGGTCCCGGAGAAGTCGTTACCGCCGCTCTTCCACACCGCGTTCACGGTCGCGCCCGGGGTGTTCGACTCCACGTCCGCGCCCTGCGCCGACACCTGGAACTCGCCGATCGCGTAGAAGTCGTAGTAACCCCCCGCGCCGCCGGTGCCCTCCGTCGTGTTCACGCCGTCGTTGATGATCCGGTTCTGTCCCCGGACCCCGAAGGTCTCGTAGCCGGACTGCTGGCTCTTGTGGGATCCCCCCACGTCGTAGCCGCGCATCCGGACGCCCGGGCTCTGCTGGAGGACCGCCCACATGTCGGTGGCGGAGGGGACGTCTTCGAGCTGGGTGGTGTCGAACGATGCCGACACGCCGGTGGTCTTCACGTCCACCACCGGGGACTCACCGGTCACGGTGACGGTCTCGGCAACGGTCGCGATGTCCATCGTCGCGTTGATCTCGAAGGTCGAACCGCCGACGACGGTGATGTCCTCGAAGACGACGGTCTGGAAGCCGCCGAGTTCGAAGGTCATGTTGTAGCTGCCCGCGACGAGCTGCGCGAACCGATAGGAGCCGTCCACGTCGGTGGTCGCGGAACGAGGGGCGACGAGTTCGGCCGACTCCAGGGTGACCGTCACTCCGGGGAGGACGAGGCCCTGGGCGTCGTTCGCGGCGCCCTCGAGGCGCCCGTAGATCTGCTGGGACAGGGCCGCACTTGGCCACGCCACCAGCAGCGTAAAGAGAATGAGTTTTCTCATGCTGCTTGGTCCTCCTGTGGGGTCGGGAGCATGGAAAGGGGAAAGATGTCAGCCAGTGAGAGCAACGGTCGGACCAGACGAGCCGAACGAGCGCTAACTCATGCTAAATCGTTTCAAATAGGTTATTTGTGTCCTCGGTTCCGATGGTCGAAATTCAGAGAATTCGCCTCAACATTCGGTTTATTGGAGCCGAACAGCCAATTCTCTTGAATCTCATAGGGATCTGTCAAGCAGACCACCTGCACCGGCTGCGGGTTTGTGCGGCTCGTGCCGTGATTTCGGCGCTCCGGATACCTGTCGCATCGGCGTGCCCGAGCGGCCCGTTTTCCGGATTCGGCCCGGGACGCCGCATCGGCGTGAGGCGCGGACGGTTCCCCGCTTAGACTCCGCATCCCGTGGAAGCCCCGCTCCCGCTCCGCACCGCTGGCGCCGCCCTCACCGCGAATCCCCTGCGGACCGCCCTCGCCCTGATCGGTCTGGTGATCGGCGTGGCGTCGGTGATCACCATGGCCGCGCTCGGTTCGGGAGCCCGGGCGGCCGTGGCCGACGACGTGCGTTCCGCCGGCACCAACATCATCGTCGTGCGCGCCGGCAACTACATCCGGGGCGGCGACGCGGTGAACATTCCCTCGGGCTTTGGCCGGGCCGACACGTTGACGCCCGAAGACGCGGAGGCCATCCGGGGCATCACGGACGTGGCGATGGTGAGCCCGGTCGTGGAGGAGCGGACGGCCCTGCTCTCGGACACGGGGGACTCCTTCGCGCAGATCCACGGGGTTTCCGCCGAGGGACCCCGGATCTACCAGGTGCGTTTCCAGGACGGCGAGAATTTCAGCGCCGGCGACGTCGAGAACCGTCGAGCCGTGGTGCTGCTCTCCTCGCCCGTGGAAGCCGACCTTTTCCCGGGGCGCTCCGGGGTGGGCCGCACCGTGGTCATCCGGGAGCGGGAGTTCGAGGTGGTGGGGATCTACCAGTCGTCCGACCGGCGGCTCGCCGAGGCCGCGATGGTCCCCCACACCCTGCTCGCCGACATCGTCGGGCGCGACTACCTGCAGGCCGTGGCCATCGCTACCGAACGAGCCGGCGACGCCTCGCGGGTGGGACGCGACGTGGCCAACCTGCTTCGCGAACGGCACGAGCTGACCCGCGCGGCGCCGCCCGCCGAGTCGACCGCCGCCCATGCCTTCCGGCGCGGCGCCCGCCTGCCGGATGACTTCGTCGTACGCACGCAGGCCACCGAGGCGTTGACGCAGGGGCTCTACACGACTGCCGCCGCTTTCGTGCTCGCCTCCATGCCCAAGCTGGACGAAGTCACCTCCGAGGAGATGGTGGGCACTCTGAACCGCGCGACTTCGACCATGACGCTCCTGCTCGGCGCGCTCGCCGGCGTCTCCCTGATCGTCGGCGGCGTGGGGATCATGAACGTCATGCTGCTCGCAGTGACCGAGCGGACCCGGGAGATCGGGCTCAGGCTCGCGGTCGGGGCGCGGCGCCGCGACGTGATGTGGCAGTTTCTCGCCGAGGCAGTGGGCCTCGCCGCGCTCGGTGGTCTCTTCGGGGTCGCGCTGGGCGGGCTTTCCTCGACGCTCGTGGAGGCGATGTTCGGCTGGAGGACCCTGATTCCGGCGCTGGCGATCGCCGGCGCCGCGATTCTCGCGATGGGCGTGGGTGTGTTCTTCGGTTGGTATCCGGCACGGCGGGCGTCACGGCTGGACCCCATCGTCGCCCTCCGCTCCGAGTAGGAGCACCGGGAGCGAGCGTCCGCGGAAAACGCGATCGCGCGGGCCTATTCCCCGGAGCTCGGGTTGCGGGGATCGCGAACCACCGCCCCGCGGGCCGCGATGCGGGCGCGGACCTGCTCATCGAGTTTCGCGTCCAACTGCGCCTCTTCGCGGCGCTGCGGCATTTCGGCGGCGCGGCGCAGCGCCACCCGCGCAGCGCGATGGAGCGCCACTTCGGCCCCCACGAGATCGAAAGGCGCGCCACCCGCGTCCTCCCGACCTCCTCGGGCGCTGAGCCGCGGGCTCGCCTCCGAGTTGTCGTAGACGGCCCACCAGTCCACGATGGGCCGGTACAGGTTCGTGAAGTGGCTCCAGCTCTTTGCGAAACGACGGCGGATCACCGACTCCGCGACATCGTGGCCTCCCTGCTCCACCCTGATGCGCACGCGCGCCAGCGCCAGGTCCACGGAGGAGAGCGTCAGGTAGAACACGGCAACGCGGTAGCCGTGGTGACGCCATTTTCGAATCCAGCGGAGCGGCGCACGCCCGGCCAGCGTGGTTTCCAGCGCGAAGCTCTGTCCGCTCTGCGTGAGTTCGTCGAGCCGCTCGAGCATGAGGCGGCCGGCAGGCGCCGAGAGCGGAGTCAACAACGGGTCGAGGCCGCGCGCAATCAGATCGGCGTTCACGAAGCGGGGGAACCCCGCCTCCCGAGGGAGGTACTCGGTAGCAAACGCGGTCTTGCCGACTCCGTTCGGGCCGGCGATCATGAGGACGCGCTTCATTCGCGCCGCGCCTCAACGGGGTGGTTGTCCCGGCTCCGGCGTCTCGGAACTCTCGATGGGCATCCCCGTGTGGGGGTCCACCGTCGGGGGCTCCATGATGAAGGGAACCTCGATTTCGTAGGGAGAACCCTCGAACCGGAAATAGACGATCGCGACCGTGTCCTCGGTATCGATGGGATCACCGCTCGCGATCCAGGATTCGCCGAATTCGTCAATCCGGGGACGGAGGGGTTCGAGTTCTTCCCCGGCTTCGCCGACCCGGCGGATGGTGATCCGCAACTCCTCCGCAACCGCCGCGGGGAGTTCGCTGCGCATGGCGTCGGAGAAGTAGATGCGGTGCTCGCCTTCGGCGGTCAGCACTACTTCGAAGTGGAGATCGCCGTGCATGAAGACGTAGCCCCCGTACCGGGGGGCGTGATCGCCGTGGGCCATCATCATCCCGGGCATCCCCGCCATGCCTTCCATCCCGTCGGCGGGCGGTTCTTCCTCGGGAGCTCCGCAAGCCGTGAAGGCGAGGAATGCAGGCACCACGAGGTGCGCCGGGCGAATCAGCAAGGCGTCAACCAGCGGTCAATTATGAAGAGGACGGGAAAGGAGTTGCACGAGTTCGGCGGGGCTCATGGCTTCGCGGATCGCTCCGAGAGTCCTGGCGAGCCGGTCCGGCGCTGAGAGCCCGGGGTCCGTGAGGCTCTCCAGGGCGGTGCGGAATGCAGGATCGACGGAGGGACGGACGAGAGCGTACCCGCCGAAGCGGTCGGCGTGCGCGAGAAGCCCGTGCGGGTCGGGAACCAGCGCTTCGAAATCGAGGGCGCGCAGGGCGTCCAGGCGACTCAGATCACCGTCCAGATAGCCTGCGAGCACGCGCGCCGCCACGGGCTCCAGCGCGCGGAGCGACGCATCGGCGGGGGCCGACGGGACGAGTTCCTCGAACGTGACGGCGAGCCCCTCGAACACTGCGGTCCGGGGGCCGTAGAGCGGCACGATGCCGAGTTCGGGCCACCCGGTAGCCTGGAACTCCCGGTCGGCGACGACCGCCTGCAGGTGATGCCCGGGGACGCCTTCGTGGCACGCGAGCCGGTTCAATTCCGACGACCGCAAGGGAAGGCCCCGTGGAAGCCACAGCGCGCCGGCCCCTTCACCGGAGTACCGATAGAAGGGCGAGGGTCCGGTGGGAAGCGAGAGCGTCTCCGCGGCTTCCATCCACCGGATCGCCAGCGGATCGATGTCCATTTCGTGGGATTCCCCGAGCGTCAGCGCCCGGCACGCGCTGAGCGCCTCGCGGAGCCCTCCCTCGGCTGATCCGTGGGGCATGTCGGAGCGCTCGTAGTAGCGGCGCACGCGGACCTTGAGGGGAGCCACGCCGGCGAGCGAACGATCCACGCGGAAATGGAGGCGCTCGGTGTCCGTCTCGGGATCCGTCCAGGAGAGCCCGAAGACCTCCCGGAGTTCCTCGGCGACGGGACGGCGTGCTCCGTCCAACGAACGCGCGCGGAACGCCAGGGCGCGCAGCGACGCTTCGATGCGGCGCACCCGGAATTCGTCGTCGGTCCGCGCCATCTCGCGGGAGGTTTCCGCGAGCCGCGCGGCCTGCTCGGCGATTTCCCGGAGTTCGAGGTCCGGGTTCTCCGGAGGGACATCGGTGAACACCAGATCCAGGAAGAGCGGATCGAGGTCGTGAAGGGCGAACGCAAGCTCCACGTACCGGCTCGCGAGTTCATCGGCCGTGCGTGGAACCGGATCCGTCGCGGGTGGCGGCGCCGGGTTGCACGCGGCCCAGCAGAGGAACACCGCCGAAACCAGCGACGGGAGACGGGAGCGCGCGGAGGAAGTGGGAATCCGGGAAGCGTATGCGGGGAACGTTCGCGATGCAGGAGGGGAGCCCCGAGGGGCGCGTGGGAGCGCCGGTCTTCAGACCGGCACCCTCCGCCGGAGGCGGGCGCCATGCAACCGAGGGTTATGCCGGTGGCGAGCATTCCGCCGTTCGCGGCCCGATGGGCCGCGGTGCCGGTCTGAAGACCGGCGTTCCCGTCTCGGCGGGCCCCGTCCCGACGGTCAGCCCGCGGAAGGGCCTGCCCTTCCAGGGGAACGGGACGGCGCTCTCGCCGCTCCCTCGCCCTTTGACGGCCGCCGAGCCGGGGCATATCGTCCGGAATTGGCTTGTTCGACTCATGGAGGGGACGCTCATGATCCAGAAGGCAACGCGATTCGGCCTGTTTCTGATCCTCGCTTGCGGGCTCGGCCTGCTCGCCTGTGGAGCGCCCGAGATGGAGGACCCGATGGCCCCCGCCACCGAAGTGCTCGGTGTGCGCGCGGCCGGCGACACCGAGATCTCCCCCGACCTGTCGCAGATCCCCGAGGAACTCCAGCAGGTCTTCGAGCACATCGACGACAACGTGGACGAGCACGTCATGAACCTCCGCCGCTGGATCCAGCAGCCAAGCATCTCGAACTCGGGGGAGGGCATCCCCGAGTCCGCCCAGATGGTCAAGGGCTTCTTCGACCAGCTCGGCTGCCAGCAGTCGCAGGTCTACGAGATCCCGATGACCGAGTGGGGCCAGCCCGGCAACCCGGTGGTTTACGCGAACTGCAACTACGGCGCGGAGCGCACCCTGCTCATCTACTGGATGTACGACACGATGCCGATCACCCAGCCCGAGGCCTGGGTGCTGCCGCCGTTCGACGGCGAGTTCAGCGAATTCGGCCCCTTCAAGAAGGTGATGATCGGGCGGGGCGCCACGAACTCCAAGGGCCCCCAGATGGTCCAGTGGAATGCCTTCCATTCCATCCTGGAGACCACCGGCACGATGCCGGTGAACCTCATCTTCGTGGCCGAGGGCGACGAGGAGCGGATGTCCATCGGCCTCCGCCAGTTCGTCCGCGAGAACCCGGAGCTCTTCCGGGAGGCCGAGGCGATGTACCGCTTCGGGAGGCAGTCCCGCTCCGGAGCCGCGGGCATCGGCGGCGGGTCGGAAGGCTGCGTCTATATCGAGCTCACCACCAGCGGCGCGAGTTGGGGACGGGGCCCGGTGGCCTCCAACATCCACGGCGCGCACAAGCGCTCCACCGACGCCCCGGCGCTCCGGCACGTGAAGATGCTCTCGTCGCTCGTGTCCGAGGACGGCAACCGCGTGCTGGTTCCCGGCTTCTACGACGGCGCCGACCCGCTCAACGACGCCGAGGAGGCGATGTTCCAAAGCGCGGCCGAGAACATCGACATGGCCGTCGCCGCGGAGAACATCGGGGTGGCCCGCTTCATCAGCGATGACCCGCTCACCTACCTGAAGAGCGCCCGCTACGGGATCTCCTTCAACATGGACGGCGTCTGGGCCGGCAACATGTATCCGGGCGGCGCCGGCGCGATCCTGCCGAACCGGATCACCTCCAAGCACAACATGCGCTACGTC
>JAJEFG010000036.1 GCA_022820545.1 Acidobacteriota bacterium | reverse complement strand
CTCGCGCCCCGTCTTCATCCGCTCGGGCGGGATGCGCCATTCCCGCGCCTCGAGGTCCATCTCCTCCCACCGCGCGCCAAGCACCTCCCCGCTCCGGCACGCCGTCAGCACCAGGAACTCGAACGCCAGCACCGTCCCGGGATAGGCACCCGACCCGCGCACCGTCTCGAGGGCTCCGGCGACCTCCGCATACGGGAGTGCGGGGAGATGGCGCACCTGAACGCCATTCCTGGGGAGCGCCGCCCCGATGGCCTCGCCCGCCGGGTTGTCCTCCCGGTAGCCCTGGGCGACCGCCCAGCGCATCACCGCCGAGATCCGATGCCTGACCCGCCGAGCCGTCACCCGCTTCTCGTTCCAGATCGGGAGCAGGACCTCCATCACGTCCGATGTGCTGATCCGGTGCACCGGTCTTCTCCCGAGCTTCGGCATCGCGTAGTCCCGAAGGGTCGCCCGCCAGTCGTCCTCGGACCTGCTGCCGTTCTTCCAGCCGGCCCGGTGCACCGCGATCACCTTCTCCAACGCCTCCTCGAAGGTGGGGACGGTTCGCTTCCGGCCGGTCACCAGTTCCCCGCGCCGCCGCGCCGCGAGGTTCAGGGCGCACTTCTCGCGGGCCTCGGCGAGACTGACGTGGGGCCAGGAGCCGAGTCCCAGATTGCGCTGGCGGCCGTCCAGATTGATGCGCTGCGCCCAGGACTTGGCCAGCTGGCCGCGGGTCGTATGCTTGACGAGGAGTGAGAGGCCGCCGGAGCCGCGCCCGTCGCCGTAGCGTCCGGGCTGTTCAATGGTGGCTACGAAGCGCGCGGAGAGTCGGTAGGGTCGTTCCATCATGGGTTTTTCGTTCCTGCGGGGGATTCTTGGTTCCTACAGCTACCAAGTGAATATCAGAAACACGGCGGGAACGAACGGGTTGCGGCCGTTCCCGGATGGAACATTGTAGCACGATAACTCATTGATATATCGAGCTTATGGGAGCATTCGGAGGCACCCAACGGAACCGCATAGAACGACTGGAGTGCCGACCGGAGGTCGGCGTTCCAAGCTGTTCCGCCATTGGTGTCGGGTAGCGTGACGCCAATTTGCCCGCCGGGGCGGATTGTCCCCGTGTGAACAGCGCCGCGCCCGGGCGTGGGCGGTTAGGCGTCGGGGCTGGTGGCTGGGGTTTCCGGGTCGAAGGCCCGAGGCCGGAAGCCGGGGGCGTTGATGATGCTGGCGCTGTTCCCGGTCGCGCGGATGACGTAGAGCCCCCGGCGCTCGGCGTAGCGCGCGGCCTCTTCCTCGGCGCGCAGGTACGCCATTCCGCCGTAGATCCGCAGCCGGCGGAATACGGTGGGCAGCAGCTCGCGAACCTCATCGAGCAGTTCCACGAAACGGCGCACGTCCGCCACTTTCATGGTGGTCTTGACCTCCACCGCGACGACGTCCTCTCCGTTCGCGGCGAGCAGGTCAATCTCCCGGCGACGTGGATCGAGGGCAAGCTCGATCCGTGACGCGACCATTGCCACGTCCACGCCGCGCTCCCGGAGCAGGCGCGCCAGGTCGCCTTCAACGAGCGACTCGACCAGTTTTCCCCAGTGCCCGGTGAAGAGGAGTTCGCTGCGGCGGAGTTGCGCGTCGGTCTGACGCTGGCGCTCCCGGAGATCCTCCATGTCGCGCTCCGCGCGCCGCTGGCTCTCCTCGAAGCGGCGCCGCATCTCGCGCATTGCGATCCAGAACTCTCGCTTCGGGCTCGATGCGACTCTCCGGCGTTTCACGGTGGGCTCTCCAGGTTCGGCAGTGTAGTGACGTAGTCGGGACCACGACATCGGATCAGCGCGCGATCGGGCCGGCCCTCATGTTCTTGTCGGGAGGTGCCCTCTGCGCTGGTTTCGCGCTCCCGCGCGATGCCGGTCGGAGACCGGCGTTCCAAGCCGGCGGAGCCACCCCGCCGCTCGACGTCCCTGCTACGGGCGCAGGATGAGCTTGCCGGTGGTGGCGCGGCCTTCGAGGAGGCGGTGGGCCTCGGCGGCCTGGGCGAGGGGGAGTTCGCGGTCGATGGTGAGGTGGAGCTTGCCGCTTGCCACGCTGTCGAGGACTTCGCCAGCGCGCCAGCGGAGTTCGTCGGTGGTCGCGGCGTAGTTCGCGAGCGTCGGCCGGGTGACGAAGAGGGATCCGTGCTGGGCCAGCAGCAGCGGGTCGATCGGGGGGACCGGGCCGGCGGACTGGCCGTAGAGGACGAGCATTCCGCGAGGACGGAGCAGTTCGAGGCTCTTCCGCCAGGTCGTCTCGCCCACCGAGTCGTAGGCGACCGCGAGCTGCTTGTCCCCGAGTTCCTCGCGGATCACCTCGGCGAAGTCCTGCTCGGTGTAGCGGATCACGGTGTCGGCGCCGGCGGCGAGCGCCGCCCTCGCTTTCGCTTCTGTGGAGACCGTCCCGAACACCCGGGCGCCGAGCGCCCGGCACATCTGGCAGAGCAGCAGTCCCATCCCACCCGCCGCGGCGTGGACCAGCACCGGCATTCCGGATTGCACCCGGAACGTGGAACGGACCAGGTAGTGCGCGGTCATCCCCTGGAGGAGCGCGGCCCCGGCCTGGGTCGTCGTCACTCCGTCGGGCAGCTTGACCAGCTTCGCGGCTGGACGGACCGCCGCCTCGGCGTAGCTGCCCATCTGCATCACCCAGCCGACCCGGTCCCCGGGCGCGAGGTCCGACACCTCGGCTCCCACCGCTTCCACGACGCCGGCGCCCTCCACACCCGGAGTGAACGGAAGCGGGACCGGGTAGAGCCCGGTGCGGTGATAGGTGTCGATGAAGTTCACCCCGGCGGCTTCCACCCGGACGAGAGCGTCGCCGGGGCCGGGGGCCGCGTCGGGGGCGGAGCCGAGGCTCATCACCTCGGGGCCGCCGTGTTGCTGGATGCGGATGGCTTGGGGCATAAGGGGCCTCTGGGCGGCGCATCCTACATTGGGACCCATGGACTTGCGTGACGATGGTTCCTCGCGCCTGTGTGTTGAAGGACCGCCGGGGCGGCCAATGCGGACACCCCTCTTGAGCGGCCCCGGTCCCCGGGGTCACCATGTAGATCGCGGCACTCGGTGCCGCTGTTGAGGGTGTGTTCGCCGAGGACGCGCCGGGGTTCAGCCGGTGGATGTGTCGCCGTGTGGGTTCATCATCTGCCCACGTTGTTCTTCTTCCGGTGCTCCCGGCTTATCTCGGCGAGGAGCGCCCAGCCGTCGGCGGGGAGCGTCCAGACGACAAATAGCATGATCAGCGCAAACCCGAGCGCTCCGGGGTAGTTCGCGATCAGGTACCAGATCCAGGAACTCTCCTCGACCATCTCCGCGCACCTTTCCGCGCCCCAGCCGCAGTCCCACGATACGGCCATTGCGCGGCTACCGGGGGTCAGCCCGAAGAAGATGTTTCCGTGTGTCATCTGGCCCAGCATGGCGCCACACCACGACAAATCTTGACGCTACCGGGCGAATGGTCCCCCGCATAGCTGGGCCCCCTACAATTCGGCCAAATGACGACCGGTTCCCCCACCGGTCTTGAGAACAAGATCGCCCGGCTCCCGGAGAGCGCCGGGGTCTACCTCTTCCGCTCCGCCGAGGGGAAGACGCTCTACGTGGGCAAGGCCGCTTCGGTCAAGGCGCGGGTGCTGTCGCACCTCCGCACCCCGCCGCCCGACGCCCGCAAGGGGAACCTGCTCTCCCAGATCGCCGATGTGGAGGTGGTGCTCACCGATTCCGCGCGCGAGGCGCTGCACCTCGAGAACAACCTCATCAAGACGCGCCGGCCCCGCTACAACATCCTGCTCCGGGACGACAAGAACCCGCCGCTCGTCCGGCTCACGATGAACGAGAAGTATCCGCGGGTCCACATCGTCCGGGGCGCCGGCACTGACGGCGCGGTGTACGCGGGCCCGTATTTCCCGGCGAGCCTGGCGCGCCGGAGCATGAGCCTGGTGCACCGGCTCTTCGGCATCCGGAACTGCCGCGAGCAGCTCAACGGGAAGCGCCCGCGCCCCTGCCTCCAGTACCAGATCCGCCGCTGCGTCGCGCCCTGCGTGGACTCGATCTGCTCGGTGGAGGAATACCGGGAGGCCTCGGAGGCCGCCCGGCTCTTCCTGCTCGGGCGGACCACCGAACTCTCGACCTCGCTGACCCGGCGCATGCGCGAGGAGGCCGAGGCCGAACGCTTCGAAGAGGCCGCCCGGCTGCGCGACAGCCTGAAGCTGCTCGCGGAGCTGAACGACCGCCAGAAGATGGCCGCCGCCGAGGGCAAGGCCCGCGACGTCTTCGGCCTCTACCGGGAAGGGGACCGCGCCCAGTTGCAGGTCTTCCTGGTCCGGGGCGGCAAGGTGGTGGACCGGGACACCTTCTCGCTGTCCGACCTGCCGCCGGTGGACGACGCGGGACTCGTGGAAGCGGCGATGAAGCAGTTCTACGAGATGGGACGCATGCCCCCGCCCCGCATCGAGGCGCCGCTCGACTTCGCCGAGCGCGAGCTGGTGGCCGACTGGCTGGGGGAGAAGCGCGGCGGCCGGGTCGAGATCCACGTCCCGGTGAAGGGCGCCCGCCGCCGCATGGTGGACCTCGTGTGCCGGAATGCCCGACTGGCGTTCGACCTCGACTTCCGGGAGGCCGGACGGAAGGCCGCCGCCCGGGTCCGCGCCCTCCAGGAAGCCCTCCAGCTCCCCGCCGAGCCGCGCCGCATCGAGGCGTTCGACGTCTCCAACCTCGGCGGGCGCCAGGTGGTGGCCTCGATGGTGGTCTTCGAGCGCGGCGAGCCGCTCCCCTCGGCTTACCGGAAGTTCCGCATCCGCACCGTCAAGGGAAAGCCGGACGACTACGCCTCGATGCGCGAAGTCGTGCTCCGCCGCTACCGGAGGGTGCTCACCGAAGGATCGGAGCTTCCGGACCTGATCCTGGTGGACGGCGGGCGCGGCCAGCTCGGCTCGGCGGCCGCCGCCCTCCACGACCTCGGGCTGACCCACATCCCGCACGCGGGCCTTGCGAAGCGCGAGGAGGAGATCTTCCTGCCCGGCGTCCCGGAGCCGCTCCGGCTGCCCCGGAACTCGCCGGCGCTCCATCTCCTCGAGCGCGCCCGGGACGAGGCGCACCGTTTCGCCATCACCTTCCACCGCAAGAGCCGCCGGGCGGACACGCTCCGCTCGGCCCTCGACGGCGTGCCCGGCATCGGCCCCCGCCGGCGGCAGGCGCTGCTGACCCGCTTCGGCAGCCTGCGGCGGGTGACGGAAGCCACCGAAGCGGAACTCGCCGAGACCGTGGGCCCGGCGCTGGCCGCGAAACTCCACGCCCGCCTCCATCCCGGCCCGTAGAATCCCGACGCTTCATGGCAGAAACGGACACCTCACCGCGTAGCGGGCGCAAGCGCCTCCTCTCCGGGATGCGGCCCACCGGGTCGTCCCACCTCGGGCACCTGGTGGGGGCGTACCGCAACTGGGTGGCGATGCAGGACGAGTTCGACGCCTTCTACTGCATCGTGGACTGGCACGCGCTGACCACCGACTACAAGGACACCAGCGACCTCCGGGCGAGCACCCTCGAGATCGCCACCGACTGGCTCGCGGTGGGACTCGATCCGAAGCGCTGCACGCTCTTCGTCCAGTCCCAGGTGCCCGAGCACGCCGAACTCCACCTGCTGCTCTCGATGGTCGTGCCGCTCGGCTGGCTGGAGCGCGTCCCGACCTACAAGGAACTCATCAAGGAACTCAAGGAGAAGGATCTCCACACCTACGGGTTCCTCGGCTATCCCGTCCTGCAGGCGGCCGACATCCTCATGTACGACGCCGCCGTGGTGCCGGTCGGCGAGGACCAGAAGCCCCACGTGGAGCTCACCCGCGAGATCGCCCGCCGGTTCAACCAGTTCTACGGCGACGTGGTCACCGAACCCGACGTGCGGCTCACGCCGTCGCCCCGGCTGCCGGGGACCGACGGACGCAAGATGTCGAAGAGCTACGGCAACGTCATCGGCGTTGCGGAAGACGAGGGCTCGGTCCGCGGGAAGCTCAAGACCATGATGACCGACCCGGCCCGGAAGCGTCTGAAGGATCCGGGCGATCCGGCGAAGTGCCCGGTGTTCGACCTCCATCGCATCTTCTCCGACGGCGAGACGCAGAACTGGGCCGCCGCGGGCTGCCGGTCGGCGGGCATCGGGTGCATCCAGTGCAAGAACGCGCTGGCCGACCACCTGGTCGCGGAGATCGCGCCCATCGGCGAGCGGCGCCGGGAATACGAGAAGCGGCCCGACGACGTCCGGGACGTACTGGCCGCCGGCCGGCGCGAGGCGTCCGAGGCGGCCCGCGCCACCATGGAGCGGGTGCGCGCCGCCGTTCGTCTTCCCGAAGCTCGATGAAGGCGGTCCTCTACCAGCCGGAGACCGAATTCGGGACCCCCGGCCAGGGGTTCCACATCCGCTTCGACGCCGGCGAGGACTCCCCCGCCGAGGATGGTTTCGACGGCCCCCTGGAACTGCTCCTCCGCATGGTCCGCGAGGGGCAGGCCGATCCGCTGCGGATCGAGATCGCCTCCATCACCCGGCAGTACCTCGAGACCCTCGAACTCCTGGAGATGCTGGACCTCCGGGTGGGCTCCGAGTTCCTCAAGATGGCGACCGCGCTGCTCCGGCTCAAGGCGCGCCGCCTCCTGCCCCGGCCCCTCCCGGCGGCTGCCGGAGCGGAGGCGGACCCGCTGGCCGATCTGGAGGACCGCCTCCGGGACTACGCCCGCTACCGGGACGCCGCGCGCACGTTGCGGGAGAGCCTCGAGGCGCGCCGCGCGGTGTGGGTCCGGGAGCCTGCCCTCGGGTTCGTGGAGGGTGAGGCGGCGAACGGCGACACGGCGAGCGCCGAGCCGGAGACCCTCCTCCAGGTGGACCTCTTCGCGGTGGTGGAGGCTTTTCGGCGGGTCGTCGTCCGGGCGCGGGCGCGGCCCCGGGTGCCGCTCCCCGAGCGCCGCATCTCCATGGCGGTCCTGATCGGCCGCATCGAGACCGCCGTTCCGCCCGGCGTCGAGGCGGACTTCGAGGATCTCCTCTTCGAGGTCATCGAGGGCAACGTGGACCGCGGCACGCTGGTCGCGGCGTTCCTGGCGATCCTGGAACTGGCCCGCCGCCGCCGGATCTCGGTGGGCCAGGACGAGAACTTCGGTCCGATCCGGATCGCCGGGCTGGCGGCCGACTGAGGATCTGCCGGTGAGCCCCGATACCGCCGGCGCGGAGGGGTCCGGGCCGGCCGTGGACCGGGAACGGCTCGCGGCGGCGGTGGAAGCGCTGCTCTTTTCCCACGGGGCGCCGGTACCGGGGGAACGTCTGGCCGAAGTGCTCGACACCGGCCTCAAGGAGGTGCTCGCCGCCCTCGAGGAGCTGGAGATCCGGTATGCGGCCCTCGAATCCGGGCTGCGGCTGGCCCGGATCGCGGGAGGCTTCCAGCTCACCACCCGGGTGGAATGGAAGGACGCCATCGAGCGTCTCATCGCGCCGAAGCGGGAGCAGGCGCTGACCGAGGCGGCGCTCGAGGCGCTGTCCGTCATCGCCTACCGGCAGCCGATCACGCTGCCCGAGCTGAACGAGATCCGCGGCGTGAACTCCCACAGCGTGGTCACCACCCTGATGAAGCACCGCCTGGTCCGTTCGCGGGGCCGCAAGCAGGTTGTCGGACGTCCGCTCCTCTACGGGACCACGAAGGATTTCCTCGAGCGATTCGAGCTGGACCGGCTGGAGGACCTGCCGAAGCTCCGCGAGTTCGAGGAGACACTGGCGTCGGCGGCGCCCATCCCGACGGAGTCCGGCTCCGGAGGGACGGACGCCGACGCCGATCCCGCCGAGGTCTCCGAATGACCGCCGAGCGGCTCCAGAAACTGATCGCGGCGGCGGGGGTCGCTTCGCGGCGCGCCGCGGAGCGGATGATCGCCGAGGGCCGGGTCACGGTGGACGGGGAGGTGGTCAACGTTCCCGGGGTGCGCGCGGATCCGGCGCTCCAGGACATCCGGGTGGACGGGGCGCGGCTCCGCAAGCTCGGCAAGCCGCGGCGCTACGTGATTCTCAACAAGCCCATCGGCCACCTGACGACCCGCTCGGACCCGGGACGCCGCTCCACGGTGATGGATCTGCTGCCGCACTCGTTCCGCTCGCTGGTCCCGGTCGGGCGCCTGGACGGCAACAGCTCGGGACTCGTGCTGCTGACCGACGACGGGGAACTGGCGCAGCGGGTCACGCATCCGCGCTACCGGCTGCCGAAGACCTACTACGCCACCGTGCGGGGGCTTCCCGCCGAAGACGTGCTCGAACGGGCGCAGCGCGGCGTCCGGGTGGATGGCGAGGGGCTGCGGCTCGACCAGGTCGAGGTCATCGCCCGCTTCCCGCACCGCGCGGAATCGAAGCGCCGCGCGCGACTCCGGGTCACCCTCCGCGGCGGGCGGAACCGCGAGATCCGGCGGGTGTTGAGTGTGCTCGGCCATCCCGTTCTGGAGTTGCACCGCACCCGGATCGGGTGCCTCGCCGACACCGGGCTCACCCCGGGGGGCTGGCGCAAGCTGGGCGCGGACGAGGTGGAGGAACTGCGGGATCTCATCCGGCGGTGCGCCGGGGAGCCGGCGGCGCCCGGCGAACCGGTTGGCTCGGAACCGGCGGCGCCTGCCGCCCGGCCCGCCCCCGCGGCGTTCGTGGTGGCGATCGACGGGCCCGCGGGGTCCGGAAAGACGTCCGTGGCCCGCGCGGTCGCCGAGCGCTCCGGGTTCGCCTACTTCAACACCGGGGCGTCGGTGCGCGCGGTGGCGCTGGCGGCGATGCGGCAGGACCTGGATCTGGATGAAGGCCCCTCCCTCAGGACCCTCGCCTTCCGGGTGATCCTCGACCCGGAAGGCCGCGTCTTCCTCGATGGTGAAGACGTCTCCGAGGCCGTCCGCGCGCCCGAAGTCTCCGCCGGCGCCTCCCGGGTGGCCGTCCATCCCGAACTTCGCGAGGTGTTGGTGGAGCGCTGGCGGCAGTTCGCGGCGGGCGGCGGCGTCGTCGAGGGCCGGGACATCGGCACGGTCGTCTTCCCCGAGGCGCCCGTGAAGGTCTTTCTGGACGCGCGGCCCGAGATCCGGGCGCAGCGTCGCTCCTCGGACGAGGGAGACCGCGACGTGGGCGCCGTCCAGTCGGAACTCAACCGCCGCGACCACACCGATTCCGGCCGGGCGGTGGCTCCCCTCCGCCGGGCGGACGACGCCCACCACCTCGACACGAGCGACCTTACGCTCGATGAGACGGTGAGCCGGGTGGCGGAACTGGTGGAAGCGGCGCGGTCCCGCGCCTGACGGTCGGAGCGCCGGCCTCTGGCCGGCATCGCGCGGGAGCGCGAAACCCGCGCCGATGGCGTTCCTCCCATCGAAGCTTGGGCGCACGTCCGGCTCGTTTCGGGTGGCGCGCCGTTCCTGGTTGCGATCACGCGATCGGCATCGGCTCCGGTGTGTTTCGCGGCCTGCGGCCGCGATGCCGGCCAGAGGCCGGCGCTCCGAGCCGCGCACGTTGGGACTTGATCCATGAGTGGAACCGCGAGGCGGACGGCCTCGTAAACGTCTGGGTAATGCGGATCCGGCCAGGCGTGAGGAGAAGGGCCGGGCGTCCCGGCGGGAGTCGCCCGGCGTGAGACGCGCGTTCAGCGCTCTCCGGCGCAGTCCGGGATACGCGGCGCTCGCGGTCGCCGTCGTCGCCCTCGCGGTGGGCGCGAACACCGCCGTCTTCACGGTCGCCTACGGGGCGCTCTTCGCGCCGCTGCCGTATCGCGCTCCCGGGGAACTCGTCCGGGTGGCGACCCAGTTCCCGACGATGGGTTTCGACAAGTTCTGGATCTCGGCGCCCGAATACCTCGAGTACCGCGAGTGGAGCGCCTCGTTCGCGGAGGCCGGGGCGTTCAACACCGGGATGGCGTCGGTGGTGGGGGCCGGGGAGCCGTTCCGGGCGCAGCAGGCCGCCTCCACGGCGAGCCTTTTACGGACCCTCGGAATCTCGGCCTCGCTGGGGCGGGTGTTCACCGACGCGGAGGACCGCCCGGGCGCGGAGCCGGTCATGGTCCTCTCTGACGGGCTCTGGCGGCGCGCGTTCGGCGCCGCCCCGGACATCCTCGGCCGGCGGCTCACGGTGGACGGCGTCCAGCGAACCGTGGTCGGCGTCCTGCCGCCCGGAACGGACCTCCTCGACCGGCGCGTCGAGTTCTGGATCCCCCTCGCCCTCGACCCCGCCGACCTGCCGGGCCGCGGATCCCACAACTACATCATGGTGGCGCGGCTCGCCCCGGGGACCACGATCGACGCGGCCCGGGCCGAACTGCCCGCGCTGCTGGAGCGCTGGCGCTCCGAGTCCGCGGACACCCACGCGCCGCATCCCGAGTTCCATCCGGTGATCCTGGTGGACCTCCACGAGGAGGTCGTCGGCGACCAGGGCGACCGCCTGATCGCCTTGCTCGCGCTCTCGGCGCTGCTGCTGCTCGCCGGCTGCGCGAACCTGGCCAACCTGATCGCGGGCCGCGCCGACTCGCGGCGGGGCGACATCGCGCTCCGCGCCGCCCTCGGCGCCGGCCGCGCCGGCGCCGCGGGACCGCTCCTCCGGGAAGGGGTTCTGCTCTCGGTCGCCGGCGGCGCGCTCGGGTTGCTGCTGGCGCAGGCCGGCGTGTCCGCGCTGCTCGCCGCCTACCCGGGCGGCGTCCCCCGGATCGCGGAGATCGGGATCTCGGCCCCGGTCCTGGTCTTCGCCCTCCTCGCCACCGGGCTCACCGGGATCGTCTTCAGCGCGGCGCCGATCACCGGACTTGCCACGGCGGGACGCGAATCGCAGCTTCTCGGCACCCTGCAGGCGGGCGGAAGGCGCGTCACCGGCGGCCGCAACCGGTTCCGGAGCGGGCTCGTGGCGTTCGAGGTGGCGCTGTCCGCGGCGCTGCTGATCGCCTGCCTCCTCCTGGTCCGGAGCCTGTTCGCGATCCAGGCGACCGACCCCGGGTTCGACCCGGAGAACCTCTCGACGTACCAGACCTACCTGCCCGAGACCGCGTATCCGACGGCCGCCGAGCAGCTCGCGTTCCTCGAGCGGCTCCGCGCCGAGGCGGAATCGCTTCCCGGCGTCGAGGCGGTCACCTACATGAGCGGCCTGCCGCCGCGGCGCCGGCTGAACGCGAACGACACCGCGCTCGAGGGCGTGCCCGAGGGCGAGGGGTACCCGGCCCACAACATGGACTACTGGCAGTTCGCCGGGCCCGGCTACTTCGAGGCGATGGGGATTCCCCTGCTCTCCGGACGCGGCTTCACGGCTTCGGACGACGGCGGCGCCACCCCGGTGGCGGTGGTCAACCGCACGGCGGCGGAGCTGTTCTGGCCCGGGCAGGACCCGATCGGGCGCCGCCTTTCGCCCGGACAGGAGGTCCCGTGGTTCACGATCGTCGGCGTCGCCGGGGACGTGAAGCAGGGCGGCCTCGAGGCCGAGACCGGCACGGAGGTCTATTTCCACTACCCGCAGACCGCCGAGGCGGTCGGGTTCGCCCCCCGGACGGTGAACGTGGTGGTGCGGTCGGGCCTGCCCGCGCCGGCGCTCGCGCCCGCGGTCCGGGAGGTCACCCACCGGCTCGACCCGGCCCTCCCGGTGGACTCGTTCCGGCCCATGACCGAGGTCATCGGGGCCTCGGTCGCCGGGCCGCGTTTCCTCGCCCTGCTGGCCGCGGTGTTCGCAGCCCTCGCGGTGCTGCTCGCCGCCGCCGGCGTGTTCGGGGTGATGTCCGCCCGGGTGACCGAGCAGACCCCGGAACTGGGGGTGCGCATGGCCTTCGGCGCCGCGCAGGGAGACCTGCTGGGGCTCGTGTTCCGCCAGGGGATGCGGGTCGCGCTGCCCGGCCTCGCCCTCGGCCTTGTCGCCGCGTTCGCCGCGAGCCGCGCCCTCGCGAGCATCCTGTTCGGGGTCGCTCCGGGGGACGCCGTCTCCTACCTGCTGGCCTTCAGCATCGTCCTGGGGGCGGCGGCGCTGGCCTGCCTCGCGCCGGCGGTCCGGGCGACCCGCATCCAGCCGACCGCGGCGCTCCGCCACGGCTGAGGCGCCGCGCCGGTCGCGATCCTTCCCGACCCGGCGGATCAGCCCTTGGCGGCGCGCCAGGTGTCCACGCAGGACCGGTAGTTGGCGGCGATCTGCGCGATCGCGTCCGCTTCGGGGAGCTGGCCGTCCAGGTACGCCCCGAGCGGCTCCCGGAAGTTGGTGCGGCCGACCGCGAACCCGATGAAGCCGTCCACCGGCGCCGCGACCCGGAGCCATTCGTGGACCTGGGCGGCGTCGGAACCGCGGCCCAGCACGATGGAGCCGACGCGCTCCCGGCCCGGTCCGCTGCGGACCGCCGCGGCGACGCGCTGCGCGTCCTCCGCCCGGTCCACGCCCTCGATCTTCCAGATGTCCGGTTCGATGCCGAAGTCCTGGATCATCTGGATGGCGCGCACCATGTGGCCGGGCCGCAGGTCCCGGTCGTAGGCGGCGCCCGCCTCCTTGTCTTCCGGGGTCGTGGCGGGAACCAGCAGCTCGAACATGAACAGGCGCCGCTCGGGACCGTGCAGGTAGTCGGAGACCAGTTGCAGCCGGCTGAGCTGCACGGCGGTGTCGGCGACGGGATCGTCGGGGTGCAGCCGCACCAGCACCTTCACGATCTGGGGCCGGTGATAGCGGATGTGCGTCACCCAGCGCACCCCGTACTCGAAGTCGAAGACCGGCTGGCCGCTCTTCTCGATGCACATCGCCCGCGGAATCCCCCGCGCCGCCGCGTCGGCGAGGACCTGGCTGCCGAACTGCGCGTCCACCAGGATTCCGACCTGCTCCTTCGGGACCCCGCCCTCGATCGCCTCGAGGAGGCCGCGGTAGATCAGGCTCTTCGCGGCCGCGACGGGGGCGAACCCGTCCTTCGCGGTCGAGATCTCCGGGGCCCCGCGGAAGCCGAAGTAGGACTTCGTGAAGCTGCCCCGGTGGTCGAAGGGCTGGATGAAGAGCGGCTGGTCGTAGCCGATGGTGGAGGGTCTGTTCATGGGTCTGGGAGGGGCCTTTCGGGGGAGAGTGTACGGGGCGGCGGCGCCTTGGGGGCGATGAGAATTGTGCGTTTCGCCTCGCTGCGCTCGGCGATGCCGGCCGGAGGCCGGCGCTCCGATTTACACTCCCGGGACAGCCCATGGAGCCCGATCACATTGTGGTGCGGGGCGCCCGGCAGCACAATCTCAAGAACATTACCGTTCGCCTTCCGAAGAAGCGCCTCGTCGTCCTGAGCGGGGTCTCGGGGTCGGGAAAGTCGTCGTTGGCGCTCGACACCCTCTACGCCGAAGGTCAGCGCCGCTACGTCGAGTCGCTGTCCAGCTACGCCCGCCAGTTCCTGGGGCAGATGGACAAGCCCCTCTACGACACGATCCAGGGGCTCTCGCCGACCATCTCGGTGGATCAGAAGTCGGCGAGCCACAACCCGCGCTCGACGGTCGGCACCATCACCGAGATCTCCGACTACCTGCGGGTGCTCTTCGCCCGGGTCGGCGTCGCCCATTGCCCGCGCTGCGGGCGCGAGGTCAGCCCGCAGACGGCGCAGGAGATCGTGGAGGAACTGGCGCAGTTGCCGGCCGGCGCCCGCTTCCTCCTGCTGGCGCCGGTGCTCGAGAACCGGCGCGGGGAGTTCCGCTCCACCCTCGAGAACATCCTGCGCCGCGGGTTCTCCCGGGCGCGGATCGACGGGGAGGTCCAGCTCATCGAGGAGGTCACGGCGCTCGAGAAGCGGAAGAAGCACAACGTCCAGATCGTCGTGGACCGGCTGACCCGCAAGGATCCGGCCGGCGAGGAGTGGCGGGGAAGGGTCACCGATTCGGTGGAGACCGCGCTCCGCGAGGGGGACGGCATCGTGATCGCGTCGGTCGAGGGGGAGGACGGCGACCGCATCTTCTCGGAGAAGAACGGCTGCCCGAGCTGCGGGATCGGGTTCCCCGAGATATCGCCGCAGCTCTTCTCCTTCAACAGCCCGCAGGGGATGTGCAAGGAGTGCAACGGGCTGGGCGCCCGGAGCGAGGTGGACGAGGACCTGGTGGTCCCCGATCCCCGCCTGAGCATCAACGACGGGGCGGTGGCGTTCTGGGGCCGGTTTGCGGAGCGGGACGGCTGGGAGGCGACGGTGGTCCGGGGGGTGGCGAAGCGGTTCGCGGTGGACCTCGACCGCCCGTGGGCGCGCCTCGCCGCCGGCAAGCGGAAGATCCTCCTGTGGGGATCCGGCCGCGAGCGGATTCCCGTCCAGTACCAGCGGAGTTCCCGGGCGGTCCACTGGGAAGGGGTCCTCAACCTGCTGACCCGCCGGATGCGGGAGACCTCCTCCGACCGGGCGCGGCGCTACTACGGACGCTTCTTCTCGAGCCGGGCGTGCCGCGCCTGCGGGGGGACCCGGTTGCGGCCGGAGGCGCTGGCGGTCAACGTCGGAGACCACACCATCGCGGACGTTTCCTCGATGTCCATCGAGGATGCGCTCGGGTTCATGGGCAACCTCGAACTCGAGGGCACCGCGCTCGTCATCGGGGCGGAGCTGCTGAAGGAGATCGGGAACCGGCTTCGCTTCCTCGCCGACGTGGGCCTGGGCTACCTGTCGCTCGACCGCCTGGCGCCGAGCCTGTCGGGCGGAGAATCGCAGCGCATCCGGCTGGCCAGCCAGATCGGGTCGGAGCTCACCGGGGTCATCTACATCCTCGACGAGCCCTCCATCGGCCTCCACCCGCGCGACAACGGAAAACTGCTGGAGGCGCTGCACCGGCTCCGGGACATCGGCAACACCGTCGTGGTGGTCGAGCACGACCGGGAGACCATCGAGGCCGCGGACCACGTTCTGGACTTCGGCCCGGGAGCCGGGGTCTATGGCGGGGAAGTGGTGGCCGCCGGGACGCCGGCGGAGATCCAGGACGAGCCGAAGTCCCTCACCGGACGCTACCTGCGCGGCGACCTCGACATCGCCGTGCCCCCGCGCCGGCGGTCCTCCCGGCATTCGGTCCGGATCGTGGGGGCGCGCGCGAACAACCTGAAGGAAGTGGACGTGGCGATTCCGCTCGGCGCCCTCACCTGCGTCACCGGGGTCTCCGGCGCCGGGAAGAGCACGCTGGTCTACGAGGTGCTCTACCGGGCGCTCGCCCGCGCGCTCCACCGCTCCGAACGGCCCGTGGGGAAGCACTCGCACATCGAAGGGATCGAACGGATCGGCCGGGTGGTGGACATCGACCAGTCCCCCATCGGTCGCACCCCGCGCTCGAACCCGGCGACCTACACGAAGGTGTTCGACGGCATCCGTTCGCTCTTCGCGGCGCTGCCGGCGGCCCGCGCGCAGGGCTACAAGCCCGGGCGCTTCTCCTTCAACGTGCCCGGCGGGCGCTGCGAGCATTGCCAGGGCGACGGGGTGATCCGGGTGGAGATGCACTTCCTCGCGGACGTCTTCGTGACCTGCCAGGTGTGCGGCGGCCGGCGGTTCAACGACCAGACGCTGACGGTGCGCTACCAGGGCCGTTCCATCGCCGACGTGCTCGACCTCACGGTGAGCGAGGCCATTCCCGTGTTCCGGTCCCAGCCCGGCATCCTCCACATTCTCGAGACGCTCCAGGACGTGGGGCTCGGCTACATCCGGCTCGGGCAGCCTTCCCCGACCCTGTCGGGCGGCGAGGCGCAGCGGGTCAAGCTCTCGCGCGAGCTGGCGAAGCGGTCCACCGGGGACACGCTCTACATCCTGGACGAGCCCACCACCGGCCTGCACTTCGACGACATCGCCCGTCTCCTGCGGGTGCTCGACCGCCTGGTCGACGCCGGGAACACGGTGGTGGTGATCGAGCACAACCTGGACGTGATCAAGACCGCCGACTACCTGGTGGACCTCGGGCCGGACGGGGGCGGGCGAGGCGGGGAGCTCGTGGTCTGCGGCACCCCCGAGGCGGTGTCCCGGCACGCCGGGTCCTGGACCGGGCGCTATCTCCGCGACATCCTGGAGCCGGCGCCGGCGGCCCGGCGCGCTTCCTGAGGGTCATGTACCGGAGCTACCGGACCGGCGTGGGGTTCGGCGCCGGGGCCATGCCGGCCGGCGTGAAGCAGCTCATCCTGATCACCGGCGGGGTGTACCTGGTCCAGCTTCTGATCCCGGCGGTCACGGTGCTCTTCGGGCTCTACCCGCCCGCGGTCCTCTCGCTCCAGGTGTGGCGCCTCTTCACCTACATGTTCCTCCACGGGGGGCTGTTGCACCTGCTGCTGAACATGTTCGTGCTCTACATGTTCGGGTCGCAGCTCGAGCAGGTCTGGGGACGGCGCCGCTTCGTCCGCTACTACCTGCTCTGCGGCGTCGGGGCCGGACTCTTCGCGCTGCTGCCGCTGCCGGCGTTCTTCGATGCGCTCCACATCGGCGCGTCCGGGGCGGTGTACGGGCTGCTCCTGGCCTTCGGGCTCCTGTTCCCGTCGGCGCAGGTCTACCTGCTCGGGATCTTCCCCATGAGCGCCCGCCACATGGTGATCCTCTTCGGGTTCATTTCGCTCGCGGGTTCGCTGTCGGCGACCTCCGACGGGGTATCGCACATCGCGCACCTCGGGGGGCTGGTGGTGGGATACGTCCTGCTGCGGCGGGACGGCCTGATTCCGAGATACCGCTCCCGGCTGGGGGTCCTGTGGAGCGACCTCCTCCGCCGGCGCCGGCGCGCCCGGTTCGAGCGTTACTACGAAGAGCACACGCGGAAGCGGTCCGAGACGCTCCACTAGCGATTCCCCGCGGGCCGTCGTGGCCATTGAGGCCGCCGGGACCGCCTTCGGAGCGTTGCCCCTTTGACTCGGGGCGGGAGGTCTTGTTACAAAGAGCAGTGCGCCGGTCCCGGCTGGCTGCCGCGGTTCTCCCGTCCGTCGCCGCAGAGGGGCCGACCGAGGAGGCTGCCATGAGATTCCGCTTTACCCTCGCGGCTGCGGCCGCGTTCGCGCTCCTGATCGTTCCCCCTGCACTGGCCCAGGATCCTCCCGCCGAGGAGGAGGAGTTCGTAGAGGCGCACGAGATCACCCTCGACAACGTCGGGGAAGACCTGGTCGTGCGAGGACGGATCGCGAGAACCGAGGCCAACCCCGTCCAGGGCGTCACGATCCACTTCGACCGGGCCCACATCGACTACCCCTTCCGGGTGTTCATCCCCCGGGAGGATCTGGGTGACTGGGAAGGAACCGACCCGGTGAAGGTCTACGCCCGGGGGCGCATCATCAAGATCACCGGCGAGATCGAGGAACAGGGCGAACTGCCCTTCATCCGCGTCAGCGAGCGTAGTCAGATCGAGATCGTTCCCCGGACGCGCCGCCGCCGGCGTCCCCGCGGTCCGGACCTGGCTGAGGCGATCCGGGCGCCCAGGATCTCCAGCGCCCAAGCGGTTTCTGCCGCGGGCCGCTAGCTCCCGGCAGCGGATCCGGCCCGGGACGCCGGACCGAACGCCGTCCGCGTTCCATCGCGGGCTGCTATAACAGGAGTACGCCGTCCCCGCCCGCTTCCGCGGTCCTTTCGTGCGCTGCCGCAAGGGGTTGGCCGAGGAGGCTGCCATGAGACTTCGCACCAGGTACGCGGCCGCGTTCGCGCTCCTGATCGCTCCGGTGGCGTTCGCGCAGGCCCCCCCGGCCGAAGAAGATGTCGAGGTGGTGGCGGTCGGCGACGTGACGGCGGAGCTCGTCGGCGAGGAGCTCACCGTCGGGGGCCGGGCCCTCGATGTCCGGATGATCCAGGGGTCCGGCTATCAGATCTCCTTCCTCTCGGGCTTCCTGGCCCTCATTCCGGAGTCGCACATGCACTTGTGGACGGGCGTGGACCCGATGAAGCGCTACAAGGGACGGAACCTGCAGATCACCGGCGAGATCATGGAGGAGAACGAGCAGTTGTTCATCGGCGTCACCGACCCGGACCAGATGAAGGTCATCCAGCGGCAGCGCCGCCGCCGGCGCTAGCAGGCCGGCGGCGTCAGTACGGCAGTCGGCCGACAGCGAAACGGCAGGCGTCATGGCGCGCGCATCCGCGCGCCACGCACGCCCCCGGGTCAGGCCCGGAAGCGAATCCGAGCCTGTCCCTCAGCGGTTGTCCACGCTCCATTTCCCGGCCCCCGTCATCGCCATGAACAGGAACAGGAAGCAATAGAGCACCGCCAGCTCGCCCCGGTTCTCGATCGGGAACCAGCCGAGCATCATGCCGGCCTCGTCGGTGCGGAACTGGTGGGCCATGAAGTAGGCCACCGCCATCTGGCCGCTCGAGATGAAGGCGGCGATTCCGGTCATGAAGCCCACCATGATGGCGAGTCCGCCGAAGAACTCGATCACTCCGGCCAGCCCCATCAGGGACATCAGTTCACGCTGCGTTCCGCCCATGACCCCGAAGAGTTTCTGGGCGCCATGGCAGAGGAACAGGAAGCCGGCCACGATGCGCAGGAGCGCATACGCGGTGTCCTTGTGCTGGTCGAGCATGGTCTTCATGGGTGTTCTCCTTCCCCGCCGCTGGGCGGGAATGTGATCAGAAATCCATCAGGATCGTGTACTTGGCGATGAGCGCCCGGTCGAGCCGGTTGCCCATCGGGTCGCGCCGGTCGTTCAGCACGATGAAGAAGTCGGAAAGGGGCCGGTGGATCAGGTTGAAGCGGATGTTCGAACTCCAGTCCTCGGTGACGTTGTTGTACTGGATGAGCGCGTTCAGGAACATCGTCGTGGTGAAGGTGTAGGTCACCCGGGCGGTGAGCAGGTCGGCCACGAACGCGCCTTCGGGGAGCGAGATGTCGTTCCGGCTCCACCCGATGTAGGAGGTCAGCTTCCCGCCGACGCGGACCACGGTGCTGAGGTTGAGCGCCTTCCGGTCCCCGGAGTAGAAGCCGCCCCAGTCGTAGCGGCCGTTCAGCGAAACCGGCCGGCTCGGGTCGGAGAACAGCATGACGAACCACTCGTCGTAGGGGTGCTTCCCCGGCAGCACGGTGGTGGTCGGGTGCAGGGGGAACGGCTCGAAGGTGTTCTCGATGCTGTCGTTGTAGCCGAACTCGAAGAACGCGCCGTTCTGGTGGCGAATGCCGACGTGCCAGTTGGTGTACCGGCTCACGAGCTCTCCGTCCGAGTTCACGTAGTCGTTCCACTCGAAGTGGGGGTTGATCTCCCGGACGATGTCGCTCCACCAGGACGGGCGGTAGTGGTAGCCGACGTAGCCGAGCAGGCGGCGGACGCCGAGCCGGGGGGCGAAGCCCATCTCGGGGTTGAAGTCGTCCCCGAGCTTCGTCCAGGCGCCCCGGAACTGCCAGAGCCGGCCGTCGTAGTTCGCCGCCACCCGCGTCGCCTGGTCGTCGCCGGCGAGGCCGGGCGTCGCGGTCCGCGCCCAGAACGAGTTGACCTCCAGCTCCGGGGTGACCCGGATGTTGGCGTCGAGGCCCAGCGAGCGGTTGTAGTGGTCGCTTCCGGAGCCCGTTTCCCGGTTCAGGAAGACGGCGCCCACGTCCGAGTTGCCTCCGACGTTGCGGCGCACCCGGACGGCCGTGAAGTTCTCGGTTCCGGGGGCGTCCTCGTGTTCCCCGGTCTGGATGCTCATCACCCCGAGCTCGTAGGCGCCGGCCCGGCCGGTGAGCCGCCCCCCGCCGAGCACCGGGATCGGGGCGCCCGTGCGCGAGAGGCCGATGCGGCGGCTGAAGAACAGGTAGAGGTCGTCGCCCCGGCTCTGGCTGGCGCGCAGCGTCGCGGGGTTGAACGCCTGCCCGAAGTCGGCCCGGAACTGGGTGACCCTCGAATCGCTCGGGACCCCGAAGCGGAAGATGCCCGAGTTCTCGATGAAGAAGTCGCGTTTTTCCGGAAAGAAGAGGCTGAAGCGGGTCAGGTTGACCTGCTGGACGTCCGCCTCGACCTGGGAGAAGTCGGTGTTCGCGGTCAGGTCGAGGTTCAGCCCGGTGCCCACCAGCATCTTGGCGTCCACGCCCAGATCCGCGGTGTTCATGGTTCCCTCGTCGGAATCGGCGGCGCCCTGGCCGGTCTCGGCCCGCGCGTAGGGCGTCACCTTGAAGCGGCCGCCCGACCGGAGCCCGGTGAGTCCCTCGATGGTGCCGGAATAGGAGATGCGCGCGAAGTTGAAAAAGCGCGGGATGGGCGCCCAGAACGAGTCCTCGTTCAGCCGCCGGATCCGGCGCAGGAAGTTGATCCCCCAGGTCTGTTCGGGGCTCTCCCGGAACCGCAGCGTCTTGAAGGGAATGGCGATTTCCGTCTGCCAGCCGCGCTCGGTGCGCAGGGTCTCGACGTACCAGACGCCGTCCCAGTCGCGGTTGAACTCGCGCCCCTCGTTGAAGACCTGCCCGTCGAACTTCGCCCCGGCCGGGTTCGTCTCGAACATGTAGCCGTTCCGCCGGTCGTGGAACGTGTCCACGATGACCCCGAAGATGTCGCCGGCGCGGGTCGAGAAGTCCCGCGAGAGGTCGTTCACGATCAACCCGTCCGGTTCGTCGTGGGCGACGGCGCCGACGTAGAGGAAGTCGTCGTCGTAGAGCACCCGGACCTCGGTCACGAAGGTCGCCGGCATCCCTTCGTTGGGGTTCCCCTGGATGAAGTCGGTCGCGAGGGGAGCGCCCGCCCATTCGTCGTCGTCGAGGACGCCGTCGATCCTGATCGGCTGGGCCGCCCGGACGGCGGGCAGACGCCGGTCGAACCGGGCGGTCTCGAAGTCCACCTGTCCCTGGGAAAGACCGGTGCCCGGGGCCAGGAACGGCAAAAGGGCCGCGACGATTCCCGAGAGCAGGACCCGGACAGCGGCCCTTCCGCGGAGCAGAGCCGCGAACATGTCCGCCGGCCAATGTACCACCGCCGGAACGGACCGGAGACGAGGAGTTTCAGAATGGAAGCGACGGCGGACCGGGAGGCGCCGGGGACCGAAACAGCCCGAGCGCGGCGTCCAGGCTGCCCCGGTCCCCGATCAGCACCACCGTGTCGCCGGCCCGGTAGCGCGTCTCGGCCTGCTGCTCATGGATGGGCCGTCCGTCGCGGACCACGGCGACCTGGATGGCGCCGGTTCGCTTCCGGAGGTCGAGTGTCGACGCCGTCTCGCCCACCGCTCCGGCGGCCGCCTCCACCTCGACCAGTTCCAGCGCGTCGTGGATGCCGAGGTGCTTCAGCGTGTCGAGCCGCAGATCGGGATGGGGGCGGTCACGGAAGAGGCCGTAGTGCTCGGCCCGCACGGACTCGAGTTCGCGCCAGATGCGGTTGACGGGGATCTCGTAGCTTTCGAGCGCCCTCGCGAAGAGTTCCAGCGATGCCTCGAACTCCTCGACGACGACCTCGGTGGCGCCCAGCGCCAGCAGGTCGTCGATCGCCCGCACGTAGCGTGTGCGGACCACGATGTGGGCCGCCGGGTTCAGTTCGCGTGCGAGCGACACTCCCCGGCGCTCGTTGCCGGGAGAGTTGATCGTGAAGAAGATCGCGCGCGCCCGGCGCACCTGCACGTGCTCGAGGACGGCGGGTTGGGTGCCGTCCCCGAAGAGGGCGGGGATGCCGTCGGCGCGGGCCCGGCGCACGAGCTCGGGGTTCTGGTCGACGACGATGCAGGCGATGCCCGCCGCCTGGAGCACGCGCGCCAGGTAGCGCCCGGCGAGCCCGTAGCCCACGACGACGGTGTGATCCGTCGCCCGGTGGATCTTCTCGGCGTCCGGGTGCGACTCGTGGGGCCGGCGCCGGTCCACCCATTCGACGATCGCCGGTCCGGCCCGGATGAAGAGCGGAGCGGCGATCATGGAGAGCACGGCGGTGCTCAGGAACAACTGGTAGTCGGCGCCGCGGAACAGGCCGAGCGGGATGCCGACCGCCGCCAGCAGGAAGGCGAACTCGCCGACGTGGCCGAGTCCGACCCCGGTGGCGAGGGCGGTGGAAAGCCGGCCTCCGGCCGCGAGTACGCCGGCGGCGCACAACACGCCTTTCACCGCCAGCGCCGCCACTCCCAGTCCGATCACGAGCAGGGGGTTGGCGAACAGGACCGACGGATCGAGCAGCATGCCGATCGAGCTGAAGAACACCCCGGCGAAGACCGCCCGGAACGGGAGCACGTCGGAAAGCGCCTGGACGCCGTACTGGGACTCCGAGAGGATGAGACCCGCGAGAAAGAAACCGATCGCCAGCGAGAAACCCGCGGCGTGGGTCAAGAGGGCGGCGCCGAGCGCGAAGAACCCGACGCACAGGGTGAACAGCTCGCGGTCCTTGAGCAGCGTGATGCGGTCGAGGATCCACGGGGCCAGCACGCGCCCGGCGAAGATCAGGACCGTGACGATCACCAGCCCGCGGACGAGTCCCGCGAGGGCGCCCGCGGCCGCGTCGCCCTGAAAACCCGCCAGCAGCGGCAGCACCAGGACGAGCGGCAGGACGGCCAGGTCCTGGAAGATCAGCAGGCTGATCGAGGCCCGGCCGTGCGGCGTTTCGAGTTCCTCCCGGTCCGCGATGGTCTTGGCGACGATGGCGGTCGAAGACATGGCGCCGAGGGCGCCGTAGAACAGCGCGTAAGATGCGGGGACTCCGAACGCCAGGGCGGCGAGGGCCACGACGGCGATCGTTCCGCCCACCTGGACCCCGCCCCCGACGAACACCATGCGGGCCCAGTCCCGCACCTGGGAGAGCGACAGCTCGAGACCGACCGCGAACAGCAGCAGGGCGACGCCGAGTTCCATCAGCGTCTCGATGTTCTCGGGAACGGCGATCAGGCCCAGGCCGGCGGGCCCGATGAGCACCCCGGCCAGCACGAACCCCAGGAGCGGCGGGGCGTTCACGCGGTGGGCCAGCGCGACGATGGGGATCCCGAGACCCACCAGCAGGGCCAGGTCGCCCAGGAGCCCGAGGTCGGTCACGGTGGGCCGCGGTCCGGCGCGGGAAGCGGGACGTCGAGCAGCCGGGTGACGGCCCGGCGGTAGCCGGCGAGGGCGCGCAAGGTCAGCGGACCCGGCCGTCCGTTCCCGATCGTCCGGCGCGGTTCACCGGACGCCACCGACCACGTCACCGGCAGCACCTCCCGGGAGGAACTGGTCAGGAAGGCTTCGCCGGCGGTGGTGAGCCATCCGTGTCCGAGGGGCGTCTCCTCGAACGGGATCTCCAGTTCCCGCAGGACTTCCAGCACGAGAGCCCGGGTGATCCCGGGCAGCAGGCCGTCCTCGAGCGGGGGCGTGAGAACGACCCCGTCGTCCACGAGAAAGAGGTTCGAGGTCGCCCCCTCCGTCAGGTCGCCGCCGCTTCCGCGAACCACCGCCTCGTGGGCGCCCGCCGCTTCGGCCTCGCGAACGGCCAGCCGGGCCCCCAGCAGGTTCGTGCTCTTCACGTCGGCCGGGAGCCCTCCCGGCGCCGCCCGGACCCAGTCCGACCGGAAGACTCCGACCCCCTCCCGTTCCGGGTCCACTGGAAGCGGCGGCAGGGGCCGCACCAGGATGATCAGCGAGGGCTCGCCGCCCTGCGGTCCGGCGGTGAGGATCACCCGGAGGGAGTGCTCGCCCGTGATGCCGCTGGCTTCCTGCGTCGCCCGCAGGCGAGCGGTGATCTCCGCGTCGGAGACGGTGAGCGGGATCCCGAGGAAGTCCGCCGAGCGCCGGAGCCGGACGAGGTGCCGGGCGAAGAGGAACGGCACGTGGCCGTAGGTGCGCAGGTTCTCGTACACCGCCTCCCCGTAGAGGAACCCGGCGTCCACCGGACTCACCCGCGCCTCGTGCGCCGGCCCGATCCAGCCGTCCACGTTGGCCCACGCGCCTCTCATGCCGCCGCCACTCTACCGGGAACGCGTCGGAGCGCCGGCCTCCGGCCGGCATCGCCGACCGCAGGGAGGCGAAACGCACGTCAACACGTTTCCGGGCTGACGTCGCCTGATAGAGTCGAGAACCCGGGACCATGAGAGGAAGGGCGCTCCTCGCCGTTGCGCTGGTGACGGTGCTGGCCGCGTCCGTGTGCGCCCCGGGAGCGCCGGAAGAGGGGCTCATCGCCATCACCGGCGGGCTCGTCTATCCGGTCAGTTCCGAGCCGATTCCCGGCGGCACGGTGGTGATCCGCGACGGGAAGATCGAGGCGGTCGGCGCCGGCGTGCCCGTTCCCGCCGGAGCCGAGGTAATCGACGCCAGCGGGATGAGCGTCATTCCGGGGATCGTCGAGACCCATTCCCACACCGGGTTCAAGGTGCTCAACATCCCGGCGACGGGAGCGAACAACAACGAACTCTCGGTACCGATCAACGCCCACGTGCGGGCGATCGACGGGCTCGACTCGGAAGACCCCGCCTTTGCGCTGATGTTGGCCTCGGGGATCACCACCCAGAACATCACCACCGGCAGCCGGAGTCCGAACAGCGGCCAGGCGGTACTCGTCAAGTCCCGGGGCGGCACCGTCGACGACATGTTCTTCGCTCCCGGCGGCATCAAGATGGCGATCCGGGCCACCACGCCCTATCCCGGCTTCCCCGAGACGGAGCAGGAGGTCTTCGACCTGCTGAGCGGCGAACTCGAGGCCGCCCAGGAATACCTCGACGCGATCGCCGCCCACGAGGCGGACTCCGCGAACCCGAGGCCCGCGCGGAACCTGACCTACGAAGCTCTCGGCAGGCTGCTCACCCGCGAGTGGGTGCTCGGCGTCCACTCCAGCACCGAGCAGCAGATGCGCCACGCGATGGAGCTGATGCGGCGGTTCAACCTCGACGCCTACATCCACCACGGCGGCGCGACGCTCGAACTCGCCGAGGAACTCCACGAACTCGGGATGCCGGTGAGCTACGGCCCCGTATTGCCGGGCGACAGCCGCGAGAGCGAGGACCTGCTGGGTCCGGTGAAACTCGTGGAACTCGGCGGCCTCGTCGCCTTCCACCAGGACCCGCCGGACGGCCACGCCTACTGGCTGCGCCATACGGGGGCGATGTTCGTGCGGCAGGGGATGTCGCACGCGGACGCGCTGGCCGCGCTCACCCTGAACGGCGCCCGCATCTTCCACGTGGACGACCGGATCGGCAGCCTCGAAGCGGGGAAGGACGCGGACATCGTCATCCTCGGCGGCGAGGACCCACTCGCCTACGAGAGTCTGGTGATGCGGGTGTTCGTGGACGGCGTGGAGGTCTTCAACCGCGCGACCGGATCCAACGTCTTCGGCGACGTGGTCCCGGAGGGCTGGTGATGGTTCGCCTTCGCCGCCGGCTGATCGTCCTCGCCCTGGCGCTCGCCTGGCCGGGGGTCGCCGCCGGCCAGGCAGTGGCCATCGTGGGCGGCGAGGTCCACACCGGCACCGGGGAAGTCCTCGCCGGGGCGACGGTGGTCATCGAAGACGGGACGATCACCGCCGTCGGCGCCGGCGTCGAGCCCCCCGACGGCGCCGAGGTGATCGCGGCCGAGGGGATGGTGGTCACCCCCGGGTTCATCGACGCACAGACCGTCCTCGGGACCGGCCCCGGCGGCGGGGGCGCGCTGATCAATCTGGCCGGCGAAGCCGCCGACGCCGTCGCCCCGCAGATCCGTGCGGTGGACCGGTTCGCCGAGGGTCTGGCGCCACTGTGGCTCCAGTCCGGCGTCACCGCGGTCTATCTGGCCCCCGATCCGCGGCTGCTGATCGGTGGCACCGGAGCGGTGGTGAAGCTGGCCGGCTCCGCGGACACCGCCATCGTGGCCGAGGAGACGGCGGTGGCGGCCTCCTTCGGCGAAACGGCCGTCGGGGACACGGCGCCGGGAAGGGAGGCGCCGGTGGGGCGCACCACGCGGCAGGGGATGATCTTCGACTTCCGCAGCACCCTCATCCGCGCCGGCGAGGACGCCCTCGAAGGCGAGGCCGGGCGCGTCATGGGCCGGCTGCTCTCGGGCGAGATCCCGCTCCGGATGCTCGCCAACAAGCCCGACGACATCGAGACGGCGCTCCGGGTGGCCGGCGAGTTCGACGTGCGGCTGGTGCTCGACCAGGCGGCCGGCGCCGCGGCAGTGGCGTCCCGGCTCGCCGCGGCGGGCGTGCCGGTGGTGGTCGGACCCTCCGTCATCGGGATCGGCGACGGGGGCCCGATGGAACTCAAGGGCCACTCGCCCGCGACCGCGGGCGTCCTCCACGAGGCCGGCGTGCGGATCGCGCTCTCCACCTTCGGCCGCGGGGGCCGGTCCGTCGCCATGGAAGCGATCGTCGCCTGGGCCCACGGGCTCCCGCGGGAAGCGGCGCTCGGCGCGGTGACCGCGGACTCCGCCGCGATCCTGGGGGTGGAGGGTCGGATCGGGAGTCTCGCCGTCGGACTCGATGGCGACGTTGTAGTCTGGGATTCCCATCCCATCGGCACCTACGCCAAGACCGTGGCGGTCCTGGTGGACGGCGCCGTGGTATTCCGGCGTTAGCCGCTCTCACGGAACCATGCTTCGACAAACTGCCCTGGCGAGCGCTGTCCTCGCCGCCCTCCTCTTTGCACAGCCCGCTGCCGCGGCGGAGCACCCGGACCCGAAGGTCCAGGCCGGCATCACCATGCTCGACGAGTGGGTCCGCACGCAGGTCGAGTACTCGGGGGTCGGACTCGTGATCGGGATCGTCCACGATCAGGACGTCGTGTTCCTGAAGGCGTACGGACACGCGTCGCTGGATCCCGAGACGCCGATGAAAGAGGACTCGATCTTCCGGATCGCCTCCCATTCGAAACTCTTCACCGCGATCAGCGTGCTGCGCGAGCGGGACGCCGGGACGCTTCGTCTCGACGATCCCATCACCGAGCACCTCCCCTGGTTCGACATCGAGAACCGGCATCCGGAAGCCCGGGCGGTGACCGTGCGGCACCTCCTCACCCACACCGCCGGCCTGCCGCGCGAGTCCATCCATCCCGCCTGGACCGAGTTCGAGTTCCCCGAGGCCGAGGCGGTGCGGGACACCGTCTCGGACCAGGAGACCACGTATGCCACCGAGACCAAGTGGAAGTATTCGAACCTGGGCTTCACGCTGGCCGGAATGGTGGCCGAGGCGGCCTCCGGGAAGTCCTTCGCCGAACTCGTGAACCAGGGCATCCTCGAACCGCTCGGGATGGACTCGACGAGCGTCGGACCGATTCCCGCCGACCACGAGAGCCGCCTGGTCACCGGCTACGGCCGGCGGATGGCGGACGGCGCCCGGCAGAGCATGCCCTTCGTGGACGCCCATTCCTTCGATCCCGCGACCGGGTTCTCGTCCAGCGTGCCCGACATGCTCCGGTTCCTGCAGTGGCAGATGCGGGTGCGCGACCGCAAGAGCGACAAGGTGCTGGCGACCAACACCCTGCGCGAAATGCAGCGGGTCCACTGGGTCCAGTCTTCCTGGACCGGGGGCTGGGGACTGGGGTTCTCGGTGCGCCACACCGAGGACCGCGATCTCGTCGGTCACGGGGGCTCCTACCCCGGCTACCGCACGCAGACGCAGTTGAGTCCTGAGGAAAAGGTCGGGGTGGTCGTCTTCACGAACGCCGGCGACGGGAATCCCGGCCGCTTCGTCGAAAAGGCGTTCGAGTGGGTCGCGCCGCACCTCAAGGAGGAAGAAGAAGAGAAGGCGGCGTACGACGCCGCCTGGGACATCTACATCGGCACCTACCGGAATCGCTGGGGAGACACCAGCGTTCTCCGCCTCGAGGACGAACTGGTGGTCTTCTCCCCGCTTTCGGAGAACCCGGACCGCTCCCGGGGCGTCCTCAGGCCGACCGGCGAGGCGCACGTCTTCCGGCTGGAGAGCGACGGCTTCGGCGCCCACGGAGAGCTCGTCCGCTTCCAGGTGAACGACGAGGGAGCGGCGGTGCGCATCTACGTCGGGGTGAACTACTCCGAGAAGGTCCGCTGAGGGTCGTTGCGTTGGCGAACCTGGAAGCCGCGCTGACGGACCGGTCGTTCGGGATTCGCTGGATCCTCGCCAGCGCGGCCGGGATGGCCGTGGCCGCCGCGGTGGCCCGGCCCCTCTCCTATCTGGTGGGGAGCGCGACGCACGACGCGCTCGGACCGGTCTTCGGAGAGGCCATCGTGGGCGTGGTGGCCGGAGGCGGGACGCTCGGGGGCGTGGCGCTGGCGCAGTGGCCGCTGCTTCGCCGCCGGGTCGCCTGGGCTGCCCGCTGGCCGGCGGCGGGCGCCGCCGCCGGGGCGGCGGGGGCGGCGGCCGGCTTTGGCGCACTGGCCGGTCTGACCCTGCTGGGAGCCGAGGTGCTGGGCGCGGCGGCGGTGCTGGTCTTCGGGATCGCGGCCTTCCTCCGCGCACACACCCTGGTGTTGGGAGGGCACGTCTCCCGTCCCATGTGGCTCGCCGGGGGCTGTGCCGCCGGGTTCCTGGGAGCCGCGCTGGTCACGATGGCGGTGGGCTCGTTCTCGGGACTCGACGGCGAGAGCCCGCTGTTCGGCGCCCTCTTCGGCGCCATGTACGGATGGGTCACCGTGCTTGTGCTCGGGCGACTGGTTCGGGACAGCGGTTAGCGGCGCCTTTCATCGCGGCCTGCGCCGCCATCCGATGTTGACTGACAGAGGGGATTCGACTAGTGTTCGACTAGTCTAGCTGGCGGACACGATCATGGAAATCGGAGCCTACGAGGCCAAAACGCATCTACCGAGGCTATTGGAACGGGTTCGGCAGGGCGAGCGGTTCACCATCACGAAACACGGTACG
This sequence comes from Acidobacteriota bacterium, assembly GCA_022820545.1. Taxonomy (GTDB): domain Bacteria; phylum Acidobacteriota; class Vicinamibacteria; order Marinacidobacterales; family Marinacidobacteraceae; genus Marinacidobacterium. The sequence continues at coordinate 3,778 of JAJEFG010000036.1, read as the reverse complement.
CCGATCGCGGAACTGCGCCCCGTCCACACCCGGTCACGCGACGAGATTCAAGCGGCAATCGATTGGTTGGCCGAGTTTCGGGCAGCACACGCCTGCGGCACCCCGACGGTCCGGGAGTTGCTGCGAGAGGCGCGTGCGGCGCGCAAGCCTTGATGCCGTTCGTTCTGGATTGCTCCGTCACGATGGCGTGGATCCTTCCGGACGAGGCGGATTCCGGGGCGGAGGCGCTCGGGGAGTCGCTCGTGGAGACCACGGCGCTCGTGCCGGCGCTGTGGCCGATCGAGGTTGCCAACGTCTTGCTGGTGGCGACCCGGCGGGGACGGATCGAGGAGGAGGCTTGGCCCCAGCTCCTCGACCGGCTCGCGGCGCTGCCCATCGAAACGGACCCGGAGACCGGGGTTCGCGCCTGGACGGACTCGCTGCGGGTAGCGCGTGACCACCAGCTCTCGGTATATGACGCCGCATATCTCGAACTCGCGATGCGGCGGCGGATCCCGCTCGCGACGCTCGACGGCGACCTGGGCACCGCGGCTCGCCGCGCCGGAGTCCGGGTTCTGCCCTGACCGAGCCGGGGTAGACCCGCGCGTCGGTGTCGGTCCTGGTGGCGCCTGCTAGGGCGTAAACGGCGCCAGGTCCACGCTCGGCTCGTCGCCGTCGGCGAGTTGCTGGACCAGCCGGCCGGTGCCGAGCGACTGGGTAAAGCCCAGCATGCCGTGGCCGGCGGCCACCAGCAGCCCGTCTCGTCTGCGCGGCCGGCCGATCAGCGGCACGCTGCTCGGGGTGAGCGGCCGGATACCGGCCCACGCGACCTCGTCCTCCAGCGGGACCCGCGCCGCGAGCCCCGCCTGTCCGCCGGCGATGACGGCGCGGTAACGCCGGTCGTTGAGGCCCGGGTCGTAGCCGGCGAGTTCCAGGGTGCCCGCGAAGCGCACCACGTCCTGGAGCGGGGTGATGATGACCTTGCGTTCCGCCACCGTCACGGGAATCGAAGGGACTCCCTCGAACGTCCGGACCGTGGCGCTGTACCCCTTCGCCGGCTGGATGGGAAGGCGAACCCCGGCGGTGCGCGCGAGCAGGGGGGAGTGGGCGCCGAGGGCGAGGACCGTCTCGTCGGCGGTGCGTTCCTCCCGGACTCCGTCGCCGGTCTGGACCTCGACCCCGGAGACGCGGTTTCCCTCCCGGAGCAGCCGTAGCGCCTCAACGCCGGCCTCCACCCGGACGCCCTGCCGCTCCAGCGTGGCGGCGAGCGACTCCGCGAAACCGAGGCTCGATCCGTGGGCGTCGCCGTGGAGGAAGATCGCCGCCCGCACCGCGGCGGAGAGCGCGGGTTCCCGCTCCCGGGCGGCGTCGCCCCCGAGGAAGTCCACGGGAAAACCGTTGCGCCGCAGTTCCTCGGCCTCCTTCCGGGCGTGCGCCACCCCCGCCTCGGTCACGAAGGCCCAGTAGCCCCCGCGCCGCTCGAAGTAGAAGTCGGCGTCGCCGCGTTCGCGGACCTCTTCGAAGAGCTGGAGACTCAGCGAGGACACCGAGCGGATGGCCCGGAAGCTCTCGCGGGAGCGGGCGAGGGTGCACGCCCGGGCGAACCCGAGGAGCCATCCGGCAAGGGCGGGATCGAGCCGGAAGCGGATGTGGAACGGGCTGTCCTCGCGGAGCATCCAGCGGAGCGCCTTCCTCAGCACCCCCGGTCCGGGAAGCGGCTGGGAATGGGCCGGACAGAGCAGTCCGGCGGTGCCCCAGGAGCAGCCGTGGCCGGGCTCGCCCCGGTCGACGACGGTGACCTCCCAACCCGCGCGGCGCAGGAAATAGGCGCAGGACAGGCCGATGACACCCGCGCCGAGGACGAGGGCGCTGCGGTCAGTGCTCACGGGCTCGGGTCCGCCATCGAATGAGAGAGTGTGCCCTTCGGCACGCACCCCGTCCGGACGGGGAGGCGGAGGTCAGTTCGCGGGTCGCGACAGGCTCCCGTGGTGGGTCTCGATGGCCGTCTCCACCGCTGAGAGCCGCGCTTCAATCCCGTCGAAACGGTCGGAAACCTCCGCCCGGAATCCGTCCAGGTCTTCCCGGAGGTCAGCGATGTCTCGCTGTACCTCGACCAGGGACACCTTCACGTCGGTGATCGCGTCCTTCATGTCCAGAATGGCGCCGCCGACGAAGAACAGGCCGGCAACGCATCCGGCGAGCACGGCGACGAAGACAGAGACGACGACCTTCTCGCCGTCAGTAAGCCGGTTGCCCATCGAAAACCTCCAGGGGAGCAGCAGCAGCCTTTTCAAGGTCTTCGCGGACACATGCCGCAGTGCCCGGAGTATAGGTCGGAGGGCGCGCGCTGGGGTCGCCGGGCGCCGTTCGCGGGGTCAGTCGTTCCGGTCGTCGGCGGAGGGGCCGTAGGGACCCGGCACCGCGATTCCGAGCAGCCGGTAGTAGACGCTGAGCTGGCCGCGGTGATGGACCAGGTGGCTCAGAATGTAGTTGCGGATCGCGTTCTCCCGGGTCCTTTCTTCGAGCACCTCGCCGTTCATCAGCATCCGCCAACTGCCGCTGAGATGCTCGTCGGAGCGCCCCGCGAGCCGCTCGAGGAATTCCCCACTGATCCGCTCGTGGTTCTCCAGCAGCTCGGCGCGGGTGTTCCACGTGGGCGGCCGATAGTTGGCGGTCGCGAAGTCGAAGTCCGCGGTCTCGAGAATGGTGGAGCACCAGTCCGGGGATTCCACGACATGGGCCGCCAGCCGCCCGAGGGACATGGACCTGTCATGTGGCGTCCAGTCGGCCTTCTCATCCTCGAACCTCTCGAGGAACCGGCGGGTGCGGCCCGCTTCTTCCCGGAACTCGGCGGCGAAGGTGTCGGCAATGGTCATCGGGCAGGTGCTCCCTTCGCCGTCAGTCTAGAGCGGCCTCCGCCGGCCGCAGCCAGTTCTCGACCCGCAGGCCCGGCACCCGCCTGAACTCCCGCTCGTTGTTCGTTACCAGCGTCGCGTCCAGGCTGCGGGCGTGCGCGGCGATCAAGAGGTCGAGGGGGCCGATCAACTCGCCCCGGCGGCTGAGCTCTTGCCGGATCTCGCCGTGGTCGGCCGCCGCCTCCTGGTCGAACGGCGCGACATCCAGGTCACGGCACAGGAGCTCCAGGCGTTTCTCGCCCGCGCGTCGGTGCGCTGAGCGCTCCAGCCCGAAACGGAGTTCGGCATACGTAACGGCGGAGATTCCGGTCTCCCTTGCGTGGCCCCGGAACGGCGCACGAGGTGCGCTGCGGTCCCGGAGCAAATGGACGCAGACATCCGTGTCCAGCATGAAGTTCACAGCTAGAGGTCCCGCTCCTGATGAGGAGGCTGCTCCCTGTCGGGCCACGATCCGAGTCCCGGGGCGTCGAAGAACGCGTCCCAATCCTTGCCCCGCGGTCGCAGAATGACGTCACGCCCACGCTTCAGGACTTCCACCTCTGACGCCTTGAAACGACACGGTTTGGGCAGCCGCACCGCCTGGCTGCGACCGTTCCAGAAGACTTTGGCGACCCCTCGATAGGCAACTTCCTCCGCCATGGATTCCTCCTGCGTTCGTCGTGCAGTATATCGCGATATATACCGTCCGGTCCGCGCGCCTGCCTGGCAGCCCCCGAAGTAGCATCCCGCGCCATGCGCGGCGCTCTCCTCGTTCTGGCGTTGGCCCTGCCGGCAGGTCCCGCGGCTTCGGCCGAGTCCGGGCAGATCCTTCCGCGGACCACCGAACTGGACGGCCGGACGTACAAGTGGCAGGTATTCGTACCCGCCGGCGTGCTGTCCGGCGA
>JAJEFG010000025.1 GCA_022820545.1 Acidobacteriota bacterium | reverse complement strand
ATGTGGGCCCCGCCGTCAGGGGGAGGAGCGCCATCAGCGCGGGTTTCGCGCTCCCGCGCGATGCCGGCCGGAGGCCGGCGCTCCGAGGCGACGCCATCACGGCCGCTGGCCAACCCCGCACGGCTGGGTTTTCACGGCAACTGGGGCGATGCCGGCCGGAGGCTGGCGCTCCGATCCTTGGCCCCTTCCGGAACGGCCGACTCCGAGGCACAATCGCGGCGTGACCACGGCCCCGCGGCTTTTTCCGGAAGTTCAGCCGCCGCCGGCCGGGACCGCTCCCCGTACGCGGCCCCCGAAGCCGAAAGGACGCGGCGTCTCGCCCGCGATGCGGCAGTACCTCGATCTCAAGCGCGAAGCCGGAGACGCCATGCTGTTCTTCCGCATGGGTGACTTCTACGAGGTGTTCTTCGAGGACGCCAGGCAGGCGGGCGAACTCCTCGGGATTGCGGTCACCTCCCGCCAGAACGACGCCGAGGGGAAGGCGATCCCCATGGCGGGGGTCCCTTACCACGCCGCCGAGGGCTACATCGCCCGTCTCGTCCGCGCCGGTTGCCGGGTCGCGGTCTGCGAACAGGTGGAGCCGCCCGGCCTCTCCAGGGGACCGGTCCGGCGGGAGATCGTCCGGGTCGCCACCCCCTCGACGTATCTCGACCCGGCCTACCTGGAGGGGGCGGAAGCCGCCTACCTGATGGTGGTGGCCGAGTCCGGAACCCGGAGCGGCCTCCGCCTGGGGGCGGCGTGGGTCGATCTTTCCACCGGAGAGTTCACCGCCGCGGAGTTCTCCGGCGACAGCCGGCAGCGCGAGTGCGGCGAGGCGATGGCCGGCTTCCGCCCCCGCGAACTGCTGATGGCGGAGAGCGCCCCGCCGAGGGATCTCCTGCCGGTGCTGGGAGATCTGCCGCTGCTCACGGTGCGCCCCGACCTGTGGTTCGAGTTCGAGCATGCCCGCGACACCCTGCGCCGCCACTTCGGGACGCTCTCGCTCGAATCGTTCGGCATCGGGGAGACCCCGGCCGCCGTCTGCGCGGCGGGGGCCGCGATCAGCTACCTGGCCGAGACCCAGCGGGGCCAGCTTCACCACATCGGCAGCCTCAAACGTCTCGACACCTCCGGGCGCATGCAGATCGACCACCTGACCCAGCGGAACCTGGAACTCTTCCGGTCGCTGTCCGCCGAGTCGGGCGCTCCGCGCGGCGCCACCCTCGTCGAGACCCTCGACCGGACGGCCACCGCGATGGGCGCCCGCCTGCTGCGGCGGCGCCTCGCCCATCCGCTGCTCGACCCGGCCTCGATCCGGGACCGCCATCTCGCGGTGGAGGCGTTCACCGGTGACCGGACGCTGCGGCAGGATGTCGCCGGAGCCCTCGCCGGCGCTCCCGACCTCGAGCGGCTCGCTTCCCGGGTGGCGCTCCGGATCGCCGGCCCCCGCGAATACCTCCGGGTCGCCGACGGACTCCGGACCGCTTCCGCGGTGCGGACCGCGCTTCGGGCCGCCGAGGCGCCCACGCTGCGGGAAATCGGGGGCCGGATCCGGGAACTGCCCGAGGTCCTCGAACGGATCCAGGAGACGGTCTCGCCGGAGGCCCCGGTGCTGGCGCGCGATGGCGGCGTGATCCGGGAGGGGTTTTCTCCGGAACTCGACGAGCTGCGGCGGCTCCGCTTCCACGGCCGCGAGTGCATCCGCAACATGGAAACCAGCGAGAAGCAGCGCACCGGGATCACCTCCCTCAGGATCAAGCACAACCAGGTCTTCGGCTACACGATCGAGGTCCCCAAGGCGCAGGCCGGCCGGGTTCCGTCCGATTACGTGCGCCGGCAGACCCTGGTGGGCGCGGAACGCTACGTCACGGAGGAGCTGAAGGAGTTCGAGGCGCGGGTGGCGCAGGCCGACGAGAAGATCGCCGAACTCGAGGCCTCGCTCTTCCGGGCCCTCGAGGACGAAGTCGGGGACGCCGCCCGCGAGATCCTGGACATGGCGGGCGCGCTCGCGGAGGCGGACGTCGCCGCGGGTCTCGCGCAGACCGCGGTCACCCATCGATACGTGAAGCCCGAAGTTCACGAGGGCTTCGAGATCGAGGTGCGCGGCGGGAGACACCCGGTGGTCGAAGCCCTGTCGGCCGAGGAGTTCGTCCCCAACGACCTCGACCTCGGCGAGGACCGGTTCCTGATGATCCTGACCGGGCCCAACATGGGCGGGAAGTCCACTTTCCTGCGTCAGACGGCGCTCCATGCGGTGATGGCGCAGATGGGCTCCTTCGTTCCGGCGGAGTCCGCCCGCCTTCCCGTGGTGGACCGGGTGTTCGCGCGCGTCGGGGCGTCCGACGACCTCTCGCGCGGCCGGTCCACGTTCCTCACGGAAATGGAGGAAACGGCGCACATCCTCCACCACGCCACGAACCGGAGTCTCGTGCTGCTCGACGAGGTGGGCCGCGGCACCGCGACCTACGACGGCCTCTCGCTGGCCTGGGCCATCGTCGAGCACATCGCCCGCGACCCCGGCCTCCGGATGAAGACGCTCTTCGCCACCCACTACCACGAGCTCACCGCGCTGGCGAGCGCCGAGGACGGCGTCGTCAACTTCCACGTCGAGGCGCGGGAGCATCAAAGCGAGATCGTCTTCCTGCACCGGGTGGCGCCCGGGGGAACGAACCGCAGCTACGGCATCCAGGTGGCGCGCCTCGCCGGGGTCCCGCGCCCGGTGGTGCACCGGGCGCACGAGGTCCTCGAGGGCCTCACCGGGGGGCTCGACGGGCGCGGGGCGCGGCTGCCGGCGCCCGAACCCGGTGGGCCCTACTCCCTGCTCGAACCGGCCGAGAACCAGGTGGCCGAAGCCGTGAGGTCGTGCGACCCGGACCAGCTCAGCCCCCGGGAGGCGCTCGATCTCCTCTACCGCCTCCGGCGCCAGCTGGAGCCCGCGTCAAGCGGTCGCGACGACGACCCGGGAGCGGAACCCGGGGAGTCGTGAGCGCGACGCGTCCCCGGATCGCGCATCTCGACCATACTTCGTCGCGCAACCGTGTTCACCAGCCGGTGCCGTTCCGTGCGGCTTGTCGCCAGCGTGGCGGGAATCGCCCTCTTCGCCGGATGCGGAGAGGAACGGCCGCGTCCCCTGGCGCTCGCCACCGGGACCACCGCGGGCGTCTACTACCCGCTCGGCGGCGCGATGGCGAGCCGCTGGACGCGCGACCTCCCCGGACTCGTGGTGAAGGCGGAGGTCAGCGCCGGTTCGGTGACGAACCTGATACAGGTCGCCAAGGGCGAGAGCGACATCGGCTTTGGCCAGGCGGACGCGGTCGCCGACGCGTTCCGGGGAACGGGGCGTTTCCCGGAACCGCTCCCGCTGGCGGTCCTCGGCCGCATCTATCCGAACATCGTCCACCTGTTGAGCGTCGGGGGCCGGGACGTGCGTTCGGTCCCCGACCTGCGGGGGAAACGGGTGTCGCTCGGACCTCCGGGGTCCGGGAACGAAGTGACCGCCCGCAACGTGCTGCGCGCGGTGGGGATCGCCGAAGACGAAATCCGGGTGCGCCAGATGAACTACAACCAGAGCATCAACGGCCTCAAGGACGGAACCGTGGACGCGGTGTTCCTGGCCGCGGGTCTCGGAGTCTCTTCGGTGATTGAACTGGGGCTCACCCGCGACCTGGTGCTGGTGCCGTTCACCCCGGAGGAGATCGCCGCGGTCGAGACGGCCAACAGCGCTTACCGGGGAATCGAGGTCCCGCCCGGGGTCTACCGCGGCGTGGACGTTCCGACCCTGGCTCCCTCGCTCTGGAACATCCTCTTCGTCCATCGCGATCTGCCGGCGGATCTCGCAAAACGGCTGACCGCATCGGTCCTGGCGGGCCGGGACGAGTTCCGTTCGGTCACCCGGAACGCGGACTTCATCCAGATCGACAGTCTCGGAGACATCGGGAGTCTCCCGCTGCATCCGGGGGCGAGAGCCTTCTACGAGGAAGCGCGGGCACGGGATGGCGGAGCGCCGGGGAGTCTCCCCTGAAGAGCCCTCCCGGTCCCGCCGGGGCCGTTGCGCTTCCGGAAGAGCCCCGGCCCGCCCTGTCCCTGCCGGTCCTGTTGACCGGAGCCGCCCTCTCCCTTTTTCAGCTCTGGCAGGCCGTCTTCGGCACCCTCGGGGCCACCTGGATGCGGCCGATCCATCTGACCTGGATCCTCGCTCTCGGTTTTCTGGCCAGCGCCGCCGGCGGTTCCCGGCGGGCGCGCGCCGCCGATCTCCTGCTGGCCGGGCTTTCCGTGGCCGCCGGGGTCATGGTCATCCGTTTCGACCGGCAGGGGATCGACCACATCCTCTACGGACTGGACGCCGCCGACCTGGCCGCCGGCGCCGCCCTGATCGCGCTGCTGCTCGAGGCCACCCGCCGGCGGGTGGGGGTGGTGATGACCTCGGTGGTCGTCGTCTTCCTCGCCTACAACGCGTTCGGCGCCTCGCTCCCGGGCATCCTGGCCCACCGCGGCTTCGAACTCGAGCGCATCGTCCGTTTCGAGGTCTTCACCGGGGCGGGGCTCTTCGGCCTTCCGATCGGCGTGGCGAGCAGCACGGTGTTCGTCTTCGTCCTGTTCGGAGCCCTGCTGGAGTGCACGGGCGGCGGCCGCTTCTTCATCAACCTGGCCTTCGCCGCCGCCGGGCGGGCGCGGGGCGGGCCGGCGAAAGCGGCGGTGGTGGCCTCGGCGGCGCTCGGCTCGGTGTCCGGCTCCGCCATCGCGAACACCGTCACGACCGGGGCGCTGACCATCCCGATGATGAAACGCCTCGGCTTCTCGCGCGAGGAAGCCGGCGGCATCGAAGCCGCCGCCTCCACGGGAGGCCAGCTGATGCCGCCGATCATGGGAGCGGGCGCGTTCCTGATGGCGGAACTCACGAACACTCCCTATCCGCGGATCGTCCTGGTCTCGCTCCTGCCGGCGGTCCTGTTCTTCGCGGGGACCCTCTTCTTCGTCCACGGCCTCGCGGTCCGGCGGGGGATCGAGGCCATGCCGTCGCGGCCCCGAATCCTCGCCACGCTCGCCGAGGGGGCCCACTTCCTGGCCGCCGTGGCCGTCGTGGTGGCGCTCCTCCTCATGAACTACTCCCCGCCCCTGGTCGGGGCCGCGGGGTGCCTCGCCGTCGTCGTGACCGGCGCCCTCCGGCGCCGCACCCGGGTGGGGCCCCGGCAACTGCTCGACGGGCTGGCGCGGGGCGCCGTGACCGCGGTTCCGGTGTCCCTCGCCTGCGCGGCGGCGGGGATCGTCGTCGGGGTGATCGGACAGACCGGAGTCGGGCTGCAGTTCGCCGAACTCCTGCTCAGCGCCTCGCAGGGGGCCCTCCTCCCCGCCCTGGGGTTGTCCGCGCTGGTCGCGCTGGTGCTCGGGATGGGCCTTCCGGTGACCGCCGCCTACATCGTGGTCGCGGTGGTCGCCGCGCCCGCGCTCACCGGGCTCGGGGTGCCGCTGCTGACGGCCCACCTCATCCTCTTCTGGCTCTCGCAGACGTCCAACGTGACCCCTCCCATCGCGCTCGCGGCCTTCGCCGGAGCGGGCGTGGCGGGCGGCCGTCCCATGCCGACCGCCTTCCAGGCGGTGCGCCTGGCCGCCGGACTCTTCCTGGTGCCGCTGCTCATGGCCTACACCCCGCTGCTACCGGCCGCGGGGGAACCGCTGGGCTTCGCGCAGGGGGTGGCATTCGCCGGGGGCCTCGTCGCCATGGCGGCGGCCGCGCTCGCGCTCTACGGACACGGCGTCCGCGCCGTCCCCTGGCCCCTCCGGATGCTGCTGGCCGCGGCGGCGCTGCTCCTGCTCTTTCCGGACCCCCTGCTCCGCCTGGCCGGCGCCGCGCTGGCGGCGCTCGGCCTCCTGCCCCAGCTCCGGGGCCGCCGGCCGTGAGCGAGTCGAGTCGACGGAGGTGGAATCTGTAAAATCTCGCGCGTACCCCCCCCGGGCCCTCGCCTTTACGGCGCCCCCGGGGGCTTTCCTTGTACGGTCCTTACGGAAGACCAGGATGACCTTGGGCGATTGGCCCGCGTTTGTCATTCCCAGGCCCCGTATGGCGTTTCTGCGGTCACCCCGCCGGGCATGAAAACGGCGGGAACGGCGTGAGCTCGGAGCGCCGGCCTCTGGCCGGCATCGCGGCCGCAGGCCGCGAAACGCACACCGCAGCCGATCCCATGGCGTGATCCCAACCGGGAACGGCTGCGCGCCGCCCGAAGCGAGCCGGACGTGGGCCCCACCTTCAGGGGGAGGAGCGCCATGAGCGCGGGTTTCGCGCTCCCGCGCGATGCCGGCCGGAGGCCGGCGCTCCGAGGCGGCGCCACCACGACTGCTGGCCAGCCCCGCACGGTTGCATTTTCATGGCAACTGGGCCGGCTTCAGCCGGCACAGCCCGCCGAAAGGCGGGCGGCGGGAGGGACCTCCTGCGCCGGGATGGCCCCGCCGCGCGCGCCATCCACCCGGGGTAACGACGAACCGCCCGCGGCCCGGCGGGCCGCTGTGCCGGCTGAAGCCGGCGTTCCAGGCCGGTGGTTACAACAGGCGCACGCGCCAGAGGTACTGGAGCGAGGTGATCACCGTGAGGGTCACCATCGCCGCCAGCAGCAGCGGGGTGACGACGCTGTCCATCCCGAGCAGGTTCGCCGTCAGGAACCAGAAGAGCCCCACGACGTTGATCACGGTCGCGGCCTTGCCGAGCCGGCTGGGAGCGAAGTTGCGGCGCTCGACCGCCAGGTTGTAGGCCCCGGCCACGAACAGGATCGTGGCGTCCCGGGACAGCACCAGGATCGCGACCCAGGCGGGGATGCGTACCGAGACGGCCTCGAGGGGCGCGGCCAGGGTCACCACCGCCGACACGATCAGCACCTTGTCCGCGAGCGGGTCCAGGAGCGCCCCGAGGTCGCTGTTCTCCCCGCGGCGGCGCGCGAGGGGCCCGTCCATCATGTCGGTCAGGCCGGCCAGCACGAGCGCCCCCAGGGCGAGCCCGAAGCGCCCGTAGAGGATGCAGATGACGACCACCGGGGCCAGCAGCAGCCGGAGAACGGTGAGCTGATTGGCGATCGTCATCGGGCGAGGCGGCGTTCGGGGCGCGGCCGGATCAGGGGAATATCCCGAGTTCCTCGTAGGACCGGCGGATCTTCTCGAGCGCCACCACGTAGGCCGCGGTCCGGAGGGTGCCGCACTCCGGGAACCGGGCGCGCGCGTCCCGGATCTCGTCGTAGGCCTGTGTCATCTTCTCCTCGAGCCCGCTCACCACGAGTTCCTTCTCGTCGGACTGGGTGACCAGGTTCTGCCGCGCCTCGACGCTCAGCCGCTTGCCGGAGAGCGTCTCCGCCGCATTCAGCAACGCGTTCGTGTTCGCGATCTCGAGCCGCTTCTCGAGCAGCCCGAAGCGCATGTGGGAGAGGTTCCGCGCCCACTCGAAGTAGGAGACCACCACCCCGCCGGCGTTCAGGTACACGTCGGGGATCACCGGGATGCCGCGCTCCCGGAGGATGCGGTCGCCTTCCGGCGTCGTGGGTCCGTTCGCCGCTTCGGCGACGAGCTTCGCATTGACCAGCGGGGCGGTCTCCCCGTGGATCACGTTCTCCACCGCCGCGGGGATCAGGACGTCGCACTCCACGCTCAGGATCGCTTCGGGAGGCAGTTCCTCCTCGGCGTCGGGGAATCCCTTGATCGTGCCGTGTTCCCGCCGCCACTCGAGGAGGTCCGCCACCGAGATACCCGAGCCGGAACGCGCCACGATGGTGGCGTCCCACTCGCCGATGGCGATCACCTTCGCGCCGCGCCGGACGAGGATGTCGGCGGTGTGGAAACCGACGTTTCCGAACCCCTGGATCGCGACCCGCTTGCCCGGCAGGCCGCGGGTGAGCCCGGCGCCGGGAAAGTCCTCCACGAATTCCAGTCCGCGGGCGAGCCCCAGCACGACCCCGCGCCCGGTGGCGTCCTCGCGGCCGCGAATGCCGCCCTGGGTGACGGGCTTGCCGGTCACGCAGGCGAAGTTGTCGATCCCGCCCGGATGCATCGCGTCGTAGGTGTCCGCGATCCAGGCCATCTCGCGCGCCCCCGTCCCCAGGTCGGGCGCCGGGACGTTGACTCCGGGGCCGATGAAGTTCTTGCGGATCAGCTCCGCCGTGTAGCGGCGGGTGATGCGCTCCACCTGCTCGCCGCTGTAGCGGCGCGGATCGAACGCGATGCCGCCCTTGGAACCGCCGAAGGGCACGTTCACGATCGCGCACTTGTAGGTCATCAGCGCCGAGAGGGCGCTGATCTCCTGCTGGTTCACGAGCGGGCTGTAGCGGATCCCTCCCTTCAGGGGATGACGGTGATGGCTGTGCTCCGCCCGCCAGCCGGAAAAGACCTCCACCCGGTTTCCGAACTTGACCGGAAACCGCGTGTAGTAGATCGAATCCGTGACGCAGATCTGCTGGAGGAGGCCCTCCGGGAGCTGGAGCGCCCGCGCCGCCTCGTGGACGAGAACGTGAACGCTCCGCTCGAGGTTCAGGTCGGATGCGCCGTTTGCCCTCATGCACCGGGATCGTAGAGCAGTTTCGCCGGGGTTCCGGCCTCTTCCGGAGGGAGATCCAGGAATTCCGCGAGCGCCGCCTCGCACGTACGGGGCTGCCGGAGGCACGGCCGTCCGTGGGTCGCCCCCTCGACGACGACCAACCGGCTCTCCGGACGGCCGTTCGCCCGGAACACGGCGGTCTGGGCCTCGAGCGGCGCTCTCCGGTCCTCGTCGCCGGCAATCACCAGCACCGGAACCCCCGCCTCCCCGAGACGGGCGGAGAACCGCTCGACGTCCATCTCCCGCGGTTCGAAACCGGCGGTGAGCGCGAGCCCGAGCAGGGTCAGGTCCCCGGCCGGGAAAGGGGGCAGACCCACCAGCAGGGCCGCGTAGCGATCGATCACCTCGGGGACGTTCCTGAACGTGCTGTCGAGGACGACCCCGGCGACGTCCGCCGCCGTCGCGGCGCCCGCGCGCGCGGCCGCCGCCCCGCCCATCGAGACCCCGAGGAGATAGAGGCGGTTCTCCGGAAACTCCCGCCGGAGGAAACGGGCCCCCGCCATCACGTCCAGGCCCTCCAGGAACCCGAGGCTGGTGCGGGTCCCGCCGCTGTCGCCGTGCCGTCGCAGGTCGAGGGTCAGGGCATGGCATCCTCGTTCCACCAGATACGCGGCGCGGTCGAGAACCTCGCGGCGCGAGCGGAAGAGTCCGTGGGCGAGCACTACGGAACACCCTGCGGGACGGCTGGCCCTGAGGAGCCAGGAAGCAACCCGCACTCCGTCCTCGCTCCGGAGCAGGACGGTCCGGTAGGACACTCCGTGGTCCCAGGGCGTCGCGCGGTCCTCGAGGTCCTGCGGCCGGGTCCCGGAGTAGCTGGCGAGGAGCACCCCCACGGCGGTGGGGAGCGACAGGGCGACCAGCACGACCGCCGCCGCCAGCCCGCACAGGATCCGCCGCGCCCTCCGGCGGCGACTCCCGGCGGGCGTCATCCGCTCGCGGGCGCCGTTCGCGGCTCGGATCCCGGTTCCGGAACCCGCATGATCAGCACCACCGCGAGCGCGCCGAGACCGGCCATGAGCCAGCAGACCGGTTCGAACCCGTACGGATACAGCAGCCCTCCGGCCGCGACCGCCGCCGCGATCCCGAGCTGCGAGAACACGTTCGAGAACCCGAGGAAGCCGGCCCGGCGCGCCCTGGGCACCAGCTCGCTGCGAAGCGCGGTGAACGCCGCGATGCGGGCCACCGCGAGACAGCCGAATACAAGGATGGCCACGACCAGCGCGGCACTCGAAAGCCACGGCAGGACCGGGGTCATGGCCGCCACGGCCACGGACACCAGTACGGTGAAGCGCCGCTTCCCCAGGCGGTCCGAGAGCGGCCCGGCGAGGAGTTGGGCGGCCATGACCGCGGCGCCGAGTCCTCCATAGAGCACCCCCACCTCTTCCAGCGTGAAGCCGCGAACCTCCTGCAGCCACCCCGAGGCATAGGCGGAGATCCCCACCAGGCTCCCGGACATGGCGAACGCGGCGAACGCCGCCGTCCGGTGGACCGGGCTCTTCAGAAACTCCAGATGGCCGGCCAGCCTGCGTCCGGGTGGCTCGGGAACCGTCTCCCGCGACCTCGCTTCCCGGAGTCCGAAGAGGAGCGCCAGCGTCAGCGCTGCAAGGACCGCGAGCACTCCGTAGACGGCCTGGTGTCCGAAACGGCCGGCGGCGAAGGCCGCCGCAACCTGTCCCAGGATGGCGGCCCCCATCGCTCCCCCCATGAGGAAGGCCATGACCCTGCCCCGCCGCCCGTACGGCACCAGGTCGGCGATCCAGGCGACTGCCAGCGCCGCGATCGTGCCGCCGGCGAACCCGGCGGCGAGCCGCGCCGCGAGGAACGCAGCGTAGTGGGGGACGAGGGAGATCACCCCGGCGGACGCGAGCATGAGCGCGGCGCCGACGAGCAGGTAGGGGCGGCGCCCGTGGGAGTCCGAGAGCGGACCCACGAGCAGGGCAGCCACGGCGGCCGCAAAGGAGTAGGCCGAGATGGCGAGGCCGACCTCGGCGACACCGACCCGGAGACCCCCCGCCAGGGCCGCGATCAACGGGGTGATCACCTGCTGGTCGAGCAGCCCGAGCGCGATCACCGTGCCCAGCACCGTGCCCGGCCAGGTGAACGACGAAGTCTCCGGGCGGGTCTTCAAGAGGCGAAGCCTACTTTCCGCACGCCGGCCGCCCCGGCGAGACTCCCACCACTCCCCGCTCCCCGCGTCCTGTTTCGGGCTCGAACTTCCGGGCCCGGCGACCCGCTCCTGACGTTTCCCCTTCCAAGCCTCTATATTTTCGCGCCTCCCCGAGACCTCAGAAGATGTCCGTTCTGGAACGATTCGCCTCGCCGATCAAGAGCCGCGACGCCGCCGTACGCCTCAAGGCGGTCCAGAAACACCCTCCCGAGGACACCGGCACCCTCGCGGACCTCGCGCGCTCCGATCCCGATTCCCGCGTGCGCAAGGAGGCGGTGCGGCGCCTCGAAGCACCCCGGGTACTGCTCGAACTGACGGACAGCGCGGGCGACGAAGCCGTCCGCCGGCTGGCGCGATCCCGCGGCGAGGCGCTCCTGGTCAAGATCGCCGCCGACGACCGGGACGAGGAGGAGTCGCGGCGGGCGCTCGGGCTGCTGACCCCGCTGCGCGCCGTCGCCGAGGTCGCGTGCCGGGCCCACTTCGAGGCGCTCCGCACCGAGGCGCTCGCGCGCCTGACCGCGGTTCCCGCGGAGGAGGCGGACCGCGACGCGGCGCTCGCGACGGTGGCCGGGCGCGCCGCGGAACCCGCACTCAGGAGCCACGCGCTGGAAGCCATCGTCACCCCGGCCGGCCTCCTGCAAGTGGCGCTCGCGGCGGACGACCGCGAGAGCGCCCAGGCCGCGGTCCGCCGCCTCGAGGATCCGGAACTGCTGCTCACCGCGGCGACCGGGAGCAACTCGAAGAGCGTGCGCCGGCTGGCCCGGCGCCGGGCCGAGGAACGGCTGCCCCCGGATCATCCGGAACGGGTGCAGTTGCGGGAGAAGACGCTCGGCGGCCTGCTCGAGCGGCTTGCCGCCGCCGATCCGGCCACTCCGGCGCAAAGCGCGAGCCTGCTCGCGGAGGCCGACGCCGTGATCGCCTCCGGGCCGGTGGCGGACGAACTCACCGCGCGGCTCGACGAACTGCGGGGGAGTCTCGCGGGGGGCGGACCCCGCGGCGAGAGTGCGGTTCGCCTCGCCTTTCCCGGGGAAGAGACCCCGTCCGACAACGGGGAGCGCGCGCCGGCCGAGCCGACCACGCCCCTGCCCGACCCGCCGCCGGCGGCCGGGGAGATCCTCGCCCGGCTGGAAGATGCCGAAGCCGTCCTGAGTCTGGCCGACGTGGAAGCAGCCGAGCGGGAGTGCCGGACGCTGCTCGCGGGGACGGCGGGCGCCGAGACGGCCGGCGCCCGGCTGCGCGCCGCCGCGGAAGGCGCGAAGGAACGGGCGCTCGAGCGGAAGAAGGCCCGCATCCGCGAGTTCCAGGTCGCCGAGCTGGCGGACCATGCGGTGGCCCTCGCCAAGTCCCTCGGCGAGCGCCCCACCGGCCCCGAAGTCGCCCAGGCCCGCCGGGAACTCACGCGGCTCGGGCGCCGCTTCGACCGCCTGGAGCCCCCGGAGACCCCCGACGCCGCGCGCTTCCGCAGCGCCGCCCAGCAGGCGGAGCAGGCGCTCGGCGCCGCCGAGTCGGAGCGCGCGGACCGGGTCCGGAAGTCCGAGGACCGGATCACCGGACTCGAGGAACGCCTCGCCTCGCTCGAATCGGCGGACCCGTTTCCGCTCGAGCAGGGGGAGTCCGCGCTTCGGGAACTCGGGGCGCTGAGAAACGACGCTTCCATCTGGCGTCGCGTGGGCCCGGAACGCCAGGCCCGTTTCCAGCGCCTCCAGGCCGCGCTCATGCCGCGGCTGCGGGAGGCCCGGGAACTCCGCGAGTGGCGTCACTGGTCCAACCTGGAAGAACAGGCGGAGCTCATTCGCCGGGCGCGGGCGCTCGCCGAGGTCGAGGACCTCGAGCGCGCGGACCGCGAACTCGCCGCACTCGAACGCGCCTGGCACAAGGCTCGCCACACCGGGCGCGATCGGGGTCAGGAGCTCTGGGAAGAATGGGGCAAGGCGCGGGAGGCCGTTCTCGAACGGATCGGCCCGCTCAGGGAGGCCGCCGAGCGCGAACTCGGCGAAAAGCTGGACGGGCTCCGCGCGCTCGTCGAAAAGGCGGAGGAGATCGCGGAGAGCGCCGACGGCCGCCGGGCCGCCGAGATCCGCGCGCTGATGCCCGCGTGGCGCGAGCGCGCCAAGGGCATGGGCAAGCGCTCGGAGCGGCTCTGGAAGCGTTTCCGCGCCGCGAACGACCGGTACTTCACCGAACTCAAGGCGGTGAGGAAAAAGCGCTACGAGGAGTTCGCCGCCAACATCCCGATCCGCGAGGACCTGATCGCCCGCGCGAAGGCGCTCTTCGAGCAGACCGACGCCGAGACCGTGCGGAACGCGGTGCGCGACCTGATGCGCGAGTGGAAGGAGTCGCCCCCCGTCCCGCGCAAGGAGGGCGACCGCCTCTGGGAGGACTTCCGGGGCGCCTGTGACGGGGCGCGAGACCGCCTTCGGGAGGCGTCGGGGGATGCGAAACCCGACACTCGGGCCCCCGAAACCACCCCGCGGAGCGAAGCCGACGCCGGCCTTCGCGCCCGCATCGCGGAACTCGCGGCCCAACCCGCCGAAGAGCAGCGCGACGCGGTCCTCTCGCTCTGGGAGGAGTACCGCCGAGTCCGCCGCTCGGCCGACCGCCTTGCCCGTGAGACCGAGGGCGCCGTCTTCGGTTGCCTCCGGGAGGCGTTCGAGAAGGACCCCGGCGCCTTCGCGGGAACGCGCCTCGACCAGGAACAACTCGAAGCGCGGCTCACGGAACTCCTGGCGGAGATGGAGGCGCTCGCAGCACCCCGCGCCGCGGTTTCGTCGGAAGGCGGGGTCATCGACTTCGCGGAGCACCTGCAGCGCACCCTTCTCGCGGGAAAAGCCGCCGACCGGGGCGCCGCCCTCCGGGAAGACGCGCAGGCCGCGACCCGGATCCTGGAGCGCGCGCGGGCCGCGGGCCCGGCGCTGACCGCCCCGGCGACCGAGACGCTGAAGCGCATCGACGGCCTCGCCCGCAAGGTCATCGCGCGGGCGCCGTCACTGGACGAGGGACGGGACCGCCCCCGCTCCCGGTCCCGCGAACGGCGCCCGCCCCGGCGTTAGCGCGGTCTACCGGCACGTACGGCTTGGAACGCCGGTCTCCAGACCGGCACCGCGGTGCTCCGCACCGCGCACCGGCCGACCCCACCCGGAAAGATGGCCCGCACCTCGGCCCGAAGTTCAACAACCCAGGTGTCGCAGTGGCGCGGCCGGCTGGCCGGCGACATGTAGCAATAGGCGCTCCTCGGGAAGCAAGATGCCGAAGATTCCGTCGCCTGTGAGAGGCGTCTCGACGAGTCGGACGGGTTGGCGGGCAGCCGAGATCCACGAGGCCCTGAACGAGTGGGTGATCTCGGAGGAGACCTCGGCGGTTCTGTCGCGGGTGGGACGGGCGCTCGGGGAGCGTGAGGGCGCCGGCCCGGACGACGACCCCCTGCTCCGCCGACACGCCGCCGCGCGCCGCGCCGAGGGCCGCGCCGACATCATTCGCGCGCTCTTCGCCTCCCGCGGCGTCGGGCTCCCCCCAGGATTCCCCGGGCAGCGTGAGCAAGACCTGCTGGTCAAGTCGTCCGCGGAGGAGATCGTGGCCGCCGCTTCGGCCGCGGCGAGCTTCGCTGACTTCCTGTCGCGGCTCGACCCAGCGGACTCCTGACCGCGCCCTCCGGCCGCCCGGATGCTGGATGGGGGCAACGTCCCCCACGGCCTGAACCGCGACCTCGGATTCACCGAGGCCGACCGCGCCGAGAACGTCCGCCGGGTGGCCGAGGTGGCCCGCCTCATGGTGGAC
>JAJEFG010000063.1 GCA_022820545.1 Acidobacteriota bacterium | reverse complement strand
AGGCCTCGGGCTGGTAGTAGTCGTAGTAGCTGACGAAGTACTCGACGGCGTTTTCCGGGAAGAACCCCCGGAACTCCTGGTAGAGCTGCGCCGCCAGCGTCTTGTTGTGCGCGATGACCAGCGCGGGCCGGTTGACCGCCTCGATGACCCGGGCGACCGAATACGTCTTCCCCGAACCCGTGACCCCGAGCAGCACCTGGTTCGGGTCGCCCCGCTCGAGTCCTTCGGCGAGCTGGTCGATCGCCGGCCGCTGGTCGCCGCGCGGCTCGAACGGGCTCACCACCCGGAACGGACGGGCGGTCTTCGCCGGCGGGAGTCCGGGACGCGCGTACGGGGCGGCCCGCTCCGCCGGCCCGGCGAACCGGGAAGGACCGGCCGCCATCCGCCGCTTGACCCGGGAGGCCCCGGCCTAGAACGACTCGTCCGGCTGCACGTCGTCCTCGGTCATTCCCCGGAACTCCAGCACCCGGACCATGGTCCGGTGAACCATCACGTCCGGCGTGGAAGCCCCCGAGGTCACCCCGATCCGGAGCGGACCCTCCGGCAACCAGCCCCTCTGCACCACCGGCTCGGTCCCCTTGCCGGAGCCCGGTGCGGGACGGCAACGGATTTCATCCGCGGAGAGCAGGCCCTCGGGCCCGGCGATGTGGTAGCTCGGGAACTTCCGGTCGCAGATCGCGGCCAGGTTCGCCGTGTTGGAGGAGTTGAAGCCTCCGACCACCAGGATCAGGTCGAGGTCCTCCCGAAGCAGCTCGAGGACCGCGTCCTGGCGCTCCTGGGTGGCGCTGCAGATGGTGTCGAAGGACCGGAACCGGCCGCCGAGTTCCTCCTCGCCGTAGCGGCGGGCCATCGAGTCGCGGAGAACCGCCGCGATCTCGAGCGACTCGCTGGCGAGCATGGTGGTCTGGTTCGCCAATCCGATCCTGCCCAGGTCGCGGTCGGGATCGAAGCCCGGTGAGCTGGCCGGAGCGAAGTGCTCGATGAACCCCTCCCGGGTGAGCGGCGCCGGGCCGCCGTTCGTCCCACCGGTCCCGCCGGCCTCGATGTAGCGGCAGACGTCCTGGGTTTCGGCCATGTCCCGGACGACCAGGTAGGTTCCGGCGCGCGAGGTGGTCGCCCGCGTCTCCTCGTGGGCGTACTTTCCGTGCACCACCGACGTGAAGCCGTCGCGCTTGTAGCGGTCCACGTTCTTCCAGACGTTCATGACCGAGCCGCAGGTGGTGTCCACCAGGATGGAGCCCTTCCGGCGCAGCACGTCCAGTTCGGCGGTGGGAACCCCGAAGGCGGGCAGGAGCACCACGTCCTGCGGGCCGACCTCGGCGAATTTCGCCTCCGGCGACCCGGAATCCAGGAACAGGATCCCGAACTCGGAGAGACGGCGGTTCACGTAGGGGTTGTGGATGATCTCGCCCGTCAGGAAGATCCGCCGATCGGGAAAGCGCAGGCGCGCCTCGTAGGCGTACTCGATGGCCCGGTCCACCCCGTAGCAGAAGCCGAACTCGTGGGCGATCAGGAACCGGAGCTCACCGGCCCGGAGCCGATAGTCGTGATCGCGGGCGAAGCGGACCAGATGGCCCCGATAGTCCTCGGTGAGCGGCTCGATGATCTCTTTCCTGAGCCCGAGACCCCGGCGATAGTGGATGCCCGGTGGCGGCAGCTTCGCGCTCGGCGGAGACAGTTCCTCGTCGCTGGCTTGGGCTACGGAGTCCTCGACGGTCGGCACGCTCCGAATGATACGCTTTCCGCTCATGCAGGATGTCCTGATCACCGGACCCCGGAAGCGCCAGCCGAAGATCCTCGCCTACGTGGACGCCGGCAAATGTTTCGGCCGCGGCTGCGAGATGTGCATCGCCGTCTGTCCCGTCAAGGACTGCATCATCCTGGTTCCCGATCCCGAGCCCCGGTCGATCGGCCAGGTTTGCGAAGTGAACGTGGAAACCTGCATCGGGTGTCAGCTCTGCGCCAAATTCTGCCCGCCCGACTACGACGCGGTCCACATGTTCCCCTACGACGAGGGAATGCGTCTCGCGGACGAACGCGACCGGACCTACGAGTACCGGCAGTACAGCAAGAAGCCCGGCGAAGCCCTCGCCAGGTAGGAGCGCCTCGGAGCGCCGGCCTCCGGCCGGCATCGCCGAGCGCAGCGAGGCGAAACGCCCATCGTCGGTTGCCCGCATGGCGCAGCGCCATCCTGCGGTGCAGGCATCGGATCACCGTCCCCGCTGGGGCTCACGCCATTCGGGTCAGCGGCGGCTTGCGTTTCGCGGCCTGCGGCCGCGATGCCGGCCGGAGGCCGGCGCTCCGAGGCGCTCCGGGGCCGTCTGCTAACATTTTTCTCCCCTTCCTGATGGCTCGGATCGCGGTTCCTCAAGTCCACCCCGTGACGTCCCCGACCGCTTGCGATCCACGAACTCAGCGCGAATTCTGACATGTCCGACGCTGAACTCCCTCGCTCCAACGGAAGAGAAGACGCGGACGCGGTCTCCACTGCCAGCGCGCCCGAATCCGCGGAGCGCGTCGGGGAGAGCGGAAACGGGAACGGCAGGGATTCGGTCGTCGAGGGCGAACCCGAAGACACTCCCGCGCTTGGCCCGGAAGAACTCAAAGCCGCCTACCGGGTGATGCTCACCGCCCGGGAGGTGGACCAGCGGGAAATCGCCCTGAAGCGTCAGAACAAGGCGTTCTTCCAGGTCAGCTCGGCCGGCCACGAGGCCGTCACCGCGGCCGCCGCCGCACTGCTCCGGCCGAAGACCGACTGGGTCTACGCCTACTACCGGGACCGCGCGCTGGCCACCGGACTGGGCCTGACCGCTCTCGAGCAGCTCGCGGCCTCCTGGGGCGCCGAAGCCGATCCCTCCTCGGGCGGAAGGCAGATGCCCTCGCACTTCTCGAAGCGCTCGCTCGGCCTGACCGTCCACTCGAGCTGTGTGGGAACCCAATTCCTGCACGCGGTCGGAACGGCGTACGCCGAGCGCTACCTGAGCCGGCGCCGCATCCCGGGGCTGCCGGGCGCGCCGAACGGCGACGGGATCGTGCTGGTGAGCGGCGGCGACGGCGCCACCAGCGAGGGAGAGTTCTGGGAGGCGCTGAACAACGCCGCGCTCCGCCGGCTGCCGGTCCTGTTCCTGATCCAGGACAACGGCTACGCCATCTCGGTACCGGTGGAACACCAGACGGCCGGCGGCTCGATCGCCCCGCTCGTCCGCGGCTTCCCCGATGTGAAGGTCCTCGAGTGCGACGGCTGCGACTACGAGGAGTCCTACCGCACCCTCGAGGAGGCGTTCGACTACGTCCGTTCCGGCGAGGGTCCGGCGCTCGTCCACGCCCGCGTGGTCCGCCTGCTGCCCCACTCGCTTTCGGACGAGGACCGGGACTACAAGACGGCGGCGGAACGGGAATCGGATCAGGACCGCGATCCGCTCGCTCGCCTGCGCGATCGGCTCACCGCTTCCGGGGCGGCCACGCGCGAGGAACTCGACGGCCTCCGGAAACGGACCCAGGCCGAGGTGGCGGCGGCGGCCACCGATGCCCTCGCCCTGCCCTGGGCCCATCCGGATACCGCCTGCGACCACCTCTACAGCCCGGACGTGGATCCGTGTTCCCCGGATTTCGAAACCGAACCGGTCTTCGAAGCGGACGCGAAACCGGGCACGATGGTGGACCTGATCAACGCCACCCTCCGCTCGGAGATGGCCCGCGACCCCCGCATCGTGGTGTTCGGACAGGACGTGGCGGACGCGAGCCGCGAGGCGAACCTCCGGGAGGTCAAGGGCAAGGGCGGCGTCTTCAAGGTGAGCTACGGACTCCAGCGCGAGTTCGGATCGGAGCGCGTCTTCAACAGTCCCCTCGCCGAGGCCACCATCGTGGGACTCGGCGTCGGCATGGCGGTGCGCGGCCTGCGTCCGGTCGCCGAGATCCAGTTCCTGGACTACATCTGGCCCGCCTACATGCAGATCCGGAGCGAACTCGCCAGTCTGCGCTGGCGAGCGAACAGCAACTACAGCGCTCCGCTCGTCGTGCGGGTCCCGACCGGCGGCTACCTGACCGGCGGCGCCGTCTACCACAGCCAGTCCGCCGAGGTGCTCTTCACCCATCTTCCGGGACTGCGGGTGGTGCAGCCCGCCACCGCGCTCGACGCGGCGGGGCTGCTCCGCACCGCGATCCGCTGCGAGGACCCGGTCATCTTCCTCGAGCACAAGCACCTCTACCGCCAGACCTACAACAAGAGCCCCGATCCCGGACCCGAGTTCATGATCCCCTTCGGGAAGGCCAGGACGGTGCGGGCCGGCGAGGACGTCACGCTGGTCACCTTCGGGGCGCTCGTCCACCGGGCCGAAATCGCCGCCCGGAAGGCGGCCGCCGACGGGATCTCGGTGGAAATCCTGGACCTCCGCTCCCTCGCCCCCTACGACTGGGAGGCGATTCGCGAGAGCGTGGGCCGCACGAGCCGCGTGCTGGTGGCCTACGAGGACACCCGGAGCTTCGGCTACGGCGCGGAGATCGCCGCCCGCATCGCCGACGAGCTGTTCGAGGACCTCGACGCTCCGGTTCGCCGGGTCGCCGCCAGGGACACCTGGGTCTCCTACAACCCCGACGTCGAGGCCGGGACCCTGCCGCAGCCGGAAGACCTGCTCGCCGCCATCCGCGACCTGGCCGAATACTGAGCCTACGCCGGCGGCCCGACGCTCCGCGATAGGCTCGCGGCATGTCCGTCCAGGTGTTGCAGAGCCCGCTGGCCCAGGTCGAGCCGCTGCCGGCAAGTCGCGACACCAACCCCCTGAGCGTCCTCTCGGAGGACGAACGCCTGCACTTCGGGGCGGTGCACCAGGTGGCCATGGCGGAAGTGGCTCCCCTGACGCGGCGCATGGAAGAGGAGGGCCGCATCCCGCCCGAGCTGGTGAAGACGCTGGCGCACTACGGGTTCTTCGGGGTGGTGGTTCCCGAGCAGTTCGGGGGGAGCGGACAGAACTTCTTCGACGTGGTGCTCACGGTGGAGGGGCTCGCGCGCGCCGACGCCGCGGTGGCGCTCCTCGTGGACGTGCACAACACCCTCATCACGGGGGCCATCAACCGCTTCGGCCGGCGGAGCCAGCGTTTCCGGCTGCTTCCGCAACTGGCCGGAGAACGGATCGGCGCCTTCTCCCTGTCGGAAACGCACGCCGGCAGCGACGCCTTCGCTCTCCGGACAACCGCGACGCCGGTCGAGGGGGGCTTCCTGCTCAACGGTTCGAAGGCCTGGGTATCGGGCGGCCGGGAGGCGGGGCTCTACCTGGTCTTTGCCCGGCTCGCCGCGCCGGAAGGAGGCAACCCGCCCGACGGGATCACTGCCTTCCTGGTGGATCGCGCGAGTTCCGGACTGACCGTGGGTCCGCCCGAGGCCAAGGTCGGCCTGAAGGCATCGAGCACCACGCCGCTGTTCCTGAAGGACTGCTTCGTCGCCGAGGATGACGTCCTCGGCGACGTCGGCAAGGGACGGCGCCTCGCCATGGCCCTCCTCAACGAGGGGAGGATCGGGATCGCCGCCCAGCTCGTCGGGATCGGACAGGCGGCGCTCGACCTGGCCATCGCCTACGCGAAAGTGCGCGAAGCGTTCGGCCGCCGCATCGGCAGGAACCAGTCCGTCGCCTTCGCGCTGGCGGACGCCGCCATGCAGGTGGAGACCGCGCGTCTGCTGACCTGGAATGCCGCGCGGCTGGCGGATCAGGGGAACGAGACGCGCTACGCGGCGGCGATGGCCAAGTTGACGGCGCAACGGATGGCCGAATCGGTGACCTCGCTCGGCATCGAGATCCACGGCGGCGCCGGGTACACGACCGACTGCCTCGCGGAGAAGCTCTGGCGGGACGCCAAGGCGGGGACGATCTACGAGGGCACCGAGAACATGCAGCTCACCACGATCGCCCACGGCCTCGACCTCTGACGGCCGGGAGGACCTCGCCCGCGGGAGCCGCCGCCCCGCGGCGGATCAGGGGAGACCGCGGGCGGTGCTGACGATGAGGTCCCAGGCCTGCCGGACGTGGGACCGCGTCGTGTGGGTCTGGGCCACCACCATGCGCAGGGCTACCCCCGCGGGGACGCGCGTGTGCGTCAGGTACAGACGGCCGGACTCGTTCAGGGTCTCCAGCAGCCTCCGGTTGAGGTCGTCCAGCGAGGCGCCGGGCCGGCGGTAGCGGAAGGTGACGTGGTTCAGGGGAGCCGGCGTGAGGACCTCGAAGTCGTCCGCCTCCTCGACCCACCCGCGAAACTCCTGGCCGAGGGCGATGTGCCCGCGGATGAGGTCCCGGAGTCCCGCCGCGCCGTAGTGGCGCAGCACCAGCCACAGCTTGAGGGCGCGGAAACGGCGTCCGAGCGGGATGTGCCAGTCGCGGTAGTCCAGGACCTCCCCGGCGTCGGAAGCGCGGTTCCTCAGGTATTCCGGGGTCACCGAAAGCGTCTCGACCAGCGCCCGCCGCTCCCGCACCCAGAAGGCGTCGCAGTCGAAGTTCGTGAACATCCACTTGTGCGGGTTGAAGCAATAGGAATCGGCGAACTCCAGCCCGGCCTGCAGATGACGGAATTCGGGACAGAGGAACGCGGTCCCGGACATGGCGGCGTCCACGTGGACCCAGACGCCGTGCTCCCGCGCGACCCGCCCGATCGCTTCCAGCGGGTCGAACGCGCCGGTGGAGGTGGTCCCGAGGGTGACGGTCACGAAGCACGGGATCCGGCCCGCGGCGAGGTCTTCGCGCAGCAGGGCGG
The DNA here is from genome assembly GCA_022820545.1 of Acidobacteriota bacterium. Taxonomy (GTDB): domain Bacteria; phylum Acidobacteriota; class Vicinamibacteria; order Marinacidobacterales; family Marinacidobacteraceae; genus Marinacidobacterium. The sequence goes on along the minus strand of JAJEFG010000063.1, from coordinate 6,133 downwards.
CGAACGCCTCCGGCCGGGCGGCGCGGCTCGCCGGGTCTGCCGGGATGGAACGCAGGTTGTCGCCGCCGAGTCCCGCGATGCGCACGGCCTTGAGCAGCGAGGAGTGCGACTCTTCCGACCCGTAGGCGACGAGCGGCGCGCGCACCCCGACCCGGTTGGACTCGAATCCGGTGGCGCGCTCGCGGGCGGCCAGCAGCGCGGTCAGCGTGGCCGAGGAAGCGGTGTCCTGAATGACCCCGCCGCCCGGTCCGTCCGAACGGAAGGCCCCGGGCAGCTCCATCAGATCCACCAGCCAGTCGAGGACGTGGGTCTCGAGTTCGGTGCACGCCGGACTGGTCGCCCAGAGCATCCCCTGCACGCCCAGTCCGGCGGCCAGGAGCTCCCCGAGGACCGAGGGCCCCGAGCTGTTGGAGGGGAAGAAGGCGAAGAAGCTCGGCGACTGCCAGTGGGTGAGACCAGGCACCACGATGCGGTCCAGGTCCCGCATCACCTCGTCGAAGGACTCGCCGGTCTCCGGAGCCGCCTCGGGAAGGCGGGCGCGGATCTCGCCCGGCCGGACCCGCGACAGGACCGGGTAGTCCTCGATGTGGCTCCAGTAGCGGGCCAGCCAGTCGAGCACCGCCCGGCCGTTCTCGACGAACTCGGCCGGGGTCAGGTGGGCGGCCGGAATCACGCCGGGGTCCGGGACCCGCGGACGTGAACCGCTCATGCGCCGGCGCCGGGAGCAGGATCCGTCGCCGCTCGCGGAAGCGGGTCGATCCGGCTGGGGCTCACGCCGGCGATTATGCCCCGGCAGGTGGAACTCCGGCGCGGCGTTGGCCGCGCGGGCGCAATCCGGCCCGCTCCCGGAGGAGTACCGGTCGGGACCGGTTCCCCGCCCGGCGTCCGGCGGCTACAGGTCCACCGGCCGTACCGCCGCTCGTCCGGGATCAGGCCCCGGACTGGGTGCGGCCGGCGGCGGCCCTCACCCGCGGTTGGCGGCGTTCCCGCCGCCCGTCGTTTCGATCAGCCCTTGAGCCGGTTCACCGTCCGCATGACGACCACGGTCGCCGCACCGCCCCAAAGGGCCATGCTGAGACCGCCCACCAATCCGGTGAGCCCCTCGCCGACGGCCGGGATCGCGTTGAGCGCCCCCGAGCCGGCCACGCCGCTGGCTGCCAGGGCCACCACCAGGTAGGCCGTGGCGTCCTCGGCATCCACCGCCAGCGCGCCGTACACGACGCCGGCCAGAACGATGATGAGTCCCGCCATGGGGACCACACCGGGCACGAAGCCCTCCAGAAGCGCGAGTAGCGCTACGACTCCGACAAGTACTCTGTTTGCCATTTTGTCCTCCAGTCCGTCTGTTGCTTCCAAGCGAGCCGTCCTTCCTTCCAGTCGAACGAAACGCAGCCCTGCGTGGGTACCACTTCAGGGGTCGGAAGTCAACTCCACCCAAGTACGGAAGACGCCGGGGAGCGGATCCCGCGCCGCCGTCAGGCGAGCTGGTCGATCTTGGCCGCCAGGATGAAGTCGCTTTCGGTCAGCCCGTTCACCTTGTGGGTCCAGATGGTGACCTCGACCCGTCCCCACGCCACCAGCAGGTCCGGGTGGTGCCCTTCCGCTTCGGCGATCTCGCCGACCCGGTTGGCGAAATCGAGCGCCCCGGCGAAGTCGGAAAACACGAAGGTGCGCGAGATGCGGCGGTGGTCGCTGTGTCCCCAGCCTTCGACCTGAGCGAGATAGCGCTCGGCGTCACGGGCATCCATCGGGGGCACCCCGCCCCGGCACGGAACACAGGTCTTGCTGGCCAGTTCGCTCATGGCGCGCATTATGGCCGCACCCGAGCCCGTTCGGCGCCACCGCCGGAAGCGGCACGCCGCTGCCGGGCAAACCGGCAACCGGGTCCATCGGCCGGCGGGAGCGTGACCGGCACGCGCCCCGCCAGCGCCGCCGGCCAGGCCGGCGGTATCGGGGGACGATCAGGAGATCGCCCCCGAGTCGATCGTCAGCCCTTGAGGCGGTTGAAGATACGCGTCGCCGCGATGGTCGCCACTCCCGCGTAGAGAGCTATCTGAAGCGCACCGAACGCACCGTTGAGCTGAGCTCCGACAGCCGGGATATGGGTGAGCACGCCATGATGGTGCATCATGTGATCGTCCATCTCGTGACCGAGCATCGTGTGATCGCCCGTCGCGAGGCCGACCGCGATGGCCACCACCAGGAAGCTCGTGGCGTCCTCGGCATCGACGTTCATGACGGCATACACGATGCCGATGAGAACCATCAGGAGTTCCGCCTGTGGAACCACGCCGGGGGCAAAGCCCATTGCGAGCCCGATCAGCGTGCCTACGCCGACGAGTATTCTGTTAACCATTGTCGTCCCTCCAAGAATCCGTCTCGCTTCGGTTTACGTGCCGTCCTTCCTTCGTGTGAACTGCACGCGACTCTGCGTTCGTACCACGTTGGCGGCATCGAAGTCAACCCTTCGCCGCGGTACCGAGGGCGTCCGGAAGGCGCGAAGTAACGGTGGATGGAGCAGAAAAAACGGACCCGCGCGGGGCGCTCCGTGACATCTCGCGCGCCCCCTGCCGGAAGACGAGTGGAGTCGCCGAGGGACAGACGGCCCCCGGACTCCCGCCGGCCGTCGCGGGATGCCGGACGCGGCCGCTGGTGGAACGCGGCGTGGTTCGACGTCCTCCAGTTCACCGTGTTCGTCGCCGCCCTGCTCGGGCTCGTGGTCTCGGGCGCCATCGGGATGGGCTACAACTGGCAGTGGTACCGGGTTCCTGAGTACCTCGTTCGGATCGTCGAAGGGGAACTGCTCTGGGGCCCGCTGGCGCATGGCCTGCTCGTCACCCTGGAACTGACCGGTTGGAGCGTCCTCGTCACCCTCGCGATCGGACTCGCGGCCGCGCTGCTGCGGCTTTCGGACTCCTTCTCGGGACGCATCGTCGCGAAGGTCTATGTGGAGGCCGTGCGCAGCACTCCGTTGCTGATTCAGGTCTACCTGTTCTACTTCGTCCTGGGCCCCATCCTGGGCCTCGACCGGTTCTGGGTCGGCGTCCTGGCGCTGTCGATCTTCGAGGGCGCGTTCGCCGGCGAAGTGATCCGGGCGGGCATCCTCTCCGTCCGCCGCGGGCAGTGGGAGGCGGGTGCGAGTCTCGGCCTGAGCCGTCGGCAGCTCTACCGCTCGGTCGTCCTGCCGCAGGCGGTTCCCCTGATGCTGCCGCCGCTCACCGGGATCGTGATCTCGCTCGTCCGGAACTCGGCGATCGTGAGCGTGATCGCGGTCTTCGACCTCACCACCGAGGCGCGGAACATCATCGCGGAGACATTCCTGAGCTTCGAGATCTGGATCACGGTCGCCGCCATCTACCTGGCGTTCACGGTGGCCCTCTCGGTGGCCGCGAACCGGCTCGAGCACCACGTCCGCGCGTGATTCCCCCGGCACAGGTCCGCACCGGAGCAAGGAGAAGAGCATGACGCGAACAAGGACCGGCCCGCGATCGGGCCTGGCGCTGGCCGCGCTCCTGGCGCTCGGCGTGGCCGCCGGATTCCAGTTGCGCTGCGCCGGTCAGCAGGGCTCCGCCCAAAGCGTCGTCGAGACGATCCAGCGGCGCGGCGCCCTCAAGGTCGGCGTCTCGACGTTCGAACCGTGGGCGATGCGCGACCGGAACGGCGAGCTCGTGGGATTCGAGGTGGACGTCGCCACCAGGCTCGCCGAGGACATGGGGGTGAACATCGAGTTCGTGCCGACTTCCTGGGACGGGATCATCCCTGCCCTCCTCGCCGGGAAGTTCGACGTGATCATCGGCGGCATGAGCATTCGTCCGCAGCGGAACCTCACCATCAACTTCACCATTCCCTATGCGCACTCCGGCATGGGGATCGCCGCCAACCGGGACCTGGCCGCGGACCTGGCGTGGCCGGACGGTTACGACAGCGAGGAGGTCACCCTCACCTGCCGGCGCGGCGCCAGCGCGTGCAACGACGCGGCCCGCCTCTTCCCGCGGGCGACCATCCGCCGTTTCGACGACGACATCCAGGCCATTCAGGAGGTGCTGAACGGCAACGCCCACGCCATCCTGTCTTCCTACCCGAAGCCGGTCGAGTGGGCGGGACGGAACCCGGAACTCCTCTTTCTGCCGACGACCGGCAACCTCTCGCAGGGGGACGAGGCGTTCGGGCTCCGCAAGGGCGATCCGGACGCGCTGAACTTCTTTTCCAACTGGATCCGCGTGAACACGACGAACGGCTGGCTCGCGGAGCGGTACGACTACTGGTTCAAGACCACCAACTGGATGGATGAGGTGCGTCCCGGGAGTACGCCGCAGCAGTGATTCCCGGCCGCACCAGGGCCCGCCTCGGATGGGTCGATGCCGCGGTCCTGACCGCGGTCGTCGTGGCCCTCGGGTACGTCTTCCACCGGGTCGAGGCCGTTCTGGAGTACCGCTGGGACTGGAGCGCCATCCCGAATTCCCTCTACCGGTGGGACGAAGAGACCGGGCGGTGGGTCCCGAACCTGCTGATGCAGGGTTTCTTCACGACGATCCGCCTGGCGATCCTGAGCATGATCCCGGCGGCGCTGTTCGGCGCCGTCTTCGGCGTCCTGCGCACCGCGGGGCGCCGCTTCCCGCGGCTCCTGAGCCGGACCTACGTCGAGTTGATCCGGAACATCCCGCCGCTCGTCTTCATCTTCATCTTCTACTTCTTCATCAGCAGCCAGATCATGCCGGTCCTGGGGGTGGAGGACTTCGTGCGGCGCGCTTCGCCCGCCACCCTTCGGTCCCTCGAACTGGTGTTCGGGCCGGCCGCCCTCATCCCGAACGTCATCTCCGGCGTCATCTGTCTCGCCATGTTCCAGGGCGCCTACATGACCGAGATCGTGCGCGCCGGGATCCAGTCCATCCCGAAGACCCAGACGGAGGCGGGCCTCAGCATCGGGCTCTCCCGCTGGGAGCTCTGGCGGCGGGTGATCCTGCCGCAGGCGCTCCGGCGGGTGATTCCGCCCCTCGCCGGCCAGTTCATCACCCTCGTCAAGGACTCTTCCATCCTCTCGCTCATCTCGATCCAGGAACTCACCTTCCTGGCGATGGAGACCGCGGTTTCGACGACCCGCGTCTTCGAGGTGTGGATCACGGTCGCGGGGTTGTACTTCTGCCTGTGTTACCTGCTCTCGCTGGCGTTCGGCCGGCTCGAAAGGAGCGCGGCGGCGGCCCGGGCGTGAACCGATGGAGCGCCTGACCCCGGCAGAGCCGTTGATCGAACTCGACGGCGTCAGCAAGTGGTTCGGCGCGTTCCAGGTGCTCCGTGACGTGCGTCTCCGGGTCGCGGAAGGCGAGCGCATCGTGATCTGCGGCCCGTCGGGCTCCGGCAAGTCCACGCTGATCCGGTGCATCAACCGCCTCGAGGAACACCAGGAAGGACGCGTCGTCTTCGCCGGGCGCGAACTCGGGGCGGACGCGGCCGACCTCACCAGGGTCCGCCGCGAGATCGGCATGGTGTTTCAGGAGTTCAATCTCTTCCCCCACCTCACGGTGCTCGAGAACTGCATGCTGGGGCCGACGCGGGTGCTCGGGATGACCCCCGCGGACGCCCGGGAGCGGGCCATGGAGTTCCTCGGCCGGGTCCGGATTCCGGAGCAGGCCCAAAAACACCCCGCCCAGCTCTCGGGCGGTCAGCAGCAGCGGGCGGCGATCGCGCGGTCGCTCTGCATGCGGCCCCGGGTCATGCTGTTCGACGAACCCACGTCGGCGCTTGATCCCGTGATGATCAAGGAGGTCCTCGACGTGATGAACGATCTCGCCCGGAGCGGCATGACGATGATCGTGGTCACGCACGAAATGGGCTTCGCCCGCACCGTCGCCGACCGGGTGGCCTACATGGACGAGGGCAGCATCGTCGAGTGTCTGCCGCCGGAACGGTTCTTCACGAACCCCGCCGACGAACGCACGAAACGCTTCCTGAGCCAGATTCTGTGACGGAGCGCCGGCCTCGGGCCGGCATCGCCCCAGTTGCTGTGAAAGTGCAGCCGTGCGGGTATGGCCAGCAGTCGTGGTGGCGCCGCCTCGGAGCGCCGGCCTCCGGCCGGCATCGCGCGGGAGCGCGAAACCCGCGCTGATGGCGCTCCTCCTCCTGAAGGTGGGGCCCC
>JAJEFG010000047.1 GCA_022820545.1 Acidobacteriota bacterium | reverse complement strand
CCGGTCGGCGGCGTGGCGGCCGGCCGCCACGACGAGGAACGGCTGCCTCGTGTCGAGCCCCTCGAGAAACCGGCGGGCCGCCGCGATCCGCACCGCCGCCCGCGGACTCTTGACGAATCGGCTCGGCACGGTTCCCACTCTAGGATTCAGACGCGACAAATCCTGTCGTGGAGGCGAGCGCCGCCCCCGGATCGGCTACCAGGTCTGGGTTTCGTCGGAATGCAGTTTCGGGGGCAACCGGTAGGAGATCAGGGGATCGCGCAGTTGCGAGTTGTCCACGAGCGCGGTGAAGCGGTCGACTTTCGCCTTCGCTTCCCAGCGCGGCACCAGGCTGCGCAACCGCCTTGCCAGGCGGCGCTTGTTCCGGAGGTAGAAGAGCAGGCCCCGGGTGGACTGGGGCGGGTAGTTGAGCTTGTCCGCCAGCTCGTCGCCGATCAGGGCGCGGGACACGCGATACACATAGTTGGCGAGGTGCTGGCGCTCCCTGGGCTTGCGGATGCCGATCACCACCGGCGCGGAATTGACAAGGGCGTTCGCCATCACGATGCCCTCGATCGTCGGCCGCGGCTCGCACGCGATGGCAACCCGGCAGAGTTCGAGCGCCTCGGCCTCGCTCGTGAACAGGATCGTTTCGGGAACGCCCATCAGGTGCGCCGAGTAACGCCAGATCTGGACGAAGGCTTCGCTCTCCTCCGCCGTGGGCTCGGCGCCGAGCCGCCTCGCCGCCTCGATCACCCGCGCCGAGAAGTTGGCGGCGGCGAGCGAAACGTGCCCGATGTGGATCGGCGTCCCGACTTCCTCCTCGTCCCACTCGTCGGATCTCCGCAGGTGATAGCGCACCTGGGCGTGGATGAGCCGGATCCTGACGCTCAGCTTCCAGCCCTCGCCGTGGCGTTCGAGGCCTCCCGGGATCATGATCTCGATGAGTTGGCGGATGTTCTGGCGGAGACGGCGGACCCCGTGGTCGGTCAGCCTTCCGGTGGTGAAGAACGATTTGCTGATGAGGGTCGTGAAGCCCCAGACGATGCTCGAGCCGACGAGCGCCTGGACATAGAGATCCGAGTCGGCGTGGAACGCGCGGCACCCCGGGTAGACGGCCTTCGAATCGAACCAGTCGGGCTGGATGGAACTGGACTCCATGAGTTCCCTGAGTTCCGCCGGCGCGTCCCGGAAGCCGGCCGCGTCCTCCTCCATCCCCGCCGTGATGATCTCGTGGACCCGTTTCTGGGGCAGGCCCACCATCGATTCGACCGCCGCGTCCGCGAGCGGGTCTCCCTTCGTGGTGTGCTCGATATACCGATGCGCCAACTCCGGATCGGCCCAGCGCGCCCGCTCGTAACCCGTGCGGTACGCGGTCGGGACAAAGACCTCCGGAGGTTGGGGCGCGAATCGCTCCTGGCGCGTGGACATGCAGTGACTGACCGAACCGACCGAACCGATCGAACCGACCGAACGAAACGAGCGAACTGTATACCTGACGCGTTCCGAAACATCCCCTGACAGTGTCCGGATCCGGACGGGGAGCGGGCCGTCCCGGCCGGTTGGCGGTTATCTCCGGCCCCGCAGCAGCAGGGCGGCGTCGTCCCCCAGGCTGTAGAGGGCGGGAACGATGAGGAGCGTCACCAGAGTGGCGAAGGCGACCCCGAAGGCGAGCGAAGCGGCCATCGGAATGAGGAACTGCGCCTGGATGCTGCGTTCGGCCATCAGCGGGGCGAGCCCGGCGCAGGTGGTCACCGAGGTGAGGATGATGGGGCGGAAGCGCAGCGGCCCCGCGGCGAGGACCGCCTCGTGGGTGGACATCCCGGCGCGGCGCTCCCGGTTGATGAAATCGAGCAGCACCAGCGCGTCGTTCACCACGATCCCGACGAGCGGCACCATGCCGAAGAAACTGGGGATCGAGAACGGCACCCCCATGATCAGGTGGCCGAAAATGGCCCCCGCGAGTCCGAAGGGCACCGCCGCCATGATGACGAAGGGTTGTGTCCAGGAGGAGAGCGGCACCGCGAGGAGCGCGTAGATGAGGATGAGCGCGAGCAGCACGTTCTGCCGGAGCGCCTCCAGGGTCTCCGCCTGATCGCCGGCCAGTCCGACGACGTCGAACCGCAGGTCGGGATACCCGTTCCCGAGATCGGGAAGACCCCGCGCCTGGACGTCGGCCAGCACCGCCCCGGCGGAGGCGACCCGGGGATCCACGTTGGTGTGGACGGTGACCGCCCGGGCGCCGTCCACGCGCCGGATCGCGGCCAGCTTCTCGGCGCGGGCGAGTTCGGCGACCTCGCCGATGGGAGCCACCCCGCCGTCCGCGCGCCGGACGCGCATCCCGGTCACGTCTTCGGGCCGGGTGCGGCCCGATTCCGGGTAGCGCAGGAGCACGCGGACTTCATCGCGTCCCCGCTGGATCCGCTGCACTTCCTCGCCGTAGAACGCCTGGCGCAACTGGCGTCCGAACTCGCCGGCGCCGATGCCGATCCCGGCGCCGCCGGAACGGACGCGCGCCACCAGCTCGGGAGCGCTGCCGTCCCAGTCGTCCCGCACCGCACTGACTCCCCCGTACTCGCGGAGGAGGGTCTGCAGGTCCGCCGAGGCCTCGTGCAGCGCCTCCACGTCGTCTCCGCTGATCCGGATCGAGATGTCCGCCTCCTCGCCGAGGATCGACGTCAGGACCGTGACCTCGCCGCCGTGCGGCAGCGTGCCGGTGAGGCTGCGCAGCCGGTCGCCGATCCCCCGGGCGGTGAAGCCGGCCCGCGCCTCGGCGGGAATCAGTTCGAGCACCACCTGACCGATGGTGGTCCCGGCCCCGGCCAGCGCGCCGCCGATGGCTCCGCCCGGACCGAAGGGAAGCTGCTGGCCGGAGAGCGCCGTCAGGTTCCGTTGCGGGTCCACGCCGTACTCGGCCCGGATGTCCTCCCGGATCCGGACGATCGCGGCCTCGACCTCGCCGACGACTTCGGCGGTGGCGCTCGCCGAGGAACCGGGCGGGAGCGAGACCTGCACGGTGATCACGTCGCTGTCGAACGGGGGCGTGGTCTCCACCGGCACCCAGCCGCCCCCCAGGAGGCCCAGGGACAGCGCCAGCGACAGGATCCCGAGGGCCACCGTCGCGAGCCGGTTCCTGAGCGACCAGCCGAGCGCCGGGCGGTAGAGGACGTCGATGCTCCAGTCGAGAGCGCCCTGGAAACCTGACCGGATCCGGGCGAGCCGGCGGCTCGGCCGCACCCCGAGCCCCCCGTGCGCCATGTGGTGGGGAAGGATCCAGGCGGCGTCCACCAGCGAGAAGGCGAGTACCGGGATGACGATGCGGGGAAGGGTGCCCATGAGGTCGCCCCAGATGCCGGGGAGGCCCAGCAGCGGCCCGAACGCCGCCATGGTGGTCAGGACGCCGAAGGAGGCCGGGAAGAGCACCTGCCGCACTCCCTTGACGGCTGCGGTTTCCACGCCCGTCTTCGCGAGCGAGACGTGGCGCTGCACGTTCTCCCCCACCACGATGGCGTCGTCCACCACGATCCCGAGGGTCAGGATGAACCCGAACAGGCTGAACATGTTCACGGTGACCCCGAGCCCGGGCATCATCAGGAAGGCGCCGAAGAAGGCCACCGGGAGCCCGGCGGCGGTCCAGACCGCGAGCCGGCTCGACAGGGTGAAGAAGAGAACGAGGAAGATGAGGGCCAGGCCCTGCAGCCCGTTCCGGACGAGGACGTCCATGCGGCTCTCGAAGAGCTGCCAGGCATCGAACCAGGGGGTCACGGAGACCCCTTCCGGCATGGTCCGTTCGATCTCGCGGACCTCGGCGTGCACCGCCTCCGCGGTCTCGAGGAGCCGGGCGCCGCTCGCCAGCATCACCTCGAGGAGCGCCGCCGGCTCCCCGTTCATGCGCGCCGACCGCTGCACGTCCGCGAAACCGTCGGTGACGACCGCGATGTCCCCGACCGTGACCACTCCACCGCCGGGCGCGGCGATCAGCGGGATCCGGGCAAAGTCCTCCCCGGTGACCGCTTCCGCCTCCGTGCTGACCCGCAGTTCGCCGCTGTCGGAGCGGATGGCGCCTCCGGGAACGTCCGCCGAGCCCCGCCGGATCGCCATCGCGACCTGGTCGAACGTCAACCCGAACCGGGTGAGGACCTCTTCGGCGACCTCGATCGAGATCTCGTAGTCCCTCCCCGAGGCGATCTCCACCGTCGCCACCCCGGGAATGGGGGCAAGCGTGTCCCGGACCCGATGCGCCGCCTCGGTGAGGCTCCGTTCGTCGGCGTCCCCGTGGACCGCGATCCGCAGCAGCAGCGGATCCACCCGCACCTCCGCGATCACCGGTTCTTCGGCGTCGGCCGGCAGGGTCGTCAGGGACTCCACCCGCTCCCGGATCTCGTCGCTCACGCTCCGGAAGTCGGCCCACCGTTCCACCTCGACGGTGAGCACGCCGACTCCCTCGGTCGCGAGGCTGGCGATCTCCTTCACGCCCGAGACATCGTCGAGCGCCTCCTCCAGACCCACCAGGATGCCGTCCTCGATGACCTCGGCGCCGGCGCCCGGAAAAACGGTGGTGACGGTCAGGGCCGAGGACCGCGTCTCGGGGATCATCTCCTGCGGGATACCGCCGAGGGTGAGCAGGCCGCCCAGCGAGATGCTGAGCAGCAGGAGGTTGGCGGCCACCCGGTTCCTGACGAACCAGGCGATCACACCCGACTCCGGGCGACCGCCCGGTGCGGTGGAGGCTCCCTCCACCATCGCGTCCATGCCCGAACTACTCGCCGTCCGGGATCGCCGCCAGCCGCACGGACATCCCCTCGATGACGATCGCCGGCGGGTTCGTCACCACCCGGTCGCCGTCCTCGAGTCCCGAGCGGACCAGCAGATCGCCGTTCTCCGTGGACCAGAACGCGTCCACCTCGCGGATCGTGATCCGGTCTTCATCGCCCACGACGAGCACCCGCCCGTCCTCCCGGAACGCGCTGCGGGGCACCACGGCGACCTCGGGATACTCCCGTCCCTCGATCTCCGCCCGCACGAACATCCCCGCCACCAGCGGTGGGCGGCCGCCGGCTCCCTCCCCGTAGGGGTCCCGGATCTCGATCACCGCCGGGAAGAACCGTGTCGCCGGATCCACCTCTCCCGCCATCCGCACCAGCCGGCCCTCCCAGCTCCAGGTCGTCGAGGCCAATGCCGGACCCAGGACCGCCGTCAGCCGGGCCCGCGGTCCCTCGCCGCCGGAGGCGCCTCCGAACGGCAGCTCCATGAGCTCCAGTGCGGCATCCGGCAGCGATACCCGCATCTCCGCCACGTCTACCGACAGGAGTTCGACCAACGGCGCGCCGGGCGCGGCCCATTCCCCGACCTCCGCGTTCCGCGAGCCCACGAGACCCGTATGCGGCGCCCGCACCTCCGTCTTCTCGAGTTCACTCTCCGCCCGCTTCAGGGATGCCTCCGCCGCCGCGACCCCGGCGCGCGCCGCGGCGAGCTGCGGAACCCGAAGCGCGAGGGGATCCGGCTCCGCGCCTTCCGCTGTCCATTCTTCTTCCGCGAGCCGCGCCAGGCCCTCCTCCGACTGCAACTGCAGCCGGGCCTGCGCCAACTGACTCCGCGCCGCCTGCACCGCCTGCTCGTACGCGAGCGACTCGATCCGGAAGAGGGCCGCGCCCTCTTCCACCCGCGCTCCGTCGCGGAGGCCGGATGCCGCCCAGACGACGCGGCCCGCCACCTCGGCCGAAACCGTGGTCCGCCGCGCCGGGCGTACGGTCCCGTCCGCGTGAACCGTTACCCGCTGCGGACCCACCCGGACCGATGCCGCCCGCACCTCGGGCAGCACGGTTTCGATCTCCTGCGCCTCCGGCCGGGGGCCGAGCGCCACCAGGAGCGCCAGCAGGGCGCCCGCGCCGATCAGTATCGGGATGAACAGGAACCTCTGCATCACCTCTCCCCGGCGTCCGCCGTTTCGTCCCCGGCCGTGCGCTCGAACCCGCCCCCGAGCGCCAGCGACAGGTTCACCCGGTTGTCGAGCCGCGCCCGCACCTGTGAAAGATGGCCCGATTCCGCCATCAGGACCGCCCGTTCCGCTTCCAACTCCATGAGTCGCGTGCCGAAGCCCCCGCGGCGCTGGCTTCGGGTCCGCGAGAGCGCCCGGCGGCTCGCCGAGAGCGCCTCCGCGGAACGCGACTCCATCTCCCGGAGCGACTCCTCCGCGGAAAGCGCCGCCTCCACCTCCTGGTAGGCGGTCAGTACCGTCCGCGCGTACGCCGCGAGCGCCTCGCGATCGCGCGCCTCCTCCTGGCGGATCTGCGCCCGGATTCGACCGCCCTGGAACACGGGCGCCGCGATCCGCGCGATCAGGCTCCACACCGAGAAGTCCCCGTTCACGAGCTGCCGCAGCCGCGTTGACGCCGTACCCACGGAGCTGGTCAGCGGGAACTGGGGATAGCGCGCCCGCCGCGCCATTTCGGTGAACTCCTTCGACATGGCGAGGCGCCGCTCGGCGCTCGCCACGTCCGGACGCCGGGAGATGAGGTCCGCCGGGGCTCCCGCCGGAACCGCGCTCGCGGCCGGGGGCAGGCCCCCGCCGAGTTCCCAGTCCGGCCCCGGTTCTCCGTCGGGATAGTCGGTGAAGAGGACTTCCAGGCCCCGCACCGCGGCCGCCCGCGCCTGCCGCCGGCTGGCGGCCGCCGCCCGCGCTTCGGCGAGACGGGCCTCCGCCGCATTCACCTCGGCAAGCGCCGCCTCGCCGATGCGCGCCCGTTCCCGCGTCCACCGAACCGTCTCTTCCCGGCTTGCCGCGACCTGGTCGGCGATGCGCGCCTGCTCCCGGGCCTCGACCGCCAGGAAGTAGAGGCGGGCGGCCTGACCGGCCAGCGAGACCCGCGCTCCCGCCACCTCGGCGACCGCCGCCTCCATCACGGCGTTCGCGGCCCGGGCCCGTGGCGTCGCCGCGCGCCAGAGGTTCGCTTCCCAGGTCAGATCCAGGGAGAGTCCGTACCGGACGAAATCCGCGGTGAGCACCTCCTCCTCCCCGAACCCCGGGATCGGCAGCCCGGCGGATTGCGCGATGTCCGAGATCGGCAGCCCGATGAAAGCCTGCCGCGCCTGCAGGCGGTCCACTCCCGCTCCGACCTGGGGATAGAGCGCGCTCCGCGCGATCCCCGCGTCGGCGGCCGCCTGCGCGAGGCGCGCCGCCGCCTCCCGGAGCGTCAGGTTGCCCGACAGCGCCCGCTCGACCACCCGATCGAGCGCCGGATCGCCGAACGAGGTCCACCAGTCCGCCGCCGGGACGGCCGCGGACCGCGTGGCCGTGGGCGCCGCCGGCTCGGGCGTGAACGCGACCTCGGGATCCGCGACCGGAGCCCGCAGACCACCGCAACCGCTCGCCAGCACGCAGGCGACGGTCAGCGCGGTTCGTCGGCCCACCTGCATGGCGCGTGAGTGTATTCGGTGGCCACTCTTGGCGGAGCGGGGGTCCGCCCCTGTTGAAGGGCGGCGTCCGCTCGCGTACGATCATTTGCTCGCATTTCGGTTCCCGTCAGGCTGCGGCCTGTTTTGACGGAGGCTTTCATGATCCAAACCACCCTCCATCCGGCGCCCCGCCGGTCAGCCGGTTTCCGGCGCCGGTTCTTCCCCGTGGCGGTACTCGGCCTGACCGCCGTCGTGGGCGTCCCGAGCGCCCTCGCGCAGGACGAGGCGCCGCTGAACCGCCGGGAGGTTTCCCGCGCCATCGACATCGCCGAGGATCATCTCGACGATGCCGAGCGCGCGCTCCGCAATGAAGACGCGGAAGCCGCACAGGCCGCTTACAGCCAGGCGGGGGGCCTCTTCCTCCGCGTGCTGCAGGACCATCCCTACCGCCGGGACATCCGCCTGCGGCTCGGCCGCATCTACCTCCACTTCGAGGAATGGGAGAACGTCGCCACCACCTTCGAGGAGGCGCTGATGACGGATCCCCCGACCGAGGCAGAGGACATCGACGGCTGGGCGTTCGAGAACGTCGAGGACGAGGAGGAGATTCTCGAGGCCTGGACCGCGGTGACGAACGCCTACGGGATGCTCGAGAACGACCTCAAGGTCATCGAGGCCGGGCAGAAGGTGATCGAACTGAATCCGAACCCGCCGGCCAGCACCTTCGTGGCGATCGGATCCAGCATGGCCCGGCAGGGGCAGTTCGAGGAAGCTTCCAGCATGGCCCGGCGCGCCCTCGAGATCGCACCCGACAGCGCCATGGCCCACTCGACCCTCGGCCAGGCCGCCGCCGCCGGGGGCGACCTCGACGAGGCGGAGGCTTCCTTCCAGCGTGCGGTCGAACTCGACCCGAACACCGCCCGCGCCCATGCCGGCCTGGCCGACATCTACTACTCCCGCGAGGACTTTCAGGCGGCGGTGGACGCGGCGACCGCCGCGCTCAACCTGAACGACCAGTTGACGGCGGCCTACGGGATCCGGGGCCTCGCGAACAACGCCCTCGGCAACTCCGCGGAGGCGCAGGGCGACCTGTCCATGGCGGTGACGGTGAACCCCGACGACCCGGCGGCGAACCTCGCCTTCGCGCAGGTGTACGAGGCGCTGGAGAACCGGGGCCAGGCGATGAGCTACTACCGCAAGGTCACGACGCTGGCGAACTCCCCGCCGGCTTCCAGGGTGGCGGCCCACGTCGCCCTCGGGCGCTTCGCCATCCAGGACCTGAACTACGACGAAGCCGTGAACCACATGAACGAGGCGGTCGCCGCCGATCCGAACTCGGAGGAAGCCAAGGCGGGGCTCGGGATGGCGAACCACGCGAGCGCCAAGGCCAAGCGCCAGGCCCAGGACGTCGCCGGCGCCCTGGTCGCGGCGCAGGCGGCCAGCGCTGCCGATCCGGACAACCCGGTCTACCAGGTGGAGCACGGGATCGCGCTCATCCTGAACCAGCAGGTGGCCGAGGCGGTGCCGGTCCTCGAGTCGGGAATCCCCGGCTTTCCCGCCGACGGGAACATGGACGACCTCGCGGTCGGCCACTGGGCGCTCGGCCAGGCTTACATGGCCTCGCAGAACTTCGCCGGCGCCGAGACCCAGTTCAGCGAGGCGACCCAGAAGATGGACAGTTGGGGAGCGCCGTTCCAGATGCTCGCCTGGGCCCACACCGCCCAGATCGCGTACGGTCCCTGCCGGCTCAAGGACGCCGCGTTCGGCGAACGGATGCAGGCGGCCGGAGTGGGCTGTCCCGCCAGCGACGCGGACTACGAGCGGGTGGCCGCCGCCGCCGCGCAGTACGAGAGGGCCGTGGCGCTCGGTGTCCAGGATCCCGTCCTGGCCGAGCGGCTCGCGGTGCTCCAGGAGGTCAGGAATCAAATCGCCGAATGACGGCCCGGGGTAGCGGCGAAGTCTCGGACGGCACCCCGGACATCGCGGGGCTGCTCTCCCCACTGAGCGGAGAGCAGCCCCGGATGGAGGAGATGCTGGGACGTTTCGTCCGCATCGAATCGCCCACCGACGATCCCGAGGCCACCGCCCGGATGGGCGACGAGGCGGTTTCCGCGCTCACGGACGGCGCGCCGGGCCTGCTGAACGGAGCCTCGGTATCGCGGGTCTCCGGTACGCATGCCGGGCGACCGCGCGGGCCCCACGTGCTGGTGCGGGTCCCGGGGGCGGCGCCTGCCGAGAAGCCGCTGTTGCTGCTCGGCCACCTGGACACCGTCTGGGCGCACGGCACGCTGAACGAGATCCCCTTTCAAATCGAGGACGGCGTCGCCCGGGGACCGGGCGTCTACGACATGAAGGCGGGCCTGGTCCAGACGATCTGGGCGCTCCGGGCCCTCGACCGGCGCGGACTCCGGCCGCGGCGGCCGCTCACGATCCTCTGGAACAGCGACGAAGAGGCGGGCAGCGCGGCGAGCCGGGAGTTCATCGAAGCGGAGAGTGCTGCGGCCGCGGCCTGCCTGGTCATGGAGCCTTCGCTGCCTGGCGGCGGGGCCAAGACGGCCCGGCGGGGCGTCGGCATCCTGACCGTGCGGGTCCGGGGACGGGCCGCCCACGCGGGTCTCGATCCCGAGCGCGGCATCAACGCGATCACCGAGCTCGCGGGCATCGTCACCGCCGCCGCCGCGCTCTCGGCGCCCGAGCAGGGCGTCACCGTGAACGTGGGGCTGATCCGGGGCGGGTCGCGCACCAACGTCGTCCCGGCCGAGGCGTCGGCGGACGTGGACATCCGGATGGACGACCCGGAATCGGGAGAACGGCTGATCCGGGCGCTCCGGGGACTGGGCGCGCGGCATCCCGAGGCCGAAGTGGACTGGACCGGCGGGGTGAACCGGCCGGCGCTCGTGCGGAACGAGGGAGTCGTGACGCTCTACGAGCGGGCCCGGCGGCTGGCCGGCGAAATCGGCTGGGAGCTCGGGGAAGGCTCGGCAGGCGGAGGTTCGGACGGCAACATCGTGGCTGGCCTCGGCGTTCCCGTGCTCGACGGACTCGGCCCGCTCGGAGACGGCGCCCACGCGCGCCACGAGCAGGTCGTCACGGCCGATCTGCCCCGCCGCGCCGCCCTCCTCGCCGCGCTGCTGCTGGGACTCTAGGAGCGCCGGCCTCCGGCCGGCATCGCGGCCGCAGGCCGCGAAACTCATATCGTCAGTACCCCCGCACGGCGCGCCGCCGAACGCGATGGCGCAGCGCCATTCGTCGGCGCGGTGGTGTTTTCGCCGTCCTCGGTTGGGCTCACGCCATGTGGTTCGGGAATGGAGTGCGTTCCGCCTCGCTGCGCGTCCGAACCGAGAGAAATCCCCATGATCGGTCCTCCTGCACACCCCGCCGGGCATGAAGACGGCGGAAAACGGTCTGAGTTCGGAGCGCCGGCCTCTGGCCGGCATCGCGGCCGCAGGCCGCGAAACGCACGCGGCAGCTGGTTCCAGTGGCGCGATCCGAACCGGGCACGGCTGCGCGCCGTCTGAGACGAGCCGGGGCCCCATCTTCAGGAGGAGGAGCGCCATCAGCGCGGGTTTCGCGCTCCCGCGCGATGCCGGCCGGAGGCCGGCGCTCCGAGGCGCCGCCACCACGACTGCTGGCCATACCCGCAC
>JAJEFG010000072.1 GCA_022820545.1 Acidobacteriota bacterium | reverse complement strand
CCAAACGCTCATGGTCGGCCGCCCACCCCGCAACATGAAAGTGGTCCTGAGTCGCGAAGCGGCCTTTCCTGGGAGCGCGGGCTTCCAGCCCGCAGCGGGCCGAAGGCCCGCGATTGTCCATGCGGGCAAGATGCCCGCGCTCCCAGGAACGTCCCCGTGCGTACGTTCACGGCAAGAACCCCCGGGGGCCGTTTCCGGCTCGCTCCCGGGGGGGGTTAGCTCGATATCCGCCCAAGCGGATCGAACGGCACTTGCAGTGCCGCAGCGGTTCGTCGTCAAGTGAGAACGGATGAATCGCGCCCTTCGCCTGCATTCGTCGCGCTCGTGGCCTTCATGGCCGTCAAGATCGCCGGGAAAGACACGCGAATCCGCACTTTCCGTCACGCGTTCATCTGGGTCACGAACTTGCTGGTCAGGTAGGCGTCGAGTCCCTCGATGCCGCCTTCGTGGCCGTAGCCGCTCTCCTTGACGCCGCCGAACGGGGTCTCCGCGAACGAGATCGCGCAGTGGTTCACCCCGACCAGCCCCGTCTCCAGGCGCTCGGAGACCTGGGCCGCGCGCTCGGTGCTGGTGGTGAACGCATAGGCGGCGAGGCCGAACTCCAGGCCGTTGGCCTTCTCCATCACCTCGTCGAAGTCCGACCACGGCTGCATCGGCACCACCGGTCCGAACGGCTCCTCGTACATCATGCGGGCGGTGTCCGGCACGTCCGCCAGCACCGTCGGCGAGTAGAAGTAGCCCTGGTTGCCGACCCGCTCGCCGCCGGCGGTCACGTCGGCGCCGCAGCCGCGGGCGTCGGTCACGAACTCGTCGATGGCGGCGACCCGCCGATCGTTGGCGAGCGGCCCCATGTCGACCGACGCGTCCAGGCCGTTGCCGAGCTTCATGCCGGACGCGATCTCGGTGAACTTCTTCACGAACTTGCCGTAGACCTTCTCGTGGACGAAGAAGCGGGTGGGGGAGACGCAGACCTGGCCGGCGTTGCGGAACTTGCCGCCGGCCGCGACGGTGGCCGCATTGTCCACGTCCACGTCGTCGAAGACCACCACCGGCGCGTGCCCGCCGAGCTCCATGGTGGTGCGCTTCATGCCGTCCGCGGCGAGCCGGGTCAGGTGCTTGCCGACCGGGATGGAGCCGGTGAAGGTCACCTTGCGGATGACGGGGGAGGGGATGAGGTGCTCGGACACCTCCGACGGCACGCCGAAGACCACGTTCAGCACGCCGCGGGGAAGGCCCGCCTCGTGCAGGGCGCGGGTCATCGCGATGGCGGTCCCGGGGGTCTCCTCCGAAGGCTTGAGGATGCACGAGCAGCCGCCGGCGAGCGCTCCTGCCATCTTGCGCGCGGGCGTTACCGCCGGGAAGTTCCACGGAGTGAACGCGGCGACCGGGCCCACCGGCTCGCGGATGACCATCTGGCGCGTGCCGGGCAGCCGGCTCGGGATCAGCCGGCCGTAGGCACGGCGGCCTTCCTCGGCGTACCACTGGAAGATGTCGGCCGCCACCTTCACCTCCAGGACCGCCTCCGCGAGGGTCTTGCCTTCCTCCATGGTGAGGGTCCGCCCGATGGCGTCGGCGCGTTCGCGGATCAGCTCTCCGGCCGTCCACAGCACCCTGCCGCGCTCGTAGGCGGAGGTATCCCGCCACACCTTGAACGCGCCGGCCGCCGAATCGAGCGCCCGGTCCAGGTCGCTCTTCGAGGCATGGGGGAGGAACGCCAGCGTCTCTTCCGTCGCCGGGTTGACGACGTCCTCGCCGGCGCCGTCACTGCCTGGCCGGAATTCGCCGTCGATGTACAGGGCGAGCTCTTCATACATGTCTTCATTCTCCTGTGCTGGAACAGAATGGTCCTCCGGAATCGCTCGTCGCGATTGCGGCCGGGAATCGTAGTGGAAGGTTCTGCCTGGTCCGCGCGGCCGGTGTCGAGGGCCGGAACGACACGCCCCCGGTGCCGCGCTGGTCTGGGCTGATCGTCAAGCGGCGGGAGAGTAGCCCACACCGGCTCGCGGTTCCACTGCCGACCGGACCTTCGACAGGGCGACGCCACGGCGCAAGGTGCAGGACGAGAATCCGACTGCCCAAACCGTGGATTCCCGCCTGCGCGGGAATGACGGCTGGGGGCGTTCCGGCGGACGCCGTGCGGACTGTCGTTCCCGCGTTCGCGGGAATCCACAGGCCGTTCTCCGGCCGCTCTGAACCCCCAGGGTCCAGGTCGATCCGTGATCCTGGGAACTTCGACGGCTGCGCCCGACCGGCCCCGGGTGTCTACTGCTGCATCGAACGCTGCTGGATCTCCCACCACTGCGCGTAGATGTCGTCCGACCACAGGCTCTGGAACCAGGCGATGACGTTGGTGATTTCCTCGTCGGTGAGCTTGCCCTGGAAGATGGGCATCTTGCCGCCGCCGCCGGGCGCGCCGAACTTGATCTGCCGTGCAAGTATCCCGAACGGGTGGTGCCACGTGTGCGCGGTGCCGTTCAGCGGCGGCGGCGGGAACGACCCGTCGGACTCGCGGCGCCGCCAGTCCGGGGTCGCCTCGCC
>JAJEFG010000021.1 GCA_022820545.1 Acidobacteriota bacterium | reverse complement strand
CATGGACGGCGTCTGGGCCGGCAACATGTATCCGGGCGGCGCCGGCGCGATCCTGCCGAACCGGATCACCTCCAAGCACAACATGCGCTACGTCCCGAGCATGGACGGACTCGACATGGTCCAGAAGATCCGGGACTACCTGGACGAGCAGGGCTACGAGGACGTCGAGATGACGATCATCGGCGACGTGCCATGGTCGAAGTCCAGCTACGACAATCGGGCGGCGCACTCGCTGCTGCGGACCTACGACATCTTCGGGATCCGCTACCGGAATCCCATCGAGGGGGAGACGATCCTTGGCGGCTACTGGCCCGCCTACCTCTTCAGCGGCCGTGACGGCGACTTCGCGGACGGAACCGACCTCTCGATGCCGATCGTGGGCGGGGCCGCCGGCCACGGTGGCGGCGCGCACGCGGCCAACGAGTTCTGGGTGATCGAGGGCGCCGGCGACGTCTACGGGATGGCCGGGGCCGAGAAGTCGATCGCCACCTTCGTCTATGCCTATGCCGGCCTGCTCCCGGACGCCCCGGCCGAGACGGGGATGGACGAGGACTGAGAAAACGACGACTGCGCGGCGGGGACCCGGTTTCCTTGACGGGAGCCGGGTCCGGCGCTTCGGGCGCACGATGCAAGTCGCTGAGACGCCAGGAACCACATTCCGGAGGAACCGCCGTTGGCTGCTATCGAGGTCCGTGATCTCGTCAAGACCTACGTCCTGAGCGAGACCCACCGGGTGGAGGCACTCCGGGGGTTGACGCTTTCCGTGGACAAGGGCGAGTTCCTGTCGGTCCTCGGCCCGTCCGGCTCCGGCAAGAGCACCCTGATGCACATCCTCGGTTGCCTCGACCAGCCGACCTCCGGCGAATACCGGCTCATGGGCCGCGACGTGGCCCGGCTCGGGAACGACGAACGCGCGCGCATCCGCAACGAAGAGATCGGCTTCGTCTTCCAGAGCTTCCATCTGCTCGCGCGGGCGAGCGCCCTGGAGAACGTGGAACTGCCCATGCTCTACGGCGCGAAGCGTCCGAGCCGCGACGAGCGGCGCCAGCAGGCGGCCGAAGCGCTCGAAGCCGTCCGGCTCTCCGACCGCGCCACCCACGCCCCGAGCCAGCTCTCGGGAGGGCAGCAGCAGCGGGTCGCCATCGCCAGGGCGCTCGCCAACCGGCCGGGCCTGCTGCTGGCCGACGAACCGACCGGCAACCTCGACACCCGCACGGGACGGGAGATCCTCGATACGTTCGCCCGCCTGAACTCGGAACGCGGGCTGACCGTCATCATGATCACTCACGACCGGCAGGTGGCGCGGTACGCGTCCCGGAGCGTCGAATTGCGCGACGGACGGATCCTCACGGACGAAGAAATCGCGAGTAACGGAGCAAGCCCAGGTGCCTAAGCGAATCCCCGTAAACCGAGACACGATCCAGCGGCTGGTGCGGGAGATGCCGGCCGAGCGCCGCACTGCGGTCGAGACCGCCTTCCAGAGCCTTCGCCGCTATCCGCTTCGGACCGCGCTGACTCTCCTCGGGCTCGCGTTCGGGGTCGCCGCGCTGATGGCCACCATCGCCCTCGGGCGCGGGGCGCAGGAGGCGATCCGGGACCAGGTCCGCGCCGCGGGTCTCAACGTGATCGAGATCACCGCCGGGAACTACCGGACCCGCGGCGAGCGGCCGATCGGGGGCGTCGAAGCGCCGGCCCGGCACGGGGCGGCGCTTCCGCCGGGCGCGCTCGAGCGCCTGCTCCGGAAGATCGAGCCGGTCGCGCTCGCGCATCCCGAGAACGACCCGATGGAAAAGCACGACCACCCGACGGCCGCCGAGCGGCTCGGCGACTCGGCCGCGGGTCTCGGCGCCGCCGCCACCCTGACGAGTGACGACGCGGAAGCGATCTCATCCGTGCCGGGAGTGGCCCATGTGGCGTCGGGCATCCATGAGAGCGTCCGGGTCTTCGCCGGCGACCGCCGCTGGTTCACGCGCCTTCACGGGACCGACGTGGATCTGGTGGAGATCCGCCGCTCGTTCGCGATGCAGCACGGAAGGTTCTTCAGTTCCGGCGAACTGCGACGCTCCTCCCAGGTGGTGGTGCTCGGCAGCGTCGCCCGGGATCAGCTCTTCGGCCAGGACGAGGACCCGGTCGGCCGCGAGGTCACGATCTGGAACCAGACCTTCGAGGTGGTCGGCGTCGTGGTGAGCACCAACTGGATGAATCCCGGGGCTCCCGGTGACGACGAGTTCGACGCGGTGTACACGCCCTTCACCACCGTCCACCAACTGCTCAACGTCACGAACCTCAACTCCATCACCGTCACCGCGGCGTCGTCCGGGAGAGTCACCGAGGTGTCGCGGGCCATCACCGATCTGCTCCGCGAGCGGCACGGGATCGGCGAGACCCAGGCCGACGACTTCACCGTCACCACCCAGGCGTCGGAGGTGCTCGGCAAGGGGCTTCACCCCAAGGTGGCCGAGACCCTCGCCGGCAACATTCCCAACCTCGAACGCACCACCCTCGCCCAGCTCGCTTCGACTCTCGAACGGTCCAGCCGCACGATGTCGGTGCTGCTGCTTGCGATCGCGCTGGTCTCGCTCGTCGTGGGCGCGATCGGGATCTCGAACGTCATGCTCCTCTCGGTGCGCGAGCGGATCCGCGAGATCGGGCTCCGGATGGCGGTGGGAGCGCAGACCGGGGATGTCGGTAGCCAGTTCCTCACCGAATCGGTGCTTCTCGGCGCCGCCGGCGGCGTCCTCGGCGTCGTGATCGGAGCGGTCGCCGCCGTGGTGGTCGAGAGTTCCTTCGGGCTGGCGGTCGAGATCTCGGTGGTCGCCGGCCTGATCTCGTTCCTGGTGGCGCTGCTCACCGGAGTGATCGCGGGTGTGAGCCCGGCGCGGCGGGCCGCGCGGCTCGATCCGATCGTCGCGCTCGGTTCGGAGTAGCGGGCACTCAGGGAGCGCCGGTGTTCAACACCGGCATCGCGGCCAAACACTGCGAAAGCCCGGCGTTGCTCCGCTCCATGGCGTTGAGACATTCCGTGTGCCGCTGCACCGCAAGGCACACGGCGATGAGACTTTCGTCGCCTGCGGGGACGATGCCGGCCGGAGGCCGGCGCTCCGAGCGCCTCTACCGGTTCCGCCGCTCTTCCCGTGATTGCGCGCCGCGCTCCGCTTCGGTGACCCGCGTCAGGGCCTCTTCCACCTGCGGCTGTTCGGCATCGAGCGCCAGCGAACGCTGGAACACTTCCCGGGCGCCCTCGAAGTCGGAGACCTGGAAGCGGGCGAGCCCCAGCAGATTGAGGCTCTGGGTGTCCGGGTTTTCGAGGAGGATGGCCCGCGCCAGCAGCTCCTCGGCCTCTTCGTAGCGGGCGAGGTGGAAGTACGCCTCGCCCAGGACCCGGAGCAGGTCGTAGCGGTCCTGAACCTCCCGGTAGACCGGCTCGAGCAGTTCCACGACCCTCGCCGGGTTGCCCTCCGCGATTTCGAGGCGCGCCAGGAGTTCCCGCGCGCGTCCCAGCCGGGGCGCCATCTGCACCGCCCGTTCGATCACCGGGCGGGCCTCCTCGGTCCGCTCGAGGGCCATCAACTGCTCGGCCAGCGCGAGGCTGGTGAAGCCGGGGTTCTCCGGGCCGAAGGGAAGCATGGTGCCGTGGAAGCCCGCTTCGAGCAGGTCCCCGCGGGGCGATACCGAGAACTCCGCACGGCGTGAAGACAGCGTGCCTCCGGCCCGGTCGAGCAACTCCGCCTGGAGTTCATACCGCCCCGCTCCGATGTCGAGGAGCGAGAAATCGAGCGCCACGAGACCGGTCGCCGCGTCCGGCTCCGCCGGCTGGTCGCTCGTGTAGATCACGTCGCCGTCGGTGAGCGGCTCGCGGCTCACGATCCGGAAACGGACGGATGCGCCGTCGGGCGCGCTCTCCGGCGCCAGCGCGGCGACGAAGTTGTCGCCGATCGTGTACACCGCCTGCGGATTCGGCACCACACCGGAGAAGCCGATGCGGAAGGGGCGGTACTGCGCCGGGCCAGCCTCGATGCGCCGTCCGAGGACCAGGTCGCTGAGGCGCGGGGCGCCGTCGCGTGGCGGCACGCTGACATCGGTCTCGATGAGCGTGTAGCTCTTTGCGCAGTCCTCTTCGTCCCGCGAGCCGCACGCCCGGTTCCGAAGCACGATCCGGATCGTGTGATCTCCCGGGATCAGAGGCAGCACCCCGGACCAGGAGAACGGGCGCTGCAGGGTCCCGCGGGCCTGTTCGTCGGTCAGCGAGACGAAGGACTCCTTCCGGAACTCGGTCACCACCTGTTCCGGATCGTCGCGCAGCACGGCTTCGACGGTGCCGATGAACGAGGTGTCATAGGTGGCGCGATCCTCGTTGCGGATGAAGGCGGTGTGCTGGGCGTCCACCTGGACCACCCAGTGCAGGAAGGAGGCGTTCTCGGGACCGGGAAGCACCGCCACCGCCCCGTACCCGGGCACGTAGGTGAACAGGTAGTCGGCCTCGATGGCGCCGCGCTCGAAGTCGAGCCGGTCGGCGTAGCTGTCATCCAGCCCCCGGAACGGCACCTCGTGGATGTCCCCGAGCAAGGACAGCGAGCCGAACGGCACCGCCTGGAACCGGGTGATGTCCTGTTCGTCGGTGCGGAAGGACATGGCGGCGTTCGCGATCTCGGGGTCGAACTCGTAGAGGATCTCGTAGGCGCGCTCCACCTCGTCCCGGAAGTCGCGCCGCTCCGGCTGGTAGCCGGTCAGGAGCGCCGTCGGTCCGTCCGAGATGGGATCGTAGAGCTGCAACTCCCCGACCCCGTGGCGCCTCCAGAAGAGCAGATAGAAGAAGGCCGGAAGTCCGAACCGCTTGAGCTCCGAGTTGTTGTAGAACCAGAGTTCGGTCGGGTAGATCTCGTCGCGGGCCTCGTAGTTCTGGATGGAACGGGGCGCCCCGAGCAGGATGTAGTAGCGGCCGCGGTCGGTCTGCCAGCCCTCGCGGAAGGTCGAGCGGCCGAACCAGTTGTTCACGTAGTCGAGCCGTTCGTAGTGCTCGATCTTGAACTCGTTCTCCGGCGTGGAGGGATTGTGGTCCCGCTTGCGCCAGAAGGCGTCGGCGAAAGCGGTGCGCTGCGTTTCCGAGGTCAGATTCAGGAACACGCGCTTCTCGCGATCCGTGATGAGGTAGGGAACCTCCTCCTCGAACCACACGCGCCAGTGCTCCGGAAGAGCGGCGATCTTTTCCTTTTCGCTCAGCTCTTCCTGAGCCCCCGCGAGCCCAACCCCGAAGACTCCCGAAACGAGGAGCGCCGCGCACAGCAGCCGCGCCCCGCGAAATCTCGACTTCATGGCCCGGATCATGGTAGTCCCCGCGATACCGTCGCGCAAAGAACCGCCGTACGGGCGTGGCCCCGTGCTTCCCCGTTCCGGGGGGAAGCGCACCGGGTCGGCCATGTGGTGGCGATCTTGCGATACTCCGGTATCCCGACGTGACCCTGAGACCAACCGAGCGCCGCCAGACTGTCCGAGGCTGGTCCCGAGGCCTGGTCGTCGCCAGCGTGGTGCTCGCCTCGCTCTGGCCGGGAAGCACGGTCGCGGCGCAGACGGACCCTCTCGTCACCGCCCGGCAACTCGTCGAAGAGGGACGCATCGAGGAGGCGCTCCCCCATCTCGAGCGGGCGCGGAGCGCCGATCCCACGAATCCGCAGGCGCTCTGGATGCTCGCGGTGGCCCGGCTGCGGCTCGGTGATTTCCCGGAGGCCGCCGCGCTCGCCGAAGAGTTCGGCCGGCTGGTTCCGGAAAACACGACGGGACCGCTGCTGCGCGCGGGCGCGTTGACCGCCCTCGGGCGGCTTCCCGAAGCTGAGGCCGCCCTGCGCGACGTCCTGGCGCTCGATCCCCGGCACCCCGAGGCACGCCGGGACCTGGCCGTCCTGCTCGGCAGGATGGGAGAACGGGAGGAAGCGATTCGAGGGTTGGAGGAACTTCGGAGCGAGTATCCGGGACGACCCGAGGTGCTGGCGCCGCTCGGCGTGCTCCTTGTGCAGGCCGGGCGGAGACCGGAGGGGATTGCGGCGCTGCAGCAGGCGGCGCAGGCGAATCCCGATTCCTTCGAGGCCCATCACTACCTTGGAGCGCTCTACTCGGAACTCGGGCAGTTCGAGATGGCCGGGCCCCATCTGGCGGCCGCCCTGAGGCTTCAGCCGGGCAATCCCGGCACGCTGTTCGAGACATGTCTCCTGCGTTCGCGCGAAGAGCGGCTCGAGGAGGCCCGGGAGGCGTGCGCCGAGGCCGCGCGGACGGCTCCCGGGAACGCGGAGGCGCAGTTTGCGAACGGCGACGTCCTGCACTACCTCCAGCAGGAAGAGGAGGCGGAGCGGGCCTACCGCGAGGCGATCCGGCTGGACCCGCAACACTCCCGGGCCCGGTTCCGGCTCGGCCTGCTGCTCCACGAGGCCGGCCGCAGCGCCGAGGCGATCCCGGTGCTGACGCCGGCCGTCGAGGAGGCGAGCGCTTCACCGGAACCCGAGCAGCTCGCGGGCGGTTTGACGACGCTCGGACAGGCTCTGGCGGCCGTGGACGATCCGGACGAAGCCGCCCGGCGGCTGGAAGCGGCCATCGCGGCCGCTCCCACCCTCCCCGAACCCCACCTCCACCTGGGGAACCTGCTGGCGCGAAGCGGTGATCCAGCTCAGGCGGAGAAGGGCCGCGGACACCTCCAGCGATTCGCCGAACTCCGGCAGTTCTCCGATCGGACGAACGAACTGAAGGCGATGGTCAACGCGAACCCGGGGGCCCGCGAGCCCAAGATGGCGCTGATCGCCCATCTCATCGTCGGCGGAGCGCCCGGCCTCGCGGTCGAGGAATCCGGCCGGCTGCTGACCCTGGCTGCCGCGGAACCCGTGCACCACCTGCTCTACGCCGAGTCGCTGGCCGCGAGCGGCCGGCCGGAGGAGGCGCTCGGCGTGCTCGAGGCCGCACTCTCCGACTGGCCGGACGACACCGCACTCCGGGAAGCGGCGGCGCGCCTCGGCCGAAACCGGTGAGGTTCGGAGGACGCCGCGCCCGGCGGGAGATCCCCGCTGCGCTCGCGATCCTCTTCCTCTCGCCGGGGTCAGCGGGGTTCAGCGCCGCCGGTGGCCAGATCCGTCTCGAGGAAGTGACCGAAGCCAGCGGCATCGACTACCGGAACGTGAGCGGGGAGCCGGAAAAGCGATTCATCGTCTCCTCCCTCGGGGCGGGCGCCGGCCTCCTCGACTATGACCAGGACGGCGACCTGGACCTCTACCTCGTCAACGGCGCCCCGCTGGAGGACCGGACTCCCGGTCCCGGGCTGCCGAACCGGCTCTTCCGGAACGAAGGGGAATTCCGGTTCACCGACCAGACCGAGGCCGCCGGCGTCGGCGACACCGGCTGGGGGTACGGAGTCGCGGTGGCGGATGTCGACAACGACGGCTTCCCGGACCTCTACGTCACGAATCTGGGCGAAAACGTCCTCTATGGAAACCGGGGGGACGGCACCTTCGAGCGCGTCCCCGCCGCCGGCGGCGCTTCGCACCCCGGTTACTCCACCTCCGCCGCCTTCCTCGACGCCGAGAACGACGGCGACCTGGACCTGTTGGTCCTGGGTTACACGGAGGATTCCATCGAGTCCCTCCCGGTCCCAGGCGCCGCGGCGAGCTGCGTCTGGTTCGGGCTTCCGGTCTTCTGCGGTCCCTCCGGGCTGATTCCGGCGGAAGACGGGTTCTTCCGGAATCGGGGCGACGGGACGTTCGAGGACTTCACCGCGGGGTCGGGGATTGCCGCGGCCGAGGCCGGCTACGGCCTGGGGGTGGTCGCGGGAGACCTGGACGCGGATGGGGATGCCGACCTCTACGTCGCGAACGACTCGGTGCCGAACCACCTCTTCGTGAACGACGGCCAGGGGAGGTTCAGCGAACAGGCGCTCCTCTCCGGGACCGCCTACAACGTGGACGGCCTCGCCCAGGCGGGCATGGGGGTGGACGCCGGCGACTTCGACGAGGACGGCCAGCTCGATCTCTTCGTGACGAACTTCTCGCACGACACGAACACCGCCTACCGGAACGCCGGGGACGGTTTCTTCGAAGACAGCACCACCCGGAACGAGCTGCGCATGCCGGGCTGGTTCTACCTGGGCTGGGGAACCCGGTTCATCGACCTGGACGCCGACGGGTGGCTCGATCTCTTCGTCGCCAACGGACACGTCTACCCCGACGCCGAAGCTGCCGGAAGCGGCACGCGCTACCTGATGAAGAACCAGATCTTCCGGAACCAGGGCGGCGGGACGTTTGTCGATGAAGAGTGGGACGGGCCGGAACGGTCCAGCCGGGGGGTTGCCTTCGGGGACCTGAACGGCGACGCGCTGCCCGATCTGGTGGTCGTGAATATCGATGAGGAAGCGGCGCTCTTCCGGAACGCGAGCCGGGGCCGCGGGGTCACGCTGCAGCTCGTGGGAACCCGGGCGCCGCGCGACGGGACCGGAGCCAGGGTGGCGTTCTCCAACGCGGACGGCGTGCGCCGGATGCGCGAAGCGCACCGCAGCGGGAGTTTCCTCTCGTCGAACGATCCGCGCGTTCATCTCGGCGCCGGCCAGGGCGAGACAATCCGGGATGTCGTGGTCCGCTGGCCGGGAGGAGAGCCGGAGCGTCTCGGGGACCTCACGGCGGCCGGCCGGGTGATCGCCGTGCGTGAGGGCGCCGGGGTGGTCGCGATCCTCCGTTAACGACCTGCGGCGTTCCACCACGCTCCCAGCCGGATCGGGGGAGATGCGCGGCGACGCCACAACCGGATGAGGTTCCGGTGGCCGGAGACTACGGTCTGGGGACGGAAATACTGGCTCGCGCCGGCCCGCCGCTCGCTGTGGCTCACCTCGACCTCGGCAAAGCGGATTCCGCGGTCTCCGAGGCCGGCAAGGAACTCCACCACCGCCGTCCCGTCGTCGAAGGTCATGGAAGCCTCGATCTCCAGGTCGCGCCGGAAGAGCCGGAAGTCGCAGTCCCAGTCCCGGAGGGCTGGAAGTCCGAACGTCTCCGCAATCACCCGATGGAAGCGCGGGCCCAGTAGCCGCCGCAGCGGCCCGTCCGCCCGCTTCCGGCGGAAACCGTTGACCAGCTGGACATCCGGGGTGGCGGCATCCAGCAAGCGGGTGAACTCGCCGGGGTCGAACTGGCCGTCGCCGTCGGTATAGACGACGAGAGGGAAGCGGGCGGCGGCGAAGAGGTCGCGGAGGGTGGCGCCATAGCCGCGGTTCCGCTCGTGCCGGAGCGCCTTCAGTTCCGGAATCTCCCCGGCCAGGCGCTCGAGGACCTCCGCGGTCTCATCGACGCTCCCGTCGTCCAGGATCAGGATCTCGAAATCCCGTCCCGTGCTCTCGAGCACCTCCCGCGCCCGGTGAGCTACCCAGCCGATGGACCCGGCGTCGTTGAAGGCCGGGAAACAGGCGCTCACCCCGGAGTCGTGGTCGTTCATTTCGCCTTGGGTACGTCCGCCGGCTCGGCGAAGATAGAACATGAGGTCCCGTGGAACGACTCGCGCTGCACCGTTTCGCCTCGCCCTGGCTGCGGAACCAGCACGTGGCCCGCTACCGCTGGGCGGCCGGATACGCCGCGGGGAAGCGGGTGCTCGACCTCGCGTCCGGCGCCGGATACGGATCCGGCCTCCTCAAGGCCGGGGATGCTCGGTGGGTCGTCTCGGCCGATCTTTCGGAGGAGGCGTTCCGGGAGGCGGAGCTTCCGGCTTCCGGGGCCGGCGCCCTCAGGGGGGTCCTCGCGGACGCCGCGCGCCTGCCCTTCCGGGACGCGAGCTTCGATCTGTACGCGTCCTTCGAAACGATCGAGCACGTGGAGGACGACCGGGCCGTGGTCCGGGAGGCGCGGCGGGTTCTCGCCCCCGGGGGGATCTTCCTCTGCTCGACGCCGGAACGGGAGGTGATCAGCCCGGGCCGGACGCTCGTGGACCGGCCCGACAATCCGTACCACGTCCGCGAATACGCCCGCGCTGAGTTCGAGGCTCTGCTGCGGGTCGGATTCGACCGCTTCGCGTGGTTCGGCCAGACATCGGCTTCCGAGGGACACAAGCGGCGGCTGTCGACACTGGCTTCGTTCTCTCCCATCCTCGCGCGGCGGCTGCACCAGGTGCGCAACATCCTCCGCCTTCCCGGCGAGGGCGAGGCGCGGCATGCCCCCTACCCACTCGCGGGCGTCAGCGGCTGGCCGGAAGTCCTGATCGCGGTCTGCGGACCCGTTTAGCGAGCCACGACGGTGGCCGACTCGATGACGATCGGCGTCTCCGGCACGTCGTTGTGCCCGGCGCGGCTCACCACCCGGGAAGCCTCGATCTGGTCCACGGCATCCATCCCGGAGATCACCTTGCCGTACACGGCGTAGCCCCACCCCCGGGTGGTGGTTGCCGTGTGATCGAGCATGGCGTTGTCCTTGGTGTTGATGAAGAACTGCGACGTCGCGCTGTGCGGATCCATGGTCCGCGCCATCGAAAGCGTGCCCCTCAGGTTCATGAGGCCGTTCCGGGCCTCGTTCTCGATGGGCGCGCGGGTCTCTTTCTCCATCATGTCGGCGGTGAAGCCGCCGCCCTGGATCACGAACCCGCGCACCACCCGGTGGAAGATGGTGCCGTCGTAGAAACCGTCTTCCACGTACTGGAGGAAGTTCCGGACGGTCGCCGGCGCCTCGTTGGGGTAGAGCTCGATGGTCAGGTCGCCGGCGCTCGTGCGCATCAGCACGGCGGAGGGACCGGGCGCGGGCAGGTCGGACTCGGGATCGGTGGGAGGCATGGTGGTCTCCATCGGGGTCGTTTCGGCGGCGGGTTCCGGCTCGGGCGCAACCGCATCACCGCCACCGCCGCAGGCGGGGAGGAAGAAGGCGATGAGCAGGACCGCCGGAGCGCGTGGGATTGGAAGGGATGTCATGGTGGTCTGGAAGAAGTTGGCGGACGCGGGTATTCAGGAAGCCAGGGCGAGCCGGGCCGGGGATTCCAGGGAGAGCAACCAGTGCTTGGCGTCGAGGCCGCCGCCGTACCCGGTCAGTTTGTTGGACGCGCCGACGATCCGGTGGCACGGGATGACGAGCGGCAGGGGATTCGCGCCGTTCGCCGCGCCGACCGCCCGGCAGGCCGCGGGGTTCCCGACCGCGCGGGCGATGTCCTGGTAGCTGGCCCGGGCGCCGTACGGCACGCTCGCCACCGCATCGAGGACGGCGCACTGGAAGGGGGTGCCGGTCCGGTGCAACGGAATCGTGAACTCGCGCCGGTCGCCGGCCAGGTATTCGCGAATCTCGCGTGCGTACGGGTCGTGCTCCCCGGGGATTGCCGGGACCGCGGACCCGACGTTCCGCCGGCGCCAGGCCGCCGAGGCGCGGGAACGGCGTTCGTCGCAGAACAGGATGGCCGCGAGGCCCTGCTCGGCGCTCAGCAGTTCCAGGCGGCCGATTGCCGGAATTCCGGTCTCCAGGAAGGAGGCGCGGCACGTCAGCATCGGCGCGGATTCTACCCGCCGGGAGGGACGCGGAACCGCTCATTCGTGGGGTAGGCTCGCCTCCGCTCCCGCGTCGCATGCCCGCCGTCTCCGCCGTCCTGTTCGACTGGGACGGCACCCTGGTGGACAGCTTCGCGACCACCCGCTACGCCTCGCTCTCGGTGTTCGAGCACTTCGGGATTCGGATGGACGAAGCCCGCTACCAGGCCACCTACCGGCCCGACTGGCACGAGACCTACCGACAGCTCGGGATTCCCGAGGCCCGCTGGGACGAAGCCGGCGCGATCTGGAGCGAGAAGTACCTCGAGCGCAGCCACCTGGTGGATCTGTTGCCGCACGCCTCCGAGACCCTGGATGCCCTCGCGGGCCGGAGCCTTCGGCTCGGGGTGGTCACGAGCGCCGATCGGCGACGTTTTCTCGAAGACCTCGACCGGCTGGGAGTTGCCGATCGCTTCGAGGCGCTCGTGGCCTTCGAGGACACCAGGGAGAAGAAACCGCACCCCGAGGGCCTGCTTCTCGCCCTCGCGCGCCTCGGGGTCGCACCCGCCGACGCCCTCTACGTCGGAGACCGGCCCGAGGACGTCGCCATGGGGAAACGGGCGGGCACCCGCACGGCCGCGATCGCGAGCCGCTTCAGCAGCGACGCGATGCTGCGATCGGCAGACCCCGACATCCTGCTTTCGACACTTCGGGATCTCGCCGGCGCCCTGGCGCCGGCAGCGCCGTGACCGTGCCGTCCGAGAACAGCGCGGCGGGGCGGAAGTTTCCCGAGAGCGCCGTCTTCTACCGGGACCTCGAGCGCACCTACCGAACCGCGACGCGCGCCCGGGGCGCCTGGGTCGAGGCCAGCGACGGAGCCCGCTGGCTGGACGCCTGCGGAGGCGCGCTCACGATCAGCGTGGGGCACGGACGCCGCGAGGTCGTCGAGGCCGCCACCAGACAACTCGCGGCGGTGGATTACGTTCACGGCGCCCAGTTCACGACCGCCGCCATGGAGGAGGCCGCGGCCCGGCTCGTCGATTCCCTGCCTCCGGCCTACCGGAACGCCAAGGTCTACCTGACTCCGGGCGGCGCGGAGGCGGTCGAGACCGCGATCAAGCTCGCGCGCGCCCACGCGCTGGCCGGCGGCCATCCCGAGCGCCACCGGATCATCTCGCAACGCCCCGGCTACCACGGCAACACCCTCGGGGCGCTCGCGGTTTCCGGACGGGACTCGCTCCGGGCCCCCTACCTCCCGCTGCTCGCGGACATGCCGCTCGTCGCCGCCCCGTGGTGTCCGCGCTGCCCGCTCGGCCTCCGCTATCCCGAATGCGAGGTCGCCTGCGCCTCCGAAGTGGACCGGGCGGTCGAGAGCGCGGAAGGAAGCGCCGCGGCGGTGCTGGTGGAGCCGGTGCTCGGTGCTTCCGCGGGCGGATTCGCACCGCCCGACGACTACCTGCGATCGGTCCGCCGCACGACCGCCGAAGCGGGAGTCCTGCTGATCGCGGACGAGGTGCTCAGCGGGTGCGGCCGGACCGGGCGC
The DNA here is from genome assembly GCA_022820545.1 of Acidobacteriota bacterium. Lineage (GTDB taxonomy): Bacteria > Acidobacteriota > Vicinamibacteria > Marinacidobacterales > Marinacidobacteraceae > Marinacidobacterium. The sequence goes on along the minus strand of JAJEFG010000021.1, from coordinate 37,845 downwards.
TTCCTCGCCTCGGAGCATGCCGGCGTCGACGCGGACATCGTGGTCCTCGGCAAGGGTCTGACGTCCGGCTTCCTCCCCGGAGGGGCGGTCGTCGCGAAACCGGACGTGGTCGAGGCGGTCGCTCCCGACTTCCGGCACGGGTTCACGTTCTCGCACCATCCGGTGGTCGCCGCGGTCGTCCGGGAGGTGCTGCGGGTCATCCGCGACGAAGGACTGGTGGCGCGCGCGGCGTCCCTGGAGGACGGGTTCCGCACCGCTCTCGAACCACTCGGCGGCGAACCCGCCGTCGAGGGATGGTGGGTCCGAGGGCTGCTCGCCGGGATCGCGCTCCATCCGGAGAACGCCGGAGGGCGTTCGGCCCGGCAGTTCGCCGCCTCCGCCTGGGAGCGTGGCTTGCTGGTGTACCCGGTCGGCGGACCGGAGGGACACGGGGACCTCGTGGTGCTCGCTCCCCCGCTCACAATCCACCGTGACGAGCTCGGCGAGATCGGTCGCCGCCTGCTCTCGGCCTTCGCCTGATTCGTTCGCCGCATGCCCGACAGACCTCTCCGCGACCGGGTAGCCGTCGTGGCCGGCGCCACCCGCGGCGCCGGACGCGGGATCGCGCGCATGCTGGGGGCCGCGGGGGCCACCGTGTACTGCACCGGCCGCAGCGTCCGGGGCCGCCCCGCGACCCCCCGGCGAACGGAGACGCTCGAGGAGACGGCGGAGCTGGTCACGGCCGAAGGCGGCCGGGGGATCGCAGTGCGGGCGGACCACACCGTGGAGGAGGAGGTCGAGCGACTCTTCGCGCGGGTCCGGTCCGATGCCGGCCGTCTGGACGTCCTGGTGAACGACATCTGGGGCGGCGACGCACTCACCGAGTGGGGCTCGCCCTTCTGGAAGCTCTCGATCTCGAAGGGGCAAACCCTCGTCGAACGCGCCGTCCACACCCACATCATCACCAGCCGCCACGGGGCGCCGCTCATGGTGGAACGGGGCTCCGGACTGATCGTCGAGGTGACCGACGGCGACACGCTCGGGTATCGCGGCAATCTCTTCTACGACCTCGCAAAGAACGCGGTCATCCGGCTCGCCTACGCGATGGCGGCCGACCTCCACGCCCATCGGGTGACCGCGCTCGCCCTGACTCCCGGGTTTCTTCGTTCGGAAGCGGTGCTCGACCACTTCGGGGTGACCGAAGAGAACTGGCGGGAGGCGATCGGGAAGGATCCCTATTTCGCCGAATCCGAAACGCCCGCCTTCGTCGGGCGCGCGGTGGCGGCCCTCGCCGCCGATCCGAACGTGGAACAGAAGAGCGGCGGGCTGTTCTCGAGCTGGGGCCTCGCCCGGGAGTACGGCTTCACGGACGTTGACGGCCGGCAGCCGCATTGGGGCAGCTTCTTCCGGAGTCAGGTACGCCGCATCCTCGAACAGGAAACGCCGCCGGACGACATGGACCGCTTCGTGGTGCAGACGCGGCTCTGGCAGACGGAACGCGATCCGGCGGCCGGCGAAGAGACGCGAAGGCTCAAGGCGTGGCTGGAGCGGAACGGGTAGCCGGGGGCTTGGCGGGTTTCGCCTCCCTACGGTCGGCGATGCCGGCCGGAGGCCGGCGCTCCGACGATAATCCGGTCCCGGAAGTCCCCACTCTGTCCGAGTCCAAGGTCCTGACCATGCGCGAGGCGGTAAACCGCTTCGTGCGGGACGGGGACACCGTGGTGCTGGAAGGGTTCACCCACCTGATCCCCTTCGCCGCCGGCCAGGAAATCATCCGCCAGCGGCGGCGGGACCTCGCGCTCGTCCGTCTGACGCCGGACCTGCTGATGGACCAGATGGTGGCCGCCGGCACCGCCCGCAAGCTCATCTTCGGCTGGCTCGGCAACCCGGGCGTGGGCTCGCTGCACGCGGTGCGGCGGGCGGTCGAAAGGGGCTATCCGGGTCCTCTCGAAATCGAGGAGTACTCGCACTTCGGGCTGCTGTGCCGGTACAAGGCGGCCGCTTCGGGCCTGCCTTTCTTCCCGCTGCGCGGCTACCGGGGGACCGACTTGCCCCGGGTGAACCCGCACCTGAAGCAGGTCGCCTGTCCCTTCACCGGGGAAACGCTCGATGCGGTCTCGGCGCTTCATCCCGACGTCGCCATCGTGAACGCGCAACGCGCCGACGCCGGGGGCAACACCCAGATCTGGGGCCTGGTGGGCGCCCAGCGGGAAGTGGCCTTCGCCGCCCGCCGGGTGATCGTGGTGGTCGAGGAGGTCGTCCCGGAGGACGTGGTGCGCGCCGATCCGAACCGCACCCAGATCCCCTCGGTCGTGGTGGACGCGGTCGTGGAAGAGCCGTGGAGCGCCCATCCCAGTTTCGTGCAGGGCTACTACGACCGGGACAACGCGGCCTACCTGGCGTGGGACCGCATCACCCGCGATCCGGCGGAGCTCGAGCGCTACCTGGACGAATGGGTGCACGGCCTGCCGGATCGGGCCGCCTATCGCGCCCGCCTGGGAAACGAGACCAGGGACCGCCTCCGCCCGGGTCCGCGCCTCGCCGGCCCGGTGGACTACGGGGACTACCGGTGACGAGCGGCCCCGGCGCGCCGACGCGCGCGGAGATCATGGTGTTCGCCGCCTGCCGCGAGGTGCGGGACGGGGACTGCGTGTTCGTCGGGGTGGGACTTCCCAACCTGGCGGTCCAGCTCGCGCTCCGGCTCCACGCGCCGCGTTGCCACCTCATCTACGAGTCCGGCGTGTTCGGAGCCCGGCCCGTCCGGCTGCCGATCTCGATCGGGGATCCGTGCCTGGTCAGCGGCGCCGCCCAGGTGCTCCCCATGGCGGAAACGTTCCTCTACTTCCTGCAGGGTGGACGCACGGATCTGGGCTTCCTCGGCGCCGCCCAGATCGACCGCTACGGAAACCTCAACACGACGGTGGTGGGCCGCGACTACGACCACCCCAGGGTGCGGCTTCCCGGCGCCGGGGGGGCTCCCGACATCGCCCTGAACGCGCACCGCACCGTGGTCATCGCGCGGCAGGACCGGAGGAAGTTCGTGGAGCGACTGGACTTCCGCACCACGGTCGGGTGGGCCGAAGGCGGAACGAGCCGCGAAGCGATCGGCGCCCCCGGCGGAGGACCTTCCCGGGTGATCACCGACCTCGGCGTCTACGGCTTCGACGCCGAGACCCGGGAGATGACGCTCGAGTCGGTCCACCCCGGCGTGACCTTGGAGCAGGTGCGGGAGGCGACCGGCTGGGATCTCAAGGCGGGTTCGCCGCTTGGAACCACGGAGGCTCCGGACGCGGCGATGCTTCGCCTGCTCCGCGAGGAACTCGACCCGGACCGGATCTATCTGAAGGGCTGACGTACGGGGTGTACGGCGCGGTCATTGGCGACTTCGTCGGCTCCCGGTACGAGTTCGGGGACTTCCGTTCCACGGAGTTCGACTTCTTCGGCCCCGGGTGCCACTTCACCGACGACACGGTCTGTACCGCCGCCGTTGCCGACATCCTGCTCAACGGGCGCGATCCCGCGGCCACGATGCAGGCCTGGTGCCGCCGCTATCCGGACTGCAGTTGGGGCGGCCACTTCGGCCGGTGGATCCACGAGGAAACGCCGGTCCCCTACGGAAGCTACGGGAACGGAGCGGCCATGCGGGTCTCGCCGGCCGCCTTCCTGAACCGCGACCGGCCCCTCGCCGACGCCCTCGACGCCGCCGACCGGGTCACGGAGATCACTCACGATCACCCCGAGGGAATGAAGGGCGCCCGGGCCACGACCCACGCGATCTGGCTGGCGTTTCAGGGAGAGACGCCCGGATCGATCGCGGCCGCGGTCGCCGGGACCTACGGATACGACCTCTCCCGGGACGTCGCGGCCATCCGCGAGACCTACGAGTACAACGAGACGTGTCAGCGCACGGTCCCGGAGGCCCTCGTCTGCGCCCTCGAGGCGGCGGACTTCGAACAGGCCGTCCGGAACGCGGTTTCCCTGGGTGGGGACGCCGACACCCTGGCCGCGATCGCCGGTTCGGTGGCCGAAGCTCTCCACGGAATCCCGCCGGACTTCGTCTCCTTCGCCGAAACCGCGATCCTCCGCGGCGCGCCGGACATCCGGGATGTCCTCCGCGCGATGTACGCGTAGCGGTTACAGACCCCGAACTCCTCAGTGTTCCCAGGAGTCCGCGATGGTGACGTCGGCGACGAGGGGGACGCGAAGCTCGGCGACCGACTCCATCTCGCGGCGGACGCGTTCCCCGACGGCTTGCGCCTCGCCCGCCTCCACCTCGATCAGGAGTTCGTCGTGGACCTGGAGCAGGACCACCCCCGAGGTCGGCTCGAGCGCCCGGTCCACGCCGAGCATCGCGATCTTGATGAGGTCGGCGGCGGTCCCCTGGATCGGGGCGTTCACCGCCATGCGCTCGGCGGCCTCGCGGCGGGCGCGCTGGGTGGTGCGGATCTCGGGGATGTGCCGCTGGCGGCCGAAGAGCGTGGTGACGCGGCCGGTCGTGCGCGCCTCCTCCCGGATGGATTCGATCAGGTCCCGGACCCGGGCGTAGCGGTCGAAGTAGGCATCGATGAAGGCCTTGGCCTCTCCCGTGGAAACGCCGATCTCCTTGGCGAGGGTGAAGGCGGTCTTGCCGTAGATGACCGAGAAGTTCACGATCTTGGCCCGCCGGCGCGCTTCTCCCGAGCTGAGTCCGAAGTCGCCGAAGACTTCGTTCGCGGTCCGGGCGTGGATGTCTTCTCCGGACCGGAACGCCTCGATGAGCACGGGGTCGCCGCTCAGGTGGGCGAGGATGCGCAGTTCGATCTGGGAGTAGTCCGCCGACAGCAGGCGCTTCCCGGGAGCGGCGACGAACGCCTTCCGGACCTGACGGCCGAGGTCGGAGCGAACCGGAATGTTCTGGAGATTGGGGTCCGAACTCGAGAGCCGTCCGGTGGCGGCGACCGCCTGGTGCAGCCGGGTGTGCAGCCTCCCCGTCCCCGGCGCCACCAGTTCCGGCAGCGGGTCCACGTAGGTGCTCTTCAGTTTGGCGACCTCGCGGTACTCGAGCACCAGACGGGGCACCTCGTGGTAGGACGCCAGCTCTTCGAGCACGCCGGCGCGCGTCGAAGCGCGTTTCGTCTTCTGCGTCTTCGCGGTCTGGGGGAGCTGCAGCTTGTCGAAGAGGATCTCCCCGAGCTGCTTGGGACTCTGGATGTCGAACGGGGTCCCGGCCAGCTCGTGGATCCGCGCCGTCAGCTCCTCGAGCCGGGTCCGGAGCTTCTTGCTGAGGTCGCGCAGGGTCTCGCTGTCAAGGCAGATGCCGCGCGTTTCGATTCGGGCGAGCACCGCCAGGAGTGGCATTTCGATATCCCGGAAGACGCCCGCCAGCTTCTCGGCCTCGAGGAGGCCGTCCAGCTTGTCGGCCAGCCGGTGCTGCCACGCCGCCGCGATCGCGATTCGCTTGTCGGGCGCGGCGGCGCCGAACAGACTTGCCGGTGGCGCTTCCGCCTCCGGCAGCGAGAGGCCGGCATAGTCGCGGAGCACGTCGCCGAACCCCTGCGCCCGCCGGGTGGTGTTGAGGAGCCAGGCCGCCACCTGGGAGTCATGCGCCACCGCGGGCAGGTTTCCGCCCTGTTCCAGCCACCAGCGGACGAAGGGCTGGATCTCGTGCCCGACGAGCGCCAGACCATCCGAGAGCGCCGGCCGGAGCGCCTCCACCAGATCCCGCTCGCCGACGCGCTGGCCGACCGCCACCAGCAGTCCCTCCCCGGGGGTGGAGGCGAGCCCCAGCGCGGTGAGCGGCGCCGGATCCCGGCCGCGCGCGGGACCGAACGTCGCGTGCACCGAGAGCCGTCCCGCGTCGCGGGCGCGGTCCAGGAGGCGACCCACGTCTCCCGGCCCGGCGGCCGTCCGTACTTCGGGTAGGCGTGAAGGCGGGGCCGGCGACAGGTCCCGGGCGTGGGTACGGAGTTCGAGCTCCTCGAGGAGCTGGCGGGCGTGTTCCAGTTGGGGGCCCTCGTAGCGGAGACCCTGGAGTCCCTCGCCCGCTTCGGGAACGTCCACGTCGAGGCGGAGCCGGGCGAGATCCCGGGACAGCCGCGCCGAGGCCGCGTGCTCGTCGAGCAGGGTCGCCGTCCGCTTGCGGGGGATTTCCCCCGTGTGCGCCAGGATCTCCTCGACCCCGCCGAAGGAAGCGATCAGGGTCGCGGCGGTCTTGGGACCGATTCCCGGAACCCCGGGAATGTTGTCCACGGAGTCACCGACGAGCCCGAGGTAATCCGGCACCCGCTCCGGAGGCACGCTGAGCTTCGCCTCCACGCCGGCGCGATCGAGCCGCTGGGCGGTGTCCGCCGGCGGCACGACGCGGATCCGGTCGTCCACGAGCTGGAGCAGGTCCTTGTCGCCCGAGACGACCAACACCCGGTACCCTCTGCCGCTTCCGGCCCGGGCCAGGGTTCCGATCACATCGTCCGCCTCCACCCCGGCGACCTCGACAACCGTCACTCCCAGCACCCGCGAAAGATCCCGCGTGAACGGAACCTGCTGCGCCAGCTCCGGAGGCATCTCCGGCCGGTTCGCCTTGTATTCGGGATAGGTCTCGTGACGGAAGGTGGGGCCCGGCGCGTCGAAGGCAACCGCGGCGTACTCGGGAGCCTCCTCGCGCAGGATCTTTCTCAGCGTCGCCACGTAGCCGTGCAGGGCGCCGTTCGGCAGGCCGTCCGAGCGGGTCAGCCGGGGCATTGCGAAGAAGGAACGGAACAGCAGGTTGTTGCCGTCCACCAGCAGCAGCGTCGCTTCGGCCATCGGGAGTGGCCGGGATTCTACGGGTGGGCCGGACCCGCGCTGGTCCTGGTGGCCGGCCTCGGGTGCGCGCCGGCGGCGTGGGAAGAGCACCACCGGCTCGCCCTCGACGGGTCGGGCACTTCCGTCATCCGTCTCTCGGCGGACCTGCTTCCGGACGGTGGCGCCGAGGATGCCTCGCTGGCCCTCTCGAACGAGCTTGCCGCGGAAGGGCTGACCGTGGTCCGGACCCGCGCGAGACGGCGCGGCCAGGTCGAGGCGGAGGTCCGGTTCGACTCGGTCACGGCGCTGTGTGACGCGCCCCTCCTCCGCCGGGACTGCACTCTCCGGGAGACCGGGGACGGCGGCTTCGACCTCGCCATGACCGCGGTGCCGCGGCCGGCCGCTTCCCCGCGGCCCGGCGAAGACATCGAGATCCGCGTGCGCACCGAGGGCAGGATCATGGAGCACAACAGCGACGGCCGCCTCCAGCGGGGCAACGTGCTCTCCTGGGGCCGCCCGCTCGACCGGTTCCTCGGCGAGGGACTCGACGTCCGCGTCCGGACCGACGGGACGAGCGTGTTCGCCGCCACCGCGCGCATCGTCCTGCGGAGCGCGCTCATCGCGGTCGGGATCGTCGGGATCGGCCTGACGCTGCTGGTGCTGGAGGGACGGCGGCGGCTACGGCGGGAGCGCGCCGCGGCGGGGTAGCCCAACGGGTGCCGCAAGGCTTGGTGGAGTTGGGTCGTGCGCGGCGCGGAGCGCCGCGGCGCCGGTCTGGAGACCGGCGTTCCAAGCCTTCAGCCGGTCAGGGTCGCGAAGAACTCGGCGGCGACGTCGGCCGGCTGTTCGCCGTCCACGTCCACCCGGCGGTTGAGCGCGCGCATGGTCTCGGTGCTGATCGCGCCGCCGAGCCGCTCCGCCAGGTCCGCAACCGCGGGGTGGGCGTCCGGCCGGTAGAGGAGCGCCGACTCGTAGGGAGGGAACCAGCGGAGGTCGTCCTCGAGGACGAGCAGGTCCAGCTTGGCGAGCCGGCCGTCGGTGGAGTTCCCCACCGCCACGTCCGCCTGACCGGCCTCCATCACCTGGAAGACCATGTCCACCTCGACCTCGATGGACTCGGGCATCGCGGCGAAGCCGTAGTGCTCCATCATGCCGCGGAGCCCGTCGGCCCTCTCGAAGAACGGATAGCCGGCGACGAAGAGGTAGTCCGAGATCCGGGCGAGATCGGAGATCGTCCTGACGCCCCTTTCCCTCGCGAAGTCCCGCGGGACGGCGATGACGTAGTCGTTCGCGAAGCCGATCGGGGGACCGAGCCGGAGGTCGAAGCGCTCGCGATAGAGCTCCTTCACCCGCTCGTAGATCTCTTCCGCGGTCTGCCCCGCCACGAACGTCTCGTGCATGATCGCGGAGTAGGAGGTTCCGGTGTACTCGATGTAGCAGTCGAGATCGCCGTTCGCGATCGCCGTGTGGAGGACGAACGTCTGCATCTGGAACCGCTCGGTCACCGCGAGGCCCGAAGCGCGGAGCAGCCGCGCCAGCAGTTCGCCGAGGATGATCTGTTCGGAATAGGTCTTCGCGCCGAGAACCGCCGAAGGACCGCCGGGGCCGCACCCCGCGCCGCCGAGCCCGGAGGTCAGGAGCGCCGCCGGCCCGGCCAGCGCCCCCGCGAGAAACCGGCGGCGGCGCATGGCTTCGGTCATGACGTGGGCGCCCCGCGGGACGCCACGAGCCGCGCCTCCAGCATCGCGAGCCCGCCGTCCGCAAGCAGCGCGAGGATCGCCGAGGGTATCGCCCCGGCGAAGAGGAGCCGGGAATCGAGCATCGCGAGGCCCCGGAAGATCAGCGATCCGAGCCCGCCGGCGCCGACCGCGGCGGCGATGGTCACGAGGCCCACCCCCACCACCGTCGCGATGCGGATCCCGGAGAAGATGGACGGCAGCGCGAGGGGGACCTCGACGAGCGTGAGCCGCTGCCAGTCGGTCATGCCCATCCCGTTCGCCGCGTCCAGGATGGCCGGATCCACCTGGCGCACCCCGGTCACCGTGTTCCGGAGGATGGGCAGCAGCGCGTAGAGGACGAGCGCGATGATCGCGGTCCGGCTGCCGATGCCGCCGATGAAGGGCAGCGGGATGAGGAGCCCGAACAGCGCGAGCGAGGGCACGGTCTGGATGACCCCCGCGAATCCGAGCACCGGGCGGCCGAGGGCGGGGAGGCGGGTGATCGCCAGCCCGAGGGGCACCGCGATCAGCACCCCGGCGACCGTGGAGATCACCACCAGCACCACGTGTTCCAGCGTGAGGCCGAGGATCTCGGTCCAGCGGCCGGCGAGGAACTCGAGGAAGCTCACGCGGCGCCCTCGATCAGGCCGCGCACCAGCGCGTCGGCGGGGGCGTCCGAGATCTCCCGCGGAGTCCCGACCTGCCGGATGCCGCCGTCGGCCACCACCGCGATCCGGTCGGCCAGCCGGAAGGCCTCCGTCACGTCGTGGGTCACGAAGAGCACCGTCTTCCCGAGTTCCCGGGACAGCGACCGGAACTCCTCCTGGAGGCTTCGCCGCCCGATCGGGTCCACGGCGCCGAAGGGCTCGTCCATGAGCAGCGCCTGCGGATCGGCCGCCAGGGCGCGCGCCACGCCCACGCGCTGGCGCTGTCCGCCCGAGAGCTGGTCCGGACGCCGGTCTCCGTGCTCCCGGGGATCGAGTCCGACGAGCCGCAGCATCTCCGCGGCGCGTTCCCGGCGGCGCTCCGGGTCCCAGCCGAGCAGCCGCGGCACGAGGCAGACGTTGTCGCCCACGCTCAGGTGGGGCAGCAGCCCCACTCCCTGGATGGCGTAGCCGATCCCCCGCCGGAGTTCGACGGGGTCCCAGTCGGCCACTTCGCGGCCGCCGACGTACACCTCGCCGGCATCGGCGTCCACCAGCCGGTTGACGAGCCGGAGCAGGGTCGTCTTGCCGCAGCCGCTCCGGCCGAGCAGGACCAGGACCTCTCCGGGCGACACGTCGAGCGACACCCGATCCAGAACGAGCTTCTCGTCGAAGCTCTTCGTGACCTCGCGGAACGAGATCGCGACGCCGTTCACGAAGCGGCCGCGCCCGCGGCCGAAAGCGCCTGCTGACCCTCGACGAGGACCTCGTCGGCCATTCCGGCGAAGAGCCCCGAATCGAGAACTCCGGGGATTTCGAGAATCTCCCGGTGCAGCGCCGCGGGATCGGCGATTTCGCCGAAGGAGGCGTTCACGAGCAGGTTCCGGTTGTCGGTGACGAACGGCTTCCCGTCGGACTCGATACGGACCGCGGCCTCGGCCCCCATCCGTTCGAGGGCCCTTCGCACCTGGGGCGCCGCGAAGGGGATCGCCTCCACGGGGACGGACCGCTTCGCGCCGAGCCGGCGCGAGAGCTTCTCCGGACCCACCAGCACCACGAACCGGGAAGCCGCGGCCGCCACCACCCGCTCCCGCACCAGCGCGCCGCCGTGTCCCTTGATCAGGTTGAGGTCCGGGTCCACCTCGTCGGCGCCGTCCACCGCCAGGTCCACGGCGGCCACCTCGTCGAATCCGATCAACGGGATGTCCAGCGAGCGGGCCAGCGACTCGGTGGCGCGGGAAGTGGGAATTCCGCGGACCGCCAAGCCGCTGCGCACCCGCGCCCCGAGCTCGCGCACGAAGCCGGCCGCCGCCCGGCCGGTCCCGAGCCCGATCACCATGCCGGGTTCCGCCCACGAGGCGGCGCGCACGGCGATCTCCCACGAGTTCAAGGTGTCTCAAAGATACCAACGGTAGAGTGGATGGATGGCCCGCCCGGACGATCCCGTCGCGCGGCTGTTGCCCTCGCCGCGCCGGGTCGAGCGCCTGCCGGGTTTCCTTCGACTGGACCGGGGATTCCAGCTCGTCCTCGATTCCGGCTCCCCCGCGGAACGGCGGGCGGCGGCATTCCTGGCCGGCCGCCTCGGCGAACGCGCCGCGCTCGATCTCGCCGTCACCGCCGCTCCGGCGACGCCCTTCGGGAACGTGGTCCTCGCGGAAGCCGATGCGGATCCGGAGAGCTTCGAGCTTCGGGTGGACGCAGCGGGCGCTCGACTCCGGGGCGATCCCGCGGGACTCCGCTACGGCGCCGAAGCGCTGGCCCAGCTCGCCGCCCCGGACGGCCGGGTTCCCGCCGTTCGCCTCCGGGACGCCCCTTCCCTCCGCCGGCGTGGATTCCTGCTCGACATCTCGCGCGGGAAGGTGCCCCGCCCGGAGACCATCCGCTCGCTCCTCGAACTCCTGGCCCGCCTCCGCTACAACGAGCTGTTCCTCTACACCGAGCACACCTTCCAGTTCGAGAAGCACCCGGAGATCGGCGCGGGTTCGGGGGGATATTCGGCGGCGGAGATCCGGAGGCTCGACGCCTCGGCCCGCGAGTGCGGCGTGGAACTCGTCCCCTGCCTCCAGACCTTCGGCCACTTCCGCCGCATCCTGGAGAAAGCCCCCTACCGGAGCCTCGCGGAATCCGAGCGTCTGTGGTCCGTCTCGCCGGAGGCCCCGGGAACGTACCCCTTGCTCCGGGACATGCTCGGGGAATACCTGCCGAACTTCGCCTCGGGTTGGGCCCACCTCAACTGCGACGAACCGGTCGATCTCGGAAAGGGCCTTTCGAGCGGGCGCGCGGGTCGCGAAGGGCCGGCAGCGGTCTTCGCGGGACACGTGAACCGGGTCGCGGGAATGGCCCGCGAACTTGGGAAGCGGCCCATGATCTGGGCCGACGTCATCGCCGACCATCCCGAAGCGCTCGACCTCCTCGATCCCTCCATCACGCTGGCCGACTGGTGGTACGAGCCGGATCACGACTTCGACCGGGTGCGGCGCTTCCGGGAGGCGGGCCGCGACTTCCTGACCGTGGCGGGCACCTCGTCCTGGACGAGCCTGTTTCCGCGCCTCGACACCTCGCTCCCCAACATTCGGGGACACGCCCGCGCCGCGAAACGCTTCGGGGCTTCGGGGTTCATCGTCACCGACTGGGGAGACGGCGGCCACTACAACCTGTTCGGCGGTTCGCTCTTCCCGATCGCGGCGGGCGCCGAAGCGGCCTGGGGGGACGAGGACCGGCCCGAGGAGGAACTCGCCGCGGCGTTCTCCGAGCACGTCGCGGCGGATCCGTCCGGGTTCGCCGGAGAGTTCGCCACCCGGCTCGGCCGGCTGCACGACACCGGGTTCCCGCACTTCAACCACTCGCCGCTCAAGACCGTGTTCTTCGAGACCCGCCTGCGGAGGAGCGCCCGCGTGCCGGCGCGCGAAGCGCTGGAGGCCACGCTTGCAGCGCTTCGCCGCCTTGCCGCCGAGACCGAGGCTCGCGGCCTGCCCCCGGGGCTGTCCGGCGAGGAGTGGCGCTTCGCGCTGGACGCCTCGGTGCTCGCGGCCGAGCGCGGCCTCGCTACGCTCCGCTTCCGTCAGTCGGAACCGGGCGGCTCGCCCGACGACCGCCGGCTGGCCCATGAATTGACGGCGCTTGCCGGCCGGCAGCGCGAACTCGGCCGCCGGTTCCGGGAACTCTGGCTGCGCGCGAACCGGCCGGAGGGCATCGGAACCGCGCAGCAGCTCTTCCGCGACGCGGTCCGAGCACTCGGGCGAGCAGCTCGCTCCCTCGAGCGGCGATAGGACTCAGTCCCGGATCGAGCCGCGGAAGAAGCTGGGGAGGTCCGAATCCTCGCCGGAATCGGCCTCATCCTCCTCGCCCGCGCCAACGGGTTCGGAGGGCTCCGCCGCTTCGGCGGACGGGGCTGGCGCTTCCTCCGCGGCCTCGGGCTCCGGTTCGGTTTCCGGCGCCGCTTCCGTCTCGGGAACGTCGTCGGACGCCTCGTCCGGAGGAGGGTCCGCAGCGGCTTCCCCGATCGCCTCTTCGGGAGACGCGGCAGCGATCTCCGGCTCGGGAACGGCCGGCTCCGGTTCGCCCGGCTCTACCACGACTTCCGCGCCCGCCTCCGGGTCGGTCTCCGCCGAATCCTCTCCCGCAGCCTCGGGACCCGCCGTTTCGACGGCGTCCGCGGGGCTCGGGACGGCTGGTGGCTCCGGAGGGGAAACCGCCTCGACGGCAGGCAGCGGGCCGGCGGCGCCCCGCGAGGGACGGGCGAAGCTGCGGAACGCCCGGTCGTAGCGAGCCAGCACCGAGTCCCAGTCGTGGCGGGACTCGAGGAACTCGCGGCCGGCCGCCCCCATCCGCGGGAACAGCGACGGATCCCGCAGGCCGAGTTCGAGAATGAGCTCGAACTCGTCGTAGTTCTGGTAGTAGAGACCACCCCCGGAAGCGCGGCACTCCCGGGCGAGTTCCGTCGCCGAAGCGTTGACCAGAATCGGGACACCCAGGGAGAAAGGCTCCGCCGCCGTTGTCGAGAAGGCAGCGAGGCGCTCGGGGATCACGGCCACGACGGCGCCGCCCACCGCGTCGAGGCGTTCCCGCGGGCCCGCCGGATCCACGACCCGGATGTCCGGGCGGTCCGGGATCTTGAGGGCCGCCGGCCCGACCAGGACGAGTTCGAGCGCCGTATCGGGATGGCGGTCCTTGAACGTCGAGAAGAACCGCAGCAGTTCCTCGATGCCGCGGCCCGGCTCCAGCGGTCCGGCCGCCAGCAGATACGGCCCGGTCAATCCGGTGCGCCGCCGGAAGGCCGCCGCGTCCGCGGTACGCGGCAGCAGGAGCGTCCCCGCGACGGTCTCCCGCATGCGCCGGTGCACCTGGTAGCGCTTCAGGACCAGGATCTCCTCGGCTTCGCTGCCGAAGACGAAGGCGGCGGGGTGCTCGAAGATGCCCGACTCTCGGGGGGAATCCGCCTCCTCGTCGGTGAAGGGGAGCAGGACCGTTCGTCCCGGGTCCAGCTTCGCGGCTTCCGCACAGACGGACGACGAGCCGAACAGCACGACCAGGTCGTAGTCGCCCGGCCGATCCCGGAGGTACTGGAGCAGGCCGGGCGAGGTCAGTTGACCGGTGCGGGCCGGACGCTGGGTTTCCGCCCCGGGTGTGTCCCCGGCCGGGAAACGGACCACCCGGACTCCCTGATCCTGGAACTCTCCTTCCCGGAACGTCTCCTCCGATGTTCCCGCCGCGGTCGTGGTAACCACCGTCGTTCGCCAGCCGCCGGGCGCCCGGCCGGCCAACTCCGCGGCGAGCAACTCCGGCCGGGTGGCGTCTCCGGCCCCGAACCGCGGAGTTACGAAAACGAGCCGCACCTCACTTCTCTCCCGAGGCGCCGCCATTCCCGCTCCGGCGTCCTCCGCCGCGGCTCGGGCGGGACCCCTGCCGCGTGTTCTGACGCGGCGGCGTTCCCCCCGTCTGGCGGGATCCCTGACCGGACCCCTGCCGTTCCCGGCGGCCGCCACCCTCGCGATCCGAACGGCCGCCTTCGCTTCGCCGCCGGTCGCCACGGCCCCGGTCCGAACGGCCGCCCCGGCTGTCGGACCGTCCTCTTCCGGATCCGCCGCTCCGCTGCGCCGCCTCGGAACTCCCGGCTCCGGCGCTGAACGAGAAATCGGCATGCACGCCGAGCCGGCGGAGTTCCGACTTGATCAGGTTGACCTCGAGACGCGTCAGCTCGAGATCCCGGTTCGTGGCCCACAGGAGCCGGCGGTGATACTCGTTGATCTCGGCCTGGCGGGCCGCCTGTTCCACCGCCGGGTTGAAGTTGACCAGCAGGCGGGTGAGCGGCGTCAGGAGCCAGCGCACCATCCGCACGAGGCCGAACGGGGACCCGCGAAACGCCTTCTTCGAGAGCTGGATGTTCCAGCGGGAGGTGTCGCGGGAACGGATCCGCTCCGCGAACTCCTCGCTGAAGCCGCGCGAACCAAGCGGCAACAGCATCCGCTTCTTCACGTCCGCCTTGAATTCGCGCTCGCTCTTCTTTCCTTCTTCCGCCCGCTCACGGGCGACGCGGCGGATGTCGGACATGATCTTCTCGACATCCGGCTTGGGGGCCGGCGGGGCCTTCTGCGAGGGCCCCTTCCCGGCCTTTTCGTTGGCTATGGAAATCGCCATGGTTCTCCTTCGCGCCCGCCCGCGGGGCGGGACTTGGTTGGGCGCGGAGGGGATCAGTGCATTCGGCGGCGGTCAGTCCCCCGGCGGGAGCCGGTGGGACGAGTCTCAGGCGCAACTCGCCCGAGAGCGATCTGGCGTCGCAGGCTTGCCTTCACCCGAATCCGATCCCTTCCGCGAGCGCGCCGCCCCGAGGGGCAACGCACAGCGAGCCGGAGTGCGGACCGGCCCCTTCAGGCGCGATTCAGGAACAAACGGCGATGGAAATCGACCGTCTCTCCACGCGCGCCGGGGCCTTCCGCGCCTCCCTCAGAAGCTCGCGACTGCGGAGTCTTCCGACTCGAAGGACTCGAATACGGTGGCCAGCTTCGTGATCGAAAGCAGGTCCTGCATCCGGGCCGTCAGGTTGAGCAGCTTGACGCTTCCCCCGGCCTGCACCATGCGCGTGTGGCAGCGGACCAGCTCGCCGAGCCCGGCGCTGTCCACATGGGGAACGGCCGCCAGATTCAGCAGGAGCTTGCGGGTTCCGCCCGCGATCAGACTGCGCACCGTGTGCCTGAGAACTTCATCGCCTTCACCGAGCAGGATCTTTCCGTCCAGATCCAGCACGGTGACACTGCCTACGCTACGTTCCGTTATCTCCATTTGCGTCCTCCCTCTCCCGGGATGTCTGGGTCTCCGCAGTCCCCGGAGTTGGGGACGGCGCCACGCGGGCGCGCAGGGGCCGTTGTCCGGCCGAAACCTGCTCTTGCCGCGGAAACCGTTTTGACGCCCGCTTCGAGACCCTGGTAGGTCCCCGCTTCCGGGGTTTCGGGTCCCGAGAATCCGGGCGCCGCTTGGGCTCGGTATCCTATCCCGTTGAGCAGCCTGTGGAGAAAGTACCGCGGCGGCCGCGGATCGTATTCCCGGAATCGGGAGACCGGCGTGTCGCGGAGGCGGTACAGGCGCTTCGGGACGACCCGGAACTGGAGCCGCTGCTGGTCGGGCCTCCGGGGTCCCGGTCCCCGCGGGCTGTCCGGACGGTAGAGCCCCGCGGAGCGCCGCTCGAGCAGGCCGCCGAGCTGCTCTGGACGAAGCGGCGGGCTCGCGGGATGACGCGGAGCGAGGCGCTCGAGACCGCCCGCGACCCCCTGGTCCTCGCCAACCTGCTCGTCGCCGCCGGAGAGGCGGACGGTTCGGTGGCGGGGGCCGCCACCACGACCGCGGACGTGATCCGCGCCGGTCTGCTGGCTGTCGGCATCCGGCCCGGGGTCTCCCGCGTTTCCGGCGCCTTCGTGATGGAGTTTCCGGACGGCCGGTCTCCGCTCCTGTTTGCGGACGGCGCCGTGATCCCCCGGCCCAGTCTCGAGGAGCTTGTCGAGATCGCACTCCTGTCCGCCGAGACGGCGCGGGACCTGCTCGACCTCGAGCCCCGGATCGCCTTCCTTTCGTTTTCCACCAGGGGCAGCGCCGACCACGCGGACGCGCGGCGGATGGCGGACGCGGCGCAGCGGGTTCGGGAACTTCGTCCCGAGCTCGCCGTGGACGGGGAGCTCCAGGTGGACGCGGCGCTCGTCCCGGCCGTCGGGGAGAGCAAGGCGCCGGAGAGTCCGGTCGCGGGACGGGCGAACGTGCTCATCTTCCCCGACCTCGCCTCCGGGAACATCGCCTACAAGCTGGTCGAACGCCTCGCCGGGGCCACGGCGACGGGGCCGGTCCTCCAGGGACTCGCGGCCCCGGTGAACGATCTCTCCCGGGGAGCGAGCGTCCCGGACATCATCCGGCTGGCGCGGCTGACCGCGCGGGCCGCGCGAAAACAGGCGTCACGGCCAGGAGCAACCCTTTGACAGTGCCCGAGCCGGGCGCGTATGTTCCGAATGCTGTCCCGGCGGCGCCCTCCCCCGGCTCCCCCCGGCGACGGCGAAGGAGACGAAGGTGATGCGCAACCGGAGAGTCTTGACGCTGTTCCCGCTGCTTCTCGCGGGGCTCCTCCTGACGGCCTGCGGCGGCGGGCCGGACATGGGAGCGGACCCGGTTCCGACCACCGCGGACCTCGGCATCCGCCCGCAGGGAGACACCACGCTGAGTCCGGACATGTCCCGGGTCCCCGAGGAACTCCAGCGCGTGTTCCAGCACATCGACGAGCACGCCGACGAGCACGTGATGAACCTGCGCCGCTGGATCCAGCAGCCGAGCATCTCCAACTCGGGCGAGGGCATCCCGGAATCCGCCCAGATGGTGAAGGGCTTCTTCGACCAGCTCGGCTGCCAGCACTCGCAGGTGTACGAGGTCCCGATGACCGAGTGGGGGCAGCCCGGCAACCCCGTGGTGTACGCCGACTGCGACTACGGCAAGGAACAGACCCTGCTCATCTACTGGATGTACGACACGATGCCGATCACCCAGCCGGAGGCCTGGGTCTTCCCGCCGTTCGACGGCGAGTTCACCGAGTTCGGCCCCTTCAAGAAGGTGATGATCGGGCGCGGCACCACGAACTCCAAGGGTCCGCAGATGACCATGTGGAACGGGATGCACTCGATCTACGAGGTGACGGGGTCCATGCCGGTGAACCTGATCTTCATCGCCGAAGGGGACGAGGAGCGGATGTCCATCGGCCTCCGGCAGTTCGTCCGCGAGAACCCGGAACTCTTCCGGCACGCCGACGCGATGTACCGGACCGGCCGGCAGGCGCGGAGCGGGGCGGCGGGTTTCTCCGGAGGTTCCGAGGGCTGCGTCTACATCGAGCTGACCACCAGCGGTGAGAGCTGGGGACGCGGACCGGTGGCGTCGAACATCCACGGCATCCACAAGCGCTCGACCGATTCCCCGGTGCTGCGGCACATGAAGATGCTCGACTCGCTGATCACGGACGACGGGAACCGGGTCCTGGTGCCCGGCTTCTACGACGGCGCCGAGCCGCTGTCCCCGGCGGAAGACGCGATGTTCCGCAGTTCCGCAGAGAACCTCGACCTCGCCATCGCCGCCGAGAACATCGGGGTGGCGCGCTTCATGACCGACGATCCGCTCGAGCACCTGATGAACGCCCGCTACGGCATCTCCTTCAACATGGACGGCATCTGGTCCGGCAACATGTATCCCGGCGGCGCGGGCGCCATCCTGCCGAACCGGGTCACCTCGAAGCACAACATGCGCTACGTCCCGAACATGGACGGGCTCGAGATGGTCCAGAAGATCCGCGACTACCTCGACGAGCAGGGCTACGAGGACGTCGAGATGACGATCATCGGGGACGTGCCCTGGTCGAAGAGCAACTACGACAACGCGCTCGCGGACTCGGTGCGGGAGATGTTCTCCATCTTCGGGGTCCGCTACCGGGAGCCGGTCGCGGAGGATTCCATCCTGGGCGGCGGTTACTGGCCGGCCTATCTCTTCAGCGGCCGCGACGGAGACTTCGCGGACGGAACCGACCTCGCGATGCCCATCGTGGGTGGAGCCGTCGGACACGGCGGCGGCGCCCATGCCGCGAACGAGTTCTGGGTGATCGAGGGAGCGGGCGAGGTCTACGGCATGATCGGCGGCGAGAAGTCGGTGGCGACCGTGCTCTATTCCTACGCCGGACTCCTGGACGAGTAGCTCTGACCCGAAGGCGCCTCCTCGACCCCGCCGCCTCCTTGACACGGGGGGCGGCGGGGACTAGCGTTCCCGCTTCTCCCCGGGCCGGAAGCGCCCGGGTTTTCCCAATTCGATAGAGCAGACACACCGGCAGTCACAACCGAGGATCACTTGGCGGAAATCGTCGTCCAGGAAGGCGAAACGATCGATGTGGCCCTCCGCCGCTTCAAGCGGCGGGTCCAGGCCGAGGACATCATCAAGGAAATCAAGCGCCATTCCTTCTATGTGAAGCCCGGCGACAAGCTGCGCGCCAAGCGGGCAGCCGCGCGCAAGCGGGCCCGCAAGCGCCGGCGTCGTACCCGGTAAGCAGCCGGAACACCGACCATGCGGGTTCTGCTGGTCGGTAGCGGCGGACGCGAACATGCGCTGGCGTGGGCGATCTCGCGGAGTCCTGAACTCGAGGACCTGATCGCGGCGCCCGGGAATCCCGGGATGGGCCGGCTGGCCCGCCTCGCGCCGGTCGGCGCGGAGGACGTGGGCGGGTTGACCGACCTCGCGGCCGGCGAAGGTGTGGACCTGGTGGTGGCCGGGCCGGAGGCGCCGCTCGCGGCGGGGCTGGCCGACCGGCTGGCCGAGCGGAACATCCCCTGCTTCGGGCCGCGCCAGAGCGCCGCGCTGCTCGAGGCCTCGAAGGAGTTCGCCAAGGACTTCATGGGCCGGCGCGGGATTCCCACGGCCCGCCACACCGTGGTCCGGGACGCGGAGGCGGCGCGCCGGGCGCTGCGGTCCGGGGACTATGGCGAGCAGCCGGTCATCAAGGCGAGCGGGCTCGCCGCCGGCAAGGGCGTGTTCCTGCCGGGAGATCTGGACTCCGCCGAGCGGGACGCCACCCGGTTGCTCGAAGGCAGCCTCGGCGACGCCGGGAGTGCGGTGGTCATCGAGGAACGGCTGAGTGGACCGGAGCTGAGCGTCTTCGCGATCAGCGACGGGACCCGGGTGGTCGCCTGCGGGACCGCCCAGGACTACAAGCGGCGCTTCGAGAACGACGAGGGGCCCAACACCGGGGGAATGGGGAGCCTGAGCCCGGGCCTTGGGGACACCGAGGCGACCATGGACCGCGTGCGCCGCGAGATCGTGGAGCCCACGATCGCTGGCCTCCGCGCCGAAGGACGCGAGTACCGGGGCGTGCTCTACGCCGGCCTGATGCTGACCGCGGACGGGCCCAGGGTGCTCGAGTTCAACGTCCGGTTCGGCGACCCGGAGGCGCAGACCCTGATGCCGCGGCTGGACTGCGACCTGCTGCCGCTCTTCTTCGGGGCCGCCACCGGCAACCTTCCGGAGGAAGAGGTCCGATTCCGGCCCGAGCGCGCCGTCACCGTGATCCTGGCCTCGGACGGGTATCCCGGGGCGTACCGGAAAGGCGTCCCCATCGAGGGGCTTCCGGACGCCGTGGAAACCGGCGATGCCTTCGTCTTCCACGCCGGCACCCGCGCCGGCGGGGACGGGATCGAGACCGCCGGAGGCCGCGTGATCGCGGTCACCGGACTCGGCGCCGACTGGGCGGGCGCGCGGAGCGCAGCCTACCGCTGCGCCGATTCGATCACCTGGGAAAAAAAGGCGTTCCGCACGGATATCGCCGTCACCGCACTCTAGGAGAGAACATGACTTCCACCGGCAACCCCAAAGTCCTCATCGTGATGGGCAGCCCCTCCGACATCGACGTCATGCGGGAGGCCAAGAAGGTCCTCCAGTCGCTCGGTGTTTCCTGCCGGATGGGAATCTATTCGGCCCATCGCACGCCCGGCCGGGCGGCCGCGCTCGCGGAGAGCGCGCGCGACAACGGGGTCGTCGCGATCATCGCCGGCGCCGGGATGGCCGCCCACCTCGCGGGGGCGATGGCCGCCCGGACCATCCTGCCGGTCATCGGCGTTCCGCTGGCGGCGTCCCTCAGCGGACTCGACGCCCTGCTCGCCACCGTCCAGATGCCCCCGGGGTTCCCGGTCGGCACCGTCGCGGTCGGCAAGGCCGGCGCCCAGAACGCCGCCCACTTCGCGGCGCAGATCGTGGCGC
Organism: Acidobacteriota bacterium; assembly: GCA_022820545.1. Lineage (GTDB taxonomy): Bacteria > Acidobacteriota > Vicinamibacteria > Marinacidobacterales > Marinacidobacteraceae > Marinacidobacterium. The sequence continues at coordinate 17,489 of JAJEFG010000021.1, read as the reverse complement.
TCAGCGATCCGGAGGTCGCCGACAGGATCACCGCCTGGCGCCGCGCCAAGGCCGCCGCCGCCGAAGCCGCCTCCGACGAACTCGAAGCCGAAGACTGAGCGCGCCACGGCTTGGAACGCCGGTCTCCAGACCGGCACCGCGGTGCTCCGCACCGCGCACGTCGTGACCTCGCTCGACACGGTGGCTCCCACCTCGGCGCGAGGTAACGAGCGGAAGTGGCGCGGTCGGCTTGGAACGCCGGCTTTAGCCGGCACCGCGGCCCATTGGGCCCGCGAAATCGCGCGTCGTCAGTAGCAGCACCCAACCCCGAGAGTTTGTTCATTATCCCTGAAGATCAGTTGTTGAATACCCGATTTTCAGGGATAATGACTCCGTGCTCGTCGAACGTCGTCGCCCGCTGCGCCGCATCCGGGAGACCTTCGCCGTCCATCGCGGAGTAGCGCTGCTCGGCCCGCGCCAGTGCGGCAAGACCACGCTGGCGCGGGCGTTCATGGCCGCGGAGCCGGACCACACCTACTTCGACCTCGAGCGCGCGGTGGACCGCCGCAGCCTGGAAGCGCCCGAAGCAACACTCGCGCCGTTGACCGGGCTCGTGGTGATCGATGAGATCCAGCGGATTCCGGACCTCTTCACCACCCTGCGTCCACTGATGGACCGACCCGCGTCGAAAACTCGCTGGCTGCTTCTCGGAAGCGCGTCGCCCGCGCTCGTGCGCGGCGTCTCGGAAAGCCTGGCCGGCAGAGTCGGGTTCGTGGACCTCGGTGGCTTCGACCTGGATGACGTCTGCCAGGCGCCGTCCGATTGGCGCAGGTTGTGGGTGCGCGGCGGCCTTCCGCCGAGCTATCTTGCCCCGGACGACGACGGCTCGGCGCGCTGGCGCGAAAACCAGGTGCGCACTTTCCTGGAGCGCGACGTGCCGCAGCTCGGTTTCAACATCTCCGCCGTCGCCCTCCGCCGCTTCTGGGAAATGGTGGCCCACTACCACGGGCAAATCTGGAATGCCGCCGAGTTCGCCCGCTCGATGGGAAGCACCGAAGCCACGGCACGCCGGTACCTCGAACTGCTCGCGGGCGCCTACATGGTCCGCATCCTGCCGTCGTGGTACGAGAACCTCAAGAAGCGTCAGGTTCGCGCACCCCGGATCTATGTTCGGGACTCCGGGATCCTCCATTCGCTCCTGGAGGTGGGGACGGCACGGACCCTGGTGGGACACACCAAACTCGGGGCGTCGTTCGAGGGGTTCGCGATGGAGCAGGTGCTCTCGTGCCTGGACACCCGGAGCGCTTTCTTCTGGCGCTCCCACAGCGGGGCGGAGCTGGACCTGCTGGTCAGCCGTGGCGGACGGCGCTACGGCTTCGAATTCAAGTACTCGGATGCTCCGCGCTCGACCAAATCGATGAGGGTGGCGCTCGAGGACCTGCGGCTCGAACATCTCTGGGTGATCTATCCGGGCGACGCCCCCTACGCCCTGGACGAGCGGCTGTCGGTGGAGCCGGTCCATCGGCTCGGAAAACTCCTGAACGCAGATTGGCCGGAGGCCTGAAGAACACGATGCTCAGACAAACCGCCCGGCGTTTCCAAGACGCCTGCCTGGTGGCGCTCCTGGCGCTTCTCCCTTCGCTGCTCGCCGCCCAACCCACGGGTTCCATCGCGGGCCGGGTCGTGGATTCGACGGGCAGCGCGCTTCCCGGGGCCACGGTGTCCCTGATCGGCGCCGGGCCCGCGGCCGAAGGACCACAGATCACGGCGGCCGACGGCAGCTTCGCGTTCGAGAACGTCCCGGCCGGCGACTACCTGGTCGAAGCCGCCCTGTCCGGCTTCGAACCTCGCGGTGAGCCGGTCTCGGTCGAGGCGGACGCGGTAGCGCGCCTCGATCTGATGCTCGAGATCAGCCGCCTGATGGAGTCCATCACTGTCGTGGCCGAGGAGCCGCGCAGCTTCGCCACCAACGTGGTGGCGGAACCGATGGTCGCCCAGCAGTCCCCGATCTCGAGCGTGCTGGCCGTGGTGGACAACGTCCCCGGCGTCTCCATCCAGGAGGGGGACGCCTACGGCACCGACGACTGGTCCACCAGCATTTCCATGCGCGGATTCCAGGTCAATCTCGACGAAGCCCAGATCGGCACCACGATCGACGGCATGCCGAACGGCACCTCGGACTACTGGAGCGGCTCCAAGGCGAACCGCTTCGTGGACCCGGCGAACATGGGAGGAGTCACCGTCTCGCAGGGAACCGCGGACATCGCCTCCCGATCCATCGAAGCGCTCGGCGGGACGCTCGATTTCACCACCGACGAACCGGAGCACGAGCGGAAGTTCACGGCGGCGGTGGACCTCGGATCGGACGACGGCCAGCGCTTCTACCTGCGCGTGGACACCGGACACCTGTTCGGCCGGGAGGTCCGCGCCTGGGTTTCCGCGGTGCATCAGGAAAGCAGCGACTGGGTGCAGGGTTTCGCCCGCAGCGAGCGGGACCACCTCGCCGGCAAGATCGAGGCCGAGGTTGGGCGGCTCGACCTGTCGGCGTACGTCTCGTACGACGACACCGACAACGCCTCCTACCAGCGGCTCACTTCCGAGGCCGAATACCGAAGCGATCCGCGCTGGGACCGCCTGACCGACACCTGGACCGATACGCCGTGGGTCAACCAGTTGTACCGCCTCGGGTGGGCCATTCCGCGCCAGAACGCCTTCGGCTACCTGAAGGCGGACTTCGCCGCCACGGACGTGCTGTCGATCACCGGCGGCGCCTACTACCACCGGCAGTCGGGCCGCGGCGACTGGCTGCCCCCCTACCTGGTGGACGTGACCGCCGACGGTGGCGGCCCGGAGTCCGAACTGGCGTCCGGGTTCACCGCTCTCGGTGGCAGTCCGCTCGGCCAGGTCCATTTCGTGGACCCCGATGGAGTCCCCCTGACGCCCCGGGCCGGATGCGTCTCCTCGCTCCAGTTCCCCTACGGCGGCACCGGTCCGGAGTTCGACCCCGCGTGCTATCCGGCAGAGGCGATCCCGGTGCAGTCCTACCGGCACAGTCACTACGGGAAGGAGCGCGTCGGCCTCACCCTCGACGGGGACTGGTTCGGCGAACTGGCGATGGGCGGCAACCGGCTCCGCGCCGGGCTCTGGGCCGAGGACGGCCGGCGCGACCTCGGCCGCGACTGGCACAAGATCATGGATGCCCGGGTCTCGCAGCGCTACGACGACACCCCCTACTGGCGCCAGTACGACTGGGAGTTCCCGCAGTCGACCATCAAGTGGTACGTCGAGGACACGCTCTTCGCCGGTCCATTGGCGATCAACGCGGGCGTCCGCCAGTACCTGGTCGAGGTGGGCCGAAGGGACCATTTCGGAGAGACGGCGGAACTGTCCGTCTCGTCCGACTCGGACCTGCTCCTCTCCGGGGGATTCACCTACACCGCGCCGCTCAGCGGGCTCGAACTCTTCGCCGGGTACGCACAGAACTTCAAGTCGCTTTCGGACCGCCTGCTCGAAGTGCCGGGCCGGAGTCTCGAGGGACTCGAGCCCGAGACCGCGGACAACCTGGACTTCGGGCTCCGCTACACCGGAGATCGCCTGGCGGCCACCGCCACCTACTACCGGATCGATTTCCAGAACCGGATCTTCTTCCTCTCACCCCAGACGGCCGCCGGCCCGAACTACCTGATCGCCGGAGGGGGCTCGTACTTCAACGCGGGCGGCATCGACTCCCGCGGGCTGGAGCTGTCGGCGACGCTCCGGGTCACGGACTCCACGTCGTTCTACACCGCCTGGACCCGGAACGACGCGACCTACGTCGGCACCGGCGATCCGCTCGTTTCGGCCGCCCAGGGCGTCCGGCCCGGGAGCCAGGTCGTCGGCGTCCCGCGCACGCTCGTGGTGGTCTCCGCCGATCACAGCGGGGAACCGGTCGCCGCCGGCCTCTCGGCGAAGTACACCGGGGCGCGGGGCATCACGCTGGACGGGTCGTGGAGCGCGGACGCCTACTGGCTCCTGGACGCCTACTTCCGGTGGTCGGCCGGCCGGATCAGCCAGCGCCTTCAGGGTCTCGAAGTGGCCCTGATCGGCAACAACCTGCTCGACCGGGCCTACCTCGCCACCATCGGCGGCCAGGCCGCGTTCCTCGGCGCCCCGCGCACCGTCTCGCTGAACGTGACGGCGTCGTTCTGAGCGACGGCGGAACGCCGACAAGGGCCCGGCCGCCAGGCAGACGCAGAACGCTCGCCAGCCGGATCACACCAGCGGCTTGGAGCGCCGACCTCCGGTCGGCATCGCGCGGTAGCGCGAAACCAGCGTTGATGGCGCCGCGCGAAACGCACGGGAGGGCTCTCGTCCACCAAGCCGGACCGCCTGAAGAGGCTGGGCGTCAGCGGGAGCGCGCGGGTCGCGAGTCGCGCTGCGATCGCGTCTTGACCACGCGAAGCCGGATTCCTCCGGCTCGCGGCCGGTAGCCCACCCCGATCGGCGGGTTGCCGGTGGTTGGCGGGCGTTGTCCGATTCCGTCATCCGATCGACGTCGGCGAAAGGAAGACCCAGCTCCGCTTCGCATCAATCATCCTTGCCAAACTGGTGTTGGTGATAACTACACATACCGCGACTATCGTAGTCATAGTCGTCAACGGTCAACGGCTCATCGCATATGGAGCAACTCATACCCTTCATGCTGAAATCGCAATAGACACATTCGCGCCTTCCGGTCAGGAACGTCTCCCGGCCGCAATCCGGGCAGTGCTCAACCACGGAATCTCCTCCTTCCCTTGCAGCCATATGTGATTCGAACCACAATGTGTCCTCAAGGTACCGTTCCAAGGCGGACGCGAAAGTTTCATCCCAATCCACGGACGCGCCGCACGCAGAACAGGCAAGGTTCAACTCCTGGTAGTGGCGCGCATTGTCGTCTACGTTCCGGATCAGTGCCACGGCGCACTCAGGGCATTCAAGAATGTTACTCGCCTCCTTCCGTTCTTGATTCCCCCATTTGATTCTCGCAAACGTTGATCTGCACTCCTTCTTTAGTTCGTCGTAGAACGAAGCCTCCTGCAGGATTGTGTCCCACGTCCCCTGCTCCAGTAGAACGGCCGGCCTCTGACCAAGTTCGTTGACGATAACCGCACGAATAATGGTCATTGAGTGAGCGATCGCTTCTTGAACCAACCTCGTCGGAGTTCCGGATAGGTGGTGATGTTCGATGCTATTCCGGATTTCAGAGAGCCGGTTCAGCGGAGATAGGTCAACGTTCAGGGACAGTTCCTTGAATGTCTGCATGATCTCCCGCCGACTCACGGTCTCCTTGCCATGACCCTCGAAATGAACGCTCCCGTCATCGTCCCTGACGGGACGCTTCTGCCGATAGATCAGGACATCGTTGGATCCCACCGGCGACAATTGGCGAAGCCGCTCCTTGCAGAGCAATAGGATTCCAGCATAGAGATTCCGAACGGCAGATGCCAGACGGCGCGGGTCCTTGTCTCCATAGTCAAGAATCCCCAGTTGGATCGACACAACTGCGTTCCTGAGTAGTGGGTTCATAACTGACGACAGACGGTCCGCCCAACGTCCTCATCGCCAGTCGGCCGTTCGGAAATCCAACCGTTTCAGTAGATCGAACGGCGTGGCCCACTCGACCTTCATGAGACCGCAAACATGCGGGATGTGGCGTTTCAGTCCCTTCCTGCTCCTGCGGTCGGCACTCTCCATCGTAACGACGGTCCGCGTGTTCGGTGCGGCCAATGCGGCGGCGATCAGAAGCACATCATTTTCTATCTGTTGGAGGTGGGTCGGACGGAGTCTCTGTCCGTAGCCCTCGGTGAGTACGCGGCGTACCAGAATGGCGGGCGGCGTATCCACGAGCATCTTCGATTCATGTTCGCGGACCCAACGGGCCAGCATGTCCTCCGGGCGTTTTTCCTTGAGTTTCTTGGAGATCGGCTTGAGAGTCCTGATGCTGCCGTCTTCGATGTGGTGGAGCAACCACGCCCAAAACTCGGGAAACCGGTCGGCGGGATAGATGTCCCTCGCGACGTTAATCAGGACGTTCTCGTCGAGCAGATACACCACCTCAGAGCACTCAGGAGCGCGACGGCTCCAATAGCGCGTGTACGGAGGTCGCCCGGACGCCCAGTACCAGTCCGGCCCGCGAGGTTGTCAACTCACCCGCTCGCCAGAGTTCTCTCGTGCGCCGGACCAGCGAAGCGCCCAACTGATACCGGCGGACCGGGAGGTAGGTGGGACCGCCGGATTCCTGCTTGGCTGCTTCAGCTTCCTTCTTCCTGGCGTTTCTCCATCGCTCCTCGAAGCGACCCAGAAGCTGCCGCAACTCGCTGCGTTGGAGGTGCCCGGATCTAGCGGCGCGGTAGGCCACTAGCGAACTGCTTACTCGCCAGCGCTTCGCAAACTTGGCCACCCTGCCTTCAAGTTCGTCAGGGTCCGTGTGTCGCAGCACAGCCAACTCCCGAACATCCTTCTCCGGGAGCAAGAGGTCTCCCGCGACGTCGTTGCACAGGCGTTCCAGACGATCCTCAGTTGCGAGGTTCGCAAACTGGCTTTGGCCCAGAACCAGATGCGCCATCTCGTGGAGAAGCGTGAACGATCTCGCCGAAGTCGCGTCTCTCGGGTTTATCACCACGAACGGAGCGACCGAATCCGCTAGGGACAGGCCCCGAAACAACTTGGTGTCGAGCGCCGACTGCCAGGAACCGAAGTCGCCCTCCAGGAGGACGAAGGCACCCGCGGCTTCCGCGCGCTCCCTCAACAGGCGGAACCCGGCGTCGGCATTGCGCTGAGAGCGGTAATCCTTCAAGTCGAAGCTCAGGATCCGACCGAGCCGTGACGCCAGAGCGTCGCGCCCGTCATTCTCTCGGGCGGACCCGACCCACGCCAAATGTTCGCTATCGCCGAACTCCTCCAGCGCGTCGTGTAGCAACTCCTGACGACTACGGAGATTCCGTACAAAGGCGTTCAGTTGTCCAGCCTCTACCGAACTGAGGTTCTTCGGGGCCGACCGGAATTGAGCCGCGGGCTCTTCGTCCTCCGGAGGGTGCGGCAAATAGAAGACGAGTAGTGGTCGCCGATACTTCGACGCCATGCGGTCAAGCACGGAGAACGACGGTTCCTCCGCTCCGGACTCGAGATCGCGCAACCGGGTGGCGGCGGTCCGGCGTTGGCTGTCCCGAAAGCCCAGCAGTTGGGCGGCCTTTTCGACCTCGAGGCCGGCTGTGTCTCGTGCCCAGCGGAGGATCTCAGGGTTGACCTGGACGTTCATGCCGCGGCTCCAAGGGCTTCTCCACGGCCAAGAATAGCAACGGACATCGAGCGTAGAAGGGGGCAGGAGAGCCCCATGCCCAGGGCCCTGCCGCCCATGTCACTCCCGGGCCGGTTGAATCTCCATCCAGCAGACCACCCCCACATCGGCCTCAGTGATCGGGTCGACGCGCTCCGGTGGATCCACAGGTTGGAGTCCTTCGGATTCCACCAGCCGGACGATCTCTACAGCTGCCTGTGACTTTGAGAGCTCCCGCGCCGTCACGCGGCGGCGAAGCTGACCGAGGGTGCGGCGGACGACGCTGCCTCGGCCCACGCTGAGAGCTTCCGCCGCCACTTCCGCGCCGTCCGGAAGGGCGACTTCGGGGTCCCCCAGGATCTCGTTCAGCGCCCACGCCTGGAGGGGGCCGATGGAGTCGCCGGTGTCGTCGGCCTCCGCAAGTTCGTTGTGCTCGCCGACGATGGACGTCGCCGCCGCGCGCCACGCCGCCTCCAACCCCTCGCCTGGTTCCTCCAAGCCGGGAACGCCGCGCGGGTGGATGCGGCGGAGGATCGCCGCGTCTGGCTCGGGCTCGGTTGTCCCGTCACGACGGACCCACCGCCAGTAGCGCTCGCCGCTGCGCGTGCGGCAGGCGAAGAACCATCCGGGGGCGGCCTCTGCCGGATCGCCCGCCGGTCGCCGGAAGACGGCGCCGGTTCCCCACGGTAGTTCACGGAGCCGCTGGACGCCCATCTCGTGGACCCAGCGCGCGAGTTCGGCGCGAAGGCCCTCGCCGCTCAGCGCCTGGCCGGGGTCCACGCCGTCCGTCTCATCGAGGATGGAGGGGTCGCCCCCGATCACCCGGTCGGCGAACGCCCGGACATCGGACGGGCCGTCCTCCAGCACCTCGACCTCCATCCCGTACACCCGGGCGGAATGCATTTTCCGGCGGATCGCCTCTTCGAGTCTGAGGATCGGCTCCAGATCTCCGGGCGCGGGCAGCATGGTGGTCAGGAGGACCCGTTCGTGGTCGCTCTTCAGGCGGATCACTCGCCCGTAGCGCTGGACTACCCGCTGCGGGTTCCAAGGCATGTCGTAGCTGATCACCGCCGCCGCCTGCTGGAGGTTCTGGCCTTCCGAGAGCACATCGTTGCTCAGCAGCAGGTCCACTTGGCCCTCGTCCGGCTCGTAGTCCTCCCGGACGACTGTCTTGGGGCAGAAGCGAGCCAGCATGTCCGTCCGCTGGTCGGGGTCAGTGTCGCCTCCGATCACCGTGATCCTCTCGCGGCCCGCGATCACCTTCGGCAGGTGCTCGTCCAGGTAGCGGATAGTGTCCGCGAACGTGGAGAAGACGATGACCTTGTCGGAGGGCGAATCCTCGATAAGCGTCCGCAGCGTCTCGATCTTGGGATCGCCGTCGGCACTCAGCCGGCCCAGCCGCTCCGCGATGCGCCGCAGCGCTTCGAGATCGCGGGCCACATCCTTCGCGTAGGCCGGATCGAACTCCGCGACCGGGGTGCGGTCGTCCTCGGCGAAACCTTCTGCCAGCGACTCCGCGAGGCCCGCTTCTTCCTTCTCCATCGCGGCGGCCGCCCGCAGCGCCTCCCCGCCGAGCACGAACCCTTCCTTCCAGGCGTCCAGGAAGAGTTCGTGCGCCTCCACGATGCGTCCCACGGTGCGGCGGCAGGCGTCCCAGCAGGACTCGAACCGCTTGAGGATCCCCGAGCGGAGCAGGCCGGCGAGCCCTTCTTCGCTCGCTGACTCCTTGCCGCCGCGACGGTAGGCACTCGGTCGATAGCGCGCCATCCTCAGGCCTTCGATGCCGCCGGTGATCTCCGTCACGAGTCCCGGATAGGCGATGTCGAGGTCGTAGCGGGCCGTCGTCAGTTCCGGTGTCGGAAAACGGACCGGAGTGCCGTCGGGGAAGACGGCGTTCGGATACCGCTCCTCGATGAAACGCCGGTCGCGGCGAACGCTCACCAGGTCGGCCAGCTTGAAGAGCGCGTCGGGATTGAGGTTCTCCGGCTCCCGCTCGTTCGCGCCAGCGTCAAGGAACAGCTTCCGCAGCGAGCGGATGCGGTGTCCGGCGAACGCCCGGTCGTGGCGCGCGAACGCCATCACCAGATGGTAGAGGTCCCAGAGGCCGTTGTTAATGGGGGTCGCGGTGAGCAGCACGAGGTCCTTCTGGGTCCCGCCCATCAGCCGCGAGAGCGCCCGGTGCCAGTTCGTGTCCGGGTTCCGGAAGGAATGGCCCTCGTCCGCCAGCACGAGACGGTAGGCGTCCTTGTCCAGATGGAGGTTCCGGCTTCGGTTCGGCGTGTCCGGTGGGGCAAGCTGCTCGTCGGCGGCGAGTTCGTGGTAGCTGACGACTTGCCCAGGAAGCCCGGCTTGGTCAATCCGCCCCTCCCATTCCGCCTTGAGCTGCGCCGGCACGATGACGAGCGCGAGTTGGCCCTTGCGGAGCGCGTATTCCTCCAGAAACGCGAGGCCGATCTCGGTCTTGCCGGTGCCGACCCCATCGGCGTAGACGACCCCGTGGTGCCGCTCGACGATCTGGAGTGCCCGCCGGTAGCCGTCCCACTGGAACGCGGCGAGGTTCACCTTGCTGGGGCGGACGGCCTCCTCGGCCTCCGGGTCGTCGCCGAACAACTCCAGCAGCGCTCGCAGGAACACCAGCCAGGGGTCGGCGAGGCGGAGCGTGGCGGCGCCGCCGAGCCTTTCGATGAGGTCGTCCCTGTAGTCGGGCGCGTCGCTCCACAGCGCATCGAACCATTCGATGGCCGCACGCGTCACATTCGGCTGGTAATGGGCGAGGCCGAGTTCGAGGTTCCTGAACAGGCCCGCCGCCGTGAGGTTGGCGGAGGTGACGAGGGCGGCGCGGGAGTCGGCGGCGTCGCCGAAGAGGTACGCCTTACCGTGGAGGAACTGCTTCAGGTAGCGGCGAACCTCCACATCCGAGCGGCGCAGCCAGTCGAGCACCGATCCCAGTTCGCGCGCGGCGCGGCTCGGCGGAAAGCCGGCGAGATTCCGGTCGGCTTGGAGTTCCGTCAGGTAGTCGTTAAACGCCTCGAAGGGGGAGGTTTCGCTGCCAGCCGCGGGCGCCGCTCCGAGCAGGAGGCGAACGGACCGGCCGCCCTCCGTCGCTCGGGCGAGGTGGCGGAGTCCCGCGAGGTTCAGGTAGCCGGTTGCTACCGAGAGGCGGTACTTCGCGCGTTCGTCGCGCGCCAAGAAATTGAGCGCGTCCCCGTGGGTGTTCGACGGACGGTTGTCAATCAGCTCGGGACGGGCCATCAGGCGCATTCCTCCCCAAGCTCGCTCAACCGGCGTAGAAGAGCGGTGCGGTAGGGGACCGGAACCGCGCGAGTGGTGAAATCCTGAAACATGACGTCCAGATCGTCTTCGTCCAGATCCCAGGCGCGAGCGACTCGGGCGTCAATCTCGATGCGCAAGCGTTCGCGTTCGGCATCGGGGAGCCGTCCGTGCGGAACGCCGGTCGCCGCAGCGAAATCGGCGAACCGATCGTCCGCGGCCGAAAGCCTCGCAGCCGTGCCGGAGATCACGTTGAAGTCTTCGTCATCTAGATCGGGAACAATGAGTCCTTCGAGAATGAAGAAGTTCAGATGGAGTTCGACGTATCGTCGCGCCTGAAAGTCGAAGGGAAGACTGTTGAGAATCCCGACGGCGACGGCCTGAGTGGACTCACTCCCCTGGAGAAAAGTGAGATACGGAGCGGTGTTGTTAAGCAATACCCGCGGCGGGACGACACAGGCGCGCACAGTCCGTGAATCCGTGCTGCGGCTCAAGTCGCGGAACGCTACTCGAGCACGCTCAGATTCACGTACAACGGCATCGCGCCTACTCTGGAGCGCCACCGTTCGAAGGATTTGTCCGCTTCCCGGACGCGGTTTGCGAATCTTTCCCTGCAGCGCCGGACTCTCCTCACAGGGCCGCGCAAGCCGTCCATGCGGGGCATACTGGTCGAAGCTCTCTCCCTTCCAGAGTTGCCGACTGCCGGTCCCGGACTGCCAGAATTCCTTGTCATGCGTTTCATGCAGCTCGGCGACGGCGAAACACTTCCAGCGCCCGCCTGGGCCGAACGGGAACGGGCAACCAACCCGGACCTTCCGTAAGACGTCCGCCTCCCGCTGGCAGCGGACCATCGGGTGCTGGCGATCTGGGCCGAAGGCCGATTCCGATACCTGGATGCCCTCTCCGTCCGTCTGTCGCTTCCAGGCGATTGTCGAATCCGCGGTGCCGGCGATCTCGATACGGTGGGCCCCCGGAGCCGGACTGTTTCGGGCCACCAAAAGGCCGATCGAATATCGCGGCTCAGTATCGAAGGCCCATCGGCCTTTGTTCAGCAGAAAGTCCACCCGTTGAACAGTGGTCTTCTCGTGGAGCCAATCACGAAAGCGTAAGGATCCCTTGGCGTTGAACGCCGACCGCGGCAGTACCACACCCAGGTATCCACCCGGTCGCAGGAGCGCGCGGTAGCGCTGGCAGAAGTACTTGTAGAGATCCGGGTCGCCGGAGGTGGACTCATACTCCCCGCTCGCAAGCGCCGCGCGCTCGGCCTTGACGCGCTCCTGCTCGGCAAGCAGGCGGTCGGGGAGGTCCGGCCGCTTCCCGCACAGGTCGGCTACCGCCTGCTCTCTCTCCGCTCCCGGCAGGGAGTTCACCCCCGGCAGGAAAAGCGTGTAAAAGCCGAGTTCCTCCACGGTGACCTCCTCCCACGGAGGATTTCCGACGATGGCATCGAAACCCGGCCGCTCCCGGGAGAAGACCCGAGGAAACGCGAGTGCCCAGTGGAGGAAGGAATGCTCCCGCGCGGAAGCGGACGCCCGCTCGACCCGTTCCAGGAGGGATTCCGGGAGATCCTCATCGCCCGTGACGATGCGAAACCCCTCCCCCGTTACCCGATGGCGGTTCCCCGGCTGGCCGAAAGGCTCGGCCGTCCAGAGATCGAACACGTTCTGGAGACCGGCGGTCGCGTTGGTGGCGGCCTGGTCTGCCGCCTGGCTCTGGTCGTATTCCGCCGGCGTGCGGTCCTGCCCCGCCGCCACGCGCGCCACCGCCGCGGCAGCTTGCTGCAAACGGCGCTCGAACCGCTTCGCGTCGAAGGTGTGCGGCTTGACCACCGTGAAGGGATCCGCGACTCCGATCAGGGAGTTCCCGGTCCGGATGTTCCGCCCCAGATAGGAAAGCGACAGTCCGGGAACGAACGCCGCGAGCCACAGCGAGAGGGTGGCGATCTCGGCCCCCATCGGGCTCACGTCCACCCCGAAGACCGAGTGCTTGACGAGCAGCCGACGGAGGAGCGCCATATCCTCGACGTGACCGTCGGCGCCGCCCTCCCGCAGGTTCTCCATCGCCTGAGCGAGTGCCGGCAGGGGGCAGCGTGCGAGGAACCGCGCGGCCTCGTCAGCGAGCGCGTCCACCACCTGCACGAGGAAGTGCCCACTCCCGCACGCGGGGTCCACCACGGCGAAGTCGAGCAGCTCTTCCGCTGCCCGCTCCGGGGCCGAGACAGCCGTCTTCTCAACGTTCGCGAGATGTTCCCGGTAGGCGGGGCGCACCGTGCGGTCCACCAGGTGCCGGACCAGTGTCGTCGGCGTGTAGTACACCCCGCCCGCCTTCCTTCCGCCTTCGTTCGTCTGCCAGAGCAGGCACCCCGGCGGAATACCTCCGGCCCGGTGTTCGTGCCGGTATTCGTCCTTCTGCGCGTCGTAGCGGACGGGCTGGTCGGTAACGGACAGGTTGAGACTCAGTAGCGACTCGTAGATGTGGCCGAGGTGACCGATTTCGAGGCTCGAGTAGTCCACCCCGCGGCCCGCCGCGTCGTCGAAGCCGAGCGCGATCAGGACTCCGGCGAACTCGGGATCCGTCAGGCGGACATGTTCGAGCAGCGCGGCACCCGGCAGCGCAGACGGATGGAAGAGCGCGCCGTTGTAGGCGGGCACGCCCCAAGCCGGGTTCCCCTCGCGCATGGCGTCGACGAGCAGCCGGAACCGCGACCAGAGCGCCGTCGAACGCTTGCCGAGCTGTTCTCGGGTGTCTCGCGCCTCGCCTACCAGCCCGGTCAGGTACACGCCCCGATACACCGGGTTCCCGACCGGCAGGAAGCCCGCGCTCTCGGCGTAGAGCAGGAACATGAGCCGGAACAGCAGCGTCAGCGAGGCGTGCCGGAGATCCTCCCGCCGCGCTTCGTCGGCCGTGTCGAAGCCGGTCTCGGCGGCCCAGCCATCGAGCCCGCGCGCGAGGTCCGGCAGCGCCCGGTCGCGGATCCGGAGGTCGAGCCGTTTCCAGAGCTGGGCGCCGTAATCGCGGGCTTCCGACTGGAGCTTCCGGAAGCCGCCCTCGATCAAGTAGCGCGGAGAGAGCGCGGCGAGATAGGGGCGGTCTTCGGCCACCAGCGCGCCGGTGTCGAGTTCGATCCACTCCGAGGTCGCAGCCGGAGAGCCCGCGTCGAAGAGGCGCAGCCGACCGCCGCTGGCAAGCAGTCCGTACGGAGCCCCGTGCTGCTTGCAGAGTTCGACGAGCCGGCCCTCCGGGGGACGGCCGTCGGCGTCGAGCTGCGCGAGGTCCGCGCCGGGGGCGCGCGGGAGCACCACCGCGGTGGGGGTGTTCCCGGCGCGGGACAGCCAGCCTCGGTCGGGGAGTTTCTCCAGGGTGTAGCCGAGCGCCTGCAAGGTGTCGTCCCAATCCCGTCCAGGTCGGAGGTTGGCGACCGCCGTCGCCGCGTCCTCCCATGCCGCAGATCGGCGGAACCGCTCGGTCAGGGTGTGGGTCGTGAGGAGGCCCCGGACGAGCAGGCCGGGAAGCTCCGACCGGTCGTAGCGGGCGAGCGCCGCCGCGAGATGGCGCGTCGCCCCGAGCCCGGAGTCCTGCCGGTCGGCGTCACGGAGAACGCGAAGGAGGACGCCGGCGGGGAGCGCCCGGAGGGGCGTCGCCGGGCGCGGGCCGAAGACGAGGAGCGCGCCCCTGGCCGTGGACGCCGGGTCCGGGTCGTCGCTGACGGCAAGGAGCCGGAGCGCGGTGTTGCCGACGCGGTCCTTCCAGAACCGCTCGACCTTCTTTCCTGCGGACTTGCTCCTCGTCTTCAGGCGGAGGTGGGCGACCTGGATGCCGTGAACCTGCAGCCGCACCGTCCGCTCCGCGCCCGGCAGGTGCCGGGCCTCGTCGGCGACCCCGCGGGTGACCAGCGCGTCCAGCAACTCGGCGGCGTTCGTCGGCGGATCGGACATTCGGAATCGGGGCGCATCCTATGCGACGGGTGGGACGGAAACAGCCACGCCGACTTGAGGATCACACAAGAGCGCTCAACGGATTGGGGCATGACCCGGCACCACGGCCGACCGCAATCTCGCCGCCGCAAGCGTAGATTAGCCACGCCGGTGTGGTCGAGCGTGGGCCTTCGAGCGACGCGCGCCGCCACAAGCCAACAGCACAACCCAGAGGAGACTGCTCTGTGAACACCTCAACCCCACAGGGACACCACACTTTGTCGCTGGTAGACCAGTTCCAGATCTGCAGGTGACATCAAGCCGGCCGCCGCAGCGGCGGGCCGAAATCCGCGCGGCCCCTTGGAGTCGCGTCCAGTCCCTGCTCGCGTTGAGTGCAGGACGCGCCGCGCTCGTCAATCCTCACCCATTAGTCGGTATGCCGGACGTACAGTCCACCTCCCTGGCTCGTCCGTATGAACCCCATGTCGCGCATCGCATTCCGAACTCTTCTGATAACGGAGTCCTCGAGAGGTGAAGCCAGGGAATGCCGAAAGTGCGTCCACCCCTTCCCGCTGTCTCTAAGCTTGTCATACATCGCGCGAGCTATCTGTTGCTCCTCTTTGGACAGTTGGAGTTTCGTGAAGTCCTCGTCGGTTGGCGGTCCCTCTATGGGGGGGTGTACTACCGCGCCGCGGTTGATCCACGTCAGGAGGTTGTCCCGAATCGCACTGCACTGTTTCGTCAAGAAGTCTTCGATGACCTGTGGATCGGGGTCAATTCTCTTTGGTCGGACAAGTTCCTGCCATAGGCCGTAATCATCCTCCTGCCCCGCAAGGATGACACCCACCCCGCATCGCTGGGCCTCTTCCTGAATCTCAGCGATCCTATGCGGATTCGGTCTACCTAGTATCTGTGGAAACCAGTAGACGACGTAGGAGTAGTTTGCCGCACGTTGATGGGAGAATGCCTCATAGACGCCCATTAGCGGAAGGTCGTTTTTCTTTACCTCGAACGTAACGACATCGATGAAGTTGCCAGGGACGTAGGGAATCTCCCTTCCTCCGACGAGTGTGATGTCCGGCCGTCTCCAGGAGCCGTCCGGACGACCACCGCCTTCTGAAGTATCGAGGACTTCACAGAAGTTGTGTTCACCCAGATACTTGTGATGCGAAGCTGCGACCCATCCTGTTTCAATTTCGGTGATCATTGGAGCATATAGGTGGCGTTCTGAGAATGTGTCCTGTTTCCTAGAACTTCGAAATATCCCCCCTCCTTGCACCATCTGGAGTAGGCCTTTCTTCTTGAGTTCCTCAACGTACCTGCGCATTTGCCCCTGGCTCCAGAACTTGGGGTCGCACTGCTCCAGTTGGTGCAAAAGGTCCGTTGGACGAATGCGGTCTTCCTTCGTTTCGCCTACCGGAACGCGCCGATAGAGCTCCCGCGCTCGGTATTCCTTGAACTTGTCTCCGAATTCGAGCTGCTCGTGATGCAGGAACATTCAACCTCACCTCCTCACAGTCGCTCGTGTCTAGTACCGACGATGCGAGTTTATGCGGACCACGCAGTCTTGGAAGCATCGAACCGAACGGCCAACCGACCCCGGATTCCAGGAGTCATGCGGGCGTAGCCGCAAGTTGGCCGCAGGCAGCCAACACGTCCCGGCCGCGGCTGCGGCGGAGGGTGGCGACGAACCCCGCGGCCGACACGCTCGCGAGGAAGCGCTCGGCGTCCTCCTCGGTTCCCGGGCGGTGCGGCGGGCCGGGGGCAGGATCCCCCCAGGGGTTGAAGGCGATCAGGTTGACGTGAGGACGGATCCCGGACGCGGCCAGCCGGCGCAGTTGCCGCAGGAGTTCCCGGGCGTCCTGCGGGCGGTCGTTCTCGCCGCCGAGGAGGACGTACTCGATGGTGATGCGGCGGTTCGAGGGCGGCAGGTTCTCCAGCGCCGCGAAGATCTCCGGCATGCGGTGACGCCGGCCGATGGGCATGAAGCGGCCGCGCGTCTCGTCGTCGCCGGCATGCAGGCTGATCGCGATGCCCACCTGCGGCGCCGCGGCGCCCAGGCGGGCGATTTCCTCCGGCAGGCCCACCGTGGAAACGGTGATCCGGCGCGGCGGGATGTCGAAGCCCTCGGGGTCGGTCAGGAGGGCGAGCGAAGCGATCACTCCGTCGGTGTTCAGCAGGGGTTCGCCCATCCCCATGTAGACGACGTTCCGCCGCCCTTTGGCCGCTTCCGGTGCGGCGCGTTCCGCGAGGAGTACCTGGGCGGCGATCTCGCCGGGGGTGAGGTTCCGGCGGAACGGGATGGCGCCCGAGCGGCAGAAGGTGCACGCCAGCGGGCAGCCGACCTGGGTGGACACGCAGACCGTCAGGTCGGACGCGTCGCCCTCCGCGCCCTGGGCTCTTCCCGACTTGCCCCCCGCCGCGTCCCGCCGGCTGCCGATCGCCACGGTTTCGACCAGCAGGCCGTCCTCGAGTTCGATGAGCAGCTTGACGGCGCCGTCGCCGGACTGCGACGACTCCACGATCCGGGGGTGCGCGATCCGGAAGCGGGAGGCGAGGTCGTCCCGCAGGGCTGCGGAGAAGTCGGTCATCCCCGAGAAGTCGGTCTGGCCGTGCCAGTAGAGGTGACGGAAGAGCTGGCGGCCCCGGTAGGGAGGGAGGCCGAGGTTCTCGGCAAGGGCGAGCAGCTCTGCGCGGGAGAGGCCGTAGAGGTTTTGCACTGGGGGATCACGATAACGTCCGGGCGGCAATGCGCGTTGTGGTGGCATGCGGCCAGCGCGTGCCGGCTGAAGCCGGCGATCCAAGCCGTACGCGCGGTGAGGGCGCGCGGGGTTACGCCGCGCGCGGCGCGGAGCGCCGCGGTGCCGGTCTGGAGACCGGCGTTCCAAGCCGTACGCGCGGTGAGGGCACGTGGGGTTACGCCGTGCGCGGCGCGGAGCGCCGCGGTGCCGGTCTGGAGACCGGCGTTCCAAGCCGTACGCGCGGTGGGGACACGTGGGGTTACGCGGTGCCGGTCTGAAGACCGGCGC